>NZ_JAYMVP010000028.1:0-837421 GCF_048056915.1 Phaeobacter sp. JH20_02 | reverse complement strand
ACAACATGGCGCCCCAAGGGGCGCTTCTGGCGTTCGTAGCACTGGATGTGTGGAAACACAGATTTGGCCCGAGAAATATGGACAGTTGAGTTAGGTGGATTTCCCGCTCCTGATCCGGCAGCGTGCCGGGACGAAGGAGCGACGATGGCCAGACGACCCAGACGGAACCACAGCCCTGCATTCAAGGCGAAAGTCGCATTGTCAGCTTTGAAGGGCGACAAAACGATGAGCGAATTGGCGACGCAGTTTGACGTTCATCCGAACCAGGTCGAGCAATGGAAAGACCAGCTCCTAGGCCGCGTGACAGACGTTTTTAACGACAAGCCGAAGGCGTCGAAGGAGACCGAGATCGATGTCAAATCGTTGCACGCGAAGATAGGCCAGTTGACGCTGGAAAACGATTTTTTGGGCGAAGCGCTCGCCAAGGCCAGTCTGTTGAGAACGCTTGCGGGGTCTCACGGCAGACGCAATGCTCCAGCCCTTGTCGCTCCCAGTCCTGCCAGCCGACAACCACCATCCCTTTCGTCCTTCCTCGTATGAGCTGTCTTGAAATCGTCGGCTGCATTTCTTTGACCATAAAGGATGAGGGCCTGTGAACCGTTCTGGTGATGTGGCTTTTGTGGGCGGGCGGTTTCTGTTAACGTTGGTTTAACAACAATACCGCCAGAGACAGGCAGTCGAGCATATGCAAACAGGCTTTCGAGGCACCTACGTCATTTCGTGGGGGCAGACCGAAGTGGATGGTCTGCCGGGGGCGCCGGTGTCGGCATTGGCCGCCGGGGCAAGCTGGCGCTGGCGCGGGGCGCCGCTGCGGGTCGACGGGCCTGGCAATCTCCTGGAGCTGGAACCTGGCGATGCGGAGCGGGATCTGCGGCGCAATGCGGCGCGGTCCGTGCGCCGGTTGGTCGGGCTCGCGATCGAACCCGGACCGCAGGGGCGGGACCGCCCGGCTGCCCGGCCGGAGGAGGACCGCCCGGAGACGGTGCTGCGGGATCGTTATTTCGTGGTGACCGACGGGCGGCGCAATTACACGGTGACGCTGATTGATGTCGGGCCCGTGCAGCGGCCGCTGTTGATGTTTGTCGATTCTCAACCTCCGAACGACAGGGATCTGTGGGTCGTCGATGTGCGGCTGGACACAGGCGACCGACGCGATGTGCGGTCGCATACCGGCGTGATCTGTTTTACCCCCGGAACCATGCTGCGCACCCCTGCAGGGGCGGTACCGGTTGAACAGCTGCGGGAAGGCGACTGGATCCAGACCCGCGACAGCGGCGCCCAGCAGATCCAGTGGATTGGCGCGCGGCGGATGACCGGCGCACGTCTGTTCGTCGCGCCCGAGCTGCGCCCGGTGCGGATCAGGGGAGGGGCGCTTGGCATCGAGCGGCCCGATGCGGATCTGCTGGTCTCGCCGAGCCATCGCATGCTGCTGCGGGGGCCGCATGTGCAAAGCCTGTTCAACACGCCCGAGGTGCTGGTTGCGGCGCGCGATCTGATCAATGGTCGCGAGATTACGGTCGATACGCAGCTGCGCGAGGTCACCTATATTCATGTCTTGTTGGCGGAGCATCAGGTGCTGTGGGCCAATGGGGTCGAGACGGAGAGCTTTCACCCCGCCCAGGCGGCGCTGAGCGCGCTGCGCGATGAGGATCGCGCCCGGCTGTTGCAGCAGCTGCCGGATCTGGAAGTCGATGCGATGCGCTATGGCGAATTCGCGCGCCGCAATCTCAGCCAGCCGGAGGCGGCAATCCTGCGACATGCAGCAGCCTGACCGCTTGTCGGCCGCGCGCTGAGACCGTGCGACTGCGCCGCTGGCGGAGCCGTTTTTCCCTCTGCCTTTGGCAAGGCGTGATAGGGGCGGAAAAGCTGGTTGACTCTCTCTCGCCCTCGTCTATACACGCGGCTTCATTGGTGTTGGCGGCTCCCGCAAGGGAATGCCTGTCATGCCCGAAGAGCGCAAGGATCATCCGGTCCTTCGCGACACGGAGCAAGAGGACAACGCCCTTCGATGCAGCCCTTTGGGGTGCGACCAAAACTGAAGGAGATCAGCCGTGACCAAACGCACGTCTGCCAAGTACAAAATTGACCGCCGTATGGGCGAAAACATCTGGGGCCGTCCGAAGTCCCCGGTGAACCGTCGTGAATACGGCCCCGGCCAGCACGGCCAGCGCCGCAAGGGCAAACTGTCCGATTTCGGTATCCAGCTGCGCGCCAAGCAGAAGCTCAAGGGCTACTACGGCGACCTGACCGAGAAGCAGTTCCGTCGCATCTACGCCGAAGCTGAGCGTGTTAAAGGCGACACCGGTGAAAACCTCATTGGTCTGCTGGAGCGCCGCCTGGACGCGGTTGTGTACCGTGCCAAATTCGTTGCAACCGTTTTTGCGGCCCGTCAGTTCGTGAACCACGGTCACGTTCTGGTCAACGGCAAGCGCGTGAACATCCCCTCCTACCGCGTGAAGGAAGGCGATGTGATCGAGGTTCGCGAGAAGTCCAAGCAAATGACCGCACTGCTGGAAGCTGTTCAGCTGGCAGAGCGTGACGTTCCTGACTACGTCGAAGCCGACCACTCCAAGATGACCGCCACTTTCGTGCGCGCACCGGGCCTGTCCGACGTGCCGTACCCGGTTGTGATGGAACCGAACCTGGTCGTCGAATTCTACGCCAAGAACTAAGTCCTGTCCGAACCGGACACGACAGAAAGGGGCTGCCATCTGGCGGCCCCTTTTTCATTTGCCACCGCAGCGGAGTGTCACTGGTGATCGCCTGGGGTGACAGGTGCCACCCGCCGCTGCCGCCATTTGCGATTGCCAGCTGCCCCTTTGCGGACCTATCCTTTTTGCAGACGCCCGCTCAGAGGTGATGAACAGGAAGGTAGACGATGAAAATGACCCGTATTCTGGGGATGGCTGCGATGGCAGCTGTCACCGCAACACTCACAGCAACACTCTCATGGGCGGCGCCCCTGCGCCTGACCCCGGCAAACCCGCAACCGACGGGGCTGAAGCCGGGTCTGTCGGTGCGCTATGCCTATCCCGACGACGTCAAGACGCTGCGCGCCGCTGCCAAGGCGCTGGAGGCCGGAGCCGAGGTCGGACCGCCGCTCAAGGGGCTTGATTATCGCGACACCAGTATCGGGCAGAATGCCCTCACCTCCAAACGCTCGGAGCATGTCGCGGCTGACATCCGTGGCTATGTGCGTTTTGATGCGCCGGGCATCTATACGATTGATTTCCTCACCAATGATGGCATCCGGGCGACGATCGGCGGCAAGGTGGTCGGCAAATTTGATGGTCGGCAGACCTGTCAGGAGACCTTTGCCCAGCAGGTGGAGGTGCCGCAGGCCGGCTGGTATCCGATCCATGTGCTGTATTTTCAGCGGCTGAATACCTCCTGCCTGCATATGCGCATGGGGCCGCAGGGCAGCCGTGTCACCTGGATGCCGAACAAGGCTTTTGGCCGCTGACAGGACTGCGGATTGGCGGTGACCGGTTGCGGGCGCCTGCGGCTATAGCGGCAGCGGGCGTCCTTCGGCGATGGCTTCCATGGCGAAATACGACGTGACGCTGTCCAGCTCGACACCTTCGATCAGGCGCTGGTAGACCTTGTCGTAACTGGCCATATCCTCGGTCACGACCTTCAGCTGGTAATCGTAATCGCCGCCGATGCGGTGGAAATCGACCACCTCGGGGATGGTCAGTACATGGCGGCGAAAGGTCTGCAACCATTCCGCCGAATGGTGACGTGTGCGCAGCATCACAAAGACCACCAGATCCAGCCCCAGCTGCTTGCGGTCCAGACGGGCGGTGGTGCCCTGCATCAGGCCGCTTTCGCTCAGGGTTTTCAGGCGTCGCCAGCAGGCGTTCTGCGACAGGCCGACCTGCTCTGCCAGATCGCGCTGCGAGAGGCTGGCGTCACGCTGCAGGGCGCGCAGCAGGGCCAGGTCGATGTTATCCAGCTTATGGGTCATGGCACCATCATGGCGGCGGGCATGGCGGAGTTCAATCACTCAGTGCAGCCAACGGACAAGACCGGGACATTGCAATCCGGCAAGAGGCGTCTTGCCGCTTTCCCATTGCTGCCAAGGCGGTTATTACGAGGCGGCATCAAGGAGCATCTACCATGACCCACATCGCGCCGCAGCCTGGCATATTGGACATCGCCCTTTATGAGGGCGGGGCTGCCCATGTGAAAGGGGTGAGCAATGTGACCAAGCTCTCCTCCAATGAAAACCCATTGGGGCCAAGCCCGAAAGCCATTGAGGCAATGCAGGCGGCGGTCTCTCAGATGCACCGGTATCCGAGTTCCGATCACAGCGCCCTGCGTCAGGCGATTGGCGAGGTCTACGGCCTGCCGGCGGAGCAGATCATCTGCGGGGCGGGCAGTGACGAGATTATCACCTTTCTCTGTCAGGCCTATGCGGGGCCGGGGGATGAGGTTCTGTTCACCGAGCATGGCTTTGCCATGTATCGCATCAGCGCCCTGGCGGCCGGGGCGACCCCGGTCGAGGTGGCGGAACGCGAACGCGTCACCGATGTCGATGCGCTGCTGGCCGGATGCAGCGAGCGCACGCGGCTGGTGTTCATCGCCAATCCCAACAATCCCACCGGCACGATGATCGGCACCGCTGATCTGGCCCGGCTCGCCGATGGTCTGCCACGGGGGGCACTGCTGGTGCTGGATGGCGCCTATGCGGAATATGTCGAAGATTATGACGCTGGGGCTGAGCTGGTGGCCAGCCGCGACAATGTGGTGATGACGCGCACCTTCTCCAAGATCTACGGGCTGGGTGGCGCTCGGGTCGGTTGGGGCTATGCGCCGAAAGTCATCATTGACGTGCTGAACCGGGTGCGCGGTCCGTTCAATCTGTCGTCCACCGCTCTTGCTGGGGCGGAGGCAGCGGTGCGGGATACGGAGTATACCGAACATTGCCGTCAGGAAAACGCCAGGTGGCGCGGCTGGCTGGCCGAGGCGCTGGCAGAGTTGGGTGTGCCCTCAGACACCTCCTGTGCGAATTTCATTCTGGCGCGCTTTGCCAGCCCGGAAGAAGCGGGCGCCTGCGATGCCTTCCTTCAGTCGCGCGGGCTGATCGTGCGCCGGGTGAGCGGATACAAGCTGCCCGCAGCGCTGCGGATCACCGTGGGTGATGAGACCGCATGCAAGCAACTGGCTGCGGCTGTGAAGGCGTTCAAGGATGGCGCGGCATGAGCGCGCCGATCTACAACCGCATCGCGCTGATTGGTCTTGGCCTGATCGCCTCCTCCATGGCACATGCCATTCGCCGTGGCGGGCTGGCAGGCGAGATCACCGGCTATGCCCGCAGCGCACAGACCCGCGACACCGCGCGCCGGATCAACCTGTGTGATCGTGTCTGCGAGACGGCTGCGGAGGCGGCGCGGGACGCTGATCTGGTCGTGCTCTGTGTGCCTGTGGGGGCGATGGATGCTGTGATGGCGGACATTGCGCCGGTGCTGAAACCCGGTGCCACGGTTTCCGACGTGGGGTCGGTCAAACGCCATGTGATCGACGCGGTGTTGCCGCATATCCCCGACGGGGTGCATTTCGTGCCGGCCCACCCATTGGCGGGCACCGAACATTCCGGGCCCGAGGCCGGGTTTGCCGAGCTTTATGACAACCGCTGGTGCCTGCTGGTGCCGGTAGAGGGCTGCGAGCGCGCCCCGGTGGACCGGTTGCGCCGGCTCTGGGAGGGGATGGGCTCCAACGTCGATGAGATGGACGCGGATCACCATGATCTGGTTCTGGCGGTGACCTCGCATGCGCCGCATCTGATTGCCTATACGATGGTTGGCGTGGCTGATGACCTGCGCCGGGTGACCGACAGCGAGGTGATCAAATACTCGGCTGCGGGATTTCGTGACTTCACCCGAATTGCCGCCTCCGATCCGACGATGTGGCGGGATGTATTCCTGACCAACAAGGATGCGACGCTGGAAATTCTGGGACGTTTCACCGAGGAGCTGTTTGCCCTACAACGGGCCATCCGCACCGGGGATGGGGAGCATCTGCACCAGTATTTCACCCGCACCCGGGCCATCCGCCGGGGCATTATCGAGGCCGGGCAGGACACGGCGGCGCCGAACTTCGGCCGCGAGACCAAGTCATGAGGCGCGGCTGGCGGTCGGGGGCGCAAGCGGTTGTGACGGCAGCCGGGCTGATCGTCATGATCGCCGTCAGCGCCGGGGCCACTGCGGCCAATGCGCCTGACCGCTCGCTGCGGCCCAATGCGCGCCCGGATCCGGCGGCTGTCGCCGCTTTGACGCCGACGCCCGCCGCTGCTGCGGTCACCGTTTCATCGGATCTGCGCCCGCAAGGGCGACCGCCGTCTGAACAGGCCGTCGCCATGGCTGCGCTGCGCCTGCCGATGATGCCGACCGGTCCAGAGGCCTCTCTGCGTCCACATCTGCGGCCCGGCGATCTGGCGGAGAAAATCCTGTTCGGCAAACGCAAACGCCGCAAGACCTCGGTCTGCGGTGATATCGACATTCAGGGAGCAGAGGTGGGTGCCGTACCGGGGCGTCTGAACGGCTGCGGCGCAAAGAACGCGGTGCGGGTGCGCTCGGTTGCCGGGGTGACGCTCAGCCAGCAGTCGGTGATGACCTGCGACACCGCCCGCGCGCTCAAGAAATGGGTGGAGCGGGATGTGGTCAAGGCCTTTGGCCGGAGTGACAAGGTGGTGGCCCTGAGGGTGGCGGCGCATTATTCCTGCCGCACCCGGAACAACCGGCCGGGCGCAAAGATCTCAGAACATGGTCGGGCCAAGGCGATTGATATCTCGGGCTTCGTTCTGGAGAGCGGCAAGGTGATCACGGTGCTGAAGGGCTGGACCGCGCGCGCCACGCGCAAGGGGCTGCGGAAAATGTGGAAAGGTGCCTGTGGCCCGTTTGGCACCGTGCTGGGGCCGCTTTCGGACCGGTACCATCTGGATCATTTCCATCTGGACGTCGCCCGCCATCGCGGTGGTCCTTATTGCCGCTAGCGCAGGATCAGACGGGGCGCTGGACCGATCGGCAGCGGACCGAGCGTGACATAGCCGGAACGCAAAGTCAGCGGCAGATCAAGGTCGCGATGGTTGCCGCCAAGCCCGGCAAAGACCCGCAAAACCCGCTCAATCCCGGAGCGCGCAGTCGGGTGCAGGCTGCCTGAGGCTTCGGCCATTTGCAGGATGTCCTGCCAGTTTTCAACCTGAAGCGCGAGATCGCCCTCTGGCAGGCCGGTCTCATCCAGACGCAGCTCGCCTGTCGCCTTGATGTGCATCGGGCCCCAGCGGGCCTCGGCCAGATGCAGCGATATCTGGCGCGGCTGCGGGCGGCGCAGCTCAATCGCGCTGCGGTTCCAGCTGGTGTCGAACCCCACATTCATGTCGAGCGTGACCGTCTCCAGCCGCTCGGGAAGCCCCTCAGTCGCCGCTAACCGCTGGCGCAACAGCGGGTGAGGGGACACACCCTGCGCATCGGCGTGGATCTGGTAGTGGTTCTGCGCATCGGTCCGCGTCATCTCCAACAGGACCGCCTGACCGCTCAGCTCGGGTTTGCCATTGCTCTGTACCGTCCAGTTTCTGGCCATCATGTGCAGCTGTTCCAGGTCCAGCGCGGATCCCGGTGCCAGTTGCAGCTCGGCCCGCAGCCCCTCGGCGTGCAGGATCGCGGTGCTGTCGAAATAGGAGAACCGTTGTGGTGTTGGCGGCAGCAGAAGCGTCACGGTGCCGGGCCAGAGTGCAAGGCTGCGGATGTCGAGCCAATCGGCACGCCATGCGGTGCCGGTGCCCGGATCGGCGAGGGCCGGGGTGGTGATCCGGTGATGGTGATAGAGTGGATAGCCGGAGGTGCGCAGCGTGGCATAATCGGCCTGCCAACCCTGCCGCTGCTGCTCGGCAAACCAGCCATCCAGCCCCTGACGCAGGCCCCAGGCGGCAACCGCCCAGTAAAGGCTCCAGACGGAGACCGAAATGAGCAGCATTTTTGTCCAACGGATCATCATTCGGCCTCTTTTCTGGACGTGGGATTTGATGTTTATAGACCGCGATCAAAAAAGGGCCAGCGTCATGACCATGTGGGTATTTGGATACGGATCTTTGTTGTGGAATCCGGGTTTTCCGGTGGCCCGCCGCGAAGTTGCGACCCTGCCGGGCTATGCGCGGTCCTTCTGCATGAAGTCGATCCATCATCGCGGCAGCGAGGAGAAACCCGGTCTTGTGCTGGCGCTGGATGCCATCGAAGGGGCGGCCTGTACCGGAATCGCGCTGGCGGTCGAGGCTGGCCACGAAGAGCAGACCTTGCTGGAACTACGGGCGCGGGAGCTGATTTCCTCGGCCTATGTGGAGAAGGATCTGACGGTGCAGCTGGCCAGCGGCGGGGAAGTTACCGCCGTGACCTATGTGATTGATCCCGATCATATCCAATATTGCGGCGGCATTAGCCTCGAAACTCAGGCGCAGATCATTGCCGAAGCGGTTGGGGGACGTGGCCCCAATACCGAATATCTGTTCAATACGGCCGAGCATCTGGCGGAGATCGGGCTTCGCGACGCTGATTTGGATTGGCTTGCGGCGCGTGTGCGGGATCTTGCGTCATAAAGCCTTGGCTCTTTTGAGGATTTGCCTATAGGCTCCGGTTCTGCAAGAGCACCAAAAAAAGTGTCAGGAGCCACAGCTATGGCGCAGCCAGACCGCGAAAGCAGACCGCAGTTTTCCCAACCGGTACGCCAGATTATCATGATGCTGATCGCTCTCGGGCTGTCAGGGTTCGGGGCCTTTGTGGCGCTGCCGCGCGTTTTGCCGGTGTTTGAAGCCAACCCCTGGCTCAACGGGTTTATCGGTCTGGTGTTTGTTTTCGGCGTGATGGCCTGTTTCTGGCAGGTGCTGCAACTGATCGGGTCGGTGCGCTGGATTGAGGCTTTCGCTGCCGGGGTCGCCAGAGAGGATGTTCGCCCGCCGTCGATGCTGGCACCGCTGGCGTCACTGTTGCGGTCGCGGGGCGCGCGGATGCAGCTTGGCTCATCATCGACCCGCTCTATCCTCGATTCCGTTGCGACCCGGATCGACGAAGAGCGTGAAATTACACGCTATATCGTTAACCTACTGATTTTCCTTGGCCTTCTGGGGACGTTCTATGGTCTTGCGACCACGGTGCCAGCGGTGGTCGATACCATCCGCAGCCTCGCCCCGCAGGAAGGCGAGGAAGGGATCGCAGTGTTCAACCGGCTGATGACCGGGCTTGAGGCGCAGCTGGGCGGCATGGGCGTTGCCTTTGCCTCGTCTTTGCTGGGGTTGGCGGGATCGCTGATCGTCGGGCTGCTTGAGCTGTTCGCAGGCCATGGTCAGAACCGGTTCTACCGTGAGCTTGAAGAATGGCTGTCGTCTTTTACCCGCGTCAGCTTTTCCTCAGGCGAGGAGACAGGCGGCGGTGAAAACACGGCACTTGCAGGTGTGCTGGACAGCATGACCGAGCAGATGGACGCGTTGCAGTCGATGTTTGTGCAAACCTCCGAAGCCCGCGCCGGGGTGGATCAGAAACTGTCCGAGCTGGTGGATGCGATTACAGATATGAACCGGCGGCAGGACCAAACCGAAGGCACGGCCCGGGCGCTGGAGCGGGTCGCAGTGGGGCAGGAGGCCCTGACCGAACTGATGCGCGCCCATGGCGATGTCGGGCTGGATGCCGAAAGCCGGATGCGGCTGCGCTCTATCGACGTCCAGATGCTGCGCATCCTCGAAGAAATCTCCGCCGGCCGTCAGGAGAGCCTGGCGGAGCTGCGCAAGGATATCGACCTCCTGGTCAAAGCCTTTGCCCGACCGCGTGGATTGGGTCGCACCGCACGCGGCTCCGAGGACTAAGCGATGGCCCTGTCACGTCGCACCGGACAACGTTTTCAGGCCTCGATCTGGCCCGGGTTCGTGGATGCGATGACGGGTCTGTTGCTGGTCCTGATGTTTCTTCTGACCATCTTCATGGTGGTTCAATTTGTCCTGCGCGAAACGATTTCGGGGCAGGAAAGCCAGTTGGATGAACTGGCCGCGGAAGTCGGGGCGCTGGCGGATGCGCTTGGGCTGGAGGAGCGGGCCAACAGCCAGTTGCAGGCCCGTCTTGGCGCCTTGTCGGCGACGCTCGGCACCACGCAGGGCGCACTTGAGGCTGCCGAGGCGGAGCTGTCGGCGGCGCGCGGAGAGATCAGCGATTTTGAGGCGCAGGTTGCGCAGCTGTTGCTTCGCCAGGAGGAGGCCAATGCCACGATCAGTGATCTGACCGCACAGCGCGCGGCCTTGCAGGCCTCGCAGTCTGAACTGGAAGGCGAGCGTGACGCGCTCTCGCAGGCGCTGGCTGCCAGCCGCAGTGAAATCGACGCCCAGACGGAGGCGGCCCGGCTGGCTGCGGCCAAACGCGAGGCGCTGGAGGCACTTGTTGCCGATCTGGAGACTACGGCGGCGGATGCCACGGCAGCGGCGCAGCAGCTGGAAACGGAGCTCACCTCTGCCGAGGCAGCGCGCCTTGCGGAAGCGGCTGCCGCCGAGGCGCTGCGCAACCGGCTGCAAGATGCGGATGCCGAACTGACCGCCATGACCCTCGCGCTTGAGGCGCAGCGGCAGGCCGCCGAGGATACGCTGACATTGCTTGCCGCTGCTGAAACGGCCAAGGACCAGCTGGATGCGCGGCTGGCCGAGGTTCTGGACGCGCTCGACAGCGCACAGGCAGCGAGCGCGGACCGGGATGTTCTGGCCGAGCGGCTGACCCGTGTCTTGGCGCAGCTCGATGCCACACAGACACGCGCCGACAGCGAGGTGGCGGCATTGCAGGAAGAGCTGGACCGGCTGCGGCAGAGCCGTGACACCGCGCAATCGGATCTTGAAACCACCACGGCGGCGCAGGCCGAATTGGAACAGCGCTTGCTGGAGGCGCTGGGCAAATTGGAACAGGCCAATGCAGCTGCTGCGGATCGGGATCTGTTGCAGCAGCGATTGCTGGCGGCCCTGAGCGACGGCAAGGATCAGGCCGCCGAAAGCGCCGAGCTGGCGAGCCTTGCAGAGCAGCGTGCCGCCCTGCTGGCACAGGCCCGCGAGAGCCTGAACGCCGAGCAGGCCATATCCGAGGAGGCGCGGCGTCAGACCGCACTGCTGAACCAGCAGGTCGCCGCCCTGCGCGAACAGCTTGGCGGTTTGCAGGCTCTGCTGGACGATTACAAAGCCCGTGATGCAGCACAGTCGGTGCAGATGCAGAACCTTGGTCAGGATCTGAACGCTGCCCTGGCCCGGGCCGCCGCCGAGGAACGCCGACGTCGTCTGCTGGAAGAGAGTGAGCGCAAGCGACTGGAGGCTGAGGCAGAGCAGCTCAGCTCCAAGGCGCAGGATCTTGAGCAGTATCGTTCAGAGTTCTTTGGCAGGCTGCGCGATGTGCTGGGTAATCAGGAAGGGGTGCGGATCGAAGGCGACCGTTTTGTCTTTGCCTCGGAAGTGCTGTTTGCCCCCGGAAGCGCCGATCTGTCGCTGGAAGGGCGGGCTGAAATCGCCAAGGTCGCAGGGATCCTGCAGACCGTGGCAGCGGCCATTCCGCCGGAAATCAACTGGATCATCCGGGTTGACGGGCACACCGATGACACCCCGTTGGGGGTGCACCCGAAATTTGCCGATAACTGGGAGCTGAGCCAGGGCCGCGCGCTGTCGGTGGTGCGCTACATGGTGCAGGCGCTGGGCATCCCGCCCGAGCGCCTGTCTGCCAATGGATTTGGTGAATATCAGCCGGTGAATCCAGCCCCGACTGCGGCCGCACGGGCGCAGAACCGCCGGATCGAGCTGAAATTCACCGAGCGCTGAGGTGCCATTGCCGGTGCTACCGGCGCGTGATCTGCGCTGCTGCCTGGGTGCGCTGTTTGCGGCGGGCTGCTAGTCGCGAAATCAGTGCTTTGGCTTCGGCGGTGGGCTCCTGTTCGATACGCCTGTAGTCGCTGCCATCGCGTTGCCGGGTCAGCAATCCACAGGAAATCATGGTGCGCCGCAGGGTTGCGGGATCCCTGAAGCGATGTTCGCCGATCAGCAGCGCATTCACCTGCGCCTCCTGCAACGCCCTGTCGGCCGGAAAGACCGACCAGAGCCCAAACAGCGCAAGCGTCTGCACGGCGCGTTTTGACGGCCAGCGCAGCAGCCGCCCGTGATCATCGAAATGGCCCAGCGTGCGCTCGATCAGCCGATGATCAGCCGCCGGCGCCATTGTGGTTTTCGTCAGCCGTCGGGCCGCTGCCTGTATGGCGCGCTGGTGTTGCAGGTTCTGAAAACCGGCGGCGCGGGCGAGCATGTTCATCAGTGTCAGATGCGAGGGGCTGGCCTCGCCCAGTTGCCGGGACAAGGCGCGGGAGAAATGGGACAGGTCATCCACCTGTAGGGGAAGCGGTTTTCGGGTCATATTGCATCCAATCGGCGCCTGTGCGGGTCGTTGGTCGCTGTCCTGACGACGCGGCGCCATCTGCAATGGAAACCGTTCGGTGATATGGCAGGTTTAGCTCTCCCATGCGGGAGCAGCGACGCCTCGGTGTCTGCCGACCGTGGCAGCAGATTAGCCGCTGAGAGCGGCAAGGCCAAGAGGGCTTGGCGCCGCCGTGTCGGTGAAGCCCTATTTCACCGTCATTTCCTGGCGCTGATCATCTACGACCTGGCCGTCGCGCAGCAGTGTCGCGGTTGCGATGTAGCGGCCGGGTTGCAGCCCCGATCCACGGATCCGTTTGCCCGCGGCGCGGTACAGCTGCGCTTGGGTTTTTTCCAGCGGTTCGGTCTGCTCCAGCAGGGTGCCCTGCGGCCCGTCGATACGCAGCACCAGCTGGTCACCGCTGCGGGCGCCGAAGGCATAGGCCCAGAACACGATTGTGCCGCTGCCGGATGCCAGCGGCGACTGATCGGCGATCCCGGCCTTGACCGTGGCATATTTCGGAACATGGTCGGCAAAGCCGCTGCCCAGAAAGCCGCCGGCCTGATAGGTGATCTCCTCGGCCCAGAGCGGCGCGCCGATGTCGGCACCGCAGCCCTGGTCCATCCGGGGGCCAAAGGGGTCTATGGTGACACCATCCTTGCTCACGGAAAGATGCAGATGGGGAAACTGGGTGCTGCCGGAGAGGCCGATTTCCCCAAGCGGTGTGCCGGCCGTGACCCTGTCGCCGGAGCTGACCTGGATGGACCCACGTTTCATGTGGCAATACTTAGTTTCCCAGCCGCCGCCGTGGCGCAGCAGAACCCCGTTTCCACATTCCCGCCCCTCGATCGCGGGGTCGTCCGGCCCGCTGGAATAGCGGTCCTCCATCCCGTCGCGGCTGCCGACCACGGTGCCATCCGCCGCGGCAAAGACAGTGACGCCGGCCTCCATGTCGCTGAGATAGGGCAGGGCGATATCCGTACCGTTGTGGCCGTCATAGGTGAGGGTATTGCAGGTGAAATCCTGTGTCGCCGGTCCGATGGCGCGGTCGACATATTGCTGGATCTGGCAGCTGTCGCCTAGGGTGCAATCGACCGGCCAGTCCAGAACGAGATCGCTCGCCGCGACGGGCGCGGCGAGCGAGGAGAGAAATGCCAGGGGCAGAAGACGCATTGGCTGTTACTCGGCCGTAAGCAGCGGCGGCCTGTCCCCCGAGATGCGAGGCTTGGCCGGGCCTTCGATCCTGAGATCCAGTTTGCCATCCTTAATGCCGACCTTGACCAGGCCCCCCTTGGAGAGTTTGCCAAACAGCAGCTCTTCCGCCAGCGGTTTCTTGATGTGCTCCTGAATGACACGGCCCAGAGGACGCGCGCCCATGCGGTCGTCGTAGCCTTTGTCAGCCAGCCATTCTGCCGCCTTGCGGGTGAGTTCGATCGAGACATTGCGGTCCATCAGCTGGGCTTCCAGTTGCAGGACAAATTTCTCGACCACCTGCAGGATGACGTCCTTGGGCAGCGGTGCAAAGGAGATCACCGCGTCCAGACGGTTGCGGAACTCCGGGGTGAACGTGCGTTCGATGGCGGCTGTATCCTCGCCTTCGCGGCGGTCACGACCAAAGCCGATGGCGGCCTTTGCCTGCTCGGATGCGCCGGCATTCGAGGTCATGATCAGCACGACATTGCGGAAGTTCACGGTGCGGCCGTTGTGATCGGTCAGCTGGCCATTATCCATGACCTGCAACAGGATGTTGAACACATCCGGGTGCGCCTTCTCGATTTCATCCAGCAGCAGCACGCAGTGGGGATGCTGGTCAACACCATCGGTCAACAGCCCGCCCTGATCAAAACCGACATAGCCCGGAGGCGCGCCGATCAGGCGGGAAACCGCGTGTTTCTCCATGTATTCGGACATGTCAAACCGCAGAAGCTCCACACCCAGCGTATCGGCGAGCTGTTTGGCGACCTCTGTCTTGCCGACGCCGGTTGGGCCTGCAAAGAGATAGTTGCCGATGGGTTTTTCCGGTTCGCGCAGACCGGCACGGGCCAGTTTGATGGCGCTGGACAGCGCCTCGATCGCGTTGTCCTGACCAAAGACCACCCGTTTCAGCGAGCGCTCCAGATCCTTCAGCACCTCGGCGTCGTCCTTGGAGACGTTTTTGGGCGGGATGCGGGCGATCTTGGCGACAACCGCTTCGATCTCCTTCACACCGATGGTCTTGCGGCGTTTGCTTTCGACCACCAGATGCTGTGCGGCACCGGCCTCGTCGATGACGTCAATCGCCTTGTCCGGCAGTTTGCGATCATTGATGTAGCGGGCGGAGAGCTCCACCGCAGATTTGATCGCATCGCTGGTAAAGCGGATGCCGTGATGGTCCTCGAAATAGGGTTTCAGGCCCTTCAGGATTTCAATGGAATCCTCAACCGAAGGCTCATTCACGTCGATTTTCTGGAACCGGCGTGACAGGGCGCGGTCCTTTTCAAAATGCTGACGGAATTCCTTGTAAGTGGTGGACCCCATGGTGCGCAGCTTGCCGCCCTGAAGCGCGGGCTTCAGCAGGTTGGACGCGTCCATAGCCCCGCCGGAGGTGGCGCCTGCGCCGATCACCGTGTGGATTTCGTCAATGAACAGAACTGCATCGGGGTGATCTTCCAGCTCGGTAACGACGGCTTTCAGACGTTCCTCGAAATCGCCGCGGTAGCGGGTGCCCGCCAGCAGCGCGCCCATATCCAGCGAGTAGATGGTGGTTTCCGACAGAACCTCGGGCGTTTCACCGGCGACAATCTTGCGCGCCAGACCTTCGGCGATGGCGGTCTTGCCAACGCCGGGATCGCCAACCAGAAGCGGGTTGTTCTTGCGGCGGCGGCACAGAACCTGGATGCAGCGCTCAACCTCGTGGCTGCGCCCGATCAGCGGGTCAATGTCGCCCTCGCGCGATTTTTCATTGAGATCGACGCAGTATTTCGCCAGCGCGCTCTCTTTCTTGTCGCCCTCGGTGGTGGGCTGGGGCTCTTCCTCGACTTCGGGGGAGCCGGTGACGGGCCGGGACTCACCAAAGGCCGGATCCTTGGCCACGCCATGGGCGATGAAATTCACCGCGTCATAGCGGGTCATGTCCTGATCCTGCAGGAAGTAGGCCGCGTCGCTCTCGCGCTCGGCGAAGATGGCGACCAGCACATTGGCGCCCGTCACCTCGGTCCGGCCGGAGCTTTGAACATGGATGGCGGCGCGCTGGATCACGCGCTGGAAGGCAGCGGTCGGCACCGCTTCGGAGCCGTCGATGTCGGTGACCAGATTGGCGAGATCCTCATCGACAAATTCGACAAGGGTTGCACGCAATTCGGTGAGGTCGACACTGCAGGCGCGCATGACGCGGGCCGCGTCCGGCTCATCCAGCAGGGCCAGAAGCAGATGCTCCAGGGTTGCGAATTCGTGACGCCGTTCGTTTGCCAGCGCAAGCGCGGCGTGAATGGCCTGTTCCAAAGTGCTCGAGAATGAAGGCACGGGCGTGCTCCTCTTGGTCTTGGGTTGGCGTTGAGGCTGTGGGACGGATGCCTAGCCTTCCACAGTCCAACCATGTCCTGATAGTATTAGAGTTTGGTTGATACGTGCCCGGCTTCAAGTTCTTTCTTGCAATTTCTTGTCACATTTCTCGTGACTGTGCCGTGAAACGGCAGCCGGGGCGCCTAAAACTTGTCCTTTCGCGCCCGGATTTCAGCAAAGACCTTGGTCGCCGGCGCCCCTCCCATGCCAAGGGCATCCTTGACGCTGTCGAGATGGGCCCGCAGGAACGGGTTGGTGTCCAGCTCCTCCTGCAGGCGTGACGGGACTGTTGGTCGCCCTTCTGCACGGTCCGCATCAATCGCCGCGCAGCGCTGTTGCAGAGCCGGGTTGTCCGGGTCGATGGTGAGCGCGAAGCAGGCATTGGACTGGGTGTATTCATGGCCGGAATAGACCGTGGTGTCGCGGGGCAGGGCGGCGAGTTTCTGCAGGCTCTGCCACATCTGGTCGGCAGTCCCTTCAAACAGGCGGCCACATCCCAGCGCCATCAGGCTGTCGGCTGTGAAAACCGCTGAGGACGCCGGGAGGTGAAAGGCAATATGGCCGAGGGTATGGCCGGAGACATCCAGCACATGGACCTCCTCGCCGAGGCAGCTGAAGGTCTCTCCCTCGGCCACCGCCAGATCTAGATCCGGCAGGCGATGGGCATCGGCGCGCGCGCCGACGATCTGGCAGTCATAGGATGCACGCAGGTCGGCGACTCCGTCGATATGATCCCAGTGGTGGTGAGTCAGCAGGATCTGATCCAGCCCCCAGCCGCGCCTGTCTAGCTCCGACTTGATAGCCTCCGCTTCCGGCGCATCAACCAGCGCGGTCTGACCGGTGGCCGCATTGTGTAGCAAAAAGGCATAGTTGTCGGACAGGCAGGGCAGGGTGACGATTTCAAGGGGCATGGTCATTCGCTTCTCGATGGGTAAACTGACGGCGACTGGCCTCAGATTGGCCCAAGCAACGGACGCCCGCAATGCATGTTGATGTTCAGGATCTGAGGAATTTCTACTATCGCAGCACCCTGGGGCGGGCGGCGCAGGCGTCGATCCGCGGTCGGCTGCTGGAATTATGGCCCGAGGCGGCCGGGCTGACGGTCGCGGGGTTTGGGTTTGCGGCACCGCTGCTGCGCCCCTATCTGGCAGAGGCGCGGCGGGTGATTGCGCTGATGCCCGGGCCGCAGGGGGTGATGCAATGGCCGGCCGGGCTGCCCAATGTTTCGGTGCTCTGCGAAGAGACCTCCTGGCCGATTGAAACCGGGCATGTGGATCGGCTGGTGCTGCTGCACGGGCTGGAGACCTCGGACCGGCCGTCGCATCTGCTGGAGGAATGCTGGCGGGTGCTGGGACCTGGGGGGCGCGCCGTCTTTGTGGTGCCCAACCGTGCCGGTCTCTGGGCGCGCTCGGATGTGACCCCGTTTGGCTTTGGCCGCCCCTATACGCTGAGCCAGGTGGAAAATCAGCTGCGCCTGCATCAGTTCACCGTCGAGCGGCACTCAGCCGCGCTTTATCTGCCGCCCAGTCAGCGCCGCTTCTGGCTGAAGTCCGGGCCTTTGTTTGAGCGGATGGGGGATCGTCTTCCGGCGATGCTGGGGGGCGGTGCGTTTCTGGTGGAGGTCAGCAAGCAGGTGCATGTCCAGCGCGGCGAGATGACCCGCCTGCGCCGTCCCAACCCGATCCGGGTGCTGGAAGGGTTGTCCAATCCGATGCCCGAACCGGCGTGACGGGGGCGATTTCAGGGGCGGGCGGATGCGTCCGAGCGGTCGTCGATGTCGTTTGCGGCATATGCAGAGGGTGACGGCAGGTCGCCTGCAAACGACGCGGCGTCGCGACGTCTGCGGGCTGGACAGGTGGCGCAAAATGGGGCGCGATGAGAGGCTATGAAATAGGCGGTTCTTAATCTTTGGCAGGTGGCGCAGGGTGACCTTGCGGAAGGCGGCTTCGGGTGCTCTGGTGCTTGATTCCCCGCATATGGTTCAAAATCGCGCTTTCAGTGCTCGTTTTCGACGGTTTGGAGGTTTTTTTGTCCTCAGGGCGTGATTTTTGCTGATTTGGAATCGCAAAATTGACGCCTAAAGTCGGTTTTTTTGACGCATGTTCTGTCGTTTCATCGAGTGTTATTGCCTAATCACTTGAAAACGCTTGAAACTTCCTTTTTTACCTCGCTGTCCAAGGCAGTTGATAGGTTGCCAACGCTCTGCTACATCCACGCTGATTTTGACGCCCCACCAGATTGTGGGGAGACCTCACGCCCCCGGACGCCACCTGCAAGGGTTAGCCAACCGGGGCCAATATCGGAAGGGTGGACGTGTCCGAACCAGCTTCGATCTCCGCAGGCATTGCCGCGCGCTATGCCACCGCGATCTTTGAGATCGCCGAAGAGAGCAAGGCGCTTGATAGCCTTGAAACCAGCATCAATGACCTGTCTGCCGCTCTGGCGGATAGTGAAGATCTCCGCGACCTGATCACGTCACCCCTGGTGTCGCGTCAGGAGCAGGGGGCTGCGATCACCGCAATTGCCAAGAAAATGGGCCTGGCCCCGGTTCTGGCAAATGCGCTGTCGCTGATGGCCGAAAAGCGCCGCCTGTTTGTGGTGCCTGCGCTGCTTGAGGCTCTGCGCGCACGCCTGGCCGAAACCCGTGGTGAGATTACCGCCGATGTCACATCGGCAAAGGCGCTGACCAAGACCCAGAGCGAAAAGCTGGCCAAGACACTGGCCGAACGCACCGGGAAAAAGGTCGTGATCAATGCAACCGTCGATGAAAGCATCATTGGCGGTCTTGTCGTTAAAGTGGGCTCGAAGATGATCGACAGCTCGATCCGCTCCAAGCTCAACTCCCTACAGAACGCAATGAAAGAGGTCGGATAAATGGGTATCCAAGCAGCAGAAATTTCTGCGATCCTGAAAGACCAGATCAAGAATTTTGGTCAAGAAGCCGAGGTGGCAGAAATTGGCCGCGTGCTGTCCGTTGGTGACGGTATTGCCCGCGTCTACGGTCTCGACAATGTCCAGGCCGGCGAGATGGTAGAATTCCCCGGCGGCATCATGGGCATGGCGCTGAACCTCGAATCCGACAACGTCGGTATCGTTATCTTCGGCTCCGACCGTGACATCAAAGAAGGTGACACCGTCAAGCGCACCAACTCCATCGTGGACGTTCCCGCTGGCCCCGAGCTCCTCGGCCGCGTAGTCGACGGTCTGGGCAACCCGCTGGACGGCAAGGGTCCGATCAACGCATCCGAACGCAAGGTTGCCGACGTGAAGGCACCGGGCATCATCCCGCGTAAATCGGTTCACGAGCCGATGGCAACCGGCCTGAAATCGGTTGACGCGATGATCCCGATTGGCCGTGGCCAGCGAGAGCTGATCATTGGTGACCGTCAGACCGGTAAAACCGCCGTTGCGCTGGACGCCATCCTGAACCAGAAAGTCTACAACGACGCCGCTGGTGATGATGAATCCAAGAAACTGTACTGTGTTTACGTCGCGATCGGCCAGAAGCGCTCGACCGTGGCCCAGCTGGTGAAGAAGCTGGAAGAAACCGGTGCGATGGAATACTCGATCGTGGTTGCCGCAACCGCGTCCGAACCGGCTCCGATGCAGTTCCTGGCGCCTTACGCCGCGACCGCGATGGCCGAATACTTCCGCGACAGCGGCAAGCACGCGCTGATCGTTTATGATGACCTCTCCAAGCAGGCCGTGGCCTATCGCCAGATGTCGCTGCTGCTGCGTCGTCCGCCGGGCCGTGAAGCCTATCCTGGTGACGTTTTCTACCTGCACTCCCGCCTGCTGGAGCGTTCCGCGAAGCTGAACGAAGAATTCGGTGCCGGCTCGCTGACCGCGCTGCCCGTGATCGAAACCCAGGGCGGCGACGTGTCCGCGTTTATTCCGACCAACGTGATCTCCATCACCGACGGTCAGATCTTCCTGGAAACCGAACTGTTCTATCAGGGCATCCGTCCTGCTGTGAACACCGGTCTGTCGGTGTCGCGTGTGGGTTCCTCGGCTCAGACCAATGCAATGAAATCCGTTGCTGGTCCGGTTAAGCTGGAACTGGCTCAGTACCGCGAAATGGCAGCCTTTGCTCAGTTCGGCTCCGATCTGGACGCCGCGACCCAGCAGCTGCTGAACCGTGGTGCCCGCCTGACCGAGCTGATGAAACAGCCGCAGTACGCACCGCTGACCAACGCCGAGATCGTTTGTGTGATCTTTGCAGGTACCAACGGTTACCTCGACAAAGTCGACGTGAAAGCAGTCGGCCGTTACGAGGCTGGCCTGCTGGCGCATCTGCGCAGCAAGCACCAGGACCTGCTGGATTGGATCACCAACGATGACCCGAAGATCAAGGGTGATGCAGCCGACAAGATCAAAGCAGCTCTGGACGCGTTCGCAGCTGACTTCGCTTAAGGGGGGATCAGGCGTTGCCTAACCTTAAAGACCTTAAAAACAGGATCGCGTCGGTCAAATCGACCCGCAAGATCACCAAGGCCATGCAGATGGTCGCGGCCGCAAAACTGCGCCGCGCCCAAGAGGCCGCCGAAGATGCACGTCCCTATGCCGAACGGTTCAATGCCGTTATGGCCGGGCTCGCCGCATCTGTCGGTGGCAGCGATTCTGCACCCAAACTGCTTGCCGGCACCGGTAGCGATCAGGTTCATCTCCTGGTCGTGCTGACCGCCGAACGCGGGCTTTGCGGGGGCTTCAATTCCAACATCGCCAAGCTGGCCCGGGTGGAAGCCCAGGCGCTGAAGGCGGCGGGTAAGACTGTCAAGATCCTGACAGTCGGCAAAAAAGGCCGGGACGCGATGAAGCGCGACCTTGGCGAATATTTTGTCGGCCACGTGGATCTGAGCGACGTCAAACGTGTTGGCTATGCCAATGCGCAGGACATCGCCAAGGACGTTCTGGCCCGCTTTGATGCCGGGGAATTCGACGTTGCGACGCTCTTTTATGCGCGGTTCGTGAACGTTGTGACCCAGGTGCCGACAGCCCAGCAGGTGATCCCGGCGTCGTTCGATGCCACGGAAGACGCGGCTGCGACCAGCTCTGCGGTTTATGACTACGAGCCCAGCGAAGAGGCCATTCTGGCCGACCTGCTGCCGCGCGGCGTCGCAACGCAGATCTTTGCAGCGCTGCTGGAAAACGGGGCCTCCGAACAGGGTGCCCGGATGAGCGCGATGGACAACGCGACCCGCAACGCGGGCGAGATGATCGACAAGCTGACCATCGAGTTCAACCGCTCGCGTCAGGCCGTGATCACCAACGAGCTGATTGAAATTATTTCGGGCGCCGAGGCGCTCTAAAAGAAAACCGGAGACGAAACATGGCAAATGCAAAAGGCAAGGTGACCCAGATCATCGGCGCCGTTGTGGACGTGCAATTCGACGGCCACCTGCCGGCGATCTTGAACGCGCTGACCACCGACAACAATGGTAAGACCCTGGTTCTGGAAGTTGCCCAGCACCTCGGTGAAAACACCGTCCGTACGATCGCGATGGACGCGACCGAAGGTCTGGTTCGCGGTCAGGCTGTTGCCGACACCGGCGCACCGATCTCGATCCCCGTCGGCAACGCGACCCTGGGCCGCATCCTGAACGTCGTGGGTGAGCCCGTGGACGAGCAGGGCCCGGTGAACGCAGCGGAGACCCGTTCGATCCACCAGCCCGCACCCGAGTTCAGCGACCAGTCCACCGAATCCGAAGTGCTGGTAACCGGCATCAAGGTGATTGACCTGCTGGCCCCCTACGCCAAGGGTGGTAAAATTGGTCTGTTCGGCGGCGCCGGCGTTGGCAAAACCGTTCTGATCATGGAACTGATCAACAACATCGCAAAAGTGCACTCGGGCTTCTCCGTGTTCGCCGGTGTTGGTGAGCGGACCCGTGAAGGCAACGACCTCTACCACGAGATGATCGAATCCAACGTTATCAAGCCCGATAACCTGGAAGAATCGCAGGTGGCCCTGGTTTACGGCCAGATGAACGAGCCTCCGGGTGCGCGTGCCCGTGTTGCTCTGACCGGTCTGACCCTGGCGGAACAGTTCCGTGACCAGTCGGGCACCGACGTTCTGTTCTTCGTGGACAACATCTTCCGCTTCACCCAGGCGGGTTCCGAGGTTTCGGCTCTGCTCGGCCGTATTCCTTCGGCTGTGGGCTACCAGCCGACGCTGGCCACCGACATGGGTGCGATGCAGGAACGCATTACCTCCACCAAGAACGGCTCGATCACCTCGATCCAGGCTGTGTATGTTCCCGCGGACGACCTTACCGACCCGGCACCGGCAACCACCTTTGCCCACCTGGACGCGACCACCGTTCTCAACCGTTCGATCTCGGAACTGGGTATCTACCCGGCTGTTGACCCGCTCGACTCCACATCGCGCCTGATGGACCCGTCCATCGTGGGCGAAGAGCATTATGCTGTGGCCTCCGACGTTCAGCAGATCCTTCAGCGCTACAAGTCGCTGCAGGACATCATCGCGATCCTCGGCATGGACGAACTGTCCGAAGAGGACAAGCTGACCGTGACCCGCGCGCGTAAGATCCAGCGCTTCCTGTCCCAGCCGTTCGACGTTGCAAAGGTCTTTACCGGCGCAGACGGCAAGCAGGTTCCGCTTGAGGACACGATCGCGTCGTTCAAAGCCGTTGTGGCTGGCGAATACGACCACCTGCCCGAAGGCGCCTTCTACATGGTTGGCGGCATCGACGAGGTGATCGCTAAAGCCGAGAAAATGGCTGCTGACGCGGCCTAAGGAGGGCCCTGATGGCTGATACGATGCAATTCGACCTCGTGAGCCCGGAGCGCCGCCTGGCGTCGCTCCCGGTGACCGCGGTAATGATCCCCGGCGCGGAAGGCGACATGACGGCTATGGCCAACCATGCGCCGACCATCACCACGCTGCGTCCGGGTGTCCTGCGGGTTGAAGGCCCGCAAGGCACATCGGAATATCTGGTCACCGGTGGCTTTGCTGAAATCGGCGCTGACGGTCTGTCTGTCCTTGCTGAAAAGGCAATCCCCATGGACCAGCTGACGCGCGCGCAATTGGACGAGCTGATTGAAGAGGCCCGCACGACCTACAAGACCGTGCAGGAAACCGATCAACCGCATGGTCTCGTCGAAGACGCGGCCAAGCTGCTCGCTGACATGGAAGCCCTGGGCACCCACATGAGCCTCTGATCCGTCAGAGCCATGGCAAAACACGATAAACCGGCCCCTTGCGGGCCGGTTTTGTTTTTTGGCAGAGTTGCAGGACAGGCGGCGCACTCGCCCGCGCCCCGTGCGCCAGGCTTTGCGCAGGTCGGGCGGTGCGCAGAGCGGGCAGGGAAGAGATCGGGCAGGGGTTCAGGCGGCGGAAACAGTATGAAACGTGTACAGAGCCCCCGCCTTGGGGTGGATCAGGGCGATATCGAGATCTTCTCGGAGTTCGAGAATGGCGGCAGCATGTGGACCGGAACCGGCCCGCGCGAACGCCGTCGCGAGGTGCGCTTTTCCGAGCCCTTTGCCGAACTGCCTGCGGTGCATCTCTCCAGCTCGCTGGTGGACATCGATTCAGGGGCCGCCATCCGGGCGGAGCTGGTCGCCGAGAAGGTCACCCACCAAGGATTTGACGTGGTGTTTCGCACCTGGAATGACAGCCGCGTCGCGCGGATCCGGGCCTCCTGGCTGGCGATCGGAACGCTGCCCTTTGCCGATGACTGGGACGTTCCCTAACACGGGTCTTTGTCGCGGTCAAAACGGGTCAGACCCGGAAACGCGGGCAGCCAGCTTTCGCGGCGCAGGCACCAGCCTTCATAGCTTGGCAGCAGCCCGTCCGTGGTTTCGAGCGCACCCAGATGCAGCTCGATCTCATCGCCGCTTCGGGCAAAAACCGACGAGCCGCAGATACCACAGAAATGGCGCCCCCTGTAATGCTGCGGCCTGCCATCAACAGTGACAGCCGATGCCGGGAAAATCGCAGCCGCGTAGAACAACGCGCCATGGTGCTTGCGACAGTCGCTGCAATGGCAGATGCCAACCCGGAGCGGCGCACCGGAGGCGCTGATACGGATGGCGCCGCACAGGCAGCTGCCCTGATGGTGCTGCATCCTCCTGCCTCCCCGCTTTAAGCCACGCGCCAAGCCTAACGTGCTGGGCGGCGTGCCGTCGATAGCGGCAAGACGAAAAACCCCACGCGCCGGGTTCCGGGTGTGGGGTCAAAGAGCTTGGCCGATTGGCGGCGCGGTTTAGCCGTTGCGCGACAGCGACTCGTAGATCGGAACCAGCGTCTTGTCCTCGAACAGAGAGGACACGGAGGTGCCGTGCCAGATATTGAGAATGGCCTGAGTGAACAAGGGCGCGGTCGGCAGGATGCGAATATTCGGCGCGCCAAGGACCGCTTCGGTCGGCTGAATGGTGTCGGTCAGCACCAGCGATTTCATCACCGAGTTTGTCACGCGCTCAACAGCCGGGCCGCTCATCACACCATGGGTGATATAGGCGTGGACCTCCTTGGCCCCATTGTCGAGCAGCACCTGCGCCGCCTTGCACAGGGTGCCGGCTGTGTCGCACATGTCGTCGATGATCAGGCAGATCTTGTCGGTGACATCGCCAATCACGGTCATTTCGGCGACCTCGCCGGCTTTCTCGCGGCGTTTGTCGACGATCGACAGAGGCGCGTTGATGCGCTTTGCCAGTTCACGGGCGCGGGCCACACCGCCGACGTCCGGTGACACGACCATGAGTTCGTCCATGCTGTCCTTGAACTGGTTTTTCACATCCAGAGCAAAAATCGGCGAAGCATAGAGGTTGTCGACGGGGATATCGAAGAAGCCCTGGATCTGGGCCGCGTGCAGGTCCATTGTCAGAACCCGTTCGATGCCCGCACCGGTCAGCATATTCGCCACCAGCTTGGCCGAGATCGGCGTGCGGGCCTTGGTGCGGCGGTC
Organism: Phaeobacter sp. JH20_02; assembly: GCF_048056915.1. NCBI lineage: Bacteria > Pseudomonadati > Pseudomonadota > Alphaproteobacteria > Rhodobacterales > Roseobacteraceae > Phaeobacter > Phaeobacter sp. JH20_02. Next base: position 812,547 of record NZ_JAYMVP010000028.1, on the reverse strand, counting down.
CTGGCGGGCATAGCCGAAATAGGGGATCACGGCGGTGATACGCTGGGCAGAGGAGCGGCGCAGGGCATCTGCGATGATCAAGAGCTCCATCAGGTTGTCATTGGCCGGGTTCGAGGTCGGCTGAATGATGAACATGTCCTCACCGCGGACGTTCTCATAAACCTCGACGAAGATTTCGCCGTCGTTGAACCGCTCGACCCGGGCATCTACGAGGCCCTGATCAACGCCGCGGTGCATTGACATGCGGCGGGTAATGGTTTCGGCAAGCGGAAGATTGGCGTTCCCAGCAATCAGCTTGGGTTCGTTCAAAGTCGGCATTGGCTGTTATCCCCAGGCAGCAATGGCAGTGTGACAGATTCGTGATGTTGAACCCCGCTTAGCATGGGCGTACCGTCGCGCCTAGATTTAATGCGGGAGAACAGGCCCATGGTGGCAAACGACAGGGCAGGGGAAACCTGCTGGAGTTGCGCAGAGGAGCAGCGAAGAAGGACCTTGGTTGACGGTGGCATCGCGACCGCAAAAGGGCAGTCATGATGGCGGAAATCTCGGCCGGGCTGGCGCAGCCCGTGGTCACCCATTCCTTTGGTCGCGGCAATCGGCAGGTTCTGGGAGTCCATTGCTCCCTTGCCCATTCCGGTGCCTGGCGTGGTCTGGCGACCATTCTGGAAGAACATGTGACGATCTCAAGTTTCGACATGCTGTCGCACGGGCGCAGTCCCGATTGGGACGGTGAGGGGCTTTTGCAACTGCGCAATGCCGAGGCCGGGCTGGCCCTGATCGAGTCGGAGAACCTTGCCAAGGACGGGCCGATTGACCTGCTGGGCCATTCCTTTGGTGCCACGGTGGCGCTGGCAATGGCGCAGATGCGGCCTGACCTGGTGCGCTCTCTGGTGATGATCGAACCTGTGTTTTTTTCGCTGGGGACAGCGACGACGACCGATCCCGAGGCGCTTGAGGCGCTGCGCCGGGACCACATGACCGTTCGCGAAACCTATCTCAACGGCGATGTGGAGCAGGCGACACGCCTGTTCAACCGGGCCTGGGGAGCAGGCCATCCGAAATGGCCAGATTTGCCCGAAAGCGCCCGCAGCGCCATGGTCCGCAGTTTTCCGGCGGTGATGGCCTGCGATACGCAGATCTACGACGATATGCTGGGCGTGCTGGAACCGGATAAGCTGGCGCTGCTGACGATGCCCTGTCTGCTGATTGATGGCGGCAAAAGCCAGCCCATCATGCATGAGGTCATTCGCGCTCTTGCCGCACGACTGCCGGAGGTGACCTGCCGAAGGGTCGAGGCGGCGGGACATATGCTGCCGATCACACATCCGGCCGAGACGGCGGCTCTGCTGCAAAGCTTCTGGCCGGACGTGGCGCTGGCGCAGGCCTAGGCCCTAGCCGATGCTGCACGGTCCCGAGGGGGCGTTCCCGTAGCAAGAACCCGAAGCGCGCCAGAGGCGGCTTCGGGTTTTTCAGCTTGCGACGTCAGGGCGCGTGAGTTGGCCTCAGAGATCGGTCACCGTGGTGACGGTTTCGCGGAAATAGTCAATCTTGCCGTCCTTCTGATGGGACAGGATGAAGGTCACGCTTTCCACCATACGATCCCGCACCGCGTAGTGATAGCGCTGCTGGAACCGGGTGTTATACCAGCCATCCCCCAGATCCTGTGATGTCAGATCCACGATTTTTGTTCCCTGAGGGAAAACTTCGGGGCCAAGCCGGGACAGGATCACGCCAAAGCCCTCGATATCGGTGGCCTGTTGCCAGCTGACGTCGACGCCATCGCTGTCGCGGTAATGGTCGATGCGAAAATCGATATCCGGCGCGATAAAGCCCATCAGGGCGGGGTCGCCTGCCTCGAACAGGCGCAGCAACTGCTCGATTTCGGGGGCGGTTGCGGCTTGGGGCGCGGGGGCGAGGGTGGTTGCGGACATGATGCTCTCCTGTTGAGTGGTGCCGACAGGATGGCAAAGATACCAACTATAGGGAATTGCTCTGAAGGCTATCCGTGTTATAGTTTGAAGCTATGGATGATCTGACACCGCTACGATATTTCCGGGCTGCCTATGAAATGGGAACCTTCAGTGCTGCGGCACGGGCCTGCGAGGTGCGCCAGCCCTCGGTCTCGGCGGCAATTGCCCGACTTGAGCAACGGTATGGCGGCCCGGTGTTTCGGCGCGGCCGGGATGGTCTGACGCCAACCGCGCTCGGGCATGAACTCTATCAGCAGGCAGGTGGGGTGCTGGCGCAGATGAGCCAGCTTGAGGCGCGGCTAAAGGGGCATGTCGCGCAAACGGTAAGGGTGTTCTGTGCGCCCGACGTCTTGATGGCGGCATTTGAGGATGGGCTGGCCCGGATCCGGCGGGCGGAACCACAGGCGCAGTTTCAGTTTACCGAGGATCCCACGCAGGCGGATCTGCATTTTGCGGCTGAGAGCTGCCTGCCACGGGGCTGCGGTTTTCATCCGCTCTGGCAGGAGCGCTATGGTCTCGGTCTGCCCTCTGGGCATCCTCTGGTGGCAAAACCGCAGCTGACGCTGGCAGATCTTGCGGATGAGGCCCTGATTGCGCGCCCCTATTGCCCCAGCGCGGACCGGTATCTGGCTGAACTGGCGCGGGATGACGGCGGGACGGGGCTGCGGGTGGCGGCCAGCGCGATACATGATGCCCAGCTGATGGATCTGGTGGCTGCCGGTTTGGGAATGGCGCTGATGCCAATGTCCCATGGCGATGCTCACAGGGGCATTGTGCTGCGGGAGATTTCGGACGTCGACCCGGTAACGCGGGTGGTTGGTGTCGGTTATCGCAAAACAGGATTTGCCGACGCCATGGCACGGCATTTTCTGAGCCGCCAGAGCTTCATGGGTGCTGGCGCCGGGGGTGGCAGCGCTCCGGGTGGCGGGCCTGCGATGACCGCTGAGCCGATGTGACCGGGAGCCGCCGGTGGGCGGCAAACCGGCGTCCCATTAGGAGGTGGCGGCCCAACCGCGATACGTGTCAGAGAAGCGCGAGAAACGCGTCTATCTGGTCGTCTTCTATGGACCAGTCGCAGACGAACCGCGCGGTGACCTCTTCGTCCGCTGCGCCTTCCAGGCCGCCGTCCCAAAGGTGATAGACCGCGCCGGCGTCGAACAGCCGCTGGTGGGTGGCGCGTGGCAGGGCGGCAAAGATCATGTTGGCCTGCGGATCATGGCTGAACCGGGCGCCTTTGCTGCGCAACCCTGCCGCCAGACGCGCTGCCTTGGCATTTGCCGCGCGGGCGTTGTGCAGCCAGAGATCATCGGTCAGATAGGCCAGCATCTGCGCTGACAGATAGCGATGCTTGGAGAACAGATGCGCCCCGCGTTTGCGGCGATATTCGAACTCCTGCGCTTTGGCAGGGTCAAAGAAGATCACCGCCTCAACCCCCATGCAGCCGTTTTTGGTGCCGCCAAAAGACACCGCATCCACGCCTGCTTTCCAGGTCATCTCGGCGGCGGTGCAGCCCAGCGTCACCAGCGCATTGGTGAAACGTGCACCATCCAGATGCACCGGCAGACCGTAGGATTTTGCAACCTCGCAGAGCGCGCGCAGCTCTTCGACCGAATAGACCGTGCCAAATTCCGTCACCTGCGTGATCGAGACGGGACCGCGCTGCGGCCCGTGGACGCCGCGATTTTCCTCGCCCTCAAGGGCTTGGCGCAGATCGGCGGGGGTCATCTTGTCAGCATCGGTCACCAGCGTCAGCTTGGCGCCGCCGGTGTAGAACTCAGGCCCGTTGCATTCATCGACGTTGATATGGGCCTGTCGGGTGCAGAACAGCGTCTGCCAGGGCTGCGACAGGGTCGAAAGGGCCAGTACATTGGCGGCCGTGCCGGTTGCGACGAGGTAGACCGCTGCGTCCGGGGCGTCAAAGATCTCGCGGATGCGGGTGGTGACCTGTGCCATCTCGTCATCTGCACCGTAGCCCATGGCATAGCCAGTGTTGGCCGTTGCAAGGGCTGCCAGAATTTCAGGATTGGCCGGACCGGAGTTGTCAGAGGCGAAATGCATTTAGAGCGGCTCCTCGATTATATGCTCTTCCCAGTCTTCTTCGGGAGTGTCGAATTCCGATACGGTCCAGCCCCGCACCGAAACACCGGCCTCATGCACGCTTGCAGGATCACCGGTGATCAGCGGGTGCCAGTCGGGCAGCGGCTTGCCTTCCCAGAGCAGGCGATAGGCGCAGGTCTGTGGCATCCAATAGGCGTGGGTGTCCAGATTGTCGGGCTTCAGCACGATACATTCGGGGACAAACTGATGGCGGTTCTCGTAGTGGGCGCAGCGGCAGGTGGCATCATCCAGCAGACGGCAGGCAACCCGGGTCAGCGCCACTTCGCCGCTGTCTTCATCCTCCAGCTTGTTCAGGCAGCATTTGCCACAGCCATCGCAGAGCGCTTCCCACTCGCGGTTGTTGAGCTTTGTCAGCGGCTTCTTTTCCCAGAAGCGCTTGCCCAGCCCGTTGCGGTCAATGCCCTGGCTCATAGCGCCGCCAACAGCTGGCGCGCCGTGATGCAATCAGCGTCCATCTGGGCCAGCAGCCCCTCCAGCCCGTCAAAGGTCATTTCCGGGCGCAGGTATTCGACCAGCCCCACAGACAGCGTCGCGCCGTAGAGGTTGCCGGTGAAATCGAACAGGAAGGTTTCAATATTGGGATGGCTGCCATCGAACATCGGGCGCACTCCGACGGAGGCTGCGCCATGATAGCTGCCCCGATAGGGGCCATCCAGCACATCGACCAGCACGGCATAGACGCCAAAGGCGGGCTGATGCAGCCCGTCGATCGACATGTTCGCGGTGGGATAGCCCAATTCGCGGCCGCGTTGTTCGCCGCCAATGACCTCGCCTTCGATCCGGTGCCAATGGCCGAGCATATTGGCGGCATCGCGCGGCCGCCCGTCGCTGAGCGCGCGGCGGATGGCGGTGGAGGAGACCGTGTCCTCGGAATATTCCATCAGCGGCGCCACGGTGACGCCGAACCCCATCTGGTCGCCAAAACGCTGGAGATCGTCGGCAGAGCCGGCGCGACCCTTGCCGAAACAGAAATCCGAGCCGACGACGACATGACGCAGGCCTAGACCGTCGGCAATCACCTTGCGGGCAAAGCCCTCGGGCGTGAGACCGGAGAGGGCGGCATTGAAATTCAACTGGTAGAGACGCTCCACCCCCAGTTTTTCCAGCCGCGATGCCCGGGCTTCGGCCGACATCAGGCGAAACGGCGGGGCATCGGGGGCGAAGAACTCCCGCGGGTGAGGTTCGAAGGTCAGGACCCCGAGCGGCGCCTCGGGCACAGCGTCGCGGGCCAGGTCGATGACCGATTGATGGCCGCGATGGACACCATCGAAATTGCCGATGGCGGCAGAGGCCCCACGATCCTTTGGATCTACGAATTGAAAGTCACGGATAATGCGCATGGCCACTGCCTAGCCGCGCCGGGGCGCGCTTGCAAGAGCCATGCCACGGGGCGCCACAGCTTGGCGGCCATCGCGTCAGTCGAACTTGCGTGACGGCGCCATCACCATGGCTTCGCCGACCAGCACCTTCTTGCCCTCCACCATGCAGCGGCAATCCAGCTTGACCCGGCGTTTGTCGATCTCGATGCCGGTCACCTCGACCTCCGCAAGCACGAGATCGCCGGGGCGGACGGGGGCAAGAAACTTCAGGGACTGGCTCATGTAGATGGTGCCATGGCCGGGCAGTTGCTCGCCAATTACGGCAGAGATCAACCCGGCAGTCAGCATCCCATGGGCGATGCGCCCCTGAAACATGGTGTCCTGCGCGTAATCTTCATCCAGATGCACCGGGTTGTGGTCCGTTGAGACCTCGGCAAACATCTCGATATCCTTGTCCGTCACCTCTTTGCGCAGATAGCGGACCATCCCCATTTCGATATCTTCGATGCAGATCGTTCCGCGCGGAAAATTGTCCAACATATGCCTCTCCTGTTGCCGTTGCTCTGCGAAAAATTGCGCGGTGCTGTCTACGGGTCGCGGGTCGAACCTGAAACAATCGGGCAAATGCAGACTTGTTACGGCAACTTTATTACTTTGCAGTCGCAGAAAGGCAAGTGTTTTCTCCGTTAGCGCAATCTGCCGATAGAATAGGTCGGTGCAGATTTTTCCTTTTCCAAATAGGTGCTTAGCGCGGCTTCATCGGGCTGGTGGTCGGTTTTGGTCTCTTTTGCTGCAAGTCCACCTGTAATGAAGAGTGAGTCCAGACCTTCGCCCATTGCGCCCGAGATATCGGTGTGGGGGCCGTCACCGATCGCCAATATGTCACGGTCGGCGATATCCAGGCCCAGCTCCGCCAGACGCCGCCGCGCCAGATCGTAGATCGGCGGGTGGGGCTTGCCGAAGTACAGGCTCTCGCCGCCCATTTCCGTATAAAGCCGCGCCAGCGCCCCGGCGCACCATTCGCGCGTCTCGCCGCGATCAACCACGATATCGGGATTGGCGCAGAGTAGTTTCAGCCCCATCTGCTTGGCATAAAGGAAATCCGGGCGGTTCACATCCGGGTCGGCCTGCGTATCGAAGGGGCCGCAGCAGACAATGCCTTCGGCCTCCTTCAACGGAACGCGGGTCACATCAATCGGATCGTCCAGCATCTTCAGCGGCTCAAAGAAGCCGGCATCGCGCTCCCATTCACCCATGAAATAGACCTTGCGGCCAACGGCACCGCTGAACATGGCGGCGCGTGCGGAATCGCCGGAGGTGGCAATGGTGTCATAGGCATCCTGAGGGACGCCGAAGTCGCCAAGCTGTGCCGCAACCCCCGCCCTTGGCTTGGGCGAGTTGGTCACCAGCACAACAACACCGCCTGCCGCGCGATAGGCCTGCAAGGCAGCCACGGCCTCGGGGTAGGCGGTGATACCGTTGTGCACACAGCCCCAAAGATCGACAAACAGGGCTTTGTACTGGCTTGAGACCTCGGCGAGGGAGGCAATGAGTCGGGTCATGGGACAGGTCTTTCACATGGGATTTCGGCTGTTCAAGCTATGCCAGAGCCTGCGGAATTTGACCAGATCGGCGATGTTTCCGGTTTTTTAACAACAGAGGCGTAGAACAGGTCGAGGCTACAACCCAGAGGTGTGCGGTAATGTTTCGAACGATGTCAACAAAAACCCGATTTATTATTTCGGGTGCGGTATCCGTTTTTGCGATTGTTATATTGGCTCTGATATCTGTCTACAGCCTGTGGCAAAGCGAACTGGAGCTTGAGCGGCAGATTGATGTAACCAAAACGGTGCGCCACGAGCTGAAGGTCGACCTCCTGCATGAAGAGTTGCACTCGGAAGTGATCTATCTCGTGTTTGCCGGGGATCATGCGACCGCAGCCGAGAAAGAGGCGCTGCGCGCACAAGTGGTCCAGGCCAGCGAGGAGCTTCGCAAGAATCTGGAATTGCTGAAAAACGATTCCTTGCCACCAAAGGCGCTGACGCAGGTCGAGGGGATGGTGGCGGAGGTTGATACCTTTGTCGGTCAGGGCGTCGCCCTGGCAGAGCTGGCCGTCACCGACCCGGTCGCCGCGGAGGCTGCTGTCGATGCCTTTCAGGACAGTTACGCGGCCCTCAATGAGAAATTGCACCCGTTGAGTGACTGGATTGAAACCTCGGCGGTCGAAACCGCAAAGGCGGCGCGGGCACATGACATGCTTCTGCTTTATGTCCTCCTGGGAACATCCGCCCTGTTGGTCTTGGTGACGCTCTATAACGCGCGCAAGATGACCATGAACATTGTGCGCCCGATTGATCGGCTGCGCGAAGCCCTGCGCGAAGTCGCAGAAGGGGATTTTGGCATCAAGGTCGCTGAGCGGATGCGCGGTGACGATTTTGGCGAGATTGCCCGCGATATCGACCGTGTGTCGGCCCGGGTCATCAGCGAGCTGGAGAAACAGAATACCCTGCGTGTGGAGGGTGAGCATGTCATCGACCGGCTGCGTCAGGGCCTGCAGGCGCTGGCGTCCGGGAACTTCAGCGTTCGCATCGCAGAGAGCTTTGGCGAGGCCTATGATCCGCTGCGGATGAATTATAACGAAACGGTCGATAAACTGAATGAGGTGATGGCCCAGGTGGTCAAGGCAAGCGCCGCGATCCAGGCGCAATCCGATGAAATCCGGTCCGGTGCTGAAGACATGTCTGCCCGCACCGAAAGCCAGGCGGCCACGCTGGAGCAAACGGCTGCCGCACTGGAAGAAATGACGGTCAGTGTCAACAACTCCGCCCAGAACGCCAAAGCCGTCGAAAGCGCTGTGGATTCCGCGCGCAAGGATGTTGAAAACAGCGGCCGGGTCGTGGAGGGCGCGATCGAGGCGATGAATGAGATCGAACGCTCGTCCGGGCAGATTTCGCAGATCATCGGCGTGATCGACGACATTGCCTTCCAGACCAACCTGCTGGCATTGAACGCTGGTGTCGAGGCGGCGCGGGCAGGTGAGGTCGGCCGCGGTTTTGCCGTCGTCGCCTCCGAGGTGCGCGCTTTGGCGCAACGGTCATCGGATGCCGCCAATGAGATCAAGTCGCTGATTTCGGCCAGCACCAGAACAGTGGAAGAGGGCGTGGAGAAGGTCGATAGCGCCGGCAAGGCCCTGTCGCAGGTTGTCGGCGAGGTGGTCAATATCGCCACGCTTGTCTCTGGTATCTCTTCGGAATCCGGTGAACAGGCGCAGGGGCTGAACGAAATCAACATCGGTGTTGCCCAGCTGGACAATGTCACTCAGCAGAATGCCGCGATGGTTGAGGAATCCGGCGCTGCCATCCTGAAGATGAACAGCGAGACCTATGGTCTGAACCAGATCGTCAGCCAGTTTGTCCTGCTCTCAGCAGATGGTGCCGCAGGCCGCGCACCCTCAGCGGCGGAGCGCGCAGCGGCCGTTGTCGAGGCAGGTCACCCGGATGAGGAGCGTTGGGAAGACTATAACGAAGTCTCCGCCCATGGGCCTGTTTCCGGCGACGGTATCGATGATTGGGACACCGACCGCGCATCGCTGCACAAGTCCGTGGGGTCGAAAGCAGGGGATGCCGGTGACGATTGGGCGGATCGGGATGCGGTTGCCAATTTCGCCTGACGGCCTGACGGCCTGACGGCCTGACGGCCTGAGCGCCTGATAGTCGTCTGTGGGGCACGGTAGACAGCTGACCACGCGCCGGTTTCAGGCTTGCCGCCTGCCGCGCGTGGCGGCCTGTCACCTGGGATCGGGCGTCAGCTTCGCCCGGTGCAATCTGAACCGACCGGCCTCGGTCAGCCGATGCCTGTGAGCGAATCGGGCGCCCGCGACTTTATGGCAGGATTGCCTGCGCCAATGCCTTTGCATGACGGAAATGCCAATGCCGGTCGATAGATACACGTCACCTCTGGCGGTGCTGGCTCCTTTGCCGAGGCGCTGACGCCGGTCGCGGCGCTTTGGCCCCTTTTGCACCGGGGCGGGCTGGGATGACTTAGGTATCCGTGACTTACTTTCGCCCTGAGGCGTGATTTGCTGGAGTGTCATCCGAGGACCGCGACACGGGCAACCACAGCAATTGGTCAATGCGCACGACAGATGCGGCAAACAGAGGTCCGGGGGGATCCGCAAGAGGGTGGCGATCGCTCTGCGCGTGCTACCAGCACCTGGTTGCCGGTCGATCGAAACACGCGGTGGTATCACCCGAAGATCGGATCGCCGGCTACTGCAGGTCCATCATAAAAGATGCGGGCCACCTCAGAAAACCCGCATCTTTCGCATTTCATAGGCTCGAAGGCGCCGGGCCTTAGATTGCCAGATTGGGGATGATCTGTTTCTTGCGGCTCATGATCCCCGGCAGCACAACGCTATCGCCCTCGGCTGTGGCGCCAAAGCTCTTGGCCGCGAGGGTTTTCACCAGGTCGTTGGGCACCAGAAGAGTGGCTTCTTCCTTCAGGATATCCACCACAAAGAGCAGAACCTGATCAACGCCATCTTCGGCAGCGACGGTTGTCATGGTTTCCATCAGCGACGCCTTGCGATCCAGCACCACGGCGGGAGCGGTGGTTTCCAGAACCGAGACCCGGAATTTGGTGCCTTCGACCGCGTATTCCTTGGAATCCATCCGCAGCAGCTCTGCGTCGGAGAAGGCCGAAACATCGGATTTCGCGGCAAACATCTCGGCGGCATAGGTCGCGATATCGACGCCGAGATCTTCGGCCAGGCTATAGGCCACGGCTTTGTCTTCCTGGGTGGTGGTCGGCGAGCGGAATTCCAGCGTGTCGCTCAGAATGCAGGTCAGCATCGCGCCTTTGATGTCGCGCGGTGCCTGCGCAAGATCGCTGCCGATCATTTTCCACATGATGGTCGCGGTGCAGGCGACCGGCTCGATGCGGATGTCGATGGGGCCTTTGGTTTCCAGCCCGCCGACCAGTTTATGATGGTCGATGATCGCACGAACGTCAGCGCCATTGATATTGGCGGGCAGTTCAGCCGGGTTGTTGGTGTCGACGATGACGACAGGCTGATCATCGGCCACATCGCTGATGATCTCCGGCTTTTCCAGCCCCCAGTGTTGCAGCATGAAGGCCGCTTCGGTGTTGGGCTCGCCCAGCAGTTTCGGAGCGGCTTCGACGCCTTTGATCTGGTTCAGATACCACGACCAGATGATGGCGGAGCCGGTGGAATCGGTATCGGGGGATTTATGGCCGAAGACGAAGGTAGTCATTGAAGTGTGTCCTATGCAGATGCCGGAATTTTGCGCGTCTTATAGGTGGGGGCGGCGATCTTGTCACCCCGGCCCGTTGTCTCGTCAATGCAGCTATGCCGTCCGTGCAGATCAGGGCAGCGCAGGCGCGCCAAGAGCGCCAATGGCTGCGGATCATTGCCCTGATTTGGCGAATGGCTTTTCCTCGGCTGCGGCTGGGGGTAGCATTGCGCCATGACCCGCGAAGATCAGCTTTATCCGCCCGTGAAGGCCCTGCTGGAACAGCAGGGGTATACCGTGAAGGGGGAGGTGGGGGCCGCTGATGTGGTGGCCTGCCGGGGCGATGAACCACCGGTTATTGTCGAGCTGAAGTTGCGGTTTTCACTGTCGCTGTTCCATCAGGCGATCACGCGGCTTGCGCTGAGCGACCTCGTTTATATCGCTGTGCCGAAACCCGCTGGCCGCCAGGCGCGGCGGGTGCTGAAGGACAATCTGGCGATGTGTCGGCGTCTGGGGCTGGGGCTGATCACGGTTCTGCCGGATGGTCGGACGGAGGTCCAGTGTGATCCGGGGCCTTACGCGCCGCGAAAATCGGCCAAGAAACAGGCGCGGCTGCTGCGCGAATTTCAGCGCCTGCAGGGGGATCCGAATGCCGGTGGGGCCACCCGCCACGGGATCGTGACCGCCTATCGCCAGGACGCCTTGCGCTGTGCCGCCCATCTGGCAGACCACGGGCCGAGCAAGGGGGCCGCCGTGGCCAGGGCAGCGGGCGTCCCACAGGCCACCCGGATCATGGCGAGCAATCACTATGGCTGGTTCATGCGGGTCGCCACCGGCATTTATCAACTGACCGAGGCCGGTCAGGCGGGGCTGGTTCATTGGGCGCATAGCTGGGAAGCGCTGGGGGCCGACGATGGGACAGCGGCCGAGGTGGGCCCTGCGTGATGGCCGCGGCAGAATATTGCCATAAAATTTCCCAACCAACCTGTTGACAGGACCGCACGCCCTGCCTAGCTATTCCTTCGTTAGCACTCGGCAGTATTGAGTGCTAACACCCTCTGCGGGGAGCAGGGGGGCGAGACAACAACCTTTGAGCCTTTAAGGAGCTACAAAGATGGCATTGAAACCGCTTCATGACCGCGTGCTGGTCCGTCGCACCGAAAGCGAAGAAAAAACCGCCGGTGGTCTGATCATCCCTGATTCCGCCAAGGAAAAGCCGAGCGAAGGCGTTGTCGTCGCAACCGGCGAAGGCGCACGCAAGGACAGCGGCGAGCTGATCGCAATGGCTGTTTCGGCTGGCGACAAGATCCTGTTCGGCAAATGGTCCGGCACCGAGGTCACCGTCGACGGCGAAGAGCTGCTGATGATGAAGGAAAGCGACATCATGGGCATCATCGAGTAAGACACCGGGTTTTTCCCAAGTCTGCTCTGATCCCTGATCGCTTAAACCCACAGAATTTCTCTAGGAGAGTAAAAAATGGCTGCTAAGGACGTCAAATTCGACACCGATGCCCGCAACCGTATGCTGCGTGGCGTCAACATTCTGGCCGACGCCGTGAAAGTGACCCTGGGCCCGAAAGGCCGCAATGTGGTTCTGGACAAATCCTTCGGCGCACCGCGCATCACCAAGGACGGCGTGTCCGTGGCGAAGGAAATCGAACTGGAAGACAAGTTCGAGAACATGGGCGCCCAGATGGTGAAGGAAGTTGCTTCCCGCACCAACGACGAAGCCGGTGACGGCACCACCACCGCAACCGTTCTGGCCCAGGCCATCGTCAAAGAAGGCCTGAAGCAGGTTGCAGCCGGTCTGAACCCGATGGACCTGAAGCGCGGCATCGACCTGGCAACCTCCAAGGTTGTTGAAGCGATCAAAGCCTCGGCCCGCGACGTGAAAGACAGCGACGAAGTTGCGCAGGTTGGCACCATCTCCGCCAACGGCGAAGCAGAAATCGGCCGTCAGATTGCTGACGCGATGCAGAAAGTCGGCAACGAAGGTGTTATCACCGTCGAAGAAAACAAGGGTCTGGAAACCGAGACCACTGTTGTCGAAGGTATGCAGTTCGACCGTGGCTACCTGTCGCCCTATTTCGTCACCAACCCCGACAAGATGGTTGCAGAACTCGACGACTGCATGATCCTGCTGCACGAGAAGAAACTGTCGTCGCTGCAGGCAATGGTTCCGCTGCTTGAGCAGGTGATCCAGTCGCAGAAACCGCTGCTGATCATCGCTGAGGACGTCGAAGGCGAAGCGCTGGCAACCCTGGTTGTCAACAAGCTGCGCGGCGGTCTGAAAATTGCTGCTGTCAAGGCACCGGGCTTCGGCGATCGCCGCAAGGCCATGCTGCAGGACATCGCAATCCTGACCGGCGGCCAGGTCATCTCCGAAGATCTGGGCATGAAGCTCGAGTCCGTCACCATGGACATGCTGGGCACCGCCAAGAAAATCGAAATCACCAAAGACGAAACCACCATCGTTGACGGCGCTGGCGAGAAGGCCGAGATCGAAGCACGCGTTGCCCAGATCCGCACCCAGATCGAAGAGACCACCTCTGACTACGACCGTGAGAAGCTGCAAGAGCGCGTTGCCAAACTGGCAGGCGGTGTTGCCGTGATCCGCGTCGGCGGCATGACCGAAGTGGAAGTGAAAGAGCGCAAAGACCGCGTCGACGATGCTCTGAACGCAACCCGCGCAGCCGTGCAGGAAGGCGTCATCGTTGGTGGTGGTGTTGCTCTGGTTCAGGCCGGCAAGGCACTGGACGGTCTGGAAGGTGCAAACTCCGACCAGAACGCCGGTATCATGATCGTTCGCAAGGCCATCGAAGCGCCGCTGCGCCAGATCGCCGAGAACGCCGGTGTTGACGGTGCCGTGGTTGCGGGCAAGATCCGTGAATCCTCTGACAGCAGCTTTGGCTACAACGCCCAGACTGATGAATATGGTGACATGTTCTCCTTCGGCGTGATCGACCCCGCCAAAGTGACCCGCACCGCGCTGGAAGATGCAGCCTCGGTCGCAGGCCTGCTGATCACCACCGAAGCCATGGTTGCCGACAAGCCCGCCAAAGAAGGCGCGGCAGGTGGCGGCATGCCCGACATGGGCGGCATGGGCGGCATGGGCGGCATGATGTAATCACAAATCCCCTTGGGATTTGGGATGAGGCTAAAGGCGATTGGCTGCAGGTTTGTTATCTGGGCCAATTCGCCGGAAGCCCACCGCTGATGACTGGAAGAATTGGGGGCTGCCTTCGGGCGGCCCCTTTTCGTTTCGGCGGGGAGAGAGAAGGCCCGCCTTGCGGGCCTGCCTCCGGCGGGAGTATTTTTGGAAAGGTGAATGAGGGGGGGGGGGTGTCGCAGCGTCGGCATGTTTGGCCAGAAAGAGGGGATGATGCCTCTTGTCTCTTCTCTTTTCGTTTTCGAAACAAAGGCCTAAAGTTGCCGCCATGGTCAAAGCAGTTTTTATTCAGTCCTCGCATTCGGGTTATGACGACCAGCCTGGCAAAGCGTATCATTTCCCGAAGAAGCTCTATTTGAGCCGGGTCGAGCAAACCGTGGGCGACTGGGTCATCTTCTACGAGGGGCGGCGCGGCGGCGGTAAAGGGTACCATTCTGTACAGCGTGTCCTGAAGGTGCAGGATGACCCTGAGGACCCAGCATTGGCCTATGCGCTGCTGGACACAGGCAGCGAGCTGTCCTTTGAGAATTTTGTTCCCCGATGGGTAGAGGGGCAAGGACCCTATGAAACCGGGCTGCCACGGTCGCGCGGCAGCAACACAAGCGCGGTGCGGCTGATCTCCGACGCGGATTTTGCGCGCATTACCAATGCCGGCCTGACTGCGCGCGAAGAGCCGAATGCCATTCCGCGAACCGGGGATTTCGCCGCGGAGCCTGGTTTTGCCGAAGCACAGGTCGCTTTTGAATCCCCAAATGGACCTCGCGAAATGCTACTGTCCCAGCGGGCCTTCCGGGATCGTAGTTTTGCAAGACAGGTCAAACATGCCTATGGCGGCCGCTGTTCGGTGTCGGGGTTGGAGTTGCGCAATGGCGGCGGGCGGCCGGAGGTCGAGGCCGCCCATATCGTGCCGGTTTCGGAATCTGGTCCGGACACGGTGCGCAATGGGCTGGCCCTGTCGGGAACGGTGCATTGGATGTTTGACCGAGGTCTTCTGTCGATCAGTGACGACCATGAGGTGCTTGTTGCGAAGAAGGCGGTGGATGACGCGACGCTGGATCGTTTGCTGCTGCCGGACCGGCGATTGATTGAGCCTGTGAACCCCGCATTCAAACCACACAGATCATATCTCCGCTGGCATCGGGAGAATGTCTTTAAGGGTTAGAGGCGCTTCGGGGCACATGTTCAGTCGAAGATAGATCTCTGACACGAAAATATCACTGGTCCGAAGTTGGTTTGCACGATAGCAGCCATTTCATGCGCCTGTTTCTTCTTGTCTTCCTCACCATGGTGGCCTTTGCCGCCAATTCCATTCTCAGCCGACTGGCCATCGGAGGCGGGCATATGGAGGCCACGAGCTTTGGCCTTTTGCGTGTGCTGTCCGGGGCAGTCACGCTGGTTGGGCTTTGTGCCCTCAGCGGGCTGTCGCTGAGACGTGATCGACGCCAGACCTTCTGGGGGGCGGCGGCGCTTACGACCTATATCGTCGGGTTCTCCATCGCCTATGAGGACCTGGATGCAGGGCTTGGCGCGCTGATCCTGTTCGGCGTGGTGCAGGTGTCGATGTTTCTGTGGGGGGCGCTGCGGGGCAGTCCGGTCGCGCCGGGGCAGGTCGCTGGCGCGGCAATTGCTCTGGTCGGGCTTGCTGCGGTGGTCTGGCCGACCGACGGTGTGCCAGCGGCGCCGCTGGGGGCCTCATGCCTGATGGCGCTGGGCGGTCTTGGATGGGCGGGCTACAGTCTGCTCGGACGGGGCGCAAAGGCACCACTGGCGGCAACGGCTGTGAATTTCGCGGCGGCGAGCGTGATCATGGTGCCCGCAGTGCTGATCTTCGGCGCGGACGTCGTCATCTCTCCATGGGGCGTGGTGCTGGCCATTGTGTCCGGCGCAGTAACCTCGGGCCTTGGCTATGCGCTCTGGTATCACGTCTTGCCACAGCTTGCGCCCGCCGTGGCTGCCACGGTTCAGCTGTCGGTGCCGGTGATCGCGATCCTTGCCGGTGCGGTTGTGCTGGGAGAGGTGATTGGCCTGCAGCTGACCATTGGCGCGATCGCTGTTCTGGGCGGTATTGCAATCGTCGTCCTGTCTGGGCCGGGGCGCAGGCGGGCGGCGGGCATCCCGGCGGGCAAAGAGGGCTAAGGCGCCGCGTCACGGCTCTGGGAATCGCGGTCTGCTCTTTCCGTTGAGGTGAAATGCCCCTATCTGCGGTGTCACGACCCCTTGAGACCGCGAGCACAATGACCCGACATTCCACCACCTTCTTAGCCAGTATTTCGGCATGTGTCGCCGCGATCCTGTGTCTTGCTCCGGGATTGGCCCGTGCAGATTGCGCGATCCTGCTGCACGGTCTGGCGCGCAGCGAAATCTCGCTGGCGGTTATGGGGCAGGTGCTGGAGGCGCGCGGCGTCAAGGTCGTGACACCCGGGTACCCGTCAACCGACAAACCGGTGGCGGTGCTTGCCGCGGAGACGCTGCCGGATGCGGTCGGGCAATGTGCGGAGCAGATATCACAAGGCGAGCAGATCCACTTTATCACCCATTCGATGGGCGGCATCCTGCTGCGCCACTGGTTGCGGGAAAACCGGCCGGAGGCGCTGGGGCGGGTGGTGATGCTGGCCCCTCCCAACCACGGCAGCGAATTGGTGGACGAACTGGGCGACTGGGAGGTCTTTGGCCTGTTGAACGGGCCTGCGGGGCTGCAGCTGGGAACCGGCGAGGACAGCCTGCCCAACCAGCTGCCTGCTGCCAGTTTCCCGGTTGGGATCATCGCCGGGCGCTTCTCGCTCAACCCGGTGTTTTCGGCCATCATTCCGGGGCCGGATGACGGCAAGGTGTCGGTGCTGAGCACATATCTGGAGGGCATGGCGGATCACATCGTGTTGCCCGTGACCCATACTTTCATGATGAATAATCCGCAGGTTATAGCGCAGGCGTTGCATTTCCTCGACAGGGGGCGCTTTGACCCCGATCTGACATGGTTTGAGTCCATCACGGGTGAAATAGAGGAGGCCTGTGCCGGTGGTCGGTGCAGCGCCGATGGGGATCAGCTGCAAGGGGAGGCTCGGCCATGAGCACGCTTGAACTTACATTGACCGGTGCAGATGTACTGCGCCCGGACGGGATGGAGCGCGGTGGCGTGCTGGCGCTGGCAGCAGGTCGGATCCAGGCCGAGCGGGCGGGGCGGCAGATTGACCTGACCGGATATCGGATCCTTCCGGGGATCGTTGACTGTCACGGCGATGGGTTCGAACGTCACCTCGCGCCCCGGCGCGGTGCCATGAAACAGATGCTCGAAGGGGTGATCGCCGCAGAGGCAGAACTGGCGGCAAACGGCATCACAACCGGTGTTCTTGCCCAGTTCTACTCCTGGGAGGGGGGGCTGCGCGGTCCCGACTTTGCAGATCAGGTCTTTGAAGGGATCAAATCCGCAAAACCCCGTGTCGTTACCGATCTGATTCCGCAGCTGCGGTTTGAAATCCACCTGCTAGAGGCCTACGATGATCTGCCGTCACAGATCGCGGGGTGGCAGGTCCCCTATGTCGTCTTCAACGATCACCTACCTCATGACCGGCTTGCGCAAGGAAAAAAGCCCCCCCGGTTGACCGGCCAGGCGCTCAAGGCAGGGCGTAATCCGGAGGTTCACTGGCAGATGTTGCAGCAGATGCATGCCCGCAGACCCGAAGTGCCCGCGGCGCTGGATCAGCTGGCCGCAAAGCTTCAGGCCGCAGGCGTCTGTTTGGGCAGCCATGATGACCATACAGCGGATGACCGCATCACCTGGCGCCACCGCGGCGCGCGGATCTCCGAGTTTCCCGAAACAATGGAGGCCGCAGAGGCCGCGACATCAGCGGGCGACCCTGTCATCCTCGGCTCACCCAATGTGGTGCGCGGAGGCTCACACAAGGGCAATGCCTCGGCGCTTGATCTGATCGCCATGGGGCTCTGCGATGCGCTCGCCTCCGACTATCACTACCCCAGTCCGCGCCGGGCGGCTCTGATGCTTGAGAAAACCGGTGTTCTGGATTTTGCCTCAGCCTGGAGGCTGGTGTCAGCAGGCCCGGCGCGTATCCTCGGGCTGGAGGATCGCGGAGAGCTAAGGCCCGGACAACGCGCCGATCTCGTGATCCTTGAAGCCCAGGGTGGTGTTGCAGCCACGCTCTCGGGCGGCAGGGTCAGCTATATGAACGGCGATGTGGCAGGCCGCTTTCTGGTCTGACAGATCCGCCGCGTCGCCGGGAGGGGAGCGCCGCGCATCAGGCCGGATGGCCCTCTTTGCGGCGCGTAAAACCGGCGGGGCCGCTTTTACTGCCCTGCCGCCATCTTTTGGCTCAAAATATCCCGGGGTTTGGGGCAGAGCCCCAATTAGTCAGGTCTGTGGCAGCTGCACCCGGTTCACATGGCCCATCTTGCGGCCCGGCTTGGCTTCGGTCTTGCCGTAGAGATGGATGGCGCAGCGGGTTTCCTGAGCCAGCTCAGGGATCCGGTCCACATCGGCACCGATCAGGTTCTCCATCACCACATCGCTGTGGCGCTGCCCATCGCCAAGGCTCCAGCCAACAATTGCGCGGATGTGTTGTTCAAACTGATCCACGGCGCAGCCATTCTGCGTCCAATGGCCGGAATTATGCACCCGGGGAGCGATTTCATTCACGATCAACCCCTGTGGCGTGACAAAGAGTTCGACCCCGAGGACGCCCACATATTCCAGCGCGTTCAGGATCTTGCCTGCCATCAGGACCGCGTCCATACGCTGTCCGGCGCTGAGGCGCGCGGGCACTGTCGTTGTATGAAGAATGCCGTCGCGGTGAACGTTCTCACCGGGATCAAAACAGGCGATCTCGCCGCTGACGCCGCGCGCGGCGATCACTGAAATCTCATGGCTGAAGGTGACAAACCCTTCCAGGATCGAAGGGGCGCCTGCCATCTCGCTCAGCGCGGTGGCTGCGTCTTCAGGCGCCTTGATCCGGGCCTGCCCCTTGCCGTCATAACCGAAGCGGCGTGTTTTCAGGATCGAAGGGGTGCCGATTGTTGCCAGCGCCGCGTCTAGGCTGGCCTGATCGGAAATATCGGCAAAAGCTGCGGTGCTCAGGCCGAGATCCTGCAGAAAGGTCTTTTCGGTCAACCGGTCCTGGCTGATCCGCAGGGCCTCACGGCCGGGGCGGATGGGCTTGTGCTGTTCCAGCAGGTCCAGCGCCGACGTCGGGATGTTCTCGAACTCATAGGTGATCACGTCAACAGAGGCGGCAAAGCCTGCCAGCGCGTCCGCGTCCTCATAGCTCGCGGTTGTCACCTTATGGGCGACATCTGCGGCCGGGGGATTTGCACTCGGCTCGAAGATATGCGTGCGAAAGCCGAGACGGGAGGCGGCGACCGACAACATGCGGCCCAGCTGGCCACCACCGAGAATGCCGATGGTGGCGCCTGTGTTCAAACGATCAGTCATCAACCGGTTCCTCTGGGATCGAAGCGGAAAGAGCCGCGCGCCAGTCGTCGAGACGCCGGGCAAGTTCGGGATCCTGCAAGGCCAGAATTCCGGCGGCCATCAATCCGGCATTTGCTGCACCGGCGGCGCCGATGGCCATGGTCGCAACCGGGAAGCCCTTGGGCATCTGCACGATGGAATAAAGCGAATCAACACCGGAGAGGGCGCGGGTCTGAACCGGCACACCAACCACCGGAATGCGGGTTTTCGACGCGACCATACCGGGGAGGTGGGCGGCCCCGCCGGCGCCTGCGATGATCACCTGCAGACCACGTTCGGCTGCAGATTTGCCGTAGCTCCACAGCCGGTCCGGGGTGCGATGGGCCGAGACGATCTTGGCCTCATAAGGCACGCCCAGTTCGTCGAGGAGGGTGGCGGCTTCTTTCATGGTTGGCCAGTCGGACTGACTGCCCATGATGATGCCCACTTTGATGTCGGCGGTATGCTCTGGCATAGGCTCGGATCCTGTCATGCCGCGGGCCTGCGAACCCGCTGGGTTGGAGGAAGCGCGCACTATAGAGAACCCTGTGCATCGCGCAATGCGGCATTGGAGCTGTCGGGCGCGTTGGCTGGATGGGGGATCAGGCGATGATATCCGGTGTCAGCCGGTCTTCGATCAAGGCAATCTTGTCTTTCAGGATCAGCTTCTGCTTCTTCAATCGCTGAATGGTCAGCTGATCGCTGGTCCCGCGCTCTTGCAGGGCCACGATTGCTTCGTCCAGATCGCGGTGTTGCCTGCGAAATACCTCCAGCTCCACCTGTAAAACATCGTCGGTTTTCATGGAGATATCGGTTGGTGCGTTCATTGGCGACTCGTCGGCTGGCGGGTTAATCTTTGGCGAATATTACGCTTTTAGAGGCTTTTGCGCCAGCGCCGCGGTGCCTTGGGCTTGTGAAAACAGATAAAACATCCATATTCTTAGGGAAGCGGTCGCCATAATGGGGCCGTCACCATACGTCGCTTTAGAATCAAGGACGAAACCCGTGTCTAAACTCACACTTGGCTCGTATCCGCATATGTTGGGATTTGAGCAGCTGGAACGCCTGTTGGAACGCTCGGCCAAATCCGGGAACGAGGGCTATCCTCCCTATAATATCGAACAAACCTCAGATCATTCCTATCGCATCACGCTGGCGGTGGCCGGCTTCGGCGAGGCGGATCTGGCGATCACCGTCGAGGACCGTCAACTGGTCATCCGGGGACGCCAGAGCGATGACAGCGATGGCCGGGTGTTTTTGCACCGGGGCATTGCCGCGCGGCAGTTTCAGCGCATGTTTGTGCTGGCGGATGGGGTCGAGGTGGGGGAGGCCATTATGGAAAATGGCCTCTTGCATGTCGACCTGACCCGATCGCGGCCCGAAACCGTGGTTCAGACGATCAATATCAAGAAGGGGTAAGACAGATGCATACAGCCTATCAGTTCAACGATGCCGACAGCCGCATTGTCTATGTCAAGGCGGTTGATGTCGCGGATCTCCCTGCGGAGGTTCAGGCCGGTGCCGCCGGGCGCAGCCACCTCTATGCGGTGCATGATGCCGCTGGTGAACAGCTGGCCCTGGTCAGCGACCGGAAAATGGCCTTTGTTCTGGCGCGGCAGCATGATTATGCGCCGGTGCCGGTGCACTAATAGATATTGCCGCACGGCGTGAGCAACGCCCGCGCAGGTGATTGCAAGCGGATCGGGCGCCATATCCATGGCGCCCTTTTTGTTGGGTGGGTGACAGCTGCGGCGGGGCTCTCGGGCTGTCCGGCAGGCGCTGCGCGCAGGTGCAATCAAAGGGGCAGGCGGCAACTCCGGACCCAAATCCGCTTGCGATGCCGCGTGCGGCGTGATCTTGCTGACGCAGGACCGTGATCACGCCGGGGAGGGTACATTGCGATACGATTTTGACTGGGTAGATGCCTTTTCGGGCCGGGCCTTTGGTGGCAACGGCTGCGCGGTGGTCCATGGCGGCGCCGGGCTGAGCGATGAGATCTGCATGGCCTATGTGCGCGAGACCTCGCTGGTGGAATGCACCTTCACCGGCCCGTCACAGGTTGCCGATGTGCGGGTGCGCTATTTCCTCGCCAGCCGCGAGATCCCTTTTGCAGGCCATCCGACCATTGCCACCGTGGCAGCCTTGCGCGACCGTGGCCTGATGGAGGGCGATGCGATCACGCTGGAGACCGGAGCCGGTCTGGTGCGGGTGAGCATGGCGAATGATCTCATTGAAATGACCCAGATCGCGCCAGAATTCGGCGCCTTTGCCGATCCGCAGCTGGTCGCGGCGGCGGTTTCGCTGCCGGTGGAGGCGATTGTTGGCCGACCGCAGCGGGTGTCGACCGGATTGCCGTTCTGTATCACGGTGTTGCGGGACCGTGCCGCGCTTGAGGCCGCGACGCTGGATGTGCCGGCGCTGGCCCGGCTGGGGGCGGCAATGGGTGCCGACGGAATCGACATGATGGAACCGTTTCTGGTGACCTTGAGCGGTGCCACCGCCGAGGGGGACACATTCTCGCGGCTGCTGATGGCCCCGCCGAGCCCGCCGGAGGATCCATTTACCGGCTCGGCGACCGGCGCCATGGCCGCCTATCTGTGGCACCATGGTCTGATGGAGCCCGACCGTTTCATTGCCGAGCAGGGACATGGCCTTGGCCGTCCCGGTCAGGCTGTGGTGACGCGGGTTGGCCCGGCGGATGCGATTGAGGGCGTGCGGGTGGCGGGCCGGGGCTATGTTCTGATGCGCGGCACCGTAGATCTGCCAGACCTCGGCTGACAGAGGGCGGACTGTGACGCGCGAGCCTGCCATTGCGGTGGTGCCCTATGGGGCAAAGCTGAACCGGGCCTTTGCCAATCGCGAGCTTGCAGGCCTGCACTGGCCGTTCGGTTGCCCCGGCGATCTGATCGGCGGGCGGGTCTCGGATCTTGCAGCGCAAGACCATCTGATTGTCTGGGCAAAAACCGGAATGCACCTGCCGGGGCGCTGGCCCTGTCGGGCGGGGATCTCCATGATGGTGATGGAGCCCAAAATCATGTCGTCGTTGCACCACCGGCTGCTGCCCTGGACCTGGCGGCGGTTCTTTCGGGTGTTCAGCTATAATGAGGACTTGCTGGCGGGCATTGGCAACGGGCTTTTCCTGCCCTTCGGCACCACATGGGTGCCTGAGTGGCAGGAGCTGGCGATAGAAAAACGTGCCGATCTTTCGATCATCGCCTCAGCCAAGCGGAACCATCCGGGCCACAAGCTGCGCCATGACGTGGTCGAACATCTGAGGCGCAGCACGCCCGAGGTGGCCATCCTCGGGCGTGGATACCAGCCGTTTGAGACAAAATCCGACGGGCTGGCGCCCTACCGCTATAGTGTGGTGATCGAGAATGTCCGCGAACGGAATTATTTTTCGGAGAAGCTCATCGACGCGGTTCTCTGCGAAACGGTGCCGATCTATTGGGGCTGCCCGAATATCAGCGATTTCTTTGATCCTGCCGGAATGATGATCTGCTCGACCGGCGAAGAGATACGCGCGGCCATCGCGATGATATCGCAGGATGATTACACGGCGCGGCTGCCGACGCTCAGGGCGCTTAAGCCGGAGGCTGCGCGATATGGCAGTATTGAGCGCCGCGCGGCGGAGGCGCTTCGGGCCAGCCTTTAACCCCATGTTTGAGTCGAAAAAGGCCGCCCGATCGGGCGGCCTTCTGTCAGTCTTGCGGGTGGATCAGCCTGCGATCAGCCCCATGTTCTCCAGCTTCAGCAGAACCTGATGGGCGCAGTTGTCGACGTCGACATTCTCGGTCTCGACACGCAGCTCCGGATCAACGGGGACATCATAGGGATCGGAAATCCCTGTGAATTCCTTGATCTTTCCTTCACGAGCCAACTTGTAGAGACCCTTGCGGTCGCGGCGCTCGCATTCCTCGATCGAGGTCGCAACATGCACCTCCAGGAAAGCACCGAACTGCTCCACATCCTCACGCACGGCGCGGCGGGTAGTGGCATAAGGCGCGATCGGCGCGCAGATGGCGATGCCGCCGTTCTTGGTGATCTCGGAGGCCACATAGCCGATGCGGCGGATGTTGAGGTCGCGGTGCTCTTTCGAGAAGCCCAGTTCGGAGCTGAGGTTTTTCCGCACGATGTCGCCATCGAGCAGGGTCACCGGACGGCCACCCATTTCCATCAGCTTGACCATCAGAGCATTTGCAATGGTGGATTTGCCGGAGCCGGAGAACCCGGTGAAGAATACGGTGAAGCCCTGCTTGGAACGTGGCGGCTTGGTCTTGCGCAGCTCATTCACAACCTCGGGGAAGGAGAACCACTCGGGGATCTCCAGGCCTTCTTGCAGGCGACGGCGCAGTTCGGTGCCGGAGATGTTCAGGATGGTGACATTGTCGCGATCTTCAATCTCGTCGTTGGGTTCGTATTGGGCGCGTTCCTGCACATAGACCATGTGTTTGAAGTCGACCATTTCGATGCCGATTTCTTCCTGATGCTCGCGGAACAGATCCTGCGCATCATAAGGGCCGTAGAAATCTTCACCGGCGGAGTTCTTGCCGGGGCCTGCGTGATCGCGACCAACGATGAAATGGGTGCAGCCGTGGTTTTTGCGGATCAGCCCGTGCCAGACCGCCTCGCGCGGGCCGGCCATACGCATTGCCAGGTTCAAGAGCGACATGGATGTGGTGGCCGCCGGATACTTGTCCAGCACCGCCTCATAGCAGCGTACGCGGGTGAAATGATCGACGTCGCCCGGTTTGGTCATGCCGACAACCGGGTGGATCAACAGGTTGGCCTGGGCCTCGCGCGCAGCGCGGAAGGTCAGTTCCTGATGTGCCCGGTGCAGCGGGTTGCGGGTCTGGAAGGCCACGATGCGGCGCCAGCCCAGTTTGCGGAAATAGGCGCGCAGCTCGTTCGGAGTGTCGCGACGTCCGCGGAAATCATAGTGGACGGGCTGCTGGATGCCGGTCACCGGGCCGCCCAGATAGATCTTGCCTGCGGTGTTATGCAGGTAGTTGACCGCCGGATGGGCGTCGTCATCGGCGCCGAACACCTTTTCGGCTTCGCGCGATTTGTTCGGCTCCCAGCGATCGGTCACGGTCATGGTGCCAAGGATGACACCTTCCTGATCGCGCAGGGCGATGTCTTCGCCGATTTCCAGCGATGCGGCAAAATCCTCGGACACATCCAGCGTGATCGGCATCGGCCAGAGGGTGCCGTCCGCAAGGCGCATGTTTTCGACAACGCCGTTGTAGTCTGCTTCGCTCAGAAACCCTTTCAGCGGGTTGAAGCCGCCGTTCATCAGCAGCTCCAGATCGC
This sequence comes from Phaeobacter sp. JH20_02, assembly GCF_048056915.1. NCBI lineage: Bacteria > Pseudomonadati > Pseudomonadota > Alphaproteobacteria > Rhodobacterales > Roseobacteraceae > Phaeobacter > Phaeobacter sp. JH20_02. Next base: position 787,948 of record NZ_JAYMVP010000028.1, on the reverse strand, counting down.
AGATCTGGCGCGGGCTCAGGTCATGGCTCTTCAGCTCTGCGGCCTCGACCTTCAGCTTTTGGGCGGAGTCATAGGAGACATAAAGCTCCGGGATGGGGGCAAGATTATTCTGCATCAACTTGGTCCTGTACTTGAAGGGGACGAGGCCACTGGTGGTCCCAGTGAGTTCAGCGTGAAGCGCGTCGTATTCGGCGAACTTGCGGGCGAGAAACTGATCGGTGAGCCGGATTTTTTCGGCAGCACCTCGGGTGGTAAGCGCATAGGCGAAGCGTTGACGTTTGTCGGGACCTGCGCGATGGCTGACCTTGACAAGACCGGCTTCTGCGGCTGCGCGTAGATGTGCATTGAGCCGCCCAAGTGATATCCCTACAGCCGTCGCCGTGGCCCGCTGCGAGGCGTCTGGCGCCTTGTCGAGCTGGCTGAGGATACGAAAGAGCAGGTCTTCGTCCTCATGGCTGAGTGGTGTGGATCGGGATGGCATCGGGTCGACTCAAAGTGTGTTCACGGGTGAACGCATGTCATGCTTTGCAGTCGCAGCAAAGTCAAAACCCTTTTGAGTTTCGTGAAAAAGACCGCCGTTCCCCTATTGCAACGCAAGCGGAACGGGCGGTCTGTTGTCTCCGGCGGGCCGGGACAGGGGTCTGGCAGTCGGGGCCGCCTTGGGCTCAATCCTCGGCAAATCCCCAGCCGTCTGGCCGAAACCCATGGTCAAGTGCAGTCCGGGTTGCGACCTCTTCGACCATCCAGATCGCTGCTGCGGACAGGATCTGTTCGGGCATCGTCGCGATCAATGTGGCGGGATCATCGCCCTCGGCCTCTGCCCATTGGGTATAAAAGCCCAGATCGGCCAGTGCCTCGGCAAGGGGCATCCAGTCCTTGGCCTCTTCAGCGACAAAGAACAGATCAAGATCCGCCTCAAACGGCAGGTCACCCTCGGCCTGCAAATCGGAGAAGGCCGAGAATGTCTCGGCCTTCTGGGTGTCGAAATCATGCGCCACCGCGCTCACTCCTGCTCTGCGAGGAAGCGTTCGGCATCCAGCGCCGCCATGCAGCCCATGCCTGCGGAGGTCACCGCCTGACGATATTTGTGATCGGTCAGGTCACCAGCGGCAAAAATGCCGGGGATGGAGGTTTCGGTGGTGCCGGGCGTTACCTTCACATAGCCGCCATTGTGGGTTTCCAGCACGTCCTTGACCAATTCATTGGCAGGCGCATGGCCGATGGCGACAAAGACGCCCTTGCAGGGGATTTCGGTGATTTCGCCGGTCTTCACGTTCTTCACCCGCACGCCCTCGACGCCCAGCGGGTTCTCGGTGCCGATCACCTCTTCCAGCTGGTGGAACCACAGCGGCTCAATCTTCTCGTTCTTCATCAGGCGGTCTTGCAGAATTTTCTCTGCGCGCAGCTCGTCGCGGCGGTGGATCAGCGTCACCTTGGAGGCAAAATTGGTCAGGAACAGCGCCTCTTCCACAGCGGTATTGCCGCCGCCGATCACCACAATCTCCTGGCCGCGATAGAAGAAACCATCGCAGGTCGCGCAGGCGGAGACGCCAAAGCCCTTGAACTTCTCCTCGGACGGCAGGCCGAGCCATTTGGCGCGCGCGCCGGTTGCCAGAATGACCGCATCGGCGGTGTAGACGGTGCCGCTGTCACCCTTGGCCACGAATGGGCGCGAGGTGGTGTCGAGATCGGTGATGATGTCCCCGATGATCTCGCAGCCCATCGTCTTGGCGTGCTCCTGCATCCGCACCATCAGATCCGGGCCCTGAACCTCGGTGTCGCCAGGCCAGTTCTCTACCTCGGTAGTCGTGGTCAGCTGGCCGCCCGGCTCAATGCCCTGAACCAGAATCGGCTCCAGCATGGCGCGGCTGGCGTAGACGCCGGCGGTGTAGCCTGCCGGGCCGGACCCGATGATCAGAACCTTGGTGTGGCGCGTGTCGCTCATCTCATTTCCCCAGTCGATGAAAGGGCGGTCTTGCCGCCGTCAGGCAATGCATATAACTGCACCCGGCGATGTCTTAAAGCCCCGGCTTCAGCGATGTCGGATGCCCCCGGTTTTGATGCCTGGGCTAAGATGCTGAGGTCTCATCTTATCAACGGCAAATATTGTTGCGCGCGCCTGAAATAATATTGCGTGCGCTACGGATGCTGGTATAACAAACGGAAAATTCAACAGGAGCTTCCAGATGGTCACAACACGCCTTGATCCGATTGATCGCAAGATTTTGTCGGAGTTGCAGGCCGACGGTCGTATGACCAATGTTGAACTGGCCAAGCGTGTGGGTATTTCCGCACCGCCGTGCCTGCGCCGGGTGCGCTCGCTTGAGGAGGCCGGGCTGATCCGCGGATACCATGCCGAGGTCAACGCACGCGAATTGGGGTTCGAAGTGCAGGTCTTTGCCATGGTGGGGCTGGAGAGCCAGGCCGAGGCCGAGCTGAGCGCCTTTGAAGCGAAATGCCGCGACTGGCCGCTGGTGCGCGAGTGCCACATGCTGAACGGCGAGGTGGATTTCATCCTGAAATGCGTCGCGCCCGATCTCAGCACCTTCCAGAGCTTTCTGACCGGCGATCTGCTGACGACGCCGAATGTGGCCAGCGTCAAGACGTCGCTGGTGATCCGGGGGGCCAAGGACGAACCCGGCGTTCCCTTTGATGTGCTGGAGCAACGGCTCGCGCGCGAAGCCTGAGGGGCAGAGCCTCGCAGAAATCGGTCAGGCCAGTCTGATCAGAAAAAGCGCCTCGCAATGCGGGCGCTTTTTTCGTTTGGGGCGACCGCCGCAGCGGTCGGCGGACCCGGCTTAGTTCATATCGGGATCTTGCAGCAGGATCCGGGGATAGGCCAGCGGGCCGAAGCCTGCGATCGATTCGACATGCGAAAACAGGTTCAGATAGAGCGTGCGGATGGCGTGGCTCACCAGTTTCAGGGCCTCCGGGCCGGGGTGATAGGTTTCGAATGGCAGACCGCCGACACTGATCGCCGCATGGCGCGGCAGGCACAGATGAAAGAGGTCCACGGCGGTCGGGGGCGCGGTTTCGAAAATACTCATCCCGTCATGATATTGCTGCACCGGAACCAGCGAGGCGGCATTGTCCAGCTTGATCCCCGGCAGAGGTGCCCGTTGCAACAGCCGCGCGGCGGGGCCTGCGACAACCGTCGACATCGGCTTTGCCTCGCCAAGGCTATCGGCGGTAAAGCTGGTCAGCCGGTGGCTGCGACCGTGCTGCCCGCTGCGCGATGGGACAAGGCTGGTGCTGCCTTTCCACAACAGGGGGAGGGGATCGCCATCAAAGGTGATCAGCTCATCGCCCGGCAGCAGATCCTCGATTGCAATGGGCCCCTGCGTGGTCTCGATCAGGGATCCGCGGCAAAAGGCGGTAAAGGCGTCTTCGAACAATGGCAGCGACGGTGCGACATGGCGTGTCTCGGCGATCTGGCCGTTTGGCAGCAGGCTACAGACATCGTAACGGCGCAGCTGTGGCCGCGTCCCGCCGCGCTGGGCAGCAGGGTCCTGTAGCAGAGCATTGGCTTCGACCGCATTGGCAGCTGCGCGTCGCAGCGACTGGGGTATGGTCATGGCGAACGTGCCTCTCTCATGACTGTACTTGCATCAACCCCGGCAGCGCGATGAGCAGAAGGCGCGCCGGAATCGCTTGGTCCCTGTCGGGCGCTCCGGTCGCAATACGCGCGGTCCGGGGCAATGCGCCCAATCGGGCAGGTAAATGCGGCGGTCCTGTCTTGGGCAGAGGCCGCCGCCGGAGGTGATCACCGGTGGACGGTGTCAGGCGGGTATTCCCGGCCCCGTCGTGAGAGCGGGCCGTCGAGATTGCAGGGACGCCTCTTCAATGATCTCAGGCGCTCTTGGCCTGGGCCGGGCGCCGGAGAGTCTCGCGACGCCGCTCAATCGCGATCTGCCGGGTGGCGCCACGCGTCCAGGGTAGGCGCACCTCTTCGGTCTTGGCGGCAGCTACAATGGATTTGATGAAGCGCGATTTTGGTTTCATGAGGCGTCTCCTGTAGGAGCGGGGCAGCATTCTGCGGCCCGCGCTTTAGTCCCGTCTTTTGTCGCCTGCCAATGCGCCGGGAATGTGGCCGATCTGTGGAAATCACAGGAACGCCGCAGTGATCCGCGCGCACTCAGCCCCCGCGCGGGCGCGCTTCGGTGGTCACATTGGGCCGCGAATTGCAGGTCGCGGCGCCTACAGGCGAATGCAGGAGATCAGGCGCCCGTAGTCGACCTCTTTGTGATGGGTCGCGCGGCGGAAGGAATAGAACCGTTCCGGGTCAGAGTAGGTGCAATGCCCGGTCCATGCGGCCTCGGCCACGCCGGCGCTGCGCAGTTTGTGCAGACCCAGAGAGGGCAGATCAAAGAGGTAGCGATCGCCCTCGCCATTGGCAAAGAACCGTGCGTTTTCCGGATCCTGCATCATGAAGTCGTCAAAGAACTCAGGGCCGACCTCATAGGCGCGCTGCGAGATCGACGGGCCGATGACCGCCCGGGTGGACTGCCGCCGCGCGCCCAGCTGTTCCATCGCGTCCAATGTGGCCTCCAGCACGCCATCAAGCGTGCCGCGCCACCCGGCATGAGCTGCGCCGACCACATTGGCCTCCGGGTCGTGAAACAGAACCGGCTGGCAGTCGGCGGTCAGGATCGACAGCACCACGCCGGGCACATTGGTGACCATGGCATCAGCCTGAATATCGCCCTGAATATTGTCCTGCCGGGGATCGGAGATGGTCAGGACATTGGCGGAATGCACCTGATTCACCCGGCCAAGCGCCTCGGGCGATGCCTCCATCGCTGCGGCGACGCGCATCCGGTTGATCTGCACCGCTTCGCGCTGATCCGATGAGCCAAGCCCGCAATTCAATCCGGCAAAAATACCCGAAGAGGCCCCGCCGCGACGGGTAAAGAAGCCGTGTTTGGTGCCATTGAGCAGCTCGGAGATGAGAATTTCCAGCGTCATGCGTTCAATCCCGGTGGGGGTGCGGTCTCTTCGGGGAAAATCCCGAGTATCTTGAACAGGTTTCCCATTTCCTCAGGATGCGTCAACCGTCGATGCGCCGCAATCAGAGATTGCAGCGCGTCGCCGTTTAGCCGCGCCGCCAGCGCCTGTGCCCGATCGGTGATGCCCAGACGCTCCAGAAACACGCCTTGCGGGGTCAGCCGACTATAGGCACAGCCCGCAGATTTCGCAGCCAGTGCAAGCGCTTCGAAATCGACATGGGTGGTCAGATCGGCGCTGCCCGGATCCTTCAGCGGATCGCTTGGCGCATGGGCGCGCAGGGCCTGCAACGTATCCCCCAGCGAACGCCAATCGCCGTAATCGACAATAAGCGCGGTTCCGCCGTAGCGGGCGATCCGGGTGGCGATGGTCTGAACCATCGGTTGCGCGGCTTCGCACAGCTCGACCAGATCACCGTCGCGGGTGTCCTCAAGGCGATGCGCCAGTGCAGGCTGTGGCGCCACCGCGCCAAGGCCAAAGCTGAGCGTGCCATCCTGAAGACCCACTGATTTTTCGCGCCAGCCATCGCCATCGCGCAGAAATTGCCGCACCGGCAGCGCATCAAAGAACTCATTTGCGATTAGAAACAGCGGTTGCTCGGGCAGCTCGGCGATATTCGGGTACCAGACCGGGTCATGGCCTGCCAGTTGCCTCGCCTGACGGGCGCGCAGGGTGGGGGAGGCCTCCAGCAGGGCAATCTGCATGGCGGCGTGAAACCCGGGCACGCCTTTTGTGGCGCGCAGCAGATCAGCCATCAGGGTGCCGCGACCGGGACCCAGTTCGGCCAATGTGAACCGCTGAGGTTGGCCCTGATCCAGCCAGCATTGTGCCAGCGCCAGCCCGATCAGCTCTCCGAACATCTGGCTGATTTCCGGGGCTGTGGTGAAATCCCCCTTGGCCCCCAGCGGGTCGCGGGTGGTGTAATAGCCATAGCTTGGATGCAGCAGCGCCTCGGCCATGTAATCCGCGACCGAAATCGGCCCCTCGGCACGGATGCGGGCAGTGATATGGTCGCTCAGGCTCATGCCGGAATCACCGCCATGCGTCGGCTGCGCAGCACCAGAATGAGGCCGATGGCGATCATCGGCAGCGACAGCAGCTGTCCCATGGTCAGACCGTAGCCGCCGATATGCCAGGCCAGCCCCAGGGGATTCTCTGCGGTTACGAATTGGGCGTCGGGCTGGCGCATGAATTCAACCGCGAAGCGCGCCGCGCCATAGCCTGCCAGAAACACGCCGGTCACCCGGCCTGGGTGGGTCAGCGCCGCGCGCCGGTAGACCAGCCACAAGAGCACCGCACCAAGGATCAGCCCTTCCAGCAGCGCCTCATAGAGCTGGGACGGGTGGCGCGCGCAGATCTCCCCCAGCGCCTGCCCGCAGGACTGCGCCGCGCGCCCGGGAAAGGCGACCCCCCATGGCAGATCGGTTGCCCGCCCCCAGAGCTCGGCGTTGTTGAAGTTGGCAAGTCGGCCCAGCAAGAGGCCCGGCGGCACCGTATGTGCCACCAGATCAGCGATCTGAAGGCGCGGGATCCGGTGGCGCAGCGCATAAATCCAGGTGGCAATGATCACCCCCAGGAGACCGCCATGAAAGGCCATGCCCCCCTGCCAGATGCGAAGGATCTCGGCCGGGTTCTGAAGGTAGTAGCCGGGCTGATAGAACAGCACATAGCCAAGCCGTCCGCCCAGAATGACGCCGAGGATGATCCAGGTGAGCAGATCTTCGACCTGTTGCGGTTTCATCGGGGGCTGTGCGTGGGGCCAGAGCGCGGGGCGCCGCAGCGCCGCGACCGCCAGCCGCCAGGCGATGACAATCCCGACGATATAGGCCAGCGCGTACCAGCGCAGCGCGAATTGGCTGCCGAACAGCTCGATTGTGAAGATTTCCGGGGTCAGATCGGGGAATTGGAGGATGAATGCGTGCATGTGCCGTCAATGCCTTTGCGGGGGCTGCGGTGTCAACGGCTTGCCGCCGCCGGTGTTGATGACCATATAGGGGTCAAGGCAGACATGGAGAAGACAATGCAGACGCGCAATAAGATCATGGATGATATTTCCCAGCTGATGACCAACGCGATGGGTGTGGCCCATGGCGCGCGGGAAGAGGCGGAGACCGCCATGAAGGGGCTGATCGACCGTTGGCTGGCCGATCGCGATTTCGTGACCCGCGAGGAGTTCGACGCCGTGCGCGCCATGGCGCAGAAGGCGCGTGAAGAAAACGAAGCACTGAAGGCCCGGCTCGACGCGCTGGAAGCGGATAAATCCGCGTGATCCGGTTCCAGGGCTGAGCGGCAGGCACAGCCCGCCGCCCGGCGCTGAAATATCCGATCTGCAACATTTGCCGGCGTGCGGCCCGGTCCGGGTGGCGCGCCATTTTTGCGACCAAGCCCGCGTCGCAGACTCCCACCCGGCGCAGCAGGATCCCGCAGCTGCCTCTCTTCACAGCACTGTCACGATATTTTGAGGGTCATCGCCTTTCGTCCACAACTTATTGCAGTTATCCCCAAATAAAGGGTTGCCAGACGGCCTTGGTGCCTCCACCATATCTGGTAGGAGGACGGGTAAATCCCTCTCCTTATTGAGCAGGCCGCTAGCAATTGGGGGTGCCCCGCATCTCTTTTGCTAGAGATCAGAGAGGTGGCAACATGGCTCTTTCCGAACATTTTCTGGAAGACGAAATTCACCCTATCGACATCGTCGAACACTTGGCCTCGGACCACGATTGGGACTTTGACCGCATAGGCGACGATCAGATCGCCATGGCGGTGGAAGGCCAGTGGCGCACCTATTCGCTGACATTGGCGTGGTCCGGCTATGAAGAAACCCTGCGGATGGTATGCAGCTTTGAGATGGAGCCGCCGAAGGAACAGCTGCCGCGGCTCTACGAGCTGATCAACGAGATGAATGATCAGTGCTGGGCCGGTGGCTTTACCTTCTGGCCCGATCACAAGCTGATGCTGTATCGCTATGGGCTGGTATTGACCGGCGGACAGGTGGCAAGCCCTGAGCAGATCGACACGCTGATCAACTCCGCTGTCGCCAATTGCGAGCGCTACTATCCGGCAATCCAGCTGATGGTCTGGGGCGGACAATCGCCGCGCGACGCGCTTCAGGTCGCCATTGCAGAGGCTTACGGGCGCGCGTAAACCTTTCCCCGAACCGGCGCTGCATGGTGCCGGAGATCCGATCAGGGGAGGGGAAAGATGCAGGTATCACAGATCGCAGCGCGGGGCATCGCGCTCTTGGGCTGCGGCAAGATGGGGTCGGCAATGCTGGCCGGATGGCTTGACCGGGGTGTTGACCCGGATACCGTCTGGGTGATTGATCCCAATCCTTCCGACTGGCTGCGCCAGACTGGTGTACATCTCAATGCGCCCTTGCCAGAGACCGGTGACCGGGCGCCGGGGATCGTGCTGATTGCTGTCAAACCCCAGATGATGGGAGAGGCGCTGCCGCAGCTGCAACAGCTGGGCAATGGCGAGACGCTGTTTATCTCGGTTGCTGCCGGAACCTCGATCGCTACCTATGAATCGCTTCTGGGGGCGCAGACGCCGATCGTGCGCGCCATGCCGAATACACCTGCCGCCGTCGGGCGTGGCATTACCGCGCTCATCGGCAACATGCGCGCGACCGAGGCGGATATAAATCGCGCCGATGCGCTGTTGCAGGCCATCGGCCAGACCGTCCGATTGCAGAGCGAGGCGCAGATGGATGCGGTCACCGGCGTCAGCGGTTCCGGCCCGGCCTATGTTTTCCATCTGATCGAAACCCTTGCCGCTGCTGGCGAGGCTGAGGGGCTGCCTGCCGATCTGGCGATGCAGCTGGCCAAGGCCACCGTCGCAGGGGCCGGTGCCCTGGCAGAAGCCTCCGAGGAAACGCCAGCGCAGCTGCGGGTCAATGTCACCAGCCCCAATGGCACGACCCAGGCCGCGCTGGAGGTGCTGATGGATGAGACCGACGGCTTTCCGCCGCTGCTGCGCCGCGCCGTGGCGGCAGCCACCAACCGGTCGAGGGAGCTGTCCCGTGGCTGACATCAGTTTTGACGAATTTCTCAAGGTCGATGTGCGCGTGGGCGAGGTGGTGCGCGCCGAGGACTACCCCGAGGCTCGCAAACCCGCGATCAAGATGTGGGTGGATTTCGGCGATGACATCGGCATCAAGAAAACCTCGGCGCAGGTGACGGCCCACTACACGGCGGAAACGCTGCTGGGCAAACAGGTGATGGCCGTGGTGAATTTCCCGCCCCGCCAGATTGGCAAGTTCATGTCCGAAGTGCTGGTGCTGGGGCTGCCGGATGCCACCGGAGAGATTGTTCTGATTGGTCCGGATGGACCGGTCCCATTGGGAGGGCGGATGCATTGAGCGGCAAACTCTGGATTACCCGGCCAATGACAGCGGCGGTTGAGGCGCGTGCGCGGGCGGAATTCGATGTCGAGATCCGCCAGCAGACCAGCCCTTTGAACGCCGATGAGCGCCAGCGTGCGCTGCGTGATTTCGACATCGTCCTGCCGACCCTGGGGGACCAGTTCGACGCAGGCAGTTTTGCCGCCGTGCCGCAGCCACGGTGCAGGTTGCTGGCCAATTTCGGCGTTGGCTTCAATCATATCGACGTGGCGGCCGCGCGCCGGGCCGGGATCGTGGTCAGCAACACCCCCGGCGCCGTTACCGATGCGACCGCTGATATTGCGCTGACGTTGATGCTGATGACCGCCCGCCGTGCCGGCGAGGGCGAACGTCTGGTCCGCTCCGGCGATTGGCAGGGCTGGCATCCCACCCAGATGCTGGGGATGCATCTGACAGGCAAACATGTGGGCATCGTCGGCTTTGGCCGCATCGGTGAGGCCATCGCGCGGCGCTGTCACTTCGGCTTTGGCATGTCGGTCAGCTATCTGGCGCGCAGCGACAAATCTCCCGGCTTCCCGGTGTCGCGCGCGGAAAGCCTGACCGCTCTGGCGGCTCAGGTGGATGTGCTGGTGCTTGCAGTGCCCGGCGGTGCGGAGACGCGGCATTTGATCAGCGCGGAGGTTCTGGCGGCGATGCGCCCTCATGCCCTGCTGATCAATATCTCGCGCGGCGAGGTGGTGGATGAGGCGGCGCTGATCGCCGCCCTTCAGGCGGGCGCGCTCGGCGGGGCAGGTCTGGATGTCTATGAATTCGAGCCGGAGGTGCCGGAGGCCCTGCGGCAGATGGAGCAGGTCACGCTACTGCCGCATCTGGGCACCGCCACCGAGGAGGTGCGCAGCGCCATGGGACATCTGGCGCTGGACAATGTCGCCGCCTTCCTTGCTGGTCGGCCGTTGATTTCGCCCGTGTAACTGCCTGTGTAACCGCCAGCGTATCGCGTCGGGGCGTCTAACGCCCCGCGCGGCGTCAGACGCGCCCGGCCTCCGCTCGGTGCAGGCCGTTTCAGATCAGCCCGCAGCAGAGGTGGGCTGATCGCCGGTGGCCTCGCGCCAGTGGCGACGGCAGAGCGATACATAGGTTTCATTGCCGCCGATCTGCACCTGCGCGCCTTCGGTGATGGTCTGGCCGTTCTCATCCTGCCGGATCACCATGGTTGCCTTTTTACCGCAGTGGCAGATGGTGCGGACTTCGCGCATTTCATCGGCCAGTGCCAGCAGGGTGGCGGAGCCGGGAAACAGCTTGCCCTGAAAATCGACCCGCAGCCCGTAGCACAAAACCGGCACCCGCAGATCGTCGACCACCCGCGCCAGATCCCAGACCTGATCCGGCGACAGAAACTGCGCCTCATCGACAAAGATGCTGGCAACACTGCCCCTTGCCAGTCGCTCTGTCACTTTGTCGAACAGGTTCTCACCGGGCCGGAAGATGTCAGCCTCGGCACCGATCCCGATGCGGGAGGCGATCCGCCCCTGACCGGCGCGGTTGTCCAGCGCTGCGGTCAGCAGATAGGTGTCCATATCGTTCTCGCGGTAGTTATGCGAGGCTTGCAAGAGCACCGTCGATTTGCCGGCATTCATGGTGGAGTAGTGGAAGTAAAGCTTGGCCATGGCGCTGATTTAGCCGCAGAGCCGGTCGGAGGAAACGGTTTTCTTCACCAATTCTTCACCGATTGCCCGATGAGCCGACGGCATTTCCGGTCTGAGGATAAAACGCCCTGCGCGCGGATGCCGGTTCGCGGCGAAACAACCCGAGAAACGAACCACATGACACCTGCGGCAGGGCGCCAACTGGACGGAAATTGCCCACCAGCGAAGGCCCACGAAACACGCCTCCGCCCCCAGCGCGTTTCCCTGTCTCGCGACCCGGAACAGCGCGGTAAGTCCCTTAAAAACCTTAGGGATAGAAATAGCTTTGCATTTCCTTTAAGTGTCGTGAATGGGAAATTAACGCGTTTCTTCCCCGATGGGGTCGCGGTCATATGCAGGTAGATTTTATATGGCAGACATAGGTACTTATCTAAAAAAGCACACCGAGGCTCTGGTCAAGGATGTGGGGATCGAGGCGGCCTGCCAGATCACAGGAAAATCCAAGGCGACGTTGGGGCGGTATTACTCGGATAATGCCGAACATGTCGATCGGTTCATGCCCGTCGACGCCGTTGCCAAACTGGAAGCTGCGGCCTCCTTCCCGCATGTGACTTCCGGTCTGGCGGATCTGAAGAACATCACCTTGTCCTACTGTCAGGCCAGCCCGGCCTCAGAGGCGCGCCGCGGTGGCGTCAATGCGGATGTGATTGCGCTCAGCCAGCGCTTTGCCACATTGATGAGCGAATATCAGGAGGCCATGGCCGATGGGATCATCACCATCAATGAGGCCAAGCGGTTGCTGCGCGAAACGGTGATGCTGCAGCAGGTGCTTCTCGATATGAAACTGCACCTGGAAGAAGAAAGTGGCTGAGACACTGACGACGGGGCCTGCTGTTTCGGCTGACGGGCGTGTGGCGGAGGATCTGCCGGCGCTCATCGCCGAGGCCTTGCCGCAGATTGATATCGCCCGCCTGGCAGCGACAGGTGACCCGCAGCATCCGCCCCGGATCCTGCTGCTCTATGGCTCCCTGCGGGCCGTCAGCTACTCACGCAAGGTTGCCGAGGAGGCAGCCCGGATCCTGCGCGCGCTGGGCTGCGAGGCGCGGATTTTCGATCCGAGCGGGCTGCCATTGCCCGATGACACCGGCAGCGAAGATCACCCCAAGGTGAGCGAACTGCGCGATCTTGCGGTCTGGTGCGATGGAATGGTCTGGTCCAGCCCGGAACGGCATGGCGCTATGACGGGCATCATGAAGACACAGATCGACTGGCTGCCGCTGTCGCTGAAAGGCGGTGTTCGCACCACGCAGGGCAAGACGCTGGCGGTGATGCAGGTCTCCGGCGGGTCGCAATCTTTCAACGCTGTCAACCAGATGCGTATTCTGGGCCGCTGGATGCGGATGCTGACCATCCCCAACCAATCCTCGATTCCCAAGGCGTGGCTGGAATTTGCCGAGGGGGACCGGCTGCCCGAAGGCCCGTTCTATCGCCGCGTTGTCGATGTGATGGAAGAGCTGGTGAAATTCACCTGGCTGACTCGCGGTCGCAAGGACTACCTGGTCGACCGCTACTCAGAGCGGGTTGAGGACGCCGAGGCCGTGCACCAGCGGGTGTCGCAGAAATAGCGCCGGACCCGAGCTGAAGGCGAGACTGAAAAAGGGCCTGCCAGGATCGGCAGGCCCGAATTCGTTTGGTAACTGCTCCGGCAGGCTCAGGCCGCGCGGCGCAGGATCACCGATCCTACCGAATAACCGGCACCGAAAGAGCAGATCAGCCCCAGATCGCCCTCGGCCAGATCATCCGAATATTTGGAGAAGGCGATGATCGACCCTGCCGAGGATGTATTGGCGTAATCCTGCAGGATATTGGGCTGTTCACCGGCCTCTGGCGTGCGGCCAAGGACCTTTTTGCCAATGAAATCATTCATCGTCTTATTGGCCTGATGTAGCCAGAGCCGTTTCAGCTCGGTGTTGCTGACGCCCTCGGCCTCCATGTGATCCGCAATATGCTGGCTGACCATCGGCAGCACTTCCTTGAAGACCTTGCGCCCGTTCTGCATGAACTGCATGTCCCGACGATCTGCGACCCCATCCGGGCGCGACCGGCGCAGATAGCCATTGTTGTTGCGGATATTGTTGGAAAAGCTGGTGGCGCAGCGGGTCGACAGGATTTCGAAATGCGGGCCGCTGGCGTCTTCGCTGCGCTCGATCAGGGTGGCCGTTGCCACATCGCCAAAGATGAAATGGCAATCGCGGTCGCGCCACTCAAGATGGCCGGAGCAGATCTCGGGATTGACCACCAGCGCCGACCGAATGGAGCCGGAGCGCACCATATCGGCAGCCGCCTGAATCCCAAAGGTGGCGGAGGAACAGGCGACATTCATGTCAAAGGCAAAGCCTTCGATGCCAAGAAGATCCTGAATTTCGATTGCCAGCGCCGGATAGGCACGTTCCATATTGGAGGCCGCACAGATGACGGCGTCGACATCCGCCGCAGTCTTGCCGGCCTGTTTCAGTGCTTTCTTGGCGGCATCCAGTGCCATTTCGGCCATGATGGATGGCTCGTCATCGCTGCGCTGACGCAGCAGCGGGTGCATCACCTCAGGATCAAGAATACCGCTCTTGTCCATCACGTAGCGCTGTTCGATACCGGAGGCCTTTAGAATGAAGTCTTCGGAGGAATGCGCCAGAGGATCCATCTCACCCGCTGCAATCGCCTCTGCGTTCTCGGCATTGACCTTATCGGCATAGGCATTGAAGGCTGTGACCAGCTCGGCGTTTGTGATTGTCTGTGACGGCGTAAAGACGCCCGTGCCGGTGATGGCGGGTGTATACATGAGCTGGACCTTCGGGTGGTTTTCAAAAGTGCTGCATATCTGGGCATCTTCCCCCAGTGAGGTCAAGGGCAAGGCCCTTGGCGTTACGGGCGCAGCCCCTACGTCAACCTGATCAGGGCGTCCCGGAGCATTGTTGATATGAATAAAATGCTTCCCTCCTTGAATGGTTCGAAATTTGAAGTATATGCGCGATGAAGGCGATGGTGGTATGATTCGACAAACCGGCAACGACAGCGACACCCAAACTGACGGCGATACCGCGACGGACGGCAATCAGGCTGAGACCTGCCCGGAGGTCTGCGCCATGCTGGGTGTCTTTGCGCTCTATTGGCGCATCGACGCCTGCATCGAAGACACCGTTGACCTGCCAGACCTGAGCCGGATGGAATGCCATGTGCTGGTGCGTCTGGGCACGCCCTGCCGGATGGGAGAGCTGGCGCGGATGTTGCAGACGGTGCCTTCGTCGGTGACCACGGCCGCCGACCGGCTGGAACGGCAGGGTCTGATCCGCCGCAGCAGGGATCCGCAGGACAGGCGCGCCTGGTTGTTGTCGCTCACCCCCGACGGCGCCGCCAAACGCCAGTATCTGGTCGAGGCGATGACGGATCTGTTCCAACGTATTTCCGGTTTGGACCCGGAGGAAATCAAACAATTTGCGGCCTTGTCGGCCAAGATTCATGACACAGTCATTAAAGCGGACGCGAAGCCGCGTCGGAAGGAGTAACCCATGCAGCTGAGTTCGAGAGTCATCGCCGGGGTCGCCGCGTTGCTACTGGTGGCCACGCCAACACTGGCCCAGAACGTCCTGAAACCCGTGAAACTGATGGAAACACGCTCAGGCGCGGTGCCGATCCAGCGCGAGTTCTTCGGTCAGGTCGCGGCAAAAGAGACGGTGGATCTGGCGTTTCAGGTCGGCGGACAGGTTGTGAAATTCCCTGTCACTGAGGGGGCTTTCCTGCCAAAGGGGGCTCTGGTCGCGGAGTTGGATCTGGAGCCGTTCGAGCTGAAACTGGGACAGGCCCAGCTGCAAAAAGAGCAGGCGGACCGAACCGTCACGCGGCTGGAAAAGCTGACCGGCACGGTCAGCCAGGTCTCCATCGACGATGCCGAAACCCAGGCCGGACTGGCCCGCATTGCGCTCAGGGATGCCGATTATGCGCTGGAACATGCAACGCTGAACGCGCCATTTGATGCCCTGGTGTCCAGCCGTGAGGTCGCCCTGTTCAGCACCGTCAGCGCCGGCAGCCCGATTGTGCGCCTGCACGACATGTCGGAGCTGCATATCGAGGTCGATGTGCCCGAGGTTCTGTTCCAGCAAGGCGAGGACAATGACGCGCTGACCATCACGGCAAGCTTCCCCGGCAGCGACAAGACCTACCCGCTGGAAATCCTTGAGTTCGACGCCGAGGCCAGCAGCGTTGGCCAGACCTATCGCGTGACCTTCCGTCTTGACCCGCCCGAGGACCGCCAGATTTTCCCCGGGGCCTCGACCTCTGTGCGGGTGACCGTAGATACCGGAATGTCTGCGATTGTGGTCCCGCCAACCGCCATCGTGCCCGCCGCCAACGGCGACACCGGGGTGATGCTATTTACACCCAAGGGCGCGGATGAGGGCACCGTCACCTGGACCAGGGTCGAAACCTCGGCCACCGACGGCGGCCAGATCGAGATCGTCTCGGGGCTGAACGGTGGCGAAGAAATCGTGCTGACCGGTGGCAGCGCGCTTGCTGACGGGGCGGCCGTGCGTCGCTTCACCGGCTTCACCAACTGAGGGCGGATCAGATGGATATTGCACGCGGGTCGATCAATCGGCCGCTTTATACGTGGATCATCATGCTGGCCGCGCTGTTTGGCGGTATCTGGGGGTTCCTGAACCTCGGGCGGCTCGAAGATCCGGCCTTCACCATCAAACAGGCTGTAGTCATTACCCAATACCCCGGCGCCAGCGCCGAGCAGGTGGCGCTGGAAGTATCAGAGCCACTGGAATCAGCGATCCAGAAGATGGGGGAGGTGAAGCAGATCACCTCGATGAATCAGCCGGGCCTGTCGCGCATCGATGTCGAAATGCAGGACACCTTTGACGGCACCGAACTGCCGGGCCTCTGGACCAAGCTGCGCAAAGAGGTCGAAGACGCGGCGCGGAACCTGCCCGACGGCGTCAGCGACCCTTTTGTGAACGATGGTTTCGGTGATGTGTTCGGGGTCTTCTACGCCGTTACCGCCGAAGGCTTCACGGATGCCGAACGCCACCAGCTGGCGACATTCCTGCGCCGAGAGCTTCTTGCCGTTGATGGCGTCGCCGACGTCGAAATCGCGGGCCTGCCGGAAGAGGCGATCTTTGTCGAGCCGAAGATGGCGATCACCGTCAACCAGAATATTCCGATTGGCGCGGTTTCGAACGCATTGGCCACCGCCAATTCCGTCCGCTCTGCCGGTCAGGTCGACAACGGGCCTGCCCAGACACGCATCAGCGCGCCCGAAGGCTCGGACTCGGTGACGGAAATCGCCGGGCTGACGATTGGCTCTCAGGGGGAGGTCATCAATATCATTGATATGGCGGATGTGCATCGCGGCCGCCTCGATGATCCCTCGCAGATCATTCGTTTTGACGGGGTCGAGGCCTTTACCATGGGGGTTGCGGGCCTTGCGACTGAAAACATCGTTGAGGTCGGCCAGCGGGTTGATGCACGGCTGGCGGAGCTGAGCACACACATCCCCTATGGTGTGGAGCTGAAGCCAATCTATCAGCAGCATGTGGTCGTAGACGAGGCCTCCAATGCCTTTCTTGTGAACCTCGCGATGTCGGTCAGTATCGTTGTCATCGTGCTGGCGGTCTTCATGGGGTGGCGCGCGGCTGTTGTTGTCGGCGCCACCCTGCTGCTGACGGTTGTTGGCACATTGATGTTCATGAATATCTTCGCCATCGAAATGGAACGGATCTCGCTCGGGGCGCTGATCATTGCGATGGGGATGCTGGTGGACAATGCCATCGTCGTGGCCGAGGGGATGCAGATCTCCATGGCCCGGGGCCGGACCTCACGCGAGGCCGCGCATGAGGCTGCATCGAAAACCCAGATCCCGCTGCTGGGCGCGACGGTGATCGGGATCATGGCCTTTGCGGGGATTGGTCTCAGCCCGGATTCAACCGGTGAATTCATGTTCTCGCTCTTTGCGGTGATCGGGATTTCGCTGTTGCTCAGCTGGCTGCTGGCGCTGACCGCGACGCCGCTGCTGGGGCATTACTTTTTCAAACAGGGTACCGGCGACGATCAGGATGCCTATTCCGGCCTCTTGTTCCGCACCTATGGCAATATCCTGCGCCTGTCCCTGCGGCTGCGCTGGCTTGTGGTGCCGGGTCTGTTTGCGATCACGGTGCTGTGCTTCATCGGTTTTGGTCAGGTGAAACAGCAGTTCTTCCCCAACTCCAACACGCCGCTGTTCTTTGTGCATTACAAGCTGCCGCAGGGTACGTCGATTGCGACAACCTCCGAGCATATGCGTGTGTTTGAGGACTGGCTGGCCGAACGGGACGATGTAGAGACGGTCGCGACCTTTGTCGGGCAGGGGGCCACGCGCTTCATGCTGACCTATGATTCCGAAGACCCGAACCCCAGCTATGGCCATCTGATCATCCGCGCAACGAGCCTTGAGGGCATCCCGGCTCTGCAGGCGGATCTGGAGGACTTCGGCCAGGGACGCTTCCCCGAAGGCGAATTCCGCACCAAGCGGCTGGTCTTTGGCCCCGGTGGGGGGGCGCCTATCGAGGTCCGTTTCGCCGGCCCTGATCCGCGCGTCCTGCGCCAGCTGGGCGACGAGGCCATGCAACGGCTGCAAGAGGCGTCGCAGGACATCCTGAGTGTGCGTCAGGACTGGCGCGAGCAGGAGATCACACTGAAGCCGATCTATGCCACCGATCGGGCACAGACAGCCGGTGTGTCGCGCGATGCCATCGCTGATGCGCTGCAATTCTCGACCGACGGTCTGCGCACCGGCGTGTTCCGGGAGCGGGATCGCCTGATCCCCATCGTCCTGCGCCGACCTGCCGACAGCTCCTATAATCTGATGGACCAGCTGGTGTTCTCAGAGGCGGCGGGCAAATTCATCCCGCTTGAGCAGATGGTCGACGGGGTCGATGTGGTGGTGGAGAACACCCTCGTGCATCGTCGGGACCGGGTGCCGACCTTGACCGTTGGTGCCGATATCCGGGCGGAACTGACCGCAGCCACCGTCTTTGCCCAGGTGAAGGACAGCATCGAGGCGATGTCGCTGCCGACCGGCTACACCATGGAGTGGGGTGGCGAGCATGAGAACTCAGCCGATGCCAATGCCAGCCTCGGCAAGCAGCTTCCGGTGACGATCCTGATCATGGTTCTTATCTCGGTACTGCTGTTCAACGCGATCCGTCAGCCGATTATCATCTGGCTGCTGGTGCCGATGTCGGTCAACGGGGTGGTGATTGGTCTGCTTGGCACCGGTATGCCCTTTACCTTCACGGCGCTTCTGGGCCTGCTCAGCCTCTCTGGCATGCTGATCAAGAACGGCATCGTGCTGGTTGAGGAAATCGATCTGGTCCGGGCCGAGGGCAAACCCCTGCGGGAGGCCATCGTCGAGGCATCGGTGTCGCGTCTGCGCCCGGTGATGCTGGCGGCGGTGACAACCATCCTTGGCATGGTGCCGCTGCTGACCGACGCGTTTTTCGTGTCGATGGCGATCACCATCATGGGGGGGCTGGCCTTTGCCACCATCCTCACACTGGTGGCCGCGCCGGTGTTCTACCTGATCTTCTTTGCCCGGGATGAAAAGCGCGAACAGGCTGCCGCAGCCTGATCCCGCCCCGCTGAACTCTGAAAAAGCCCCGGTTGCAGAACCGGGGCTTTTTCTATGCGAATGATCTCTCTCAGGTTGTGCGCGACCCTGTGCGGCTGACAGCGTGTCGTCCGCATGATGCGTGCAGTGGCGTCAGGTATCACGGGAGAACCCTGCCATCGCGGCCCCCGCAGCGCGTCAGGGCAGGGGCAAGGCAGAGGCGGAGGGCAGACATCTGCCTTAAGATTCTCGCGCATTGAGCGAGTCGCCCGGTGACGCCTCAATTGGGGAAATGGCCGACCCAATTCCGCCTCAATCCCGATGATTCCTTTCCAAATTCCGATGCGACATCAGCAGACACAGGAAAAAACGCACCAAAATCCTTGCTGGAAAAGTTACAATTATTCATGTGTTTACGTGGAATTATTCTAAAAGTGTTCAGGAAGGTTAAGGAAAATATAGAGATGTGGCGCAGTGATGGCCGCAAATATCGGCCGCGTTAACCGGACGTTAATCACGTCACATTCTGCACGTCTTTCTGACAGCTCCCTACAACTCCAAGCCGCATTCCAGCCCCAGCAGACCCTGATGATGGCGATGTGGGAAAAACTGGAGTGGACCATGAAACGCATTATCGGACTTATCGCCGCCGCCTTTATTTCGAGTACAACCTTTAGCCTCCCTGCCGAGGCGCAATCCGCAGGCGTGCGCGCCGTCGAGGGCTGGGAAGCTGTCGGACGGCTTAATATTGGCGGGCGCAATATGTGTACCGGCAGCCTCATCGCGCCAAATCTGGTGCTGACCGCCGCACATTGTCTCTATAATCCGCAGACCGGGCAGGCGGTAAACCCGCGCAATATCAAGTTCGAGGCCGGCCTCAATGGCCGCCGGGCCAAGGCGTCACGCCGTGTGGTGAAGGCTGTTGTTCATCCCGGCTATCGTCACAGCTGGTCCAGCAACAGCGCAGCGGGCAGCGATATTGCGGTGCTGCGTCTGGACCGCCCGATCTCCGGCAGCGAGATCCGCCCCTTCGTGCTTGCCGCTGCGCCGACACCGGGGGAAAGCGTGGATGTACTGTCCTATACCGTGAACCAGGCCACCCGACCGGCCCGCGAAAAAGACTGCCAGATCCTGTCCACCCGCAGCGCGACGCTGGTGACCTCCTGCCGTGTCGAATATGGCGCCTCCGGCTCGCCGGTGTTGCAGATGCGTCCGGGCGGCACCCCGCGGCTGGTCTCGGTGATCTCTGCCAAGGCGCAGATGGGTCGCAAACGGGTTTCACTGGCCACCCCATTTGATGGATCGCTGCGTGCGCTGATGCGCCGCGCGGGCTGAGCACGGGCTGTCCGGCCTCCGCTCCGTTTCCCACAAAAGCGTTTGTAGGAGGCGGGCCATCCCTGATCAGCCAAAAACCCCGGAGCCTCGGCTCCGGGGTTTTCCTATGTCCGAACCTTTGCCCAGCCCTCCCAGCAGGCCGCCTGTTGCGGCGAGGGCAAAAGAAAAGGCCCCGACGCAGGTCCGGGGCCTTCCAATAGGTTCGATCTCTGCCTGCCTCGGCAGATCAGCCCTGCAAGCTCTTTACTTCAACGTCACCTTCTGCCTGCGCCTTGATCGCGCGGGCGGCGGCATTGGCACCGGCTGCGGTGGTGAAATAGGGGATCTTGTCATAGAGCGCGACGGACCGCATCTCCTTGCTGTCTTCAACCGCCTGCGCGCCTTCGGTGGTGTTCATCAGCAGCTGGACGTTGCCGTCCTTCAGCATATCCACCACATGAGGGCGCCCCTCATAGACCTTGTTGACCAGTTCGCAGGGCACGCCGTGCTCATCCAGCCAGCTCTGGGTGCCGCGTGTGGCAACCAGGGTAAAGCCCTGTTCCACGAGGATTTTTGCGGCGTCCAGCATCAAAGTGCCCTTATCGGCATCCTTGATCGAGATAAAGGCCCGGCCCGAGGATGGCAGCACCATGCCAGCCCCCATCTGCGCCTTCAGGAAGGCGCGGGCAAAGCTGCGGTCCCAGCCCATGACTTCGCCGGTGGAGCGCATCTCGGGGCCGAGGATGGTGTCGACGCCGGGGAAGCGGGCAAAGGGAAGCACCGCCTCCTTGACCGAGAACCACGGCATGTCCGGGTCGGCCAGGGTCATCGGATCCGCCATCGGCACGTTCACGTCATAGCCTGCGTCCGGCTCATAGGGCGGGCGCTTGGGGAAGTTCGACAACGGCTCACCCGCCATGACACGCGCCGCGATGGAGGCGATGGCGCTGTCGGTGGATTTCGCCACAAAGGGCACGGTGCGCGAGGCCCGCGGGTTGACCTCGATCAGGTAGATCACGTCATTGCCGTCGGCGTCAGGTTTGACCGCGAACTGGATGTTCATCAGGCCAACCACATTCAGCGCCTTGGCCAATGCGTTGGTCTGGGTCTTGACCTCGGCGATCACCTCTTTGGACAGCGAGTAAGGCGGCAGCGAGCAGGCACTGTCCCCAGAGTGAACCCCGGCCTCTTCGATATGCTGCATGATGCCTGCGACATGCACGTCGGTGCCATCACAAATCGCATCCACATCCAGCTCCACCGCGCCCGAGAGATAGCTGTCGAGCAGAACCGGGCTGTCGCCGGAGACCACGACCGCCTCGGCGATGTAGCGCTTGAGCTGGTCCATATCGCGCACGATCTCCATCGCGCGGCCACCCAGGACATAGGACGGGCGGATCACCAGCGGGAAGCCGATTTCAGCCGCGATTTCAATCGCCTGCGCGTCGGTCGAGGCAATGCCGTTATGCGGCTGCTTGAGCCCCAGCTGGTTGACCAGCGCCTGGAACCGCTCGCGGTCCTCGGCCAGGTCGATGGCGTCGGGCGAGGTGCCAAGGATCGGGATGCCTTCCTCTTCCAGCGCATTGGCCAGCTTCAGCGGGGTCTGGCCGCCGAACTGCACGATCACCCCGTGCAGGGTGCCGTTTTCCTGCTCCTTGGTGAGGATTTCCATCACATGCTCAAAGGTCAGCGGTTCAAAATACAGCCGGTCCGAGGTGTCATAGTCGGTCGACACCGTTTCCGGGTTGCAGTTGATCATGATGGTCTCGAAGCCCGCGTCGGTCAGCGCGAAACAGGCATGGCAGCAGCAGTAATCGAACTCGATCCCCTGGCCGATCCGGTTTGGGCCACCGCCCAGAATGACAACCTTCTTGCGGTCGCTCGGCCGGGCCTCGCATTCCACATCGCCAAAGGCCGGGGCCTCATAGGTGGAATACATATAAGGCGTCTGGGCCTCAAATTCGGCGGCGCAGGTGTCGATCCGCTTGAAGACGGCCTTGACGCCCAGATCACGGCGGGCGCGGCGCACGTCGGTCTCGCTCTTGTCGGTGAGTTTCGCAAGGCGGGCATCGGTAAAGCCCAGCATCTTGACCCGGCGCAACCCATGCTCATCCTTTGGCAGGCCCTCGGCGCGGATCTCGGCCTCTGCCTCCACGATTTCGCGGATCCGGGCCAGGAACCAGGGATCGAACTTGGTGACGGCCTGGATTTCATCATCCGACAACCCCTGCCGCATCGCCTGGGCAATGGTCCGCATCCGATCGGGGGTCTGCTTGCTGATGGCCTTGATCACCGCAGCCTTGCCATCGGTGCCATCCTCGGCGCCGGGAATGGCAACCTCGTCAAAGCCGGTCAGACCGGTCTCCATGGACGCCAGCGCCTTTTGCAGGCTCTCGTGGATCGTGCGGCCAATGGCCATGGTCTCACCCACGGATTTCATCGCCGTGGTCAGATAGGGCTCGGAGCCTGCGAATTTCTCGAAGGCAAAGCGCGGGATCTTGGTCACAACATAGTCGATCGTCGGCTCAAACGACGCCGGTGTCACGCCGGTGATATCATTGTCCAGCTCATCCAGCGTAAAGCCAACCGCCAGCTTGGCCGCAATCTTGGCAATCGGGAAGCCGGTTGCCTTCGACGCCAGCGCCGAGGACCGCGACACACGCGGGTTCATCTCGATCACCACCATGCGGCCATCCTCAGGGTTCACCGCCCATTGGACGTTGGAGCCGCCGGTTTCCACGCCGATTTCGCGCAGCACCGCAATCGAGGCAGAGCGCATCATCTGGTATTCTTTGTCGGTCAGCGTCAACGCCGGGGCCACGGTGATCGAATCACCGGTGTGCACGCCCATCGGGTCGATATTCTCGATCGAGCAGACGATAATCGCGTTGTCGGCGGTGTCGCGCACCACCTCCATTTCATATTCTTTCCAGCCCAGCAGGCTCTCGTCCACGAGGATCTGATTGACCGGCGAGGCATCCATGCCGGAGCGGCAGAAATGGATGTAATCTTCGCGGTTATAGGCGACGCCACCGCCGGTGCCACCAAGGGTAAAGGCCGGGCGGATGATCGCGGGCAGGCCGATGTCTTCCAGCTCGTCCAGCGCCATCTGCACGCCTGCATCCAGGTCGGCGCTGCCGTTGGCTTTCTTCGGGGCGGTGATGATTGTGGCGCGGGGGTTTTCCAGTCCAAGCCGGTCCATCGCTTCGCGGAACAGCTTGCGGTCTTCTGCCATTTCAATGGCTTCGCGCTTGGCGCCGATCATCTCGACGTTGAATTTCGCCAGCACACCCATCTCTTCCAGCGCCAGTGCGGTGTTCAGACCGGTCTGTCCCCCCATGGTCGGCAGCAGCGCATCGGGACGTTCCTTTTCGATGATCTTGGCGACCACCTCCGGGGTGATCGGCTCGATGTAGGTGGCATCCGCCAGACCCGGATCGGTCATGATCGTTGCCGGGTTGGAGTTCACCAGAATGACCCGGTAGCCCTCTTCACGAAGCGCCTTGCAGGCCTGCGCGCCGGAGTAGTCAAACTCACAGGCTTGGCCGATGATGATCGGCCCCGCACCAATGATCATGATCGATTGGATATCGGTTCTTTTCGGCATGGCCTGAATCCCTCTGATTTGCGCGAGTCATGGGCACCCCCGTGCGCCCAAATTGTCCTGCGTTATAGGGACCGCACCGAAAGGTTCAAGGGGGATCGGAAACCGAATTGGAAATGCCGCATCCGTGGGTTTTGTTCGCATAGCGAACGGATATATGTGGAGAGGTCATAACGACGGAGCAGGCTGACGTGCGGATTCGCTTTGATCAGGGGCCGATGGGGGCCGGGACATGTTTTGAAACGCCGCTGCGCATGATCCGCGCAGAGCGGGCCGAAGACGTGCCTGCCGCGCTGGCGGCGCTGGATGCGGCGCGCGACGCCGGCCATTGGCTGGCGGGCTATGCGTCCTATGAGCTGGGCTATGCGCTGGAGCCAAAACTGGCGGGCCGGATGCCTGCGGGGCGGCGGCTGCCGCTCATTTGTTTTGGGGTCTATGCGGAACCGCGAGCGCAGAACATTGGGGGCCGGACCCGACCGCAGGCGGAAAGCGAAGCTGGTCTTGAAGGAATTACCCCCCGCTGGACTTTTGACCGCTACGCCGAAGCCTTCGCAGAGGTGAACCGCAACATTGGCCAGGGCGATATCTATCAGGCCAACCTGACCTTCCCGATTGATGCCGACGCTTATGGGACATCCGAAGACATCTATGCCGCGCTTCAGGCCAGACAGGCCGTCGGCCACGGTGCCTTGGTCCAACAGGAGGGGCTGCCGGACCTGTTGTCACGCTCGCCGGAGCTGTTTTTCCGCACCGATGCAGAAGGGGGCATCGAGACCCGCCCGATGAAGGGCACCCAGCCGCGCAGCGACGATCCGTTGGAGGATGCCCGCCGCCGCGACTTTCTGCGCCAAGATGAGAAGAACCGCGCCGAAAACCTGATGATCGTGGACCTCTTGCGCAACGATATCTCACGCGTCGCCGAGACCGGGTCTGTGCATGTACCGGAGCTGTTTGCGGTCGAGAGCTACGCCACGGTGCATCAGATGGTCTCCACCGTCCGCGCCAGATTGCGGCCCGACGCGGGGCTTGCAGAGATCTTTGCCGCGCTGTTTCCCTGCGGTTCCATCACCGGCGCCCCCAAGATTCGCGCGATGGAAATCCTCGCGGAACTGGAACCCTGGGCGCGCGACATCTATTGTGGCACCATCGGCTGGGCGGCGCCGGACGGCCGGGCAGAATTCAATGTGGCAATCCGCACGCTGATGCTGGACGCGGGCCGTGCGACGCTCAATGTGGGCGGTGGCGTGGTCTGGGACAGCACCGCAGATGCAGAATATGAGGAAGCCCTATGGAAAGCCCGCTTTGCCCGCGTGACACCCTCCAGAACGATCCCGCTTTCGGCCTGATCGAGACGCTGGGCTGGCATCCGGGGCAGGGCTTTCGTCACCTGCGGCTGCATCTGGCCCGGATGGCGCGCAGCGCGGCTCTGTTCGGGATCGCTTTCGATCCAAAGCGGGCGGAGGCGGTTCTGGCGGAAGCCACCGATACGGTGCCGCTGCGCTGCCGCCTGACGCTGGACGCGGAGGGGCAATTGGCGCTGACCACGGCCGCTCTGGGAAACAGCCCCTCGGATTGGCGGCTGCTTATCGCGGACGCCCGGCTGGAGGCAGGTGACATCTGGCTTCAGCACAAGACAACCCGCCGCGCGGTCTACGATGCGGCGCGGGCCACGCTGCCGGAAGGCGTGGATGAACTCCTGTTCCTGAACGAGCAGGGCGAGGTTTGCGAGGGCACCATCACCAATATCTTTGTAACCCGCCCGGACGGGCAGGTGATCACGCCGCCGCTCAGCTGCGGCCTGCTGCCGGGTATCCTGCGGCAGGTGATGCTGGAGCGGGAGGAATGCACGGAGGCGGTGCTGCGTCTTGAGGACCTGAGGTGTGCCAAGGCCATCCATATGGGCAATTCCCTGCGCGGGCTGATCCCGGCAGGTCTGGTGTGACGGGGGCGCTCCCGCGGACAAGCCGCCCTTCTGGCTGACGCCAGCGGACCCTTGCCCTTTGGGCGTCGCAGCGCACCATTGGGTGCGCTGCGGTTCCGCAGAACGCAACCGACGCCGTGCCAGAGGCACGGCGTCCGGCCCAACGTCGGAGGCCTCAGCGCGTCCGCGATGAGACCGTAGAGGGCGGGAGACCCTCGCTCGGGCGCGCAACAGGCACTATTGGGGGCTCGCGGCTGCCGAATCCGCCCAGTTTGCTTGACAACGGCGTCGCAACCTAGTGTACCACCCCGGACGAATTCCGCGCCGTTCTGGCGCATTTCCCGATTGACGGCCCTCCCGGACATGAGACCGGTATAATGAAAGGTCACCCCATGCACGACTATCGCAGCCATACCTGCGCCGAACTGAACAAATCCAACGTCGGTGAAACCGTCCGCCTCTCGGGCTGGGTCCACCGCGTCCGCGACCATGGCGGGTTGTTGTTCATCGACCTGCGCGACCATTACGGTGTGACCCAGGTCATGGCCGACCCGGACAGCCCGGTCTTTGCCGAGATCGAGAAGGTCCGCTCCGAATGGTGTATCCGCATCGACGGCAATGTCATGGCCCGTGATGAGAGCCTGGTGAACCCTAAAATCTCCACCGGCGAGATCGAAGTCTTTATCCGCGATATCGAGGTGCTGGGCAAATCCGAGGAACTGCCGCTGATGGTCTTCGGCGAGCAGGAATACCCCGAGGAAACCCGCCTGCGCTATCGCTATCTGGACCTGCGTCGCGAGAAGATGCAGCGCAACATGGTGCTGCGTTCCAACATGATCCGTTCGATCCGCAACCGCATGTGGGACATCGGCTTCAACGAATACCAGACCCCGATCATCACCGCCTCCTCCCCCGAGGGCGCGCGCGACTTCCTGGTGCCGTCGCGCCTGCATCCGGGCAAATTCTATGCGCTGCCGCAGGCGCCGCAGCAGTTCAAGCAGCTGATGATGGTGTCGGGCTTTGACAAGTATTTCCAGATCGCGCCCTGCTTCCGCGACGAGGACCCGCGCGCCGACCGCTCGCCTGCGGATTTTTATCAGCTCGACATGGAAATGTCCTTTGTCACCCAGCAGGATGTGTTCGACACCATCGCGCCGGTGATGGCGGGCGTGTTCGAGGAATTCGGCGGCGGCCGCAAGGTGGACGCAGCCGCCGACTGGCCGCAGATCTCCTACAAGGATGCCGCCAAATGGTACGGCACCGACAAGCCGGACCTCAGGAACCCGATCAAGATGCAGGACTGTTCCGAGCATTTCCGCGGGTCTGGGTTCGCGATCTTTGCAAACCTCTTGGAAAACGAAGGCACGGAAGTGCGCGCGATCCCGGCACCGACCGGCGGCTCCCGCAAGTTCTGCGACCGGATGAACAAGTTTGCCCAGGGCGAAGGCCTGCCGGGCATGGGCTATATTTTCTGGCGCGACGGCGACAACGGCATGGAAGCGGCTGGCCCGCTGGCCAAGAACATCGGGCCGGAGCGCACTGAGGCGATCCGCCAGCAGCTGGGCCTGGGCGTTGGTGACGCGGCCTTCTTCCTCGGCGGCAAGCCGAAGGCGTTTGAAGGCGTCGCAGGCAAGGCGCGCACCGTCATCGGCGAGGAGCTGGGCCTCATTGACAAGGACCGCTTTGCCTTTGCCTGGATCGTCGACTTCCCGATCTACGAGAAGGACGAGGAAACCGGCAAGATCGACTTTGAGCACAACCCGTTCTCGATGCCGCAGGGCGGCATGGACGCGCTGCTGTCCGATCCGCTGGCCGTGAAGGGCTACCAGTACGACCTCGCCTGCAACGGCTATGAACTGGTGTCCGGCGCGATCCGGAACCACAAGCCGGAGATCATGTTCAAGGCCTTTGAAATCGCCGGCTACGGCAAGGAAGAGGTCGAAAAACGCTTTGGCGGCATGGTCAACGCCTTCCAGTACGGCGCCCCGCCGCACGGCGGCTGCGCGGCCGGTATCGACCGCATGGTAATGCTCTTGGCCGATGAGGCCAACATCCGCGAGGTCATCATGTTCCCGATGAACCAGCGCGCCGAAGATCTGATGATGTCGGCCCCGTCGGAACCGCTGAGCGAGCAGCTGATGGAGCTGGGGCTGCGGGTGATTCCACAGGACCAGTAACCTCTGGAGGTCAGTCTGAAACAGGCCCGGACAGATGTCCGGGCCTGTTTTGATTCGGCGGGCACCGCAGCTCCGTCGAGTTGTGGCGCGATCTTGGCGGCCCGCAGTGCGCCCATGAGCAGAGAGTTGCGTGCCTGAAGAAATTCAGCTGGTGTCGGCGCTGCGATATCTTACTCTTGTCGGGTTGCAACAGCTCATGAGCGGGGAAAGCGATGCGCTTTGACGGGGAATTGGCGGAGATCCGTTTCGGCTGCGGCCTGTCGCCGCTGCATGCCCCTGCCGCCGGGCCGGAGCGGCTGCTTGCTGACCTTCAGGCCCCGGATCATGCGGCGCAGACCTGGCCGATCCCTGGTTTTGACGCTGCGCTGGGGGATGCTCGGGCCTATTCCGCCGCCCGCCGCGCCCGCAAGGCGGCCGCTGGCAGCCCGGATTTCGAGATGCGCGACAGGGATCTGAAACACCAGCGCGCCCTGATGCGGGACCATCAGGCGGATTGGTTCGTTCGACGGCTGCTGCGCTGCGTGACAACGCCGCATGGGTTTCGCGAACGGCTTGCCCTGTTCTGGGCGGATCACTTCACCGCGCAGGGCAAGATTGCCGCGCTGCGCTACGCTGCCACCCCCTATGTCGAGACGTCGATCCGCCCGCATATTGCCGCGCGGTTCGAGGATCTGCTGATTGCAGCTGTGACCAGCCCGCTGATGCTGCATTATCTGGACCAGCACCGGTCCACCGGCCCCAACAGTCGCCGCGCCAAACGGGTCGCGCAGCGTCAGGGGCGGGTGGTCGGGCTCAATGAGAATCTGGCGCGCGAAGTGCTGGAGCTGCACACGCTCGGCGTTGGCGGGCCTTATACGCAACAGGATGTGCGCCAGCTGGCCGAGCTGTTCACCGGCATGATCTACGACACCACCGAAGGCTTCAAATTTGCGCCGGGATGGGCCGAGCCGGGGGCCGAGACCCTATTGGGAAAGCGCTACGATGCCGAGGTCACCGGTCTGGCTGCGATCAAACAGGCGCTGCGGGATCTGGCGCGCCACCCGGCCACGGCGGATCATCTGGCGCATAAACTGGCGGTGCATTTCACCCGTGACACGCCGGACCCGGCACTGGTCGCCCATCTGGCGGCCCGCTACCGGGCGACATCGGGGGATCTGACGCAGGTCTATGCGGCGCTGCTGGAGCATCCGGCGGCCTGGCAACCTGACCTTGAAAACGTCAAACCGCCCTTTGCCTATCTCGCCTCGGCCTGTCGGGCGCTGGCGTTGCCAGCTGCCGCGCTGACCGGGCTGAGCCGGGCGCAGGTCAACCGGTTCTTCCTGCGTCCGATGCAGCGCATGGGCCAGCGCTGGGAGGTCTCCAACGGTCCCGACGGCTGGCCCGAGGCCGATGCAACCTGGATCACGCCGCAGGCTCTGGCGGAGCGGCTGCGCTGGTGCATGTCGGTGCCGACACAGGTGATGGTGCAAGGCGCAGGACCATTGCCCGCGCCGCTTCAGCTGCTGCGAAGCGCCCTTGGCGGCCGGGAAACCGCGCAGCTGCGGTTCGTCGCAACAGCTGCCGAAACCGAGCGGGAGGCGATAGGACTGATCCTGGCCTCACCCGCCTTTCAGCGGCGTTGAGAGGGAGATCGAGATGACCGAGACACCGCGTCATGGGTTCACTGGCCCATCCCGCCCCTCTGGCCTGCCCCGGCGCGGTTTCCTCGCCCGCTTCGGTCTGATTGGCTGTTCGCTGGCGGCAAGCCCGCTGCTGACCCCCGTGAGCTTTGCTGCGGCCCCCTGGGACAGCCGACTGGTGGTGATCATCCTGCGCGGCGGCATGGATGCCATCGATGTGGTCCAGCCCTATGGTGATCCGGCCTATGCCGGCCTGCGGTCGAGCCTCAGGGGAGGGCCGCAAAATGGCGGGCTCGATCTGGATGGCTATTTTTCCCTGCATCCGGGACTTGCCCCCTTGATGCCGTTGTGGCGGGCGGAGCAGCTCGGGTTTATTCACGCGGTATCAACGCCTTATCGTGACAAGCGCAGCCATTTTGATGGTCAGGATCTGCTGGAAGCCGGGACGCCGGGTCTGCACCAGCGCCGCGACGGATGGCTGAACCGGCTGTTGCAGATCACGCCCGGTGTCGAGGCGCGCACCGCCTTTGCCATCGGGCAGGGGGAAATGAAACTGTTGCAGGGCGCGGCCCCGGTGTCCGACTGGTCGCCGGATGCGGAAATGGCTCTCAGCCCGCAGGCCGAACGTCTGGCCGGTCTGATGATGGAGCAGGATCCGCTGTTTCATGCCGCTCTGGCAGAGGCGCTCGACCTTGCCGACAGCGCACTCATGGATGCGGACGGCGCCGGGAGCGCAGAGGCAACGGGAAGCATGGGGCAGGCCAAGGTACGATCCCGACCGCATCAGCGGATTGCCAGCTATGCGGCCCAGCAGCTGCGCGGTGACAGCCGGATTGCGGCTTTCTCGATCAACGGCTGGGATACGCACAACCGTCAGACCGGCGCGCTCACACGGGCGCTGGAGCGCCTGTCCGATACCATTCTGACACTGTACCGCGATCTTGGGCCGGGGATCTGGGACAAAACCGCAGTGGTGGCGATGACCGAATTTGGCCGCACCGTGCGCGAAAACGGGACCAGCGGCACCGATCACGGAACCGGCGGTGCGATGGTGCTGGCCGGTGGCGCGATCCGGGGTGGCCGGGTCCACGGGTTGTGGCCGGGTCTTGAGGAGGCGGCGCTGTTTGATCGCCGTGATCTGATGCCCACTGGTGATGTGCGGGCCCATATGGGCTGGATCATGCGCGGTATGATCGGCACCGACGCCCAGCAGATTGCAGATGTGGTTTTTCCCGGCGTCGAGCTGGGCGCTGATTCGGGGGTGCTGCGGCGCTGACGGGGATGCGCTGACCGCTGCGGCGGCTTGCGGCTCCGCCACTGGGCCGCCAGTCAGCGATCAATGGGAGCGGGGCCGAGAGTGTGTCGGCTCGCGCGATCTGTCGCCTTGCGCCGCTATGTGGGTGCTGCGCAGTTGCCGACCGCGATAGCGACCGTGCGATCTGTCATCCAATAGACTGACCGGGCTACCTGTCAGCAAGGATGCTCGCCCAACGATCTGTCAGCAAGGGTGCGGACGGGGTGACCTGTCAGCCAGGATCAGGTGGTCCCGTGGCGCGGCAGATCAGCGGTCGCTGCGATCAAGGATGACCAGCGATCCCAATGTCCGGTCGCGGTTACGGCGGATTTCACGGGCCGAGAACCGCGCCTGAAGATATAGGACAATGCCCAAAGTGGTTGAGGCGATGAGAACGATTTCGATCATCTCAGATGGCGACTTTCTGTTTCAGACGTTCCTGAACCAGCCCGGCGACACGGGCGGCAATGGCGGCAACGGGGCGTCCGCTGCTGCGGGCATCGGCCAGATCTGCGGCGGCTCCTGCCAGATGTGAGTCGCCAACGCTGCGGGCCACACCACCAAGGAACTGCGCAACATAGTCCAATGTCTGCCCTTCCTCAGCTTCGTTCAGCACCTCTGCGGCATGGGACATGTCATCCTGAAAGGCGAGGAGATCCGGCTCGATCACCTCATCGGTCAGCTGGTTGGGGCCGGAGAGCTGGCGTTCGGCGGGCAGGCGCGACAGGATCGCGGATTGGAATGCGGCGAGCGATGTGATCGGTTTTGCCAGAAACCCATCGGCCCCGGCGTCCATCGCCATCGCCTCACCTGCTTCATCACCGGAGATCCCGAGGATCACGCCGACACGCGGCGAGGCCTCCGCCATGGAGCGGATCAGATCGGCGCCCGACCCATCAGGCAGGCCGAGATCGGCAATAACGACCGAGGGGCGGTAGACCTTCAGATGCCGGTGGGCGGATTTCAGACAATCGGCCCGGCGGATCCGCGCACCGCTGCGCAGGCACAGCAGACGCATCGCCTCGCAGGCGTATCGACTGTCTTCCACCACAAGAATGGTCAGCCCCAACAAAGGTCGTTTGGTGGTGGGCAGGCGGTGGGCAGCAGCAAACAGTTCCGAATCGTCCATGACTAAGGCTCCTGACTGGATACGACTCAACGCTAGGGAAACGGGGCTAACAGCTGGTTAACATCCAGGTCGCAGCCTAAGGTTGAATGGAATTACCGCGCAAAAATCGACGCAACGAAGCGTTATTGCAGGAAATATTCTGCCGCGCGGATTGGCGCACTTGTCCGCAGGCCATGGCTCTTTGATAAGTCTTGGCAATCAGTTCACTCAGGAGACCGCACCATGATTGGCCGCCTCAACCACGTCGCAATTGCCGTACCGGACCTTGATGCCGCCTCGGCACAGTATCGCAACACCCTCGGCGCCAAGGTCGGCGCCCCCCAGGATGAGCCCGATCACGGCGTCACCGTCGTGTTCATCGAACTGCTCAATACCAAGATCGAGCTGCTCTACCCTCTGGGCGACACTTCTCCCATTGCGGGGTTTCTGGAAAAGAACCCGGCCGGGGGCATTCACCACATCTGCTACGAGGTGGATGATATCCTGGCGGCCCGCGACCGGCTCAAGGCCGAAGGCGCGCGGGTGCTTGGATCGGGCGAACCCAAGATCGGCGCCCATGGCAAACCGGTTCTTTTCCTGCATCCGAAGGATTTCAACGGCTGCCTGGTGGAATTGGAACAGGTTTGACGCTATCTGCTCCCTAACCCTCCGCAGTGGGGCGGGGGTCTCAGAAGGACAGTTATCATGGGTGTGACATCCGGTTTGGTTCTCTATGCGGTGATCTGGTTCATGACGTTCCTGATCGTGATCCCGATCCGCATTCAGACGCAGGGCGACCTTGGCGAGATCGTGCCCGGCACCCACGCCGGTGCGCCCGAGCATCACTATCTAAAGCAGAAGGCCGTGATCACCACCATTGCCGCTGCCGTCATCTGGGCGATCGTTGCAACGATCATCCTTAGCGGCTGGATCACGGTGAATGATTTTGACTGGTTCGACCGGCTGCCGGATCCCGAATAACCCGGCGCAGCATATCTTTGGCATCACAACAGGCGGGCAGGGGTCCGCCTGTTTTATGTTTGTCCTCCGGTTTGCCGCCCCGGTTTGCTCCGCGCGGCTCAGCCTGCCGACAGTTCGTGCCGGGTCAGCCGATGGAAGAGATGGGTGAAGGTCGCCGCCCCGATGATCGGGATAAGCAGGTTCACCAGCGGAATCGACAGCGGCATGGCCATCAGCACACCGGCGATCCAGACCGCCCCCAGATGCTTGCGCCGCAGCCGTTTGGCTTCCGGCAGGCCAATGCGGCGCGCGGCGGCGAGGGTGAAATACTCCCGCCCCAGAAGGAACCCGTTCAGCCCCCAGAAGATAAACAGCGCAAAGGGGGCAAGCATCACGTAAAGCACCAGCGCCAGCACATTGGCGACGACAAGAACGCCGAGAAAATTGATGGTATCGCGCACGCCATCCCAGAACGGTGTCTTGGTCGCCGGTGGCAGACCGGGATAGTGGCGATCTTCTACCGCCTGTGCGACCTCATCCAGAAACATCGAGGTAATCGCCGAGGCCACGGGCACCATCAGGAACGCCGACAGCACCAGCATCAGCAGCAGCGAGGTGATCGAAAGAAGATCATCGACCCAGGTGACCGGGCCGATCAGCGGTAGCGTCGCATCCGGACCGACCAGCCATTGGATCAATGCCAGAAACGCCGCATAGGCCAGCACCAGCAGCGCGACGGTCAGGCCAATGCCCAGAAACAGGACCCGGCGAAAGCGGGGATCGCCGATCTGGCTCAGCGCCTTTGAGAAATCTGTCAAAATCATTGGTCCATCCAGGTGGTCAGCGTCGCCAGATCAGGGCGGGGGCGGTCCGGCGGTGTGTTGGTTTCGGTGGCGATATGGATCAGGCCCGCAATCCGCTCATGCGACAGCAGGCCAAAGGCTTCGGCGCAGAACTCGGGATCATGGCTGGCCCAGCCTGACAGCCAGTTGGCGCCCCAGCCGGCCGCAAGAGCCGCGTTCAACAGCGCCAGGCAGACGGCCCCGGCGGAGTAGGTCTGCTCGATGGGCGGGATCTTCGGGCTCGCCTTCTGGATCTCCACCACGGCGACCGCCAGTTGCCCCAGTTCAAACTGGCTGCGGCCCTTGGCAATATCCTCGGCCGATTTGCCCAGTCGTTCGCCCGCCTTGCCGGTCAGCTCTGCCAGCCGCGCCATCGCGGGTTTCTCGATCACGATGAAACGCCAGGGCTCCAGCTTGCCGTGATCGGGCGTGCGTGCGGCTGCGGTCAACAGCGGCATCAGCGCCTCGCGGCTTGGGGCCGGGGCCACCAGCGTCTTGGCCGGGCGGGAACGGCGCGACAGCAGAAACGCCAGGGCAGCATCATTGCGAGGGGGCATATGTGAAACCTTTTTACATCTATCGCCCCATGTCGGCAGGGCGGCGCGGGATTTCAAGGGGGATCCGAGAATTTGGCAGAGCTGGCCTGCCCGGAGCGGGGACAGGCACGGACCGCAGCCGGATCCAAACATGAGGTGTGAGGCAGGAAATATCCCGGTCGTAGCGCCAAAGTCTATGGATTTTGCCCGCAATCCGCGCGATCACCCCGCTATGGGCAAGCCAAAGCAGAAAGACCTCCCCGATCTCAGCCATCTGGCCATCGCCGGTGCAGAGATTGCCGTCCGCGTCACGCCAAAAGCGTCGCGCAACGCCGTTATCCCTGCCGGGGCGGCGAGCTGCGGGCAGGCGGGTGTGCTCAAGATCACGGTGACGGCAGCGCCCGAGAACGGCAAGGCCACGGCTGCGGTGCAGCTGCTGCTGGCCCGCGCGATGGGTATTGCCCCCTCGCAGCTGACACTGCTGCGCGGCGCGACCTCTCGGGAGAAGGTCTTTGCCTACCGCCGCTGAGGTCTCCGGGTCCGGGCCTGCGCCGCCAACCATGGGGCCCGCCCTCACCAGCTCCTGATGGATCTCAGCCCTTTGCCTCGGGTTCATCATCGCGGGCAAAGCGATAGACCCCCTCAGGCAGATCCAGCGCCGCTGCAAGATCGCGGACCTGATTGTGCGACAGGGTGATTGTCTGAACCCGGTCGGTGCGCGGGTCCAGCTGTTCGACCGTGACGCATTCTGTGAAAATATTGATGGAGACATCTTCCATCAGCGGGGTGGCCTCGTCATCGACGAGCGTAACGACGGTGGCGTCGAATTCATGCTCAATGGTAAACATGTCCCCAGCTTGCCACCGGGCCGCCCCCGCTGACAAGGCTTTGTCGCATCACGTGATCTTGCAGCAGATTGCAGCCGCCGGAGCTTCATGCAATTGATCCTCGGTCCGCTGTCGCGATAAGATGGCACAGACAAAGCAAAGGAGATGTCATGCGTCGGGTGTTGCTGTTGATGGGATGTGCCATCACCATGGGGCTTGCGGCCTGTGATGTTGTGGTTGACACCGGGTCTGCGCCCACCGCGCGGCCCTCTGGCGCGCCGGTTCAGGGCCTGTCCCCGGCCGAGGGGCGCAGCGCCTTTGCGGCGGTCACCCGCGTGGTCGAGCCCGTCTCTGAACGGGAATGCCGGGCGCGTGCGCCGGGTCTGAACTGTGATTTCCTGATCCGCATCGACCCCAACCCCAATGCCCCGCCAAATGCCTATCAGAGCCAGGACCGGTCCGGGCGTCCGGTGATCACCTTCACCCAGCGGATGCTGGGGCAGATTGCCAATCGGGATGAGCTGGCCTTTGTAATGTCACATGAGGCGGCCCACCATATTCGCGGCCATCTGGCGCGCAAACGACAAAGCGCGGTGGCAGGCTCGATCCTGCTGGCGGGACTTGCCAGCGTCTCTGGCGCCAGCGCGGCGGATGTGGCCCGCGCCCAGGATCTTGGCGCGGTGGTCGGCGCGCGCACCTATTCGAAGAATTTCGAGCTGGAAGCGGATGAGCTGGGTACCATCATCACCCATAAGGCCGGGTATCGTCCCAGCATCGGGGTGCGCTTCTTCAACCGGCTGCCGGATCCGGGCGATCGCTTTCTGGGCACACATCCGGCCAACCCGGACCG
Source organism: Phaeobacter sp. JH20_02 (assembly GCF_048056915.1). Classification (NCBI taxonomy): domain Bacteria; kingdom Pseudomonadati; phylum Pseudomonadota; class Alphaproteobacteria; order Rhodobacterales; family Roseobacteraceae; genus Phaeobacter; species Phaeobacter sp. JH20_02. The sequence continues at coordinate 752,262 of NZ_JAYMVP010000028.1, read as the reverse complement.
GGTGCGCGTGGTCAATCAGACGATCCAGAAATATAACCTGAATTGAGCGATCTGGACCAAGCCGTCGCCTCGCTGAGGCAGCTGGGCGTCGTGCTGACCGATCGCGGCTCGCGCTATGCGGTCAGCGGTGCGCGGGTCACCAGCCGCGAGCAGATCGACGCCGTGCTGGCGGCGCTGAAATCCGACCGCTCCTATGCCAAGGCGACCCATAACACCTGGGCCGCACAGCTGCCCACCGGCGCGCTGAAGGCCGATGACGGCGAAAGCGGCGCCGGTATGGTCATCCTGCGCATGATGGAGCGCGAGGGGCTCTGCGATCACCTGATCATCGTCACCCGCTGGTATGGCGGCAAGAAACTGGGCGGCGACCGGTTTCGCCGGGTTCAGGACGCGGTGCGCGCCTATCTCGACCCGGCCAGGAGCAGCTGACCGCCGGGTACGCGCCCTTTTGACCTGCATCAAATCGCAATGCGCCGGAGATGGCTAAGCTGCCCTCAGAATGAATGATTTCCGAGGGCGCCGAGATGACCACCTACACCGATCAGAGCCGCAGGGACAACCTGAAGACCCATGCCGATCTTTTCGACAGCATGGCCACAACCGTGGGGCTGGACCTACAGGAAGAAGCCATCTCGGGCCGGTTGAGATTTGACGAGATCGCCGAGGCGGTGCTGCGCTGCACCCGCTGCGGCGGCGTCGGTGCCTGCCGAAATTGGCTGGCGAAGGGGGGCCGCCCAGGCGCCGACGCGCCGGATTTCTGCCGCAACCGCGATCTGCTGGCCTTTCTGAACGATGCGGAGACAGAGCAGGAGCGCTAGGATGCGGCCCTTGGGCGATCCGCTCCATCACCTGCGCCTGATGGCCCGGATGGGGCAGGCTGCGGGGGTTGAGCTGAGCGCTGCGCTGGCCGCAGGCCGGATCCCTCCCGAGGACTGGGCCGCGATGATCACCCGCTGCCGCAGTTGCGACGCGACCCTGCACTGCGAGGCCTTCCTTGCCACCCGCGAGCGATCACAGGCGCCGATGCCCGGCTGCCGCAATGCCGATCAGCTGATGGTGCTGCGCGACTGACGTATCGCAGCTACGACCCGCGACGCTGCCGCAGGCGGTGCCAGCGATAGAGCGTCGGCGCCAGCAGGTGATCATATGCCGCCGATGCAAGCTGGCGCAGACCGGGCAACCCGACGATCCGCGCGACCCAGCGATATCCCGGCATCTGCGCCCAAAGCACCAGAAACGCCGGGATGCCACTCAGCACCTCGCCCCGATGGCGCACATGCAGCCGTCGCGCCGCGCTATCGGCATCCACGCCCCACAGCGCCAGATCCTGCGAGTTCAGATCATCAAACCTAAGCGGCAAATCCCGCCGCTCCGCCAGATTGGCATAATGGCGGATCTCGATACTGCACACCGGACATTCCCCGTTGTAGAGAACCTCCGTGCTGTCATCCTGAGGGGTCGGCATGGTGGGTGCCTCTTTGCTGAACACTGATACCTGACGATATAGCGGCGCCGCGCCGCCGGACGAAGGGCAGATGGTCACAGGCAGCCCAAAAACTCCACGCGCCACAATCCATCCCGGTCCACCCCGTCCAACCAACAACGCGGCAAGGGGTAATGTTGCTGCGGTCTATCCAACCTTTGCAATAAATCTAAAGTTGTGAAAAATCACTCCAGGATTGTAGAAAATGATAATACCACCTTATTACGAGAGCGGCTTGGAGGCACCATGGACAGACCAGAATATCTAAAACAAGGAGAGCCTGCGCGCCTTTTCCCGGTTCTGTCCAACAACTCCAAAGAGGGCCGCACAACCTCAATTCTTCTCGCTTGCCTCTCGAAAGTTGAGGAACTTGCATCGGAGCTTCTGGCCTCTCTGGGGCAGAGAGCGGGAAAACGAACGTCGGTCGAGACATTTACCGAGGTTGTTTTTCACGGCCAAGAAGGTGGGGGCAAAGACCGCCCTGATGGGTTGATCATTGTGAGAAATGGCTCACGCGAATGGCGCGCTATGGTGGAGGCGAAGATTGGGAATAATCCGCTGACAGCAGAGCAGATTGAAAAATATCGGAACCTCGCCAAGGATAACGGAATCGACTGCGTCATCACAATTTCCAATCAGTTTGCGACCTTGCCTGCGAACCATCCGCTAGAAGATGTGCGCAAAAGCCGCTCTAAGATCCCTGTTTTTCATTGGTCATGGATGTTTGTTCTGACGGCTGTGGATTTGCTGATCAGCAATGACGGCGTGGCCGACGATGATCAGCGTGTGCTGCTGAATGAGCTGAGGCGGTTTCTGACCCATGAAAGCGCGGGTATTCGTGGTTTCGATCGAATGCCGCCGGAATGGGGAGAGTTAAACAAGCTGGTCTCTGCGGGTGGCAAGATACTGGCAAAATCGTCGGAGGCTGTCGCCGTATTGGAAGCCTGGCATCAGGAAACGAAAGATCTTTCCTTGATCTTGAGCAGGCAGACGGAGGCAAGCGTAAAAGAGCGCCTGAACAGAAAACACGCTAAAAATCCGGCAGACCGCCATAAAGACGAATTGAACCAGCTGAGGGAAACTCATCAATTACAAATCTGCTTTGACATCCCCAATGCTGCCGCACCTCTGGAGGTCGTAGCAGATCTTAACCGCCGGACAATTGAAGCGGGAATGACACTCAGAGCGCCTGAGGACAAGAAGTCGTCGAAAGCCCGTTTGAATTGGTTGCTGCGACAATTGAGAAGCGACGCCACTGACGATCTGTTTGTTCGCATGACTTGGCCGGGTCGCAGCGAAGACACCCATTTTCCCTTAACGGAATTGGTTGCCGATCCCGACCGCTGCGAGAAAGACAAAAACGGGCTTCAAGTTGTCAGTTTTCATATCTACGTTGCAAAGCGGTTGGGAGCAAAATTTACCCAGCAAACAAATTTTATCGCAGAGCTTGAGACCATCGTTCCAAAATTCTATCGAGAGGTTGGCCAAGACCTGTCTCCGTGGAGGAAACCTGCGCCAAGAATTCGGGAAACACAAACGGACGTCAGTGTTCAATCAATCGAAGATGAAGCAGAGGTAGAGGCGCTACGGGCACAATAGCTGCCCGGCGTTCGGGGGGACTAAGCCCTCCTAACGCCCCACAGGTCATACTCCCCGGCCTCGTCCACCTCGACAGTCACCAGATCGCCAGCCTGCAACCCCTCGGTTCCCTCATCAATGAACAGGTTGCCGTCGATCTCCGGTGCGTCGGCCTTGGTGCGGCAGGTGGCGATGCCGTCCTCGTCGATGTCGTCCACGATAACCTGCATCGTCTGGCCAACCTTTGCCGCCAGCTTGGCCTCGGAGATCGCCTGGGCCTTCTCCATGAACCGCTCCCAGCGCTCCTGCTTTACTTCTTCCGGCACATGGTCCGGCAGATCGTTGGAGCGCGCGCCGTCGACGTTTTCGTATTTGAAGCAGCCGACCCGGTCCAGCTGCGCCTCGTCCATCCAGTCCAGAAGGTGCTGGAACTCCGCCTCGGTCTCGCCGGGGAAGCCGACGATGAAGGTGGAGCGCAGGGTGATGTCCGGGCAGATGGCGCGCCAGGCGCGGATCTCGTCCAGCGTTTTGGCCGCCGCCGCGGGCCGTGCCATGCGGCGCAGCACGTCCGGGTGGGCGTGCTGGAAGGGGATGTCCAGATAGGGCAGCAGCGCATTGTCCGGGTCCGCCATCAGCGGGATCAGCTCGCGTACATGCGGGTAGGGGTAGACATAGTGCAGCCGCACCCAGAGGTCCTCTGCCGGGGCCAGCCTGCCCAGCTCGCGGCTGAGGTCAAGGATATGGCTGCGCACCTCCTGATCCTTCCAGGGATGCGCGGAATACTTGCGGTCGAGGCCGTAGGCGGAAGTGTCCTGCGAAATCACCAGGAGTTCGCGCACTCCGGCCTCCACCAGCTTCTCCGCCTCGCGCAGCACCGCGTGCACCGGGCGCGAGGCCAGCTTGCCGCGCATGTCCGGGATGATGCAGAACTTGCACTTGTGATTGCAGCCCTCGGAGATCTTCAGATAGCTGAAATGGCGCGGGGTGAGCCGGACGCCGGTTGCGGGCAAGAGGTCTACATATGGGTTCGGGGCGGGTGGCACCGCGGAATGCACCGCGTCCAGCACCTGTTCATACTGATGCGGGCCAGTGACCGCGTGGATGCGCGGGTGATGCTCGCGGATGTAATCCGGCTCGGCGCCGAGGCAGCCGGTCACGATCACCTTGCCGTTTTCCTTCAGCGCCTCGCCGATCGCCTCCAGGCTTTCGGCCTTGGCGCTGTCGAGGAAGCCGCAGGTGTTGACGATCACCGCGTCCGCGCCCGCGTAATCGGGCGAGATGCCGTAGCCTTCGGCGCGCAGCCGGGTCAGGATCCGCTCGCTGTCGACCAGCGCCTTTGGGCAGCCAAGCGACACCATGCCGAGGGTCGGCTGGCCGTCACGGGGTTTGTCGCGGAACTGCGGTTCCGGGGCAAGGTCGGGACGGAGGCTGGGCGGGTTGGCTGAACCGGGTGTCTGTGTCATGCGCGCGCATATATCAGGACTGCGGCAGGAGGCAAGGAAAACAGGGGTATTCAGCGTCACCACCTGTGCAGCGGGGCGGTGCATATCGCGCTTCCTGTGTTGAAGGTGGCAGGCCAGAGCCCGTAACCTGCGGAACAGCCATAGTGATCCCGAGCGCAAGTGAGACGCGAAGAGCGGGCGATTTCGTGCTGTGACCTGCGCTGTCGCCCTCGGGCGTCTGGGCCTGCGCCAGCGGTTCCGGTTGCGATAAACCTCTGATGCAAACATGCAAACCTTTGATGCTGCGCGGGGGCTTCCTGCATTGCACCCCTGCGCGCAGGCGGTAAGCTGCGCAAAACCCCGTGGGGAATACGGGGGCAAGGCAAGAGGAGTGGGGTGATGAGGCTGATAATCCGGGTCATTGCGGCGCTGGTGGTGGCGCTGGTGCTGCTGCTGGCTGGGTTGTTATTGCTGCCGGGGGAGAAGCTGGCCCAGCTGGCGGCAACCCAGATCGAAAAGCAGACCGGTCGCACGGTCACCTTTGGCGGGCGCGTGGGATATACGCTCTGGCCGACGCTGGGAGTGAAGGCAGACCGTGTGGCGCTGTCAAACGCGCCATGGGCCGGGCCTGAGCCGATGCTGACGGCGGAACGGCTGACCATTGGGGTTGCGGCGGCGGATCTCCTGCGCGGTCAGGTCAGGATCACCGAATTGTCGGCTGTCCTGCCGCAGCTGAACCTCAGCACCGGCGCGGATGGCACCGGCAACTGGGTGCTTGAGCCACTCGCATCCGGCGCGGCGGAGACCCCGGCGGCCCCCTCCGGCACGATGGAGAGCCTGCCGATCAGCATCGAGGCGCTGACCCTCACCGGCGCCAGCCTGCGATACGCCCCCCATGGCGAAACCCCGATTGAGATGAAACAGGTCGACCTGGCGCTGCAATGGCCTGATCCCACGGGCACCGTGATTGCCGATGTGACGCTGCGCCCGGCCGGGGCGCCGGTGCAGATCGCCGCCGAAATCGGCACGTTCGAGGCCTTCCTCGCGGGTCAGGTGGCCTCGGTCGGGGCGTCGCTTAGCGCTGACGATACGGAGCTGCGCTTTGACGGGCGGGCGGATATCAATGGCGCCGCCACCGGGCGGGTGACCGGCAAGAGCACCGATCTGGCGCGCAGCCTTGCGGTGCTTGGTGCGGCAGAGGGGATCGAGACCCCGGCGGTGGACAGCTGGCTCATCGGGTCTGATCTCACCTATACCCCCGACGGGCGGCTGGCGCTGCGGGATCTGACGCTGGAGGCGGATGCCAACAGGCTGCGCGGAGCTGCCGACGTGGTGCTGGGCGATGTGCCGATGGTGACGGCGCGGCTCAGCGGGGATCAGCTGGATCTGTCGGCGCTGCTGCCCTCGGGAGAGGCCGATCTGCCGGCCGCCGCCGCTGCGGGCAATGGTGACGATCCGATCAGCGATGGCTGGTCGCGCACGCCGATGGACTTCAGCTGGCTCGCCGCGCTCAATGCCGCGATTTCGCTGGAGGTGCAGGGGGTGGAGACCGGATCTGTCCGCCTCGGGCCCAGCTCGCTGGACCTGACCCTTGACCGGTCGCGTGCGGTTCTGAAATTCCAGCCAGCCACGGTCTTTGACGGTCAGTTGCAGGGGCAGCTGGTGGTCAACAACCGCAACGGGCTGTCGGTCGGCGGCAAGCTGGGCTTTCAGGATATCCGGCTGGAACAGGCGCTGGGGCAGACCATGGGCTATGACCGCCTCAATGGTGAGGCGCTGGGCGAGCTGGAATATCTGGGGGTCGGCAATTCGGTGGCAGAGATCATGTCCTCGCTCAGCGGCAAAGGTTGGCTGGAGGTCGGCAAGGGGTTCTTTACCGGCTTCGATCTGGAAGAGCTGATGCGCAGCGGCAGCGGCAATGGCGGCAGCACCCTCTTTGACCGGCTGACCGCCAGCTATACGATCGAGGGCGGCAATCTGCTCAATCAGGATCTGCTGTTGAGCCTGCGCGGGTTGCGCGCCGAAGGAGAAGGCCGCATCGGGCTGGGGGCTCAGGATCTGGACTACCTGTTCACCCCGAGCCTGCAACGCGGCGACGGCAGCACCCGTCTGTCGATCCCCGTTGCGATCACCGGTCCCTGGAGCGATCCCAAGATTCGGCCGGATCTGAAACGCGCGCTGGAGCCGGAAATCGACGCGGTGGAACAACAGGCCAAGGATCGCCTGCGCCAAAAGCTGGCCGAAGAGCTGGATACAGAGATCGCGCCGGAGCAGGACATCAATGAGGCCATCCGCGACCGGATCGAGAAAGAGGCCAAGGATCAGCTGTTGCGGCTTCTGGGCGGCGATTGATCCAGCCGCCAGATTCGAGTGGCCAGATCCCACAGCGCCGACAACACAAAAAACGCCCGCCAATGGCGGGCGTTTTTATCTCAGCTGCCGGAATGATCAAAAGGTCTGATCGTAGTCCCCGACCAGCGGTTCGGTGCGGATGACCGCGTCAATCTCGGCAAAGATCTGGCGCAACTCGGCCTCGCTCTCGCTGCTTTCGCAGACCACAACGAGGTTCGGCGTATTGGAGGATGCCCGCACCAGCCCCCAGGAGCCGTTATCCAGGATCACACGCGCACCGTTCACGGTGACGACTTCCTTGATGGGGCGGTCTGCCAGCGTCTCGCCCGCCTCGGCCTTGGCGACCAGTTTCTCCACCAGCCGCTCCAGCACGGTATATTTCTCGGTATCGGCACAATAGGGCGACATGGTCGGCGTCGCCCAGGTCTTGGGCAGTGCTTTCCTCAGGTCTGACATGCTCTTGTCGGGGTTGCGATCCATCAGCTTGCAGATCTCGACCGCGACCCGCATGCCGCAGTCATAGCCCCGGCCCACAGGTTCGGCGAGGAAGTAGTGGCCGGATTTTTCGAACCCTGCCAGCGCGCCGATCTCCTTCACCCGGCGTTTCATGTGGCTGTGACCGGTTTTCCAGTAGTCCGCGGTCACGCCATTGGCCTTCAGCTCGGGGTCGGAGGCAAACAGCCCGGTGGATTTCACATCCGCCACAAAGGTCGCATTCGGGTAAATCTTGCTCAGATCACGCGCCATGATGACGCCGACCTTATCGGCAAAGATCTCCTCGCCCTCATCATCCACCACGCCGCAGCGATCGCCGTCGCCATCAAAGCCAAGCGCCATGTCAGCGCCCGAGGCTTTTACGCTGGCGGACATATCGTGCAGCATTTCCATCGCTTCAGGATTGGGATTGTAGTTCGGAAAGCTGTAATCCAGCCTGTTATGGCTATCGACCACCTCAACGCCCATGCGCTCAAACAGCTCCGGCGCAAAGGCCGAGGCGGTGCCGTTGCCGGTGGCGCAGACCACCTTCAGCGGGCGAGACATTTTGAAATCCCCGACCAGATCGTCCAGATAGGCCTCTTTTACGCCATCCACAAACTGATAGGAGCCGCCGGGACGGGCCACGCCCTCACCATTCAGGACGATATCGCGCAGCTCACCCATTTCGTCCGGGCCGTGGGTCAGCGGGCGTTCAAAGCCCATCTTGACCCCGGTCCAGCCGTTGGGGTTGTGGCTGGCGGTGACCATGGCCACGGCAGGCACATCCAGATGGAACTGCGCGAAATACGCCATCGGCGACAGCGCCGGGCCGATATCGCGCACCTCGATGCCAGCCTGCATCAGGCCGATGATCAGCGCCTGTTTGATGGCGACGGAATAGTCGCGATAGTCATTGGCCACGGCGATCACCGGCGGGATGCCGCGCTTGTGCATCTGCGTGCCCAGTCCCAGCCCCAGCGCAGTCATGCCGGGCAGGTTGATTTCCTCGGGGTATTTCCAGCGCGCGTCATATTCGCGAAAACCGGTGGGCGTGATCATCGGATCGCGCAGAAAGCTCCAGGTGTTCGGGCGCACCTCGGGGATGGGTTTGGTCATGTCACTCGGCTCTCTTGTCAATCAGATGCGGATGGGATCGGCCTTGGCCAGGGCATCAAAACGCATCAGCGTCTCGATCAGCTTCGGCATCTGGTCGAGGTAGATCATGTTGGGCCCATCGCTGGGCGCGTTATCCGGGTCTTCGTGGGTTTCGATGAACACCGCCGCAATGCCAAGCGATACCGCTGCCCGCGCCATCAGCGGCGCAAATTCGCGCTGCCCACCGGTGGAGCCGCCCTTGCCACCGGGCTGTTGCACCGAATGGGTGGCGTCCATCACCACCGGGTAGCCGCCCTGCGCCATCTGCGGCAGCGAGCGCATGTCAGCCACCAGCGTGTTATAGCCAAAGGAGGTGCCGCGCTCGGTCAGAAGGATGTTCTCATTGCCGGTGCTTTCCACCTTGGCGACGACATTGGCCATATCCCAGGGCGCCAGAAACTGGCCCTTCTTGATGTTCACGGCCTTGCCGGTCCTGCCTGCGGCCAGCAGCATGTCGGTCTGGCGGCACAGAAACGCCGGGATTTGCAGGATATCCACGGCCTCAGCCGCCACCGCGCATTGCGCCTCGGTGTGGACATCGGTCAGCACCGGCACATCAAATTCGCGGGCGATGGTCTGAAGCACCTTCAGCCCCTCATCGACGCCCAGCCCGCGTTTGCCGGAGAGCGAGGTCCGGTTGGCCTTGTCGTAGGACGCCTTGAACACATATTGCGCGCCGTATCTGGCGCAGGCCTCTTTCATCTGGCCCGCGATCATGCGGGCATGATCGAGGCTTTCCAGCTGGCAGGGTCCTGCAATCAGGGTCAGCGGGCGGTCATTGCCGATGCTGAGATCGGCGACGGAAATATTTTTCATGGCGTTATGACGAAACCTGTTCTCGGAGGATGGACGCAGTAAGCGAGCACATCAGGTAGATACCGGAAAAGATCAGGAATGCCAAAATCGTATTTTCAAATCGGCGGGGATAGGTCGCTTCCTCGCTGGGCACGGGTTCTACCGCCGTGGTGAGGTAGCGCACCTGGCGGTTTGCCTCCATGCGGGTCTGTTCAACCTGTTGCAGCGCCGATTGCAGCATCAGATCGCGGGTCGCCAGATCAGCCTGCGCCATCTGGATCTGCACCGTCAGGCTGGCAAGCGAGTTTTCGCCGGCCGAGGCGTCAATCATGCGATCGTTCAGCCGCTGGATCAGGCTGTTCAGCCGCGCGATATCGGCGCGCGCGCCATCCACCTTGGCCTGATTTGGGCGGGTATTGTCCAGCAGGGCCGCCAGCTCCAGCTCCTTTTCCTGGCGCTGAAGTTCAAAGGTGCTGATCTGCGAACGCAGCGACATGATCACGCCTTCGGGGTCCAGCACGGTGCCGCGCTGTTGCAGCCGCACCAGTGTTTCCTGGGCATTGCGGCGTTTTTCTTCGGCCATCTCCAGCGCGGTTTCGGCATCCCCCACCTGATCGGAGCGTTTTTGCACCGACAGCTGGTTCACCTTTTCCTGCGCATAGCTGATCAGCTTGCGCGAAAACTCCGCCGAGATCTGCGGATCCGCTGCAGTGACTTCCATGCGGACCACACCTTCGGTCGGGTCGTAACCGATCTTCACGTGGCGCGAATAGGTCTTATAGGCTTCCTCATTGGTGGGGTTGTCGTTCAGCCGTTGGATCGGATCGATCCACTCTTGGGTGAAATGCGACTTGAATCCGATCTCGCGGTCCAGCCGCAGCATCGCCTCCTTCGATTGCAGATAGCTCTGGACCGCGATCGAATCCTGGCTGGTGGCAAACTGGGTGCCGCTGAGCAACCCGCCAAGACCGCCACCACTGCCTGCGCTGTCAGCCTTGAGCACGAGGAACTCGGATTTCGCGGCATACATCGGCGTTGCGACGCTGTAGAAATAATATCCCGCAAGAAGCGTGGGCAGCATGACGAAAAACGCCAGACGCGCGCCCAGCAGAAGCAACCGGCGGCGACGGCGGCGCGCAATATCGCGCTGAATTTGCTTGATTTCCCGGTTGCGCCGCTCCGCAGGGCTCAGCTCTTGGGCGGGCAGGGATATCTTGTCGACGGGGACTGTCTGCGGCAGTTGCACGCCGCCCGGGGCAGGCGGGCTGCCCGTCGGCTGGGCCTTGTTGGGCTGGACCACAAGCTCCAGCATATTGGCGCGCTGGAACGGATCGATGCCCTTTAGTCGCAGCTGGCGGACCGCGTCGAAATCAGAGGTGGCGGCCAGGTTGTTCTTCTGGGCGATGCGGCGCGCCAGTCGCAATTGACGGCCGGTCAGCCCTTCCTTGCGGATGTCATCCAGATTGGTGGACGGCTTGCCGGGTTTCGCGTCGCCGGATTGCGCGGCGGCGGGTTCCTTGATGATGACAGGCTCATCTGCGGCTGTCGGTTTGACCGTAGCGCTATCCGGTGTAGCGCTCGCCGCACTCGCCGCACTCGCCGCACTCGCCGCACTTGCAGACAGGGCGCCAGCGCCAGCCTGAGCGGCGCCCGGTGGCGGCACGGGGCGCGCGGCGGCAGGCTGCGCTGCCGTGGTGCCGCTCCGGCGGACGCGGAATTTACTCGCCTTGGGTTTGGTAGTCATAGAGCTGTTTCGCTTCTTCCAAGGTTTCAAACATATGCAACTGGCCATCAACCAGAACAGCCGCAGAGCGGACGAATTTCTCCAGCGTCTTGGGCTGGTGCGACACCATGATGATGGTGGTGGTTTCCAGCCGCTCCTGCAGGATGGCGCCGGCCTTCTTGTTGAACTCCACATCCGTGGTGCTGGGCATCCCCTCGTCGATGAGGAAGATATCAAAATCCAGCGCCAGCATCAGTGCAAAACTGAACCGCGCCCGCATCCCGGAGGAATAGGTGCCGACCGGTTGGTCGAAATATTCCCCCAGACCGCAGAGCCAGCGGCAGTAGGCCTCAACATAATCGGGATCCAGCCCATAGAGATTGGCGATATAGCGGGCATTGGCCATCGCCGAGAGGCGGTTGATAACGCCCCCCATGAAGCCGAGGGGGAAGGAAATCCGGCAGCCCCGGCGGATATCGCCCTCGTCGGGTTTTTCCAGCCCCGCCATCATATTGATCAATGTGGTCTTGCCGGTGCCATTCGGCGCCAGCACCCCCATGGATTTACCAAGTTCAACGCGAAAGGACACCCGGTCAAGGATCACCTTGCGCTGGGTGCCGGTCCAGAAGGACTTGCTCACGTTTTCAAACTCAAGCATCGCGGGTTCCGGTGCTGCTCTCGGCCCCGTTCGGGGTCTCTGATCCTTATCATGCGCCAGGCGGATCCCGGCGGCCTTATGACTGCACTAACAGATTTGTGTTAACGACATAGGCTGCTATTTGGACCATATTATGTCCAATTGTTACGGGTTTTGGCAACGCTCCCTTAACCAAGTGACGGGGCTTTGATCGGAAGATGGCGGTCGATGCCGGATGACAGAGGCCCTGGGCACCGGTTACGCGGGGTGAAAAACGGGGCCTGAGGCGTGGATGGCAGGGTCGGATATGACGACAATTGATCAGCTGCGACAGGAGATTCGCGCCTGCCGCCTTTGTGCTGCGCGTTTTGCCGCCACCAGCACCAGACACAGCCCGCGTCCTGTCGCCTGGTTCGACAGCGCCGCCCGCATCCTGATCGCAGGTCAGGCGCCCGGCGCGCGGGTCCATGACAGCGGCCGCCCCTTCACCGATCCTTCCGGGGATCGCCTGCGTGAGTGGCTGGGTCTGAGTGAGGCGCAATTCTACGACCAGTCGCTGGTGGCCATTGTGCCCATGGCCTTTTGTTTTCCGGGTTATTCGCCGAAGAAAGCCGACCTGCCGCCGCCTGCCATCTGTCGCAATACCTGGCACGACCGGGTGATCACCAACCTGCCCAATATCGGCCTGCGTGTGCTGGTCGGGGCCTATGCCCACAGCTATCACCTGGGTGGCAAACAGCCGGTTCAGGCGCGGGTGGAGAGCTGGCGGGACCACGCGCCGCAGGACTTCCCCTTGCCACATCCGTCCTGGCGCAATACCGCATGGCTGAAACGCAATCCCTGGTTCGAGACCGATCTGCTGCCGGTCCTGCGCGCCCGGGTTCAGGAGCTGATAACATGACCGAAGCCACCCCTCTGGACACCAGCCATGCCGCGATGCTGGCCGCGCCGCAGGATGACGCGGCCCGCCTGCGGTTCTACGAACGGCTGGCTGATAGCGAGCTGTTCCTGATGCTGGCCCGCGAGGCAGAGGGCGACAGTATCGCGCCCGAGCTGTTCGAGACGGAGGAGGGCACCTTTGCGCTGGTTTTTGACCGTGAGGACCGGCTCGCGGAATTCGCCGGTCGCATCGTGCCCTATGCCGCGCTGTCGGGGCGGGTTGTGGTGCAGATGCTGGCAGGGCAGGGCGCAGGCGCAAACATCGGCCTTGGCGTTAACCTGGATGTGGCACCTTCGGCAATCCTGATCCCGGCCGAGGCGGTGGCCTGGCTGCATGAGACGCTCGGCCAGATGCCTGCCGAGGTTGATGCCGAAATCGAGGCGATCACCGCCCCCGGAGGCCTGCCGGAAGTGCTGGTCACCGCGCTGGACACCAAGCTGGCCACCGCCGTTGGGCTGGCTCAGGCCGCCTATCTGGTCGGGCTGAACTATCGCGGCGGCGGGCAGGGGCATCTGCTGGGCTTTGTCGATGCCAGGGACGCCGCGCAGCCCGCGCTGGCCAAGGCGGTCGGAGAGGCGCTGACCTTCTCCGGGGTTGAGGCGGGTGCGCTGGATGTGGGTTTCTTTGCCAGCAGCGATGCGATGGCGGCGCGGCTGGCGCAGGTGGGACTGCGGTTCGATCTGCCGCAACCGGCAGAACCGAAACTGCCCTCCGCCCCCGGACGGGATCCTGAAAATCCGCCCCGGCTCAGCTAGGGCGGCAGGTCTCAGACAGAAACATCGCGACGCCGTTAGGTATCGCGATGCCCAGTGTCTTTAGCCGTGGTGGCAGGCGGGGCCGACCCCGCCCGCGGTCAGCTGTCGGCTTCTGCCGGTTCCAGTTTGTCCTGCGTCTTGGTGTCGAAATCCGACGCATCATGGCGTTCGCGCAGCTGGGTGTGCAGCTCGCCAAAGGCACGGTTCACCATGCGGCCACGGGACACGGCCGGACGCGCATCGATCTCCTTGGCCCAGCGGAGCACATGGGTATAGCTTTCCACATCCAGGAATTCCGCTGCCTCATAAAGCCGCCCGAGCACCAGCTGACCATACCAGGCCCAGATCGCCATATCGGCGATGGTGTAATCCTCACCGGCGATGAAACGGGTCTCGGCCAGCTGGCGGTCCAGCACATCCAGCTGACGCTTGGCCTCCATCGAGAAGCGATTGATCGGGTATTCGTATTTTTCCGGTGCATAGGCGTAGAAATGGCCAAAGCCGCCGCCGAGATACGGCGCGCTGCCCATCTGCCAGAACAGCCAGTTCATCACCTCGGCGCGCGCGGCCCCGGACTTTGGCAGGAAGGCATCGAATTTTTCCGCCAGATGCACCAGGATCGAGCCGGATTCAAACACCCGCACCGGCGTGTCGCCGCTACGATCCATCAGCGCCGGGATCTTTGAATTGGGGTTCACCTCGACAAAGCCGGACCCGAACTGGTCGCCTTCGCCGATATTGATCAGCCAGGCGTCATATTCAGCCCCCTTGTGACCTGCAGCCAGCAGCTCCTCCAGCATCACCGTGACCTTCACCCCATTGGGCGTGGCCAGCGAATAAAGCTGATAGGGGTGTTTCCCGACCGGCAGCTCCTTGTCGTGGGTGGCACCGGCGATCGGGCGGTTGATCGAGGCAAAGCGGCCACCGCTCTCCTGGTCCCAGGTCCAGACTTTCGGTGGGGTATAGGTTGTGTCACTCATCTGTTGGCCTTGTTATGAAAGGGTTTTTGAATGGATCAGGTGATGGTGGCGCAGCGTCCCCCAGCAGGGGGGCCGCGCCGTATCCTGCAACAGATAATCAGGTCGCGCAAAATTCCAATGACTGGAAGGTCTGCGGCATACACTTTTTCTTGACCGGGGAGGGCTGCGGCCTGCCGGTTGTAACAAATCCCCGCGTCAGATCACGGCGGCTCCGCACTGGACACAGGGACGTGAGCCCCCCTTCGCATCGCCTGCGATCTCTGGCTACTGTCTGAACAGCCCGGCCCGGATGGTCGGCGTTCCGCTTCTGTCGGGTCCGATGGCCCGCGCCTTTGAAAAGGATAGTCTATGAAACGCATTCTCTTTGCCGCCCTGGCCGCTGCCTCCTTTGGTCTGCCTGCCTTTGCCGGGGATCAATATGTCGACAACACCGGCTTTGCCGTTTCGGGCTACGATGTGGTGGCCTATCGTGATCTGGCGCAGAACCCTGTCGGCAACGCCCAGCCCGCAGCGGTGCCCGGCAATGCCGCCTTCACAGTTGAGCATAACGGCGCCACTTTCGCCTTCTCCAGCGCCGAGAACCGCGATAAATTTGCTGCCAACCCCGAGTATTACGCGCCGCAATATGATGGCCACTGTGCCTATGGCGTTTCCAAGGGCGGCAAGGTTCCGGGCAACCCGAACCTCTGGCGCATCGTGGATGACAAACTCTATCTCAACATCACCAAGAACGTCGTCGGCTTCTGGGAAGCGGATATTCCCGGCAACATCAACCTCGCCGAGGGCAACTGGCCCGAAATCGAACCCGCCGATGCCTCCAAGAGCGTGATCCCCAACTTCACATCCTCGGCGCCGGAGAAAGGCTGATCCGATCTGATCGCCCGCCTGCGGGCGCGGGGGGAGGGGCCTCGAACCGCTTCCCCCCAGCATGAAAACAGCGCCCCGGAGACATCCGGGGCGCTGTTTCACATCACACGACCTGCCGCTCAGACCCAAGGCCAGCTGGCAGGTGGTTTCAGGCGGTTCAGCGTTTGCGGTCGCGGCGCGCGCTCATCGGCTGGAAGGCCACGCCAACATGCGCTTCGCAATAGGGTTTGCCCTGCTGGACCGGCAGGCCACAGAACCAGAAATCTTCGGTCGCGGGGTCACCTACGGGCCATTTGCAGGTCCGCTCGGTCAGCTCCATCAGCGACAGCTTCTTGGCCTTCTTCTCGATCTCATTGACCTTGGCCAGCGCTTCTGGGCTGATCTCATTGGCCGAGGGCTGCGGCGGCAGCGGCTGTCCGGCCGGGATGATCTGACGGCGCGCAGGCGTTGCGCTCCGGGCGTCGCCGGTGGCCGCAGGCTCGGGCGTTACCGGGCGGGCCGGTTCGGTCTTGGGCTGCGGCTTGGGCTTGGCCGGAGCCGCAGCGGCGGCGGCTGGCGCTGGCTTTGGCGCGGCGGCGGGCTTTTCCTTGGGCTCGGCTGCCGGTTTGGCCGTACCGCTGTTGCGGTTGGACAGTCCCAGGCGATGCACCTTGCCAATCACGGCGTTGCGTGTCACGCCGCCGAGTTCCTTGGCGATCTGGCTTGCAGATTGCCCTTCGCCCCACATTTTCTTGAGCAGTTCGACGCGCTCGTCTGTCCAGGACATCTGTTGCCTTTCCAAGCTAAAAGCGGCCCCAGGAACCTGCGGCCGCCATCGAATTCCGTAACAAGCCCCTATTCTAATCACTGCGCCCCGAGTTACAAGAGCGTCTTGCGCTTGTCAGGGGTCTGCCGGGCCATCTGCGGCGACAAGCCTATCCATCAGGCTCGACGATCAGCCCCGGCAAAGGGCGCAGCACGGGTTGACGCGCGCCTGCGACCGGTTACGAAGGCCGTGACCACCCCCGAGGTCGCCGGACCGGTGGGGGATTGGCCCGCACAGAGTGAAAGAGGTCGGACATGGCACAGGATACACCGCAGACCCCGGCAGGGGCCGCAGCACAGGCAGAGTCACCTGTCTCACCAGGTATCGCCCTCGGAGAACGCCGGTTCGGGCGGGTGAACTGGCTTGGCCTGCGCACCCTGGCACGGCGCGAGGTTACCCGGTTTCTGGTGGTCTGGACCCAGACCCTGCTGGCGCCAATGGTCACTGCCGCGCTGTTCCTGATGATCTTCAACATTGCCATCGGGCCGGGGCGGGGCGATGTGATGGGCGTGCCCTTCATCGTATTTCTGGCGCCCGGCATCATGATGATGACGGTGATCCAAAATGCCTTTGCCAATACCTCCTCCTCCATCGTGATCACCAAGGTGCAGGGCAATATCGTCGACACGCTGATGCCGCCGCTGTCCGGGGTTGAAATCCTGCTGGGCTATCTGGCCGGCGCGGTCGCGCGAGGCGTTCTGGTGGCCCTCGGCATCGGCACTGGCCTCATGCTGGTGCTTGGCGTGGTGCCGGAACACCCTTTGATAGCGCTGCTCTTTGTGGTGCTGGGCGCGGTATTCCTCGGTGGGCTTGGCATTGTTGCCGGGGTCTTCGCCGAGAAGTTCGACCAGATGGCAGCGATCACCAATTTCATCGTGACGCCGCTCGCCTTTCTCTCCGGCACGTTCTACTCGGTGCAGTCGCTGCCACCAGTGCTGCGGCTGCTGTCGCATCTCAATCCGGTGTTCTACCTGATCGACGGCGTGCGATTCGGCGTGATCGGCACCTCCGACAGTTCGCCGGTGCTCGGGCTTGTGGTCTGCAGCCTCGCAAGCCTCGCCATCGGCACATTGGCCTGGCTGATGCTGCGCAGCGGTTACCGGCTGAAATCCTGATCCGCCTGCGCGCCCGGATCCACGTGCAGGGTCGGGGGGCGCTGTCGTCCCTCGCGCCAGGCCAGTAGCGCCGCGCCCGCCAGAATGATGACCGCCCCCAGCACGGTGACCGCATCCGGGACCACCGCAAACACCGCAAGATCATAGAGCGTGGCAAAGATCAGCGTCGCATAGCTGAAAGGCGCCACAAATGACGCATCCGCCCGCGCGATCCCGTTGATGAAACAGCCCTGAGCGCAGGCCATCATACAGCCGAGCGCCGCCATCAGCGCCCATTGCTCTGCCGAGGGAGGCTGCCAGACCGCGACCACCGCGCTACAGGCAATCACCGTGCCCAGAAGATTGTTGACCCACAGGATCTGCAACGGCCGCTCGCGCCCGGCCAGCCGCTTGATAAAGATCAGCTCCAGCCCCATCACCGCAGCCGCCGCCAGCGCCAGCAGGCTGGCGGGCTGAAAACTCGCCGGGGTCGGGCGCAGCAGGATCATCGCGCCCAGCAGCGCAATCGCCGCCGCCGCCCATCGCCAGGGACCAACCCGCTCTCCCAGCAGCGGAATCGCCAGCAGCATCGCAAAGACCGGGTTCAAAAAGGTGATCGCGGTGGCATCCGCCAGCGGGATATAGGCCACCGAGGCAAACATCAGCGTCACCCCCATCCAGCCAAAGCTGGTGCGCCCGAGATGCAGCCCCCAATGCGGGCGGGTGAACCGGGGTCGCCGCAGCGCGACCACGGTCGTGATCGCCAGAAACGCAAAGGCAAAGCGCCCGAAACTGATCTGAAGCGGATGCAGCGGCACACCCGATGCCTCGGTCCCCAAAGCCTTTGCGATCAGGGTGGTGCCTGCGATGAAAACTGTGGCCACCAGGATGAAGACGGCGGCAAGAGCGGGATTGGGCGATATGGTCCGGTGCATGGGCCAGCGATGCGCCAGCGGTGCCGCCTTGGCAAGCCAAAACGGGTTGCTCAGCGTCGAAACGGTGCCGCCTCTAGCGCATCGCGGGCCTGGCGCAGGCTGGTCAGGAACCGCTCCGCCCGCTGGATACGGGCCTCGACCTCGGCAATCCGGCTGTCAAGAAAGGCAACCCCATCGAAACTCTCCGGCTCCGCCGCTTCCAGCTGGCTCAGCAGGATGGCAAGATCCGCAATGCTGATGCCCGCGGCCTGCGCATCGGCGATCTGTTCCAGCGTGATCAGCGCCTCCTCAGGATAATCCCGGTAGCTGTTGGTCGGTTCCGCTCCCGGCGCCGAATGGATCAGCCCCTGACGCTCGTAAAATCGCAGCGTGTCACGGCTGACACCGCTCAGCCGCGCCAGTTCACCGATCCGCACCCTGTGGCCTCCCTGAAAACAATTGACTCAACTCCATGGTTTTGAGCATAATCCGGAAGTGAAACCGGATCAAGAGGTGTGACATGGGTCCCAAGTGTCAAAGCTGCGGAATGCCGCTCAGCAAGGATCCCGAGGGCGGCGGCAGCGAGGCGGACGGCAGCCGCAGCGGGACATATTGTTCACTCTGTTATGAAAACGGCAGCTTCCGGCACCCCGGTGCCAGCCTTGCCGAGTTTCAGGCCCACTGCGTCGATGCGCTTGAAGCCAAGGGGATGCCGCGCATTCTGGCCTGGGCCTTCACCCGCGGCATGGGTCGGCTGGACCGCTGGCGGCGCGCATAACACCGGCAAAGCGGCCGGCCCCGAGCAAGAGCGCCGACTGTGGCACCCCGGGGTGCCGCTTTGTCGCATATGGCTTCACAAATGGTCTTTTCTTTTGTCAAAACCTCCGTTATGGACGCGGTCATGATCACCGCTGCACATATCTCCCTGCTGCGACGCCGACGCCAAAGCGCGTAACCGGCCCCGATCCCGCGTGCCTGATCAAAGCTCATCGGCATGCCCCAAGACCTCAAGAATCACGCCCAAAATCGTTGACCCCGCGGCCCGGCTGCGTCACTGCTTGGCCCATCATGCCCAAAAGGAAGATCCAGATGATCCCCTCCGTTCTGCCAACCTATAATCGCGCGCCGCTCAGCTTTGTGAAGGGCGAGGGCGCCTGGCTGATCGAGGCTGACGGGCGACGTTTTCTGGACCTCGCCGCCGGCATTGCGGTCAATGCGCTGGGCCACGCCCATCCGGCTCTGGTCAAGGCGCTGACGGAACAGGCCGAAAACCTCTGGCATGTCTCCAACCTCTACCACATCCCGCAGCAGCAGGCGCTAGCCGACCGGCTGGTGGAACACAGCTTTGCCGACACCGTGTTCTTCACCAACTCCGGCACCGAGGCCTGCGAACTCGCCGTGAAAATGGCGCGCAAGTATTTCTATGAAAACGATCAGCCCGAGCGGGTGGAGATCATCACCTTCTCCGGTGCCTTCCATGGCCGCTCCGCCGCAGGCATCTCAGCCGCGGGCTCTGAAAAAATGACCAAGGGCTTCGGCCCGATGCTGCCCGGCTTTGTCCATCTTACCTTCGGCGATCTCGATGCGGTCACCGATGCCATCAGCGACAAGACCGCCGCGATCCTGATCGAACCGGTGCAGGGCGAGGGCGGCATCCGCCCGGTGCCGGATGCAGAGCTGAAGGCGCTGCGTCAGATCTGTGACGATCACGGCCTGCTGCTGATCCTCGACGAGGTGCAATGCGGTGTGGGTCGTACCGGCAAGCTGTTTGCCCATGAATGGGCAGGCATCACCCCCGACATCATGATGGTGGCCAAGGGCATCGGCGGCGGTTTCCCGCTGGGCGCAGTGCTTGCCACGGAGGAGGCTGCGAGCGGCATGACCGCAGGCACCCATGGCTCCACCTATGGCGGCAACCCGCTGGGCTGTGCGGTGGGCTGCGCGGTGATGGATCACGTCTCCGACCCTGCCTTTCTGGCCGAGGTCAACCGCAAGGCAGGTCTCCTGCGTCAGAAACTCGAAGGGCTGGTGGCCGCCCATCCCGAGGTCTTCGAGGAGGTGCGCGGCACCGGCCTGATGCTGGGGCTGAAATGCGTGGCGGCCAATATCGACGTGGTCAATGCCGGCTATGCGGCCGAGGTGGTCACGGTTCCGGCCGCCGACAATGTGATCCGCCTGCTGCCGCCGCTGACCCTCACCGATGAGGACATTGGAGAGGCCTTCGCCCGTCTCGATCAGGCCGCCACCGCGCTGACCGCCAGCGCCGAGGCCTAGCCGTCATCTTTCCCGAAATACTCCGGGGGTGCGGGGGCTGGCCCCCGCCTTGACCGGCCCAGGGATGCGGTGCCGCCGCCTCCAAAGACAACCGAAAGCGATATCCGACATGAACCACTTTCTCGACATTCACAAAACCGATGCCGCCGATCTGCGCGGGATCATCGACCAGGCCCGGATCACCAAGGATGCCCGCCAGGGCCGCCCGAAGGCCGCCCTTGACGATGAACTGCCGCTGAAGGACCGGATGGTTGCGCTGATCTTCGAAAAACCCTCGACCCGGACCCGCGTCTCCTTTGATGTGGGCGTGCGGCAGATGGGCGGGCAGACCATGGTGCTGTCGGGCAGCGACATGCAGCTCGGCCACGGCGAAACCATCGCCGACACCGCCCGCGTGCTCAGCCGCTATGTCGATATGATCATGATCCGCACCTTTGATGAAACCGTGCTGACCGAAATGGCCGAATATGCCTCGGTGCCGGTGATCAACGGGCTGACCGACCGCACCCACCCCTGCCAGATCATGGCCGATGTGCTGACCTATGAGGAGCATCGCGGCCCCATCAAGGGCAAGAAAGTCGTCTGGTGCGGCGACGGCAACAATGTTTGCGCCTCCTACCTGCATGCGGCCGCACAATTCGGCTTTGATTTCACTTTCACCGGTCCGGCCCAGCTCGACCCGGAGCCTGAGTTCATCGGCCTCGCCCGCAACGCAGGCTCGCAGGTCATCATCGAGCGCGACGCCCAGAAAGCGGTCGAGGGCGCCGATCTGGTGGTGGCCGACACCTGGGTCTCGATGCACGACAGTCAGTCGTCCAAGGAGCGCCGCCACAATATGCTGCGCAGCTATCAGGTGAACGATGCGCTGATGGCCCATGCCAAACCCGATGCGCTGTTCATGCACTGCCTGCCGGCCCACCGCGAAGAGGAGGTCACCTCCGCCGTGATGGATGGCCCGCAATCGGTGATCTTTGACGAGGCTGAAAACCGCCTGCACGCACAAAAGGCGATCATGCGCTATTGCCTCGGGGCCTGAACCACTCGCCTCATCCCGCGAATAGGCCAACAAAAAACCGCCGCATCCGGCCAGGATGCGGCGGTTTTTCCATTTCAGGCTGGGGCTTCGGGCCGGGACTATAGCCCAGGGCTGGGATCACATTGTGATCGCGGTCAGCGCCAGGAACACGCAGCCCGACAGCAGTGCCGCGGCGGGCACGGTGATCACCCATGCGGCAGCAATGGTCATGAAATGGCTGCGGCGCACCAGTTTGCGGCGACGGCGCTCTTCCGGTGCAATCCGCTTGGTTTCGGGTTGGGTGGCGGAGCTGTTGCGCAGGCGGCGCTCCATATGCCATTCCCGGAAGAAACCGACGCCAAACACAGCCCCCACCGCAATATGGGTGGAGGAGACCGGCAGGCCCAGCCAGCTGGCCACGATCACGGTGATCGCGGCCGACAGCGATACGCAATAGGCGCGCATCGGATTGAGCTTGGTGATCTGGCTGCCGACCATGCGGATCAGCTTGGGACCAAAGAGGAACAGGCCAAAGGAGATGCCAAAGGCCCCGATCACCATGACCCAGGTCGGAATCGCCACTTTGGAGGCGATATCGCCAAATTCCGTTGTGTGCACGATCGCCGCCAGCGGACCCACCGCATTGGCCACATCATTGGCGCCATGAGCAAACGACAGAAGTGCAGCCGAGATCACCAGCGGGATCGAAAACAGCACCTTCAGCGATTTGTTGCGGTTCTCCATCCCCTCCGACTGGCGCTTGATCAGCGGTGCGGTGATCACATAGCTCATCGCGCCGACAGCGGCCCCGATCAGCAGCGCAATCTCCAGGTCGATCTTGATGATCTTTTTCAGCCCCTTCAGCGCCAGATAAGAGGCAAAGGCCCCCGCCATGATGCCCACCAGTACCGGAACCCAGCGCCGTGCAGCGGCGATCTTGTCGTCCTGATAGATGATCTTGGCCTTGATAAAGGCGAGGAACCCGGCCGCAATCAGCCCGCCCAGCACCGGTGAGATCACCCAGCTGGCAGCGATTTTGCTCATCGTAGGCCAGTTCACGGCGCCGAACCCGGCTGCTGCGATACCAGCGCCCATGACGCCGCCCACAACCGAATGTGTGGTCGAGACAGGCGCGCCAATCCATGTCGCAAGGTTCACCCAGAGCGCCGAGGAAATCAGCGCCGCCATCATGGCCCAGATGAACACATCGGCGCTGGCAACACTTGCCGGATCAATGATGCCCTTGGAGATGGTGGAGACCACATCGCCGCCTGCCAACAGCGCACCGGCGCTTTCGGCGAGGGCGGCAATCACGATGGCGCCGCCCATGGTCAGCGCGTTGGCGCCCACCGCCGGGCCCATGTTGTTGGCCACATCATTGGCGCCGATGTTCAGCGCCATATAGGCCCCGAAGGCCGCCGCGGCGATCACCACAAAGCTGGAGGGCGCCGAGCCGAGGAACACCGCCGCGCCAACGCCGGCCAGCGCGATAAAGACCAGCGCGATGCCGGGGGCCACCAGCGGGCGCGACACATAGGATGTCGCCAGTTCAAGTTGAGAAATCCGGTTAAGATCCCGGTCCAGTGTCTTCCACTGCGGTCGCTGCGGTGCGTCGCTCATTGTATCGATCCCGATTCAAAAGTTGCGCACGCGCCTAGCGTCCCCTCTGCAGTCATGCAAGGGGTTTGTCATATTTCCATCACGGAACTGTTACAATTGACGCAGTAATTCGCTCAATTCAGGCTCGGCCACCAGATCCGCAGCGGCGGCCGGCGACATCCATTTGCGGGTCCGCTCGGATTGTTCGGGGTAATCCTTGGCCAGCTCAATGACCTCTGCCGCATAGACCAGCGTGTGCACGGTTTCCTTCGTGCCATTGTCCTGCAATTTCACATATTCGTAGGTGCCGACCGGCTCACCCTCGATCCGGGCCTCACGCACACCGGCCTCTTCCCAGGCCTCCTGCAGCGCGGATTGCGGGCCGTTCTTGCCCTTGATCGGCCAACCTTTGGGGACAATCCAGCGACCGGTGCCCCGGCTAGTGATCATCAGCACTTCTCGGCCCTCGGCACCATCGCGATAGCACATGGCGGCGACTTGCAGCCGTTTGGGGCGGAAAAACATTGGCCGGAGGTACTCCTCCCAGGCACTGGACATCATATGCTTCATTGCTGCTCAGCTTTCTGCTGCCGGCGCTTGGATGCCCGGCACATTTTTGCTTTGGAACAATCTTGGCATGATGGGGCCGGAATTCAAGAGGCCGAGATTGCGAAACGGCGGGTTTTTGCGCCAAAGAGGCGCAAAGTTCCGTGAATTCGCGGGGAAATCACGCGTTCCGGCATCAGTTTTGGCTATTTCCGGGGTTTCGCGCGCAGGGTCGGATCCGCCTGCGTGGGGTCCTCGGGCCAGGGGTGTTTGGGGTATTGGGCGCGCATATCCTTGCGCACATCGGCATAAGAGCCGGACCAGAAACCGGGCAGATCGCGGGTGATCTGGATCGGCCGCTGCGCCGGTGACAGCAGCGAGACCTTCAGCGCCACGCCACCCACGGTAGGGTGGCGGGTGACGCCGAACATCTCTTGCAGGCGCACGGAGATTTCCGGGATCTCCTCGGCATAATCAATCGGCACCCGACGCCCCAGCGGCGTGGTGAAATGCGGCGGCGCCAGCTGGTCCAGCCTCTGCGTCTGCTCCCAGCTGAGCGCCGCGCGCAGCGCAGGCAGCAGGTCAAAGCGTTTCCAGTCCTCGGCGCTGCGCACCCCGTCCATCATCGGCAGCAGCCAATCCTCCAGCGTCGCCAGCAAAGCCTCTTCGCTGAAATCCGGCAGATCCTCGCCATCGGCCTGCAACAATCGCACCCGCGCCACAAACCGCGCCGCCGCACCGCTGAGCCGCAGGCCCAGTTCGCGCACGCCGTCCAGCATCGCCGTCGCCACAGCCTCCGCCGGAACATCCTTCCAGATGTGATCCTCCAGCACGATGGCGCCCAGACACTGCTGACGACGCGCCACCACCCGGCGGTCGCGTTTGGACCAGGCGCAGGTCAGCTGCGGTTTGATCTGATCGGCAAATTCGGCGCGCAGCTCCGACAGGGCGATCGGTGCGGCCAGCCGCAGCCGCGCCTCACGCGGGTTGCCATCGCTGTCGAGCCCCACCAGAAACGGCGTCGCCGCCAGACTGTCCTCGGGTGGCAGCACCGCGCCCTTGCCACCGGACAACACATAGCGCGGCGCATCGCCCTTGCGGCGCTGGCCGATCCGGTCGGGGTAGGCGGTGGCGGCCATCACCGCAGCGCTTGCCGACGCAGAGGACGCCCCACCGCGCGCCTGCCGGGCCAGCCGCTTGGTCTCGCCCTTGATGCGTTCCAGCGTCGGGAGGTTCAGCTGATAGCTCCGGCGACGCTGAAACCCCTTGGCATCCCTCAGGGCCTCCAGCCGCAGCGCCAGATCCACCGGCGCGCCGCGCAACGGGTCGCGTTCCGCCAGCAGCGCCGCCAGCGGTGCCGCATCAGCGCCAAAGCGCGCCAGCATATGCCCCAGGCGCGGGTGCAGCGGCAGCCGGGCCAGCGCCTTGCCATGGGGGGTGATCCGCCCCTCGTCGTCCAGCGCCCCGAGCATCCGCAACAAGGCGCGCGCCTCCTGCAGGGCGCCATCTGGCGGTGGCGTCAGAAACGGGAGATCGCCAGGGTCCGCCCCCCAGAGCGCTAGTTCCAGCGCCAGCGCGGTAAGGTCGGCGGCCTGAATCTCCGGCGGCGGAAACGCGGCCAGCGCGCCATCCTCGCCCTTGGTCCACAACCGATACCCAACACCAGCTGCAACACGGCCCGCACGGCCCTGCCGCTGGGTGGCTTCGGCACGGGTCACCCGTTCGGTCACCAGCCTCGACATGCCGGAACCGGGGTCGAACCGGCTGCGCCGCGCCAGCCCCATGTCCACCACCACGCGAATGTCCTGAATGGTGAGCGAGGTTTCCGCGATCGAGGTCGCGAGCACGATTTTGCGCGCCACAGGATCCGGCTGGATCGCGGCGCGCTGCTCGGCAAAGGGGAGCGCGCCATATAGCGGACGCACCACGCAATCTCCCGGCAGCCGGGTCGCCAGCGCGGCAGCGGCCTTGCGGATCTCGCCCTCGCCGGGGAGGAACACCAGAATGCCGCCACCCTTGGCCTCGGACCCGCCTTTGCCGCCGGATCCGGGCGGGCGTGTCTCCGCCTCGGCGCGCAGCACCAGATCCACCAGCGCATCCAGCCGCCTCGGACCGCGTCCGCTGCGGCTGTCGGCGGGCAGGGGGGTGTCCAGCCAGCGGGTTTCAACCGGATAGCTGCGCCCCTCGGAGGTGATCAGCGGCGCCGCCATCAGTTCCGCGACGGGTGCGGCATCCAATGTGGCAGACATCGCCAGCAGGATCAGATCGTCGCGCAGCGCTCCGGCCACCTCCAGACAGAGCGCCAGACCAAAATCGGCATTGAGCGACCGTTCGTGGAATTCGTCAAAGATCACCGCGCCGATACCGGGCAGATCAGGGTCCGATTGCAGCATCCGGGTCAGGATCCCCTCGGTCACCACTTCGATCCGGGTCTCGGCGCTCACCTTCGCCTCACCCCTGATCCGGTAGCCGACGGTTGCGCCGACCGGCTGGCCCAGCGTGTCGGCCATACGTTCCGCCGCGGCCCGCGCTGCCAGCCTGCGCGGCTCCAGCATGATGATCCGCCCCTCGCAGAGCTGCTCTTCCAGCATCGCCAGCGGCACCCGCGTGGTCTTGCCGGCGCCCGGTGGCGCCTGCAACACGGCACGCGACTGGCGGCGCAGGGCAGCGATCAACTCGGGCAGGGCGTCATCAATGGGCAATCTGGTCATGCCGCCTTATCGCCAATGGCGCGGGCGTGGTCCAGCGCCGAGCGCACCGGCTTTGTCCTCCTGCGACGGATGTTCACTGGACAAGCGCCGCCCGGCTGCGCCATCAATGCCCAAACCTAGGAGCGGGGAGAGGGCCACCATGGCAGCAGCAGGCAATTCCGGTGGAACAGGCGGCACAACGGCAGACCGCAGGGGTCCGCTGGATATCGACGATCTGGCCGCGCGGATCCTGAATGGCGAACGCCGCGCCCTGGCCCGAGCGATCACGCTGGTGGAAAGCGGGCGCGCCGACCACCGCGAGGCCACCACCCGCCTGCTGGACAGTCTGGCCCGCGAAAACCGTCAGGCTCTGCGCATCGGCCTGTCCGGCACGCCGGGGGTGGGGAAATCCACCTTCATCGAAAGCTTCGGCATGATGCTGATCGCGGCAGGCCTGCGGGTCGCGGTGCTGGCGGTTGATCCCAGCTCGACCCGTTCGGGCGGATCGATTCTGGGCGACAAGACCCGGATGGAACATCTCAGCCGCGAAAAAAACGCCTTTATCCGCCCCTCGCCAAGCCAGACCCATCTGGGCGGCGTTGGTCGCCGCTCGCGCGAAGCGGTGGCGCTGTGCGAGGCGGCGGGCTTTGACGTGGTGCTGATCGAAACCGTCGGGGTCGGGCAGTCAGAAACCGTGGTTTCGGAAATGTCCGATCTGTTTCTCTTGCTGCTGGCGCCGGCGGGGGGCGACGAATTGCAGGGCGTCAAACGCGGCATCATGGAAATGGCCGACATCATTCTGGTGAACAAGGCCGACGGCGATCTGAAACCGGCCGCCACCCGCACCTGCGCCGATTATGCCGGGGCGCTGCGCCTGCTGCGCAAACGTCCGCAGGATCCCGATGGCTTCCCCAAGGCGCTGATGGTCTCTGCCGCGACAAAGGACGGGCTGGAGACCGCATGGGACGACATGCAGGCGCTGGCCGACTGGCGTCGCGCCAATGGCCACTGGCAGCGCCGCCGCGCCGAACAGGCCCGCTACTGGTTTGGCGAGGATGTGCGTCAGGCGCTGCTGGCACGGCTGGAAACCCCCTGGGCGCGGAGCCGCATGGCCGAACTCTCCGAAGATGTGGCGGCAGGGCAGATCACGCCGGCGGCGGCGGCCCGGGATCTGCTGGCCGGGCTGGGCGTCGGTTGAGGTCCGCACCGGCTGCCGGGAGTGGATACTGCGGCAGGCGCAGATGCTGTGATAAACGCTGGAGTCCGCGCCTCAGACAGGCTATGAGGGCGCAGACCTTGGGTGCTGAAACAGCCCGCTGGGAGGTTGTGCACGGGTTGTCCCATAAATCCGTTTCATATGGCTTGACCCTGCACGCGATTCCTCCTAAACGCATCCAACCAGTTTTCGGGCGCAGCCAATGGCCGCGCCCCTTGTAATTTGGTGCTCGATTCGAACAATGATCCACGGGCGCCCCAGATACGAAGGATGAACCTATGTCGCGCCGTTGCGAACTGACCGGAAAAGGCCCGATGACTGGCAACAATGTCAGCCACGCCAACAACAAAACCAAACGTCGCTTTCTGCCGAACCTGAACGACGTGACCCTCCAGTCCGAGACTCTGGGTCGTGGTATCAAGCTGCGCATCTCCGCGGCTGCTCTGCGCACCGTTGATCACCGTGGTGGTCTGGACGCATTCCTGGCCAAAGCCAAGGACGAAGAGCTGTCCACCGCAGCGCTGAAGGTCAAGAAAGAGATCGCCAAGGCACAAGCCGCCGAGGCCTGATCGCCAGACCCGGCCCGCAGCGGGCAGGGACAAGATTTCGAAACGCCGTGCATGACCCTCATGCGCGGCGTTTTCATATGTGTCACTGGTGTGCCTGTCTCGCCGGTCGCGCCTGCTTTGCCTGCGTCCCTTTTTCGCCTTGCAGCGGCGCGGTCGCGGGCGCATATCTCGCGGCACAATGACCTTGCTGCGTTCATATCTGGCTCTGGCCCTGATCGCTTTGATGGCCGTCACCGGCGTCAGCGCGCAGGCGGGTATGCGCGATGCTACGGGGCAGATGGTGATCTGTACCGGCACCGGGCCGGTGATGGTCTATATCGACAGCGACGGCCAGCCGGTCTCGCCGCCGATGGACTGCCCCGAATGCCTGACCTTCACCGCCGATCTTGCGCTGTCGCTGCCGCTTCCGGCGCAGAGTACCCTGCCGCGACAGCTGACGCGCGATCTGGGCGAATCCGCCGCGATCCTGCCCATGGTGCGGCTGGCGGCCTGGGCCCGTGGTCCACCGGAACTGGTGCCTCTGCGCGCGGTCTGAGCGCGCTCCACCAGACCTGAATTCCGAAGCCTACGTATCAAGGATCACGACCAATGACCTTCAAGACCACTTTTGCCGCCAGCGTCGCTGCCATCTGTTTTGCCGGTGCCGCCTTTGCCGCCGACATCACCGTGACAGACAGCTACGCCCGCGTCTCCTCCAAAGCCGCCAAGAGCGGCGCTGCCTTCATGATGATCGAAAACGCCTCCGACAGCGACGACCGCCTGATCGCAGCCAGCAGCGACGCCGCAAAGCTGGTGCAGCTGCACACCCATAAGGAAGGCGAAAACGGCGTCATGCAGATGCTGCACGTCGAGGAGGGCTTTGCCGTTGCTGCCGGTGCCACCCATATGCTGCAACGTGGCGGCGATCATGTGATGCTGATGGGGCTGACCAGACCGCTGGAGCATGGCGATACGGTCGATCTTACCCTCGTGTTCGAAAAGGCCGGTGAGGTCACCGTGACCGTGCCCGTCGATCTGGAGCGCAAGGCAGATCACGGTGCGATGAAACACTCGCATTGATCGCCCGTCTGATCTGAAACCACAGCCCTTTTTTGGCCAGCCCGCGCAGACCGCCGCTTGGGCTGGCCATTTTCTTTTTCTGCGGGCGCGTTACCATGGGCCTCTCCCCTCGCGCCAAATCGCGGCGCATCCAGCAAAGGCCGCATCCGTGACGCAGAACATTCTCTTTGTCTGTCTTGGCAATATCTGCCGCTCCCCCGCCGCCGAAGGCGTGTTTCGACTGCTCTGCCCGCAGGTCGGGACCGACAGCGCCGGCACCGCAGGCTACCATGTGGGCGCGCCGCCCTATGGCGCCATGCAGGCCGCAGCCGGGGCGCGGGGGATTGATCTGTCGGATCTGCGCGCGCGTCAGTTCACACCACAGGATTTCGCCCGCTTTGATCTGATCATCGCAATGGATGGCGACAATCTCGCCGATATCGAAGCGCTGCGCCCCGAGGGAGCCACGACGCCGGTCAGGCTGTTCACCGATTACGCCCCGGATCATGGCGCCGATCACGTGCCGGATCCCTATTACACCCGCGACTTTGACGGATGCCTCGATCTGATCGAAGCCGCCGCAGCCGGGCTGGCCAGAACATTGCGCTAAGGCGGGTTCAGTCCTCCAGCACCTTCAGCTCACCGGCCAGCCAGGGCAGGCGGTGCACCGCCGGGTCAATCATATGGCCCTGCACCAGCCGCCGCATCGTCTGCGCCACGTCGCGCGGCACCCGGTCGGCCCAATCGGCACTGGAAAACAGCGAAATTCGCCGCGAAAACGCCCCAAAGGGCAGCGGAAAGGCCTCGATCTCATCATGGAACCGGCCAGCCCGCATATAGCCCAGCGGCGTGGTGATCGCCCAGCCGATCCGCCGCGCCACCAGCGCCATCAGCGACAGATGCGAGCCGATTTCGAACCGTTCCTCAAACAGCAGCTTCTGGCGCGCCAGATGGGCCTCGATCTGCTGCGAAATCAGCTGGCTGCTCTCATAGCGCAGAAACGGCAGGGCGCTGAGGATATCCATCTCCGCCTCCGGTTTGCGCAGCATCCCGCGCGGCGCCACCAGCATGAAGGGATCGCGCACCAGCGGGTATTCGGTGATCCCCTCGCGCAGCGCACCGGAGGTGGCCGCCACGGCAATATGCAGCTCGCGCGCGTCCAGTGCGTCCAGAATGTCGTGGCTGCCTGCGGTGATCATCTTGAAACGGCAGTTGACCAGGCTCTCGGCCAGCGTGGTGGCCAGACGCGGGGTCAGATCATTGTCGAAATCATCAATCAGACCGATGGACAGCGTCGACAGGTGGTTGAGGTCAACCACGCTCAATTCGCTCTGCGCCAGACGCAGCTCGGTCAGCACCGCCTCCGTCCGCGCCAGGAAATTGCGCCCCGCCGGGGTCAGCACCATCGGACGGCGGCCGTGGTTGACCAGCTCCGCCCCCAGCGCGCTTTCCAGATTGCGCAGCTGCTGGCTGACCGCAGGCTGGCTCAGCCCGGTGAGCGCGGCCGTCTGTGCCACCGACCCGGTCTTGGCCAGCGCTTCGAACACCTCAAGCCCGCGCAGCGTCACCCCTTTCATCAACATATCTGCGGTCCTGCCTGATGGTGCGGGCGCCGTTCTGCGTCCCGTCGATGGGAAAGGGGAGGGGCGATGCGCATCGTCTGCTCAGCTGCGGTCCGTGATAGCCTCTGCCTGCGGGGCGTCTTATCCGATGTCACCCGGTGTCATCCGGGCGCCGGGTTGGACGTGATGAACTCACCCCGCCGCAGCGGATCAGCTACAGACCCGGGCTGCGTTTTCACCGAAGGATTTGTACCGTTTCCACAGCCGCTCGTCCGAGCTGCGGCTCGACTGGCGCACGACCTGGGCCTGATGCGGATCGCTGAACCATTTCGACACGGTCTTGCGTTCGCTGCGGTTGAGGCTGGCATTGGCCACCGACTGAATGCAGCGGCAGAGTGACGGCGAGGCTGCGGCGCGGTTGGACTGGCGGCAGGCCTTCTCGATGGCGCCGGCGTCGACGGGGGCAGGCATCGCACCGGTGATCATCACAGCGCATAGCGTGGCAGTCAGCAGTAGCTTCATCTTCATTGTCCCTAGAAATCTGCAAGTGCTCTGATCTGAACGGGTCTGATGCCCGCGTGTGCCGGGACTATGACGCAAGCGGCGGAGGCTTTCAATCTAGGTAAACAGCTGGTTAGCCCTCGGCGGAAACCCGCCAACGGGCAAGAGGGCCTCCGCCGCGGCCCGGGCACAGCCCAGCCGCCGCCGCGCCCATCGGTCGCCGGCCCCTCTGGTGATCTGCTATGGCGATGCGGCCCGGTCCGATAGTCCGGCCCCCCCGTTCGGGCAGCTGTTCGACCGAGCGGCCAGCGGGCGCAGGTCAGGACTGATTTGGCCCGCGCAGGGACAGGATCATCTGGCGGACCGACTTCCAGTCCTCGGCCTCGGCGGTTTTGCCAGCCTCCTGACAACGCCGCATTTTCTGCGCCACTTCGGCCTCGGCCTTGTCCCCATGCGCTGAATAGAGCGCTCGGGCATATTCGGCAGTTCTGATGGCATCCATTTCGGTGTCCTCCTGAGCAGTGGGATCCCCCGCAGCGGGGGCGCGCGTCTCGCGGAATGGCCACAGTATAGCGTATTTTCGACCCGCCCGCAGGAGGCCAGACGAATTTGCGGCGTTTTGGCGGTGTGGGGAGGGCAGGCGCGGTTTGACCTTGGGACTGGGCGGGGGCCTGTTCAGAGAACACCGAGCAGGCGCAGGCCAATTTTTACGAGTTCAAGCAACTTGGGGCCAAAATTGACCCCTGCCGCAACTGCACCACCACCTACCAAGCCAGAGAAGCGCTCCGCTCATCAACGATGCGCTTGGTGCTCAAATTGGTAGATTTGGTAGTGTCTCTGACTTCTCTAGAAAAAATTCGGTCAGCCAAATGCAACAATTCTGACGTCTCGTTGGTAAACGTGCTATGATGCCCTTCAGATTGCGGGAAGTGAAGTGACGATCCGCCTCCAAAGAAGCGAACCGAAGCCACTGTATGGGACTTCCGTTTTGTTAGGGAAATTTCCTCTGGCCTATCATTGGGCGTATACGGAGCAGAGAACAGTTCAGTTGCTTCCGAAGATGGGAGCTGGGACCCCTGAAGAACTCGCAGAATACGCAGCAGATCGGTGTCAGGTTCAGGAGAACCCTCGGAGAATTCCGCCATCCGTAAGCCCAGATTTCGCAGCACATGGCGGCCCAAAAGGATCTTTCTGCTTCTGGAAGAGACATAGCCCAACTTGCGGATCACTTTAGGGAACTCTACGCGATAAAAATGATCGTCCAATTCTACCCTCCAATCCACCTTGACCAAACCCTAAAACCAAATCATATCCCCTTGCATGACAGACCTCGCTCACATCCGCAATTTCTCCATCGTCGCCCATATCGACCATGGCAAATCCACTCTCGCTGACCGGCTCATTCAGGAGACCGGAACGGTTGAGGACCGCGATATGAAGGAGCAGCTGCTCGACTCCATGGATATCGAGCGCGAGCGCGGCATCACCATCAAGGCCAACACCGTCCGCATCGACTACAAGGCCGATGATGGCGAGACCTATGTGCTGAACCTGATCGACACCCCCGGTCACGTCGATTTCGCCTATGAGGTCTCCCGCTCCATGCGCGCGGTCGAAGGCTCGCTTCTGGTGGTCGACAGTTCGCAAGGGGTTGAGGCGCAGACGCTGGCCAATGTCTATCACGCGCTGGACGCCGACCATGAAATCGTGCCGGTCCTGAACAAGATCGACCTGCCGGCCTCTGACTGTGACCGCGTCGCCGAACAGATCGAGGATGTGATCGGCATCGACGCCTCCGAGGCGATCCGGGTTTCGGCCAAAACCGGGCAGGGCATCCGCGAGACGCTCGAAGCCATCGTGAAGAAACTCCCCGCGCCAACCGGCACCCGCGACGCGCCGCTGAAGGCGATGCTGGTGGACAGCTGGTATGACGCCTATCTCGGTGTGATCGTTCTGGTCCGCATCATGGACGGCGTCCTGAAAAAGGGCATGCGGGTCAAATTCATGTCGAACGGCACCCTGCATCACGTCGACCGCATCGGCGTGTTCCGCCCGGCCATGCAGGTGGTGGACCAGCTGGAACCGGGCGAGATCGGCTTCCTCACCGCATCCATCAAACAGGTGCGCGACACCCGCGTCGGCGACACCATCACCAATGACCGCAACGGCACCGAGGTCGCCCTGCCGGGCTTCAAACCGGCACAGCCCGTGGTGTTCTGCGGTCTCTTCCCGGTGGATTCCTCCGAGTTCGAAGACCTGCGCGACGCCATCGACAAGCTGGCGCTGAATGACGCGTCCTTCTCCTTTGAAATGGAAACCTCCGCGGCCCTCGGCTTTGGCTTCCGCTGCGGCTTCCTTGGTCTGTTGCACCTTGAGGTGATCCGCGACCGGATCGAACGCGAATATAATATCGAGCTGATCACCACCGCGCCCTCCGTGGTCTACCATGTCTACATGAAGGGCAAGGAAGGGGTTGAGGGCGAGATGATCGAGCTGCACAACCCCGCCGACATGCCCGATATGTCCAAGGTCGACCACCTTGAGGAGCCGCGCATCAAGGCGACCATTCTGGTGCCCGATGAATACCTCGGCGATGTGCTGAAGCTCTGCCAGGACCGTCGCGGCATTCAGGAAGACCTGACCTACGCCGGTTCCCGCGCCATGGTGGTCTATGACCTGCCGCTCAACGAGGTGGTGTTCGACTTCTACGACCGGTTGAAATCGGTGACCAAGGGCTATGCCTCCTTCGACTACCAGATGACCGGCTACCGCGAGGACAATCTGGTCAAGATGTCGGTGCTGGTCAACGATGAGCCGGTGGATGCGCTGTCGATGATGGTGCACCGCGACCGCGCCGAATTGCGGGGCCGCGCCATGTGTGAAAAGCTCAAGGACCTGATCCCGCGCCACATGTTCAAGATCCCGATCCAGGCCGCCATCGGCGGCAAGGTGATCGCGCGCGAGACCCTCTCGGCGCTGCGCAAGGACGTGACCGCCAAATGCTACGGCGGCGACGCCACCCGGAAGCGCAAGCTCTTGGACAAGCAGAAAGCGGGCAAGAAGAAGATGCGCCAGTTCGGCAAGGTCGACATCCCGCAGGAAGCGTTCATTTCCGCCTTGAAAATGGACAGCTAAAGCTGGCCATTTTCAAGGCGCGCGGGCGAAAGCGGTTGGCGCAGCCAATTGCGTGCCCGCCCCCTAGCGTTCTGCGGCGGAAACGAGACCTATTCAAACAGTTGCAAGACGGGGCTTCGGCCCCGTTTTCTATTTCCGGCGATTGTCAATCTCCCGCCCGGCCGAGAGGCCGGGCAGCGCCCGATCCGTGCCCACGGGCGGGCGCTGCCCTTTGGTTGTAAAAGCCGAGCGGTTAAATCGGTGGGTGCGGCCAATTGCGCGGATGCACCAAATAAGTGAAAATTCTCTGGACTCTAGAAAGGGCTATTGTACGGTTTGGAGCACAACTGTCTGTTTATTATGTAAAATGAAACCATCAACCAAGTATGTGCTCTACGTGGACGAGAGCGGCGATCAGGACGTCAAAAAGTTTCGCACTGAAGAACGGGTGCGTGGCTCTGACCCATTTCTAGTGTTTGGAGCCTGCCTTGTACCTGTGAAGTTCCAAGATGAAATAAGGCAAGCTTTGACCTCGTTTCAATGTGAAATCGGGGTCAAGCAGCTTCACAGCACAGATCTCGTTCACCTAAAGACCGCATACTTCTGTCGAAAGGTTCAGAGTATGCGTGTTTTGCTTTTTGGGCTTGTTTCTAAGAAGGAAACGCTCGGGAGTTACACGAAACAAATAGCCGACTTGAAGGATACCGAGGCTTACTACAACAAATGTGCAGCATACTTGTTAGAGCGCTTGGGCCACTTCATGTCACAGGCAGGTATCGGCCCGGAGCAGGTGGAAATTGTTTTTGAGGAGAAGAAGCATGATTACAAGAAGCTCAGGAACCTCATAGGAACTATGCAGGATACACCGCACGACGATCGGGCGCGTTACCTGTCAAGAATAGCTCCACATCGAATAAAGGCGCAGGCCAAGAAAGATGAAATCTTACTTTCTCTGGCAGATTTGACTGCGTTTAGCTTGTATCAATCTGTTTCAAAGCTTCACTCCAATTTTGGTTATCCAGAATTTCGCTATATGAGAGAGCTTCGCCCAAAGTTCTGGAACAACCCAAAGGGCAAAAAGATTGCTAATTTTGGAGTGAAGTACATTCAGGGACCATTCAAAATGAATTTGGAAGGTGATGCGCTGAGATTTGCTCTTTCTATGTACCAAGATAAGTGACTGCTTAACAAACACCTGTGGCTGAATGCGGGTCCTTCTCTTCCGCCCGGCCGCAAGGCCGGGCAGCGCCCGGCCCGCCCCCCACGGGGCGGGCGCTTCGCTTCCCACCCCGCCGGGCCGGGCGCTGCCCTCCGCGTTTTGATCCGACGCCGTAGGGTGGACAATCCTGCCCACCACCGCCATCGCCCCATGCGCCACTCTCCGCCCATTCGCGGCCTCTCCGTACCAACCCGCTGAAACCGCACCCGTTCCATGCTATCCTCAATCCCGTTCATCTGGGGAGGAGAACACCATGAAACATCTGACTTTGGCCGCCGCGATCACCCTCTTGGCGTCGCCGCTTCTGGCCGGGCAGTGCCCTGCCGATATTGCCGCCATCGACGCGGCACTTGCCGCGGGCACCGAACTGTCGGAGGCGGATCTGGCAACCGTTCAGGAACTGCGCGACGAGGGGCAGAGCCTGCATGACGCGGGCGACCATGATGCCTCGGTTCAGACCCTGGCCGAGGCCAAGGCGATGCTCGGCATCTGAGGCCCCGCAGGCCAAACAAAAACGCCCGGCGGCAAACCGGGCGTTTCCACATCTTTCGCATCCCGTCGTCAGAAGCTGTTCTGCACGTCCTGTGCGGCGCCGCTGATGGCTTGGCCGGCTTTGGAAATGTCGCGGCCGGCGCCTTTGGTGGTTTCGCAGGCGGTCAGGCCAAACAGCGCGCCCGTCAGGGCGAGGGCGGTCAGGGCGGTTCGGATCATCGCATGTCTCCCGTGGTCGATCTTGCCCAACAGATAGCAAGCGCGCGGCGCGCGTTCCAGTGGTTTGCGGGGCGATATATCGGCGGCATTTTCACGACCGCCGCCGCCCCGGCCGCCCGTCGCCCGCGCCGACCCCATCCCCCATATCCGGTGAGTACCACTTTCGGTCAAAACCGCATAGGTTGAGTCGGGTCGATCAATTTTCGTCAGCACAACCTGTCACCGATCCGGGGAGGATTTCTCAATGAACCACGCCGCTCAAAAAGACATACTGACACATCTTCGCAATGGCCTGCCTGCCGTTGGCGCCGCTTTCGGGGATGCCGCGGGCAACGTCGTACCGATGACGCCGCGCCGCGCCAGCCCGGCAGTCGCGCAGCCGTCGGAGGCGCTGCTCAGCCGCAAATGGCTGGAACTGCGCCGGGATATCGACTGCGCTCTGGCCCGGCTTGACGAAGGCTCCTATGGCTACTGCCAGATCTGTGGTGATCGCATCACCGACAGCCACCTGCGCGAGCATCCGACCACGCCGTTCTGCGCCTCCTGCGCAGGCTAGCCGCCCGCGCCGGCGATACAGGCCGGAAATGCAGGCCGGAAATGCAGGCCGGGTACCTCCAACCGAGCCCGCATTCCCCCGCCTCCGCAAGTTTGCGTTTACGAGTACCCCCGTTCCCCTGTGGACCCGCAGCAGGTCTCCGTGCTGCATCCCAACTCGCCCGCGCCTCCACGCGGGCGCTTTTCTTTCGCGGTTTTCATTGTCGGTCCGCTCGCCTAAAGCAGGGGCAACCCTGTCCTGAAGGAGCTTTGCCGATGTCCTGCGCCCTATGTGCCGCCGAAACGCCGCTTGTCGCTCATGAGGTCGCTGGCGCCCCCGAGGGCCAGCTGGACGAGGTTGCCATCTGCCAGACCTGCGCTGCGCAGGTGACGGGCGATCCGGATCCCGCACATATGCGCTGCCTGTCCTCGGCGATGTGGTCAGAAACGCCGGCGGTTCAGGTGCTGGCGGCCCGTCTGCTGGCGCGGTTGTCGGATCAGGACTGGGCGCGGGATCTCTCCGATCAGCTCTGGCTTGACGAGGACACGCGCGCCTGGGTCGATGCGGCACCTCAGCCCGGCGCCCACCGCGACAGCAATGGCGCGCCGCTGGCCCACGGCGACAGCGTGGTGCTGATCAAGGATCTGCCGGTGAAGGGCGCAGGCTTTACCGCCAAACGTGGCACCGCCGTACGCAATATCTCCCTTGTTGCCGACAACCCCGAACATATCGAAGGCCGGGTCGAGGGGCAGCGCATCGTCATCCTGACCAAATTCGTGAAAAAGAAATAGGCGTCTCACCCGCCACAACGCAGCAGAAATGCGCGCCCGCCCGTTGCCGCCCTGTCCCGGATGTGGCACAACCACAGCAACTGACTGAACAGATGAGTTTAGCATATGACTGACTTTGCCGAACGTCGCCGCATGATGGTCGACACGCAGATCCGCCCGTCGGATGTCACCAAGTTCCCGATCATCGAAGCCATGCTGGCCGTGCCGCGCGAAGCCTTTGTTGCCGATGCGCAGCGCGAGGCGGCTTATGCCGATGGCAATCTGGATATCGGACCCGGTCGGGTGCTGCTGGAGCCGCGCACCCTGGGCAAGATCCTGGATGCGGTTGACGTGCAGCCGGATGAGCTGGTGCTCGATGTGGCCTGCGGTCTGGGCTATTCCACTGCGGTGATCGCGCGGGTGGCGCAGATGGTGATCGGCGTCGAGGAAGACGAGACCCTGGCGAGCGAAGCGCAGGGCCAGCTGTCGGCCGTTGGCGCCGACAATGCGATCGTGCACACCGGTGCGCTGGTCGAGGGCGCCGCAGAACACGGCCCCTATGATGTCATGATCGTCGAGGGGGGGGTGGAAACCCTGCCGGAGGCGCTGCTGGATCAGCTGAAGGATGGCGGCCGGATGGCAGCAATCTTCATGTCCGGTCCGCTGGGAGAGGTCAAAGTCGGCTATAAGACCGGCGGCCAGATCTCCTGGCGTCTGGCCTTTAATGCGGGCGCCCCGGTGCTGCCCGGTTTTGCGGCTGTTGAAGAATTCGCTCTCTGATCCGTCAGAGAGTTCACAGGTGATCCGCGCTGACCTTGGTCCGGGCGGATCGTGACAGATCGGCGCCTGAGACCCCTGTGCGCCAGAGAGAGCAGAACGGCACTGCCGCGTCGGTAGGCCGGATCACAAGAGGCTTAAGATGAGCAATAAACTGACGGCAAACCTGGTTAAGGCCTTCGTCTTCGCAGGAAGCGCGGCACTGCTGCTGGGTGCTCCGAAACAGGCTGCTGCCGACAATCTCTCGGATGCGATGATCGGCGCCTATAAGACCAGCGGCCTGCTGGAACAGAACCGCGCCCTGCTGCGCGCGCAGGACGAAAACGTTGCCGCCGCAGTGGCGCGCCTGCGTCCGGTGGTCGACTGGGTTGCCCGGGCAGAGCGTCAGTATGTGCGCAATGGCAACGGCACCATTGCCAGCTCCAACCATGATTCGACCCTGTCTACCGGCATCGATGTCAGCTGGCTGCTGTTTGACAACGGGGTCTCCCGGCTCAGCCAGCTCGCCGCGCAGGAGACCGTTCTGGCGACGCGTCAGGCCTTGCTCGACGTTGAACAGCAGGTGCTTTTTGCCGCCGTCCAGGCCTATGTGAACGTGCTGCTGCAACAGGAGACCGTGGCGCTGCGCAGCAACAACCTGCGGCTGCTGCGCGAGGAACTGCGCGCCGCCAATGACCGCTTTGAAGTGGGCGAAGTCACCCGGACCGATGTGGCTCTGGCCGAAAGCCGCGTGGCCGGCGCGCAGGCCAGCCTGATCGAAAGCCAGGGCGACCTGCGCAATGCCCGTGCGACCTATGTTCAGGCTGTCGGCAATGCGCCGGGGACGATTGCCGGCCAGCCGCCGCTGCCGCAGCGCGTGGCCTCGCTGCAATCGGCAGAAGCCATCGCGATGCGCAATCACCCCAGCCTGCTGTCGCAGCAACACGCGGTAAAGGCTGCGGATTACGCCTCGCAGAGCAACACCCGCAACCTCGGGCCATCGGTCACATTGCGAGCCAATGCCACCCATGCCTCTGACGCCAGCGGGCCGGGAACGCGCGACACTTCCGGCGCCAGCGTGACGCTGTCACAGCGGCTCTATTCCGGCGGCTCTCTGGCCTCGGCGCGCCGTGCCAGCATTGCCCGTCTTCAGGCCGAACGCGGTGCCCTGATCACCACCCAGCGCGGCGTGACACAGGATGTATCGGCGGCCTTTGTGGCACTGGAAACCGCGCGCGCCAGCCTGGTGTCCTCGAATGAGCGCGTCCGCGCCGCGCGGGTCGCCTTTGACGGTGTCCGCGAGGAGGCAACGCTGGGCGCGCGAACCACGCTCGACGTGCTCGAAGCCGAGCAGGAGCTGCTGAACGCCCAGACCGACCGCGTGCAGTCCCGCGCCAATCAGGTGCTGGCGGCCTATGCGCTGTTGCAGGCGCAGGGGCTTCTGACCGCAGAACACCTTGGTCTGGCTGTCGAAATCTACGATCCGACGCTCTATTACAATCTGGTCAAGGATGCGCCGGCCCATGTCAGCCAGCGCAGCAAGGATCTGGACCGTGTGATGCGCGCTCTGGGCAAGAACTGAGACCTCGCAGAGCGCTCGACCGGGGGTCCGCAGCGGCGGGCCTCCTTAAAAACCGCTTAATTCACACGGTTGTCTGAACCGGGACAGATCGCTACACTCAGCCTCAAGAGGCGAGAGTGATAAGCAAAAATGTCCGAACCGGTTACCCAAGCTGAAATTGAAGACGTCCTGTCATCGATCCGCCGTCTGGTGAGCGAGGACAGTCGCACGGCTGATCCCCGGCTTGGCAAGGGGGGCGAGGTGGCATTGGCCGCCCAGATCGCCCAGCCGCAGCGGATCCACCGCAACACGGGCGTGCAGCCGAAAACGGACACCGCCAACAGCAGCCAGCCGGTAACACGGCTGGTTCTGACACCGGCCCTGCGCGTCCCTGAGAGCAAGCTTGCGCCCATCGCCGATACGCCGATTGCCGATACATTCGTGGCTGACAGGCCGATCACCCAGGATGCCAAGGACGCGGACACCGCACCGGTTTCGCAGCAGGCCTCTGATGCCGCGACATCCGGCAAGGCGCGTTTCGAGGCGCTGATGGCCGTTGATGCGATTGAGTTCTGGGATGAGCCGCAGGACCGTATCGCGCAGGGGCTGGCGCTGCATGACAATGATCCCGACCATGAGGATCTGGCGTTTTTCAACGGTATCGCCGCCGCAACCGCCGCTGATGCCGCCAAGGCTGCCGCTGATGCGGCGAAGCCCGCGCCGCAACCGGCTGCTGCTGCGCGCAGCGCCGACGCGCCCTGGACCGACCCCTCTGCCACGCTCTATCAGGCGGCGGCCACCACCGGCCACGCACCCGAACGCCGGCCCGAGACAGAGGCGCCAGCGGTTGTGGTGAAACCTCATGCCCAGCTGAACCCGAAGGTGGGCGCCGTGGTGCAGAAACTGGCCGAGATGGAGGCTGCAAACTCAGCCCGCCCCGTGCTCTGGGAGCCGGATGGCTCCCGCGATACGCCCTATGCCGGCAGCGATCTGGAGACCCTCGCCTGGGAGGATCAGGACAGTGACGCGGAGGCCGCTGAGGAGGTTCAGCTGGCCGCTTCGGCACCGCAGGCCGAGACCCCGGAGGAGAATCAGATCGCAGAACCGGAGGCGGGGATAGAGGCTGATAGCTCGCACCGCGAGGCGCAGGAGACGCCCGTCAGCGAAGACCCGGAAGAGATCACGGAGGAGGTCACGGAGGGCGCAGTTGCGGCGCAGGCCCCTGACAGTCCCCCCGACGGTCACCGCGATCTGGCCGAAACCGCTGTCACCGACACCGCGCTGGAGGCGCTGGCGGGGTTCAGCGCCGACGAGGGCATTCTGGATGAACAGGCCCTGCGCGAGCTGGTCTCTGAAATCGTCCGCGAGGAGTTGCAGGGCGCCCTGGGTGAGCGGATCACCCGCAACGTCCGCAAACTGGTGCGCCGCGAGATCCACCGCGCCCTGTCGGCCCAGAACCTGCTCTGATCAGATCCCAACCGATCCACTGGCGCGCGTCTCTGGCGACACCATAGCTGCGCTCATCGCGCCTATGCGCCCCGGACCGGTTCGGCCAGCGCCAGCAGCGCGTCCAGATCCATGCAGTCCTCCAGATGGGCCGCCAGCGCATCCAGCGTGGCCTCGACCCCGTCGTCATAGCCTGCGACACTCTCATGTCCCAGACCAGATAGGACCGACGCCCGGAACGCATCCGAGCTGAACAGACCATGCAGATATGAGCCGCGCACGCGCGCATCCGGCGATACGGCCCCTTCCAGACGGCCCTCAATGCTGAGCCAGGCG
The DNA here is from genome assembly GCF_048056915.1 of Phaeobacter sp. JH20_02. Classification (NCBI taxonomy): domain Bacteria; kingdom Pseudomonadati; phylum Pseudomonadota; class Alphaproteobacteria; order Rhodobacterales; family Roseobacteraceae; genus Phaeobacter; species Phaeobacter sp. JH20_02. The sequence goes on along the minus strand of NZ_JAYMVP010000028.1, from coordinate 710,807 downwards.
CGGGCGCAATCCGCGCCATCGGTGCGGCCCATGTGGATCTCGTAACCGCTGACCGGCAGATTGCCGTCGCGGGTCACCGCTTCGGTCAGCGTCACCCGCTTTTCGCCCGCCATCACGGTATGCACATCCAACAGGCCCAGCCCGGCCACCTTGCCCGGTCGGCCATCGACACCATCAGGATCATCAATTGTCTGCCCCAGCATCTGGTAGCCGCCGCAGAGCCCCATCACATGGCCGCCGCGCCGGTAATGCGCCAGGATATCAATGTCCCAGCCCTGCGCCCGCAGATAGGTGAGATCGCCAATGGTGGATTTGCTGCCGGGGATCAGAACCAGATCCGCGTCGCCGGGCAGGGCGCGCCCGGCGGGCACGATCTCAACCGTGACATTGGGTTCTGCCGCCAGCGGGTCGAGGTCGTCGAAATTCGCCATCCGCTCCAGCTGCGGCACCACGATCTTGCAGGCGCCCCCCCGGTGCGAGGCGATGTCCATCATGTCCTCGGCCGGCAGTTTCCAGGCCTCCCAGAACCAGGGGATCACCCCCAGCGACGGCCAGCCGGTGCGTGCGGCGATATCATCGCGACCGGCATCAAACAGGCTGCGGTCGCCGCGGAACCGGTTGACGGCAAAGCCCTTGATCCGCGCCAGATCCTGCGGCTCCAGCACCGTATGGGTGCCGACGATCTGTGCAATCACGCCGCCCCGGTGAATGTCGCCCACCAGCACCACCGGCACATCCGCCGCGCAGGCAAATCCCATATTGGCGATATCACCCCGGCGCAGGTTGGTCTCCGCCGGGGATCCGGCGCCCTCGATCAGGACCAGATCGACATCCGCCGCCAACCTGCGAAAGCTCTCCAAGGCGGCCTCCAGCAGGCCGGTCTTGTCGCGCATGAAGGAGCCTGCCGCCTGGGTGCCGCGCCGCTTGCCCTGTACGATCACCTGCGCGCCGGTCTCCGTCTCCGGTTTCAGCAGCACGGGGTTCATATCGGTATGAGGCGGGCGCATCGCGGCCCGTGCCTGCAACGCCTGCGCGCGGCCGATCTCACCGCCCTCGGGCGTGACCGCGGCATTGTTGGACATGTTCTGCGGTTTGAATGGCGCCACTGACAGGCCCCGGCGCACAAAGGCACGCGCCAGCCCCGCGACAATCATTGATTTGCCGACATTGCTGCCGGTGCCTTGGATCATGATGGCCCGTGCTGTCATGGCCGCCTCTTTCCCGCTGTTGCTGGTGTGATCTGTCACCTGTCAGCCATGGCGGATTTTTCGGGCCATGAAAAGCCCGGCGAGCGGCCGATTTCGCCATGAAACCGCCATCGCAAAAGAAAAAACGCGCCCCCCAGGACGCGCTTTTCTTTGACGGTTAACTGTCCGTCAGACTGGCAGGTCTGATCAGGCCGCTTCGGCCTGTGCCGCGTTGCGGCGTTCGCTCTCTTCGCGCGACAGTGCAACAGAGGTACGGACACCCCGGCCCACAAATTCCATCAGGCCGCCGACCACACGTTCGTTCGGGTCGATGCCTGCACAGCTCAGCACTTCGCGCCCGTCGCGCGACCGTGCCCACCGAGCGATCTGCTCGGGGCCGTTACCGTATTTCTTGTCATCAGCAATCGCATCGTCCAGCGCAGCCAATACCACCGCCGCAAACAGCTTGCGTGCCCGGTTGCCTTGCTCGTTGTTATATGCGGTGCCGTCAACGAAATCTCGCATCGTGCTTCCTTTTTGTTCTTGCTATTGCAATTTCGGCGTAGCGCTCCTTATGGCGGAATTGTGACGATTCGGATAGCCTTCATACGCATATCTTTTATGCGCAATTTGCATGGCTCCCCGGTCCCTCACACGACATATCGTTGTCTTGCCAGCCGACTCCCTGCCAGATATAGGGGCGGTTAACAGTTCATCAACCACCCGAGAGGGATTTTTGTCATGCCCAAAATCAACGGTAACGAGATCCGCCCCGGCAATGTTCTCGAACACAACGGCGGTCTGTGGGCCGCTGTCAAAGTCGATCACGTGAAGCCCGGCAAGGGCGGCGCCTTTGCCCAGGTCGAGATGCGCAACCTGCGCAACGGCTCCAAACTGAACGAGCGGTTCCGCTCCGCCGACAAGGTCGAAAAGGTCCGTCTGGAACAGAAGGACCAGCAGTTCCTCTATGAGAGCGACGGCATGCTGGTGTTCATGGATGCCGAAACCTATGAGCAGATCGAGCTGCCCGCCGATCTGCTGGGCGATCGCCGCCCGTTCCTTCAGGACGGCATGACCATCGTTGTGGAATTCCATGAATCCGAGGCGCTGAACGCAACGCTGCCGCAGAAAGTCACCTGCAAGATTGTCGAGACCGAGCCGGTGGTCAAAGGTCAGACCGCTGCCAACTCCTTCAAGCCTGCGATCCTGGACAATGGCGTCAAGGTCATGGTGCCGCCCTTTGTCGGCCAGGATGAGATGATCGTCGTCAATACCGAGACCATGGAATATTCTGAGCGCGCCTAAGCGGTTAGCGCCAACAGCTTCAGCAAATGAAAACCCCCGCAGGCTGTCCTGCGGGGGTTTTTCATGGTGTCACAACAGATGGCAGAGCCGATCAGTTGTAGTCGATTTCAATCTTGCGCAGTTCCAGGCTGTGGCCGCATTCGTCCATCATCTTGCCATAGGCGGCGGTGAACCCGGCCAGAGAGGCATCCAGAACCATCTCGCCCGCGCCATAGGGCACCACGGTCCGCACCTCCATCCGATCGCCGTCCTGCATCCAGAGAATGGTGTTCAGCGCATCCATCCAGCGGACCATGGCGCGCGCTTCGGCAATGCCTTCCTCGTTGATCTCGGCATCGGCGATACCGTAGAACACCGCCTTCTGGTCGATGATAAAGCCGATGGCCTGACCGTTCTGAACCTGCGTCGGATAATGGCGCGCGGCGCTCTCAAACAGCTCAAGCTGGGGGTAGGTTTCAGGCGGGCCGACATCGCCCTCGGTCACCGTGAGGCGCAGCAGCGGCAGCCCGTCGCCGCCGGTCCAGGCGGTGCAATCGCGCCAATCGTGCTCTTCGGTGACGCGCATATCGGCGGCGACGGACCAGTCCTGATATTCCCAGTAGTCACTGGAAAACGCGGGCAGGGGCAGCAGCGTCAGGGCAAGGCAGGGGAGCAATCGCATGAAATTATCCTCGTGAAATGATGTCTGAGACATAGCCGCCCGAGGCCGCGCTCCCGATATGACGTCGCGTCACGATCTCGGGTGGCGGCCACGGAATCGCCTCAGGTCTTAACCTGCCAGTGAACCCGTGCGTCCTGCGCACACATATCGTCGCCCGCACGGTCGAATCGCAGATAGGCAATCGCGTGTTCGCCCGACTGGGTGAACAGCGTCCCGACGGCTTTGTCGGCGCGGCGGATCTCGGTGCCGATGGGCGCGCTGCCCTCGATGGCAACGGTGGAAAGACCTTTGCGCAGGGTGGTCTTGTGTTTCATCCGGGCGGTGACCTCCTGGCCGACATAGCAGCCCTTGCGGAAATCGACGCCGTTCAGCCGCTCAAAACCGGCTTCCAGAATGTAGCTCTCCGGCCCCAGCTCGATGCCGGTTTCGGGGATGCAATGGGCGACCCGGATGGCGTCCCAGTTGCTGCCGTCCTCGCCGCTTTCGGTGCCATAGGCGCGCCAGCCCAGATCCGGGTGGCGCGGATCCGCCAGCGCGCCCTCAGGCGCCGGCCCGGTGCCCCGGCGCACGGCCAGATCGGTTTCCTCGATGGTGACCTTGGCGCGCAGCCGGTACATTGTCAGCCGTTTCGCCAGCCCCGCGGCGAGGCTTTCGTCCACGTCCACCAGCAGGTCATCGCCATCAGCGGCGACAAAGAAATCCGCCAGATATTTGCCCTGCGGGGTCAGCAGGGCGGCATAGACCAGCCCCTGATCCACCTTGGCGACATCATTGGTGATCAACCCCTGAAGGAAGTCGCGGGTGTCAGCGCCGGAAAGACGCAGGATGCGGCGGTTGGTCATGGGTCAGGCTCCTGAAAGATCACGAAGGCAATGTAGGTCGCGAGGCGGGCAAGGCCTAGCCGAACATGCGCCGGGCCAGTTTCTGGAACCAGCGCGGCTGGTCGCCGCCTTCGCTGAACTGTCTGGGCGCCTGCGCGGCGACGCCTGCGCGGTCCACCAGCGTTTTGCCGTCCTGAAACTGCAACCGGTAGAGATCGGCATAGATGCCGCCACGCTCCAGCAGTTCCTCGTGGGTGCCCTGATCCATCACACGGCCACGTTCCATCACCACGATCTTGTCGGCATTGCGGATGGTCGACAGCCGGTGTGCGATCACCAGCGTGGTGCGCCCGCCCGAGAGTTTCTCCAGCGCCTGTTGCACCACCTTTTCAGATTGCGCATCCAGCGCCGAGGTCGCCTCATCCAGCAGCAGGATCGGCGTGTCACGCAGCAGCGCGCGGGCAATCACCACCCGCTGACGCTGGCCACCGGACAGGGCCGAGCCACGCGGACCCACCAGCGTATCCAGCCCATTGGCGAGCTTTGGCAGGAAATCGGCCACATGCGAGGCTTCCAGAACCTCCTGTAGCCGCGCATCACTCACATCAGTGCGCCCCAGCAGGATGTTTTCGCGCAGGGTCTCGTCAAACAGCAGCGCCTCTTGGGTCACCACCGAGAACAGCCCGCGCAGATCATCCAGATCCATGTCCCGCACGGCGACGCCGCCCACGGTCACTGATCCTTCCTGCGGGTCCACCAGCCGGGTGAGCAGGTTGAAGATGGTGGATTTCCCGGCCCCGGAGGCGCCAACCAGCGCGGTGGTCTTGCCGGCCTCTGCCACCAGCGACAGTTCGCGCAACACATCCGAGTCGCCATAGCGCAGGGTGACATCGCTCAGCGCCACCTCGGGCAGGCCCTTGGGGGCGGGCACCGGCGTCTCCGGCGACACCAGTTTGATCGGCGAGTCCATCAGTTCCTTGATGCGTTCCATGGCGGCCGCCGCGGCCTGCCAGGTGCCGCTGATCGAGGCCAGCCGGCGCATCGGGTCAAAGGCCAGACCGATGGCGGTGAAAAAGCTCATGAACTCGCCCACGGTCTTCTTGCCCTCGATGATTTCGGCGCCGCCATAAAGCACCACGCCCATCACGCCCAAGCCGGCCATGATGTCGATCATCCCGGTGGTTGAGGCCACACCAAAAGAGGCGCGCACTTCGGAGCGGACAAACTGGTCCATATGGCCGCCGAAACGATCGGTCTGGTAGTCTTCGAGATTGTTCAGCTTGATCGGCACGATCCCGTGAAAGATCTCGTCGAGCCGGGTCGACAGCGAGGCCCCCAGATCGCGCGCCTGCGAGGCCTTGCGGCGCACATAGCGCTGTACGGCGGCCAGCGGCAACAGCAGCATCGGCAGGCCGACCAGCATGATCGCGGTCCAGCGCCAGTCAACGCTGATCGCCACAGCCAGAACGGCCACCATCTGCGTGACATCGCGGCCGGCACCGGTGATCAGCGCCTGCCAGACCGAATTGATCGCCATCACATCGCTCTGCACCCGCTGGATCAGGAAACCGGGCGGGTTCACCTGATGAAAGGACGGATCCTGCCGGATCAGCCGCGCCAGCATGTCCTTGCGCATATGGGCGGCGGAGGTCTGGGAAATCTTGCTGAGAATGACCTTCTGACAGACGCTGGAAATCCCGCGCATGGAGAAGATGATCAGAAACGCCAGGCTGACCCAGAACAGCGCCGTGGTATTGCCCGCCACAAACACCAGATCGAACATCGGCTGCATCATGTAGCTGAGGCCGCCGACGGTGCCGCCTTCGATCAGCATGAAGACGATCGCCAGTCCCAGAAGGCCCATGTAATGGCGCAGATAGCCGCGCCACAACCAGCCCAGCAGCTCGCGCGAGGACATGTGCTCGGGCTTTGACTTGATGGCCGGGGCCTCTGCCGTGGCGGGTGCCATCGCCCGCCTGGGCGAGGGGGCGGCATCCACCGCAGGGGCGTCCGGCGTGTCCGGCGTTGCGGATGGGGGCGTCGTCTTGGGGTCAGTCTGGGGCAAGGATCACAACCGATGTGGTTTTTTCTGGCGCTGACATCCACGTCAGGCCTGAGCCATTTAAGCAGCTGGGGGAAAAGGTGCAAGCATGGCGCGGGTTTCGCAGCCGATGGGCCAGCTCTGGGCGGCGGTAAAAACCGCTGCGTCAAATGCGCGTGCGGCGCCGTTGCAAGGGGTTGCAGCCACCGCAGACGCGCGTCACAGTTTGCCCAGATAAACATAGGAGTGCAGCATGACAGCGGGTGTTTCCCTTGCCGCGGGACGCGGATATCTGGCCATTCCCGGCCCCTCGGTCATGCCGGATGCGGTGTTGCAGGCGATGCACCGCCCGTCGCCGAATATCTACGCCGGTGAACTGGTGGAGATGACGGCAACCCTGATCCCGGACCTGCGCCGGGTGGCGCGCACCGATCATGATGTGGCGATCTATATCTCCAACGGTCACGGCGCGTGGGAGGCGGCGTTGCTGAACACCCTTCAGCCGGGTGACACGGTGCTGGTCGCCGCCTCGGGCCGTTTTGGCATTGGCTGGTCGGAAACGGCGGAGGCGCTCGGCATCAAGGTGGAGCTTTTGTATTTCGGCACCGGCTCGGCCTGGGACATGGACCAGATCTCCAGCCATCTCGCCGCCGATACCGCCCATCGGATCAAGGCGGTTCTGACGGTGCATGTCGATACCTCCAGCGCGATCCGCAATGATGTGACGGCAATGCGCGCGGCACTGGATGCCTGCGGCCACCCGGCGCTGTTGATGGTCGACTGCATTGCCTCGCTTGGCTGTGACCGGTTCGAGATGGACGACTGGGGCGTGGATGTGATGGTCTCGGCCTGCCAGAAGGGGCTGATGGTGCCTGCGGGCATGGGGTTTGTCTTCTTCGGGCCAAAGGCGGCGGAGGCCCGCGCCCGCCTGCCACGGGTCAGCCGCTATTGGGACTGGCAGCCGCGTGCCAACCCGGAGGAATTCTACCAGTATTTCGGCGGCACCGCGCCCACGCATCACCTCTATGGTCTGCGGGCCGCACTGGATCTGATCCACGGTGAGGGGATGGAGGCCGTCTGGGCGCGCCATCACCTGTTGGCGCAGGCGATCTGGGCGGCCTGTGACCGCTGGGGCGAAGGTGGCCCGCTGCGGATGAATGTGCAGGAGGTCGCTTTGCGGTCAAACGCGGTCACATCGCTGCACATCGGTGGCGATCGCGGCACGCGCCTGCGCAATTGGGTGGAACAGACCCTTGGGCTGACGCTGGGCATCGGCCTTGGCATGGCGCCGCCGAACAGCCCGGAGTGGCACGGGTTCCTGCGGCTGGGCCATATGGGCCATGTGAACGGTCAGATGATCATGGGGCTGCTGGGCGGGGTTGATGCCGGTCTGAAGGCGCTGGAGATCCCGCATGGATCCGGCGCGCTGGAGGCGGCCTCACAGGTGATCGCCGGGGGTGGCGCGGCATCTGTTGCAGACACATCAGAGAGAGGCAGCTGCTGCGGGTGATCCGCAGCAGGCCCTGACGCAGCCTCAGCCGTTGCGCGCCCGCTCCAGCGCGAGGGGCAGCGCGCGGGCAAAGGCGTCCAGCTGATCCTCCGGCCCGCAGCTGACCCGGATGCAGCGGTTTTGCGGCGCCGCAAAGGGCATCCGCACAAACACGCCCTGATCCACCAGACCCTCCAGCACCGATTTGGCAAAGGCACCGTCACTGCCACAGTCGATGGCCACGAAATTGGTGGCCGAGGGCAGGGGCGTTAGCCCATTGTCGCGGGCAATCTGCGCAATCCGGTCGCGTGCGGTGGCAATGCGGCCCAGCACCTCGGCCAGCCACGCCTGATCCTGCAGGGCCGCCAATGCGCCGATCTGAGCGGTGCGGTTCATACCGAAATGGTTGCGCACCTTGTTGAAGGCGCTGACCAGCCCGGCCTCTGCCAGCACGTAGCCCACCCGCGCACCGGCCATGCCATAGGCCTTGGAAAACGTCCGGGTGCGGATCACGCGGGGATCGTCGATATCTATCGGCAGGGCAGTGCCCTCGGGGGCGCAGTCGATATAGGCCTCATCCAGCAGCAGCAGGCAGCCCTCTGGTAGGGCGTCCATCGCGGCCAGCAGATCAGCGCCGCTGTGCCAGCTGCCAATCGGATTGTCGGGATTGGCGAGGTAGACCAGCTTGGCATCCACCTCGGCGGCCTTTGCAAAGAGCGCGGCGGGGTCTTCGTGGTCGTCCTTGTAGGGGACGGTATGCAACAGGCCGCCAAAGCCCGCGACATGGTAGTTGAAGGTCGGATAGGCGCCAAGCGAGGTCACCACCGCATCGCCTTCGCCAATCAGCAGCCGCACCAGATAGCCGAGCAGCCCGTCGATACCTTCGCCGATCATGATGTTCTGGGGCGCAACACCGTGATGCGCGGCCAGCGCCTCGCGCAGGTCATGGCTCTCGGCGTCGCCATATTTCCAGATTTCGCCCAGCGAGGCCTGCATGGCCGCAATCGCCTTGGGCGACGGGCCAAAGATGTTTTCATTGGCGCCCAGCCGCGCCGTGAAGGGCGCGCCGCGCTGGCGCTCCTGGGTTTCCGGCCCGACAAAGGGGACAGAGGCGGGGAGGGAGTGGGCAAGCGGGGTGTAGCGTGGCTGTGTCATGGGCTGAGATAACGTGATCCGGTGCGTCCGGGCAAGCGCGTCGCTTTGCCCCGGCGTTACGCTGGATCACTGCCGGGATCCGGGGCAGTCTGCCGCCAACGGAAATTCCAAGAAGGAGGGCGCCGAGATGGCACGGGTATCGGTAGAGATCGAAGACCATATTGCACGGGTGACATTGACCCGCGGTGACAAGATGAACGCGCTGGACAGCCAGATGATCGAAGAGATCATTGCCGCTGGCGAAAGCCTGATGGACAGCAAGGCGCGGGTGGTTGTGCTCTCGGGCGAGGGCAAGGCGTTCTGCGCCGGCCTTGATCTGATGAGCTTTGCCCAGATGGGGATGAAAGACCCGACAGAGTGGCTGATGAGCCGCTCTCATGGCGATGCCAATCAGGTGCAGCAGGTGGCAATGGTCTGGCGTCGCCTGCCGATGCCGGTGATTGCGGCGATCAACGGCGCGGCCTTTGGCGGCGGTCTGCAACTGGCGCTGGGGGCCGATATCCGCATTGCTGCACCCGATGCGCGGTTTTCAGTGATGGAGATGAAATGGGGGATCGTGCCGGATATGGGCGGCATGGTGCTCTTGCCGCGGCTGCTGCGCTCCGATGTGCTGCGGCGGCTGACCTATACGGCGGAGAAAGTGTCGGCGCCGCAGGCGCTGGACTGGGGGCTGGTCACCGAGCTGGCCGAGGATCCCATCGCCCGCGCCCATGAACTGGCGACAGTGATCGCCGGGCAAAGCCCCGCCGCCATCCGCGCGGCAAAAACGCTGATCGAGACGGCCGAGGCCAGCGCGGATCGCGCCGAGGTGCTGCTGGAGGAATCCCGTGTTCAGGTCGGTCTGATCGGCAAGCCTGAGCAGATGGAAGTGGTCGCCGCCCAGATGCAGAACCGCGCGCCTAAATTCGACTGAGGCCGACGTCAGCCAGTCAGTGCAATGAAAGAGAGCCGCGCCGGGATTTGACCGGCGCGGCTCTTTACCTTGTTGTCTGTCCCCGTCAGGGGCGGCGTGATCGTCAGATCGAGGCGCGGTAGATCTTGTCGATGTTGGAGCCAAGCGCTGCGTTGTAGTCGCTGTCGCTCATCGCGACATTCAGACCTTCGGTCAGGGCGCGGCTGAAGGAGGCGATCATCGTGCTGTTCTTGGCCAGCTTTTCGCAGGCGTCATCGGTGGTATATCCGCCGGACAGCGCAACAACGCGCACCACATTGGCATGGGCGGCGAGATCGTCATAGAGACCGGCCTCGGTGGGGATGGTCAGTTTCAGCGCCACTTTGGTGTCGGCGGGCAGGGCGTTCAGCTCGTCCAGAATCGCAGCCTTCAGCAGGGTTTCCGCCTCGGCTTTGGTGGCGGAGTTGATGTCCACTTCGGGTTCGATGATCGGCAGCAGACCGGCAGCGGCAATCTGGCGGCCGACGATGAACTGCTGGCCGACGACGTTCTTGATGCCGGTGGCATTGGCGCCCTTGATCACCGAGCGCATCTTGGTGCCGAAAATCCCGGCCTGTACCGCGCGCGACAGCAGCTGATCAAGATCGGGCATCGGTTTCATGGTCTGGGCGTCGTCCGCCTCATCCGCGAGGCCCTTGTCGACCTTGAGGAAAGGCACTACGCCGCAATTGTCCCACAGGTAGGCAGGCACCGGGATGCCGTCGATTTCGGCATCCATGGTTTTTTCAAACAGGATCGCGCCGAGGATCTTTTCGCTGTTGAAATCCGGTGCGGTGATGATGCGGGCACGCATTTTCTGGATTTCGCCGAACATCTCGTCGTCATTGCTGTAGGCGTCTTCGGTCACGCCATAAAGCGCCAGCGCCTTCGGGGTTGACCCGCCGGACTGATCGAGCGCCGCAATGAAGCCCTTGCCGTTTGCGATGCGATCGAGCTGAGCAGTCTGGGTCGAGGTTTCTTGCGCCATAGGTCGGGTCTCCACGAAAAGGGATTGTCTGTCTGGCATCGTCTATACCGCGCCTGCGGCAGGAAACAACTATCTGTATCAAGTGGTTGCGCTAACGCCTCCGCTAACAGTGACGCGACCGGGCGGCGGTTCGGCGAAACATCGCAGGCAGGCATATCCGTCAGGCGTTCGCACGCAAAAAAGGCAGACCGGGGTGGTCTGCCTTTTGGTGTGTTTCAGTCAGGCCCGATGCGTCGGGCGCTGTGCCGATCAGACCAGCCGCGAGGCTTCCTTGGCGGCGCGGACGAAATCGTCAAACAGCGGGTGCGGCTCAAACGGTTTCGACTTCAGCTCGGGGTGGAACTGTACGCCGATGAACCACGGGTGATCCGTCCATTCGACGATTTCCGGCAGGCGACCATCCGGCGACATGCCGGAGAATTTCAGGCCACAGGCTTCCAGCTGCTCGCGGTATTTGGTGTCCACCTCATAGCGGTGACGGTGGCGTTCCTCGATCCGGGTGGTGCCATAGACCTCGGCCACCTTGGAGCCTTCGGCCAGCGTGGCGTTGTAGGAGCCCAGACGCATCGTGCCGCCTTTGTCGTCATCGACCTTGCGCGCCACGGTGTGGTTGCCCTGCACCCATTCCTTCAGGTGATAGACCACCGGTTCAAAGCGTTTCTTGCCTGCCTCATGGTCGAATTCCTCGGAGCCGGCCTCCGCGATGCCCGCGACATTGCGCGCAGCCTCGATGACGGCCATCTGCATACCCAGACAGATGCCGAGATAGGGCAGCTTGTGCTCGCGCGCATATTGCGCGGCCTTGATCTTGCCCTCGGTGCCGCGCTCGCCAAAGCCGCCGGGCACCAGAATGGCGTTATAGCCTTGCAGGTAGGGGGCGGCGTCTTCCTTGTCGAACAGCTCGGCATCGACCCATTCGATCTTTACCTTCACGCGGTTGGACATGCCGCCATGGGTCAGCGCCTCGGCGATGGATTTATAGGCGTCTTCCAGCTGGGTGTATTTGCCGACGATGGCGATTTTGACCTCGCCTTCGGGGTTGTAGATGCGATCGGCCACATCTTCCCAGCGGGTCAGATTGGGTTTCGGGGCCGGCGCAATGCCAAAGGCATCCAGAACCGCCTGATCGAGACCTTCGCGGTGATAGGCCAGCGGGGCCTCGTAGATGGACTTCAGATCCTGCGCGGCAATCACGCTGTCGGCGCGCACATTGCAGAACAGCGCCAGTTTTTCGCGTTCCTTGTGCGGGATCGGCCCTTCGGAGCGGCAAACCAGGATATCCGGTGCCAGACCGATGGAGCGCAGCTCCTTCACCGAGTGCTGGGTCGGCTTGGTCTTCAGCTCGCCGGAGGCCTTGATATAGGGCAGGAGGGTCAGGTGCATGAAGATACACTGGCCACGCGCCTTGTCATTGGCGAACTGGCGGATCGCTTCAAAGAAGGGCAGCCCCTCGATGTCGCCGACGGTGCCGCCGATTTCGCAGAGCATGAAATCAACCTCATCTTCACCGATGGAGATGAAGTCTTTGATTTCATTGGTCACATGCGGAATGACCTGAATGGTCTTGCCGAGGTAGTCGCCGCGACGTTCCTTTTCCAGCACGTTGGAATAGATCCGGCCCGAGGAGACCGAGTCGGTCTTGCGGGCGGCCACGCCGGTGAAACGTTCGTAGTGACCGAGGTCGAGATCGGTTTCGGCACCGTCATCGGTGACGAAGACCTCGCCATGTTCGAAGGGGCTCATCGTGCCCGGATCGACGTTCAGATAGGGATCCAGTTTGCGTAGGCGGACGGAATAGCCGCGCGCCTGCAAAAGTGCCCCAAGAGCGGCGGATGCCAGCCCTTTGCCCAGAGATGATACAACACCGCCAGTAATGAAAATGAAACGCGCCATGTCTGTTCGGCTGCCCCCGTGAGAAGTCAGAATTCAGCTGCCCGGCGGTTGCAGAAACCGCAGCATCACGGGGCTTTACATATAAAGGATTCGCGCAAAATGCGCAAGCAAGCCGCAAGATGCTGTTACGGCTGCTTTTGTTCATTCTAAGTGTAGTGGATCCTCGCGAATCCCGCGTCAGACGCTCTGGTCTTGCCGGATCTGCCCGAAGCGCAATTGGCTGTCGGGCTGATCCGAGGGTCCGGGCCGGGTGGCCGGATTAGTCTGCGCTGGGAACCAGCGGTGCATTGTCACCCTGCACCGGCGGCAGCAGGTCGCTGCCCAGCGGGGTGTCGGGTGTGTCGGCAGCGCCTTCTGCGGCAGGCGCCGAGAGGCGATCTGCAACCGAAGAGCCTGCGGATTTCTGTGCTGCCAGAATGGTCAGCGTGATGGATGTGGCGATGAAGGCCACGGCCAGGATCCAAGTCACCTTGCTCATCGCGGTGGCTGCTGCACGGCCGGACATGGCCCCGCCACCGCCGCCGCCCATGCCAAGGCCGCCGCCTTCGGAGCGCTGCAAGAGGACAACGGCAATCAGCCCCAGGGCCAGAAGAAGATGGATGATGAGTACGACGTTTTCCATAGGATCCTACGGCGGTTGGCTGAGTATCGGGCGGTAAATAGGGAAGATTGCTCTGAGGGGCAAGGGCTCAGTTTGCCGAAGGGCGGAGAAGGCGGACCTGCGGCGTTTCGGGCGCATCAAATCCGCAGAAAACGGCGCATGAGAGGTCCGGCTGCCGCGGCTGCGCGCGGGCATCACGGCTGGTGATCGGGATCATGACGGATTGTGACTGGACAGCTTTGCACCGCTGCGGGCAGTCTCGCCCTATGCCTCATGATCACGCAGACGCCCCGCATAGCCTGTTGCCCCCGGACCCCGCCCTGCGCGTCAAGGCGCTGGAGACGGTGCTGACCCGAAAGGGGCTGATTGATCCGGCGGCGCTGGATGAAATTATCGATACCTATCAGAACCGTATCGGCCCGGCCAATGGCGCCCGCGTGGTGGCGCGGGCCTGGGCTGATCCTGAGTTTCGGGCGCGTCTGCTGGCTGATGCCGATCCGGTGCTGGCGGAGCTTGGGTATTATGGTCGTCAGGGTGAACATATGGTGGTGGTCGAGAACACTGCGCAGCAGCATAACATCGTCGTCTGCACCTTATGCAGCTGTTACCCCTGGCCTTTGCTGGGGATCCCGCCGGGCTGGTACAAATCCGACGCCTACCGCGCCCGAGCGGTACGCGAGCCGCGCAAGGTGCTGGCGGAATTCGGCGTGAGCCTGCCCGACGGCACCGCGGTGCGGGTCTGGGATTCCACCGCTGAGGTCCGTTATCTGGTGCTGCCGATGCGGCCTGCGGGCAGTGAGGGGCTGAGCGAGGACGCGCTGGCGGCGCTGGTCAGCCGCGACAGCATGATCGGCACCGGTCTGGCGCAGCTGCCCGAGGAGGCAGCGACATGAGCAGGCTGCATGACATGGGCGGGCGATTCGGGGACGGGCCGGTGGTGCCCGAGGCAGAGGATGCCCCGGTCTTTGCCGAAGAGGTCTTTGCCGAAGACTGGCACGCCCGTGCCCTGGCGGTGACGCTGGCCTGCGGCGCGCTGGGGCAGTGGAATATCGACACCTCGCGCCACGCCCGCGAGCGGCTGGCACCGAAGGATTACACGCGGTTTTCCTACTACGAGAAATGGCTGGCCGGTCTGGCGACGCTGTTGGTGGAAAAGGGTGTGCTGAGCCGCGCGGATCTGGCGACAGCCGAGGCAGGGGGGCGTCAGAAAGACGGCACGGGCGCAGAGGCCGTGGCCCCGCATCCGCTCGCTGCCCGTGCGCTGAAGGCATCGGATGTGGCCGCAACCCTCGCCAAGGGCGGACCGGCGGACCGGCCCTCTGATGTGCCGGTGGTCTTTGCCCCCGGCGATGCGGTGCGCTGTCGCCGCCCCGGTGGCAACCGGCTGGTGGCGGGCGGTCACACCCGATTGCCCGACTATGCAGTGGGCGCCAGCGGTCGCGTGCTGCGCCTGCATGGGGCGCATGTTCTGCCGGACAGTGCCGCACATGGTCTGGGGGAGGCGCCGGAGCCGCTTTATGCGGTGGTGTTCCCGGCGGCCGAGCTGTGGAGCGCGCCGGAGCATCCGCGCGACGAGGTGGTTCTGGACCTGTGGCAAAGCTATCTGGAGCCGGCATGAGCAGAATTGACACGCCGGTGGCAGAGCGCCCGGAACCGGCCTTTGAACAGCCGTGGCATGCGCAGGTCTTTGCGCTGACGGTGCATCTGAATGAAAGTGGGGCGTTGTCCTGGGGCGACTGGGTGACGCGGTTTTCTGCCAGCCTGCGCCGCTATGGGCTGGAGCGCGATCTGAACGGGGGCGAGGATTACTTTGCCGTCTGGCTGGAGACGCTGGAGATGTTTCTGGCAGAGACAGGCCGGGTGGCCCCTGTCGATGCCGAGGGGATGCGCGCCCGCTGGGAGGCGGCCTATCTGTCGACGCCACATGGCATGCCGGTTGAGCTGCCTGCGGATTAGTCGGGCGAGTGGCCGGAAATATCGTCTGCGGAGGGCCGGGCGCAGCTGCACCGGTTCGGGGCGCCACCGCCACGGCTGATGGTGCGGCGCGGGGAGATCCGCACCGGGTCTGGGTCGTTCCGGCCTGTGTCGTTCGGGTCTGTTTGTCGGTCTCGTCTCGGTTGCGGTCTCGCGCTGTGCCAAAAACAGGGATGGCGGCGCCGCCGGTGGAGGTGGACAGGCCCGGATGGGGCCTGCGCAGGCAGGATATCCTGACACGCCCCCGATGGGATCGGGGCCGGTCTCCTGTGCGTGTGGGTGCGCCGGGCTTAAGTGACCCTGACGCGGGGGATCGATCCGCGTCCAGACTGACATATCCTGGTCCCGAAGGGGTGAAGAGGGCGCGCGCTGCGGACGCAACGGCCCTGCGACGGGCGCTCCACGCACAACAGCGCTGCGCGGCGGCCTGATCGTCCATTTTCGCCACGCAGCAGGGGGCTTTGCCGTGGATTCCCGCGCCTGCGACGAAAAACCGGTTCCCCTGTCTGCGCGGTCTCGTTATACGGAGCGTCGGTTTCAACCAGCATACATGAGGACCTGAGATGGCCAATGTCGTGGTAGTCGGCGCCCAATGGGGTGACGAAGGTAAAGGCAAGATTGTCGATTGGCTCAGCGAACGCGCTGATGTCATTGCGCGTTTTCAAGGCGGCCATAACGCCGGTCATACGCTGGTGATCGACAGCAAGGTCTACAAGCTGCACGCGCTGCCCTCGGGCGTGGTGCGTGGCGGCAAGCTCTCGGTCATTGGCAACGGCGTGGTGCTGGACCCCTGGCATCTGATGAAGGAGATCGAGACCGTGCGCGCCCAGGGCGTGGATATCTCTCCCGAGACGCTGATGATTGCGGAGAACACGCCGCTGATCCTGCCGCTGCATGGCGAGCTGGACCGGGCGCGCGAAGAGGCGGCCTCCAAGGGCACCAAGATCGGCACCACCGGTCGTGGCATCGGCCCGGCCTATGAGGACAAGGTGGGCCGTCGTGCGATCCGTGTCGCGGATCTGGCGGATGAGGCGACCCTGGTCGCGCGTGTTGATCGTGCGTTGCAGCACCATGATCCGCTGCGCAAGGGTCTGGGCATCGAAGCCGTGGATCGCGACGATCTGATCGCGCAGCTGAAAGAGATCGCCAAGGATATCCTGCCCTTTGCCGCACCGGTGTGGAAAGTGCTGAATGAAAAGCGCAAGGCGGGCAAGCGGATCCTGTTTGAGGGGGCGCAGGGTGCGCTTCTGGATATTGATTTCGGGACCTACCCGTTTGTGACCTCCTCCAACGTGATTGCCGGTCAGGCGGCAACCGGTGTGGGTATTGGTCCGGGCTCCATCGACTATGTGCTGGGCATCGTGAAGGCCTATACCACCCGTGTGGGCGAAGGCCCGTTCCCGACCGAGCTGCTGAATGCGGATGGCACCCCGGATGCGGATGGCGAGCGTCTGGGCACCCGTGGTCATGAATTCGGCACCACCACCGGCCGTCAGCGCCGCTGTGGCTGGTTTGATGCCTGCCTTGTGCGTCAGACCTGTGCCACCTCCGGCATCACCGGCATTTCGCTGACCAAACTGGACGTATTGGACGGGTTCGAGACGCTGAAGATCTGTGTCGGCTATGAGCTGGACGGCGCGCGTCTGGACTATCTGCCGACCGCAGCCGACCAGCAGGCGCGCTGCACCCCCATCTATGAAGAGATGCCGGGCTGGAGCGAGAGCACCGAAGGGGCGCGCAGCTGGAACGACCTGCCTGCCAATGCGATCAAATACGTCAAGCGCGTGGAAGAGCTGATCGACTGCCCGGTTGCGCTTTTGTCCACCAGCCCGGAGCGGGACGACACCATTCTGGTGACCGATCCCTTTGCCGACTGATGTCGGGCGAGGGTGGTCTGAGCTATAAGGCGCGGCGGCGCTGGGCGCTGGTGATCCTGTTGATTGGCATGCCGGTCTATATCGTGCTGGCGGTCAATGTGATCAGCTGGCTGGACCGGCCGTCGCTGCTGGTTGAGCTGATTGTCTATGTGCTGCTGGGTGTCCTGTGGATTCTGCCGTTCAAATTCGTCTTTCGCGGTGTCGGCAAGGCGGATCCGGATGATGCGGATCAGGATCAGGGCTGAGGCGCCGGGATGACAGCCGGGGAGGGGCGCTGCCCCTCTTGACCTGACGGTCAATTCACCCCGGAGTATTTCGGGAAAGATGACAGGTCGGCAGTGTCACGCCGGGCTGGTCTCAATCTAAAAAGGCGGCCTTTGGGGGCCGCCTTTTTTAGTGTCATCTGGGTCGGGGATCAGCCTGCGGCGCGGTTGCCAGGCTGGAAGCCGATCTGGCCGGAGGCGGTGAAGCGGCCATTGTCGGCGCGTTCGATCTTGCCCTCGCGCAGGAGCTGGCCAAAGCTGCGCAGCCCGTCCTCGCGGTTGAAGTCGGTGCCATCGACATCGCGGACCTTGTTCATCAGCTGCGGACGCGAGAAGTGATCGCGGCCTTCGACAAAGCTCATGTAGGCGGCGGCGGCTTCGAGAAGTTCGGCCAGTTCCACGGCGCCGGATTTCGCAGCATAGGCCGCAAAGCCGCCGTCGCTGCCGCTGTTGCGCGGGGCCTCTTCGGCCAGCACGGCGGCGGAGACCCGGCGCGGGCGCACGGGGGCGGCGGCGCTGTCGTCGATGCGCTGTTCCTGGACCAGTTGCAGCGGTGCGGGGCGGCTCGCCGGTTTGGCGGGCCGCTGGTCAGCGGTCTCGCGGGATTCGGGGCGGCGCGGGCGCACCACGCTGGCCAGATCGTCACGGTAGACCTGGGCGTCGTCCTCGGCCTCCAGCGCGCCACCGGCGGAGCGCTCGGTCGAGGCCGCAGCCATGACCGCGCGCAGCTGGCTGTAGGTTTCGCGCGAGGTGGTGTTTTCGGGGTCTTCCAGGCGTTCGTCAGCGGCGGCCATCAGACGGGCGATATCGCTGTCGGCGGTGCTGGTGGCGCCCCGTCGGGAGCCGGGCGCCACGGCGGCGGCGGCCTCTGCGGCGCTGTTGAGCGGTGCGTCAGTGCGAGGCGAGGCGCGCACAGCTGCGGCCGGTGCGGCGCTGTCCTCGTCCTCGTCATCCTCGTCGTCAAAGAAGGCCTCATCATCATCGCTGCCCAGCAGATCGGCCTCGACGGCGGCGAGTTCGGCCAGCAGTTCGGCCTCGTCATCGGGTGAGAGGCTGCTGTGGGTTTCTGGGCGGGTCTCTGGTCGGGCCTCGGATGTTTCGGCGGCCTCGGGCGCCGGGGCGGCGGGTGTCGCCGGAGGGGTATCGGGCACAGTCGCGGCGGCGGTGTCGTCGAGTTTTTCCAGCGTGCCATCGGCCATGGCGCCTTCGATATCGCGGCGCTTGATCCGCAGCACGCGGCCACGTTTGCGGGGCGCGGCGGTTTCGGGCGCGGCTGGGGTCTCGGCAGCGGTCTCGCTCTTTGAGGTTTCTTCCGGGGCGCGCTCGGCCTGCTGGACCTCTGCCTGCTGGACCTCTGCCTTCGCAGGCTGTGGCTGGGCAGTTTCCGACAGGGGCGCGACCCTCTCGTCGAGATCGCCCTCAAGGCTGTCGGCCTCGGTGTCATCCGTGGCGCTGCTGCTGTCGGCGAAGAATTCTTCGGCGCCTTCGGGGACGTTGGGCACGCTGGGTGTGGCAGGAACTGACGGGGTGTTGCCGAGGTCGAGCCGGTTCAGCGCAGCGGCGATGGCGGCGTCATCCTCGTCGTTTTCGTCGAGCTCCTGCGCTGCGATCTGGCCATCTGCGGCGCGCGGAGCGTCGACGGCATCGTGATCGGCGGAGAGCGCGTTGGTGATTTCCTTGACCGCCTCTTCGCGGGCCTGTTCGGCGTGCTGGTCTTCGGTGAACTCATCAACCGGGGTCTTGGCCACAACAGCGCGGATGCGGCGCAGCTTGGCGGCGATGCTTTCGGCGTTGGTCTCGGCATCGGCCGTGGCGGCCGTACCGCTATCGTCTGGGGCATCCTGGGCCGCGAGGGCCGAGGCGGCAGCGGCTGCCGGGGCCGCGGCGATTCTGGCGGCGGCAGAGGTGGGTGCGGTCTGCTGGACCGGCTGCAACTTCACCTCAGCCACAGGCGTCGCCGAGGGCTCTGACAGCGGCGCGCGGGCTTTGGGCGCGCTGGCCGGGGCGGTGCGGGCGGTGGGGTCTGTCGGTTCGGCAGCGCTGACAGGGGCCGGGGCAGCAGGGGCGGCGAGGGCGCCGGTGGCGCGATGCTGCGAGGTTTCTTCGCTGGGCTGCTGGGCAGCGGGGCGGGGCGGTGTTGCGCTCTGCGGCGGTGCGGTCTGTTGCGGCGGCGGCGGCAGGGTGGCGGCGCGCAGGTGGATGCCCTCGGCGCTGGTGCGCGCCTCGACCTGGCGGGCGACCTCACGCTGGGCGATGCGCGCCAGCATTTCGGCGTCCGGCTGCGGCGGTTCGGCCCCGAAGTAGCGGTCATCGGAGGCCAGATCGCGGAAATACTCCGCAATGGCCTTCATCGTGCCGAATGAATCGTCGAACCCCTCCAATGTGCAGGAAAAAGTCCCGTAGGAGACTGTCAAAACCTTATTGTTCTGTACCATCGGATAGGTGTCCTCGCCAAAGTCAGTGCCGTCTACGTTGACCGCCCAGGGGGTCAAATTGCGCCCGAATCCGTGCAATTGATCGTATCATTTTGTGTCCACATTGTGGTCTGTTTCCTTTTCTGCGAGTAATCCCAGCATGAAAGAGCTGATTGTTGAACGGTTTGAGCCGGTAACCCTGGTCGGGGCGGGCGCGGTGGATCCCGGGGATCTGGAGGCGGCGCTGGCGCTGGCACCGGTGCTGGTGGCGGCGGATGGCGGCGCAGCCCATGTGCTGGCGGCGGGGCATCGGCCGGTCGCCGTCATTGGCGATCTGGATTCGCTGTCGGCGGATGTGCAGGCGCAGCTCGCCCCCGGCACGCTGCACCATGTGGCCGAGCAGACCACGACGGATTTCGACAAGGCGCTGCGCGCGATCTCTGCGCCGGTGGTGCTGGGGGTCGGGTTTCTGGGCGGGCGGATTGATCATCAGCTGGCCGGGTTCAATACGCTGATGCAGCCACATCCCAGCCCCTGCGTGCTGCTGGGGCCGCAGGAGGTGGTGTTTCATCTGCGCGGCGAGATCGCCCTGCCGCTGGTGGCGGGGGAGGTGGTCTCGCTGTTTCCGATGCAGCGGGTGAGCGGCTGGTCGGAGGGGCTGGAATGGCCCATCGAGGGCTTGCAGCTGGATCCGATGGCGCGGGTCGGGACCTCCAACCGGGCGACGGGGCCGGTTCGGATCCGGGCCGATGGGCCGGGGCTGCTGGTGATCCTGCCACGGGCGCGGCTGGGCGTGGTGGTGGGTGCGCTGGCTGCTGGCTGAGGCTGGCGGGTCAGACGGCCGGCTGTTCCGGCGCGATGGGCGGGTCGCGGGTGAGCAGCGCAGCCCGCTCGGCGGCACTCTTGCGGGATTGGATCTGACGCTCGCGCAGGATCACGAAGAGGCCGGCCGCAACGGTGATCACAATCCCTAGGGCGGCGATGCCATTGGGCAGGTCGGCAAAGATCCACCAGCCAAACAGTGCGGCCACCGGAATCTCCAGATATTGCATCGAGGCGAGAGTCGCGGCAGGCGCGTAACGCAGGCTCCAGGTCATCAGCAGATGGGCGGCGGTGCCGAGGCTGCCGATGGCGGCCAGCAGCCCCCATTGTTCGGCGCTTGGCGTCACCAGCGACAGGGCGGGGATGTCCGTGACCTGTCCCAGCAGCAGCACCGGCAGCAGCATGACACAGGCCATGGTGCCGGAGACCGCCTGAAGGCCAACCGGATCGGTGTCCTTGGCGATCTGGCGGGTGACCAGCATGAACAGGGCAAAGACCACGGCAACCATCAGGGGCCAGAGCGCATGCAGGCCAACGGCTGCAAAGCTGGGCTGAATGACCAGAAGCGTGCCGCCAAAACCGACGATGCAGGCCAAGAGGCGCATCATGCCGACCTCTTCGCCAAGCACGTATTTGCCCAGAAGCAGCATGATGAAGGGCATCACAAAGGCGATGGCCACCGCATCCGCAAGCGGCAGGTATTTGAGGCCGGTGAACATCGCGCCGATGCCCGCGATATGCAGCAGCGTGCGCAGGAAGGTCAGCCAGAGCACGCGGCCCCGCATCCGCCACAGGCGCCCTGTGGCCCAGATCAGCGGCACCAGCAGCAGGACCTGCGCGGCAAAGCGGACAAACAGCAGCTGCCCCAAGGGGATATGAGCGCCCAGCAGTTTGGCCACCGCGTCACCCAAGGGGGCGACGATACAGAAGCCGAGCATGAGCAGGATGCCTAGTGAGGGGCGGTCATGAGTCATAACGCCACGCTAGGCGTGGTGGCGGGGGGATGCAAGTAGGGGTTGAATCCGGCTGCGAAACCCCTGCGTGGATCGGGCCGCAATGGGCCCGATCCTGTGGGATTATGGTTCAGCAGTTCGGCACGTTCACGGCGAGGCCGCCGAGGGAGGTTTCCTTGTATTTGTCGTGCATGTCGGCGCCGGTCTGGCGCATGGTCTCGATACAGGCGTCCAGCGGCACGAAGTGCTGGCCGTCGCCGCGCAGGGCCAGCGACGCGGCGGAGACCGCCTTGATCGCCGCCAGACCGTTGCGCTCGATGCAGGGGACCTGGACCAGGCCTTTGACCGGATCGCAGGTCATCCCGAGGTGATGCTCCAGCGCGATCTCGGCGGCGTTTTCCACCTGTTCGGGCGTGCCGCCCATCACCGCACAGAGACCTGCGGCCGACATCGCGGCGGCGGAGCCGACCTCGGCCTGGCAGCCGGCCTCGGCGCCGGAAATGGACGCGTTGTATTTGACCAGCCCGGCAATGGCGGCGGCGGTCAGCAGGAAATCCTCAACATGGGATTCGGACGCGCCCGGTACGTGGTCGAGATAGTAGCGGATCACCGCCGGCAGGGTGCCTGCGGCGCCATTGGTGGGGGCGGTCACGACCTGACCGCCGGCGGCGTTTTCCTCGTTCACCGCCATCGCATAGACGCTCATCCAGTCATTGATGGTGTGCGGCGCGTTGATGTTCATGCCACGTTCAGCCAGCAGCGCATCGTGAATGCCCTTGGCGCGGCGGCGCACCTTGAGGCCGCCGGGCAGGATGCCGTCGCGCTCCAGTCCGCGGTTGATACAGTCGTTCATCACCTGCCAGATGCGGGCGGTGCCTTTGGTAAGGCTCTCTTCGCAGCCGCGCGCGATTTCGTTGGCGCGTTTCATCTGGGCGATGGATTTGCCGCTGGCCTTGGCCATCTCCAGCATTTCGGCTGCGGATTTGAACGGGTAGGGGACCGGATCGCCTTCGTCGGTGGCCTTGCCTGCGGTCAGCTCTTCCTCGGTGAGGACAAAGCCGCCGCCAATGGAGTAGTAGACCTGTTTCAGGATCACGTCGCCCTGGGCATCGGTGGCCATCAGGATCATGCCGTTGGCATGGCCCGGCAGGGCGTGATCATAATCGAAGATCATGTCGGCCTTGGGGTCGAAATGCAGCGCGCCCAGACCCTCGGGGTGCATTTTATGGGTCTTGTCCAGCTCCGCCAGAAAGGCCTCGGCCTTGGCGTCGTCATAGTCATGAGCGACAAAGCCGCCAAGCCCGAGGATGGTGGCGCGGTCGGTGGCATGGCCGACACCGGTGAAGGCAAGCGAGCCATGCAGCGAGGCGCGCAGCCCGTGAAAGTCGAAGGGCGAGGTGCGCATCAGGTCCAGAAACTTCGCGGCGGCCACCATCGGCCCCATCGTGTGAGAGGAGGACGGGCCAATGCCCACTTTGAACATGTCGAAGACGGAGAGAAACATTAGGTCGCTGATCCTTCTGGCGGCTGCGCGAGATGTGGCTGTGTAAACGGGGTCGGGCCAAGGCCTTCGGCCCTGGCGGCAGTAACTGTGCTGGCGCGGGTCTCAAGCCGGGAGAGCAGCCGGGCGAGGTCCGGGGTGTCGCTCAGCCGGAACCAGCTGCGGTCGCTGTTGCGCGGATAGAGCGCCATCCAGCGCATCATGCAGGCCAGATAGAGCGCAAGTGCGCTGGGACCGGCGCGATCATCGCTGGCGGAGGGACCGATGAACAGGGGCGGCACGGTTGCGCAGGCGGCGTCCAGATTGCGCAGATGCGTCGCGATGCGGACCTTTAGCATGGCCTGAAGCCGGCGCTGGTCGTCCGGCGCCGCACCGATGTATTTTTCAGGATAGAACAACATGCGCAGATCGGCATGAAGCGTGTTGGAGGCATGAAACAGCCACTTCAGGAAGGCGGCGCGCTGCGGGCTGTCGGGGGCGGGCACCAGCGCCGTCTCGGGGTGTGTGTCGCCCAGCCACAGCAGGATGGCGGCGGTTTCAAAGATCGCACCGTCGGGGGTCTCCAGCACCGGGATCAGCCCGGTGGGGTTGAGCGCACGATAGGCAGCGCCATTCTGCGCACCGGCGCGGCGGTCGACCAGCGCGGTGTCATAGCTGAGGCCCATCTCTTCCAGCGCCAGCCGGATCACCAGCGAGGCATTGTCGGGGGCGTAATGCAGGCGATACTTGTCCATCGTGGAACCATTCTAAGATCTCCGCCGCCATGGGTAACGCCCGTTTCCGACGTTTCCAATAGGAAACACGCAGTTTGCGCAGAAGCTGGCACAGGTGGCGGCGCGAATGATGCGCCGGACGGTTGAATTCCCGATATCCGTGATCCTACTGTGCGGCGCAATATGCGGAATTGGCTGTAAGGATAAACAGGTGAGAGCGGATGTCGCGCCCTTCTTTTGATGACCTGACAGAGGCCCAGAAACTGCGGTTCGGCAATGGGGTTGGCCCCTATTGGCTGCCGGATCGCCTGCGGGCGCTGATTACCGACACCGCAAGCTGGTTTTTCTGCGATGCCAGCTGGCGGCACCATGATTTCGGCTATGCGGTGGGCGGTGATCGCTGGGACCGGGCGCGCTGCGACTGGAAGTTCTTTGTCGCGATGCTGCATGACGCGGTGACACAGCGCTGGCCCCTGGCGCTGGTGACGGTGCCGGCGGCCCTGCTGTTGAGTGTGCTGTTCTATCTGGCGGTGCGGATCGGCGGGCAGTTCGGATCCTTCGACTACCGGGAGGATTACGCGACGCTTGCCGAGATCCTGAGCACATCGCGCTGACCTGCCACGATCGTCTGGCCAGATATCCTGCCGGGTATCATGCCCGTTTTTCTGCCCGTATTCTGGAACTGCATTTTATGCCCGTGTTGCGAAATCGTGCGTGCGGGCGCTGGCCTCTCGCGCCGGGGGCGGATTAGGCTTATACCACCAGAAGATAGCTTCAGGGAGATGCTGCCATGACAGGAGAACTATCGCCTATCGACAAGGCCAAGTTCGTTGCCGCCAAACGGGCAGCGGAGATGGTCGAGGACGGGATGCGGGTTGGTCTCGGGACCGGGTCGACGGCGGCCTGGCTGGTGCGTTGTCTGGGTGAGATGGTGCAGACCGACGGGCTGCGGATCAAGGGCGTGCCGACCTCGCGCCGTACGGCGGAGCTGGCGCTGGAAGTGGGCATCGAGGTGGTCTCGCTGGATGAGGCGAAATGGCTGGATCTGACCATTGACGGCGCTGATGAGTTCGACCGGGATCTGAACCTGATCAAGGGGGGCGGCGGCGCGCTGTTGCAGGAAAAGATCGTCGCCACTGCTTCGGACCGGATGGTGGTGATCGCCGACAAGGCCAAGGAAGTCGAGACGCTCGGCGCCTTTCCCTTGCCGGTGGAGGTGATCCCCTTTGGCTGGCAGACCACGCAGGCGCTGCTGGAGGAGACACTGGTGGCGATGGACGTGATGGGCCGCAAGACAACGCTGCGGATGAACGGCGATGCGGCGCTGGTGACCGATGAGGGCAACCATATTCTGGATCTGCATCTCAACCGGATCGGCAACGTGCGGCAGATGGCGCTGGTGCTGAACCAGATCCCCGGCGTGGTCGAGAACGGGCTGTTCGTCGATATCTGTGACACCGTGGTGGTCGGCTATGGCGATGGCAGGGTCGAGGTGCGCGACATCAATGAGGGTACGGTGGAAATCGACCGGCTGGATTTTGTCGAGACCGAGAATCTGTTCACGGATCTGATGGATTGAGGTGCAACGGATAGGGCCAGACGGCTGGGCTTTTGTCGGCCACCGCGATATCTGGAACCATATGACGACCACCGACATGCAAACCACATCTAACATATCGGCTGCCGATCCTGAGACGTGGGACCGGCCGGTTTCCCTGTCGGTGAGGCTGCGTGTCCCGGCAACACCGTTCCTTGTGTTCTCGCTTGCACTGCTCATCGCTTCGGTGTCGCAGAAAAACAATTGGTGGGTGCTGGATCAGCCCGATTTCGAGGTCCCTTATCTAGCGCCGTTGACCTATCTGTATTTGCTGACGCTTTTGTGCTTTCTGTGGGATGGGATCCCTCTCAGCTGGGCAGAGGTCTCTGCAAAGGGAATTACGACACGCACAGGCCTCTGCTCATCCTCCGCTAGGATCCCTTGGTCGAGAGTTGTCGCTGTTCAGGAAAAGGCATCGGATCTGCGTCTCGTGCCCTTTCGGCGATACCGGTATGCGTCGATTCTCGTGCGCGCTGAAGACGGCTCATTGACCAAACTTCGATGCCCATTGGAAAACGCTGATACAATTGAAACACGGCGGTTTCAGGCTGCGTTCGCCTCGTACTGGCCGGATTGGTCCTCGTCTTACGGCAAGGCGGTTGTAGATTAGCCTGCTTTGTCACAAGCGTCTCGGTCTCTTCACGCGCTTTTCACGGTTTCGCG
The DNA here is from genome assembly GCF_048056915.1 of Phaeobacter sp. JH20_02. Classification (NCBI taxonomy): domain Bacteria; kingdom Pseudomonadati; phylum Pseudomonadota; class Alphaproteobacteria; order Rhodobacterales; family Roseobacteraceae; genus Phaeobacter; species Phaeobacter sp. JH20_02. The sequence goes on along the minus strand of NZ_JAYMVP010000028.1, from coordinate 684,958 downwards.
ACTAAACCGCCCCTGGGCATAACAATCAGGGCGCAGTGTCCCCACCTGCGAGACTGGCAATTACCTCTGCGCTATGGGATACCTCGCGCAAGATATGAGAAGGGCGACTTATATGAGCTTTGATTACGATCTCTTTGTTATCGGCGGCGGCTCCGGTGGGGTGCGTGCGGCGCGGGTGGCTGCGCAGCAGGGCGTGAAGGTGGCGCTGGCCGAGGAAGACCGTTACGGCGGCACCTGTGTGATCCGGGGCTGTGTGCCGAAGAAGCTGATGGTGTTTGCCAGCGAATACGCAGGGATGGTCGAGGACGCGCAGGCCTATGGCTGGGATCTGTCGCCCGGCAGCTTTGACTGGGATCGGTTCAAGACCAAACTGCACGCCGAACTGGACCGGCTGGAAGGGATCTATCGGAACATCCTGAAGAACAACGAGGTCGAGACCTTTGATCAGCGTGCCAAACTGGCGGATGCCCATACGGTCGAACTGGCCGATGGCACCCGCAAGACGGCAAAACACATCCTGATTGCCACCGGTGGCTGGCCGATCACGCCGGAGTTCCCCGGCTCGGAGCTGGCGATCACCTCGAATGAGATCTTCCATCTGGAGAAACTGCCCGAAACCATGCTGATTGTCGGCGGTGGCTATATCGCCTGCGAATTCGCCGGCATCATGAACGGGCTGGGGGTCAAGACCACGCAGTATTATCGCGGTGCGCAGATCCTGCGCGGCTTTGATGATGAGGCACGCGGGCTGATCTCCGAAGAGATGTGCCAGTCCGGTATTGATCTGCATCTGGGCACCAATGTGCTGGAGATGCGCAAAGAGGGCGACAAGATCTGGGTGAAAGCGACCAATGGCGATGAGAACCTGTTCGATCAGGTGATGTTCGCCACCGGGCGCAGCCCCAATGCCGACAACCTCGGCCTGGAGGATCTGGGCGTTGCCCGTGATCGCGCGGGCGCCATCGTGGTTGACCAGTACAGCCAGACTGGCGTGCCCTCGATCTATGCGGTGGGGGATGTGACCAACCGGGTGAACCTGACACCGGTCGCCATCCGCGAGGGCATGGCCTTTGTCGAGACGGTGTTCAACGGCAATCCGACCAGCCCGGACCATGACCTTATTCCGACGGCGATCTTCACCCAGCCGGAAATGGGCACCGTGGGGCTGAGCGAGGAAGCGGCGGCAGAGCAGGAGGAGATCGAGGTCTATGCAACCTCCTTCAAGCCGATGCAGCAGGCCTTTGCCGGGCGGGCGCAGCGGGTGCTGATGAAGCTGATCGTCTCCAAGGCGACGCGCAAGGTGCTGGGATGTCATATTGTCGCCCCCGGCGCGGGTGAAATGATCCAGCTGGCTGGCATCGCCGTAAAAATGGGCGCAACAAAAGAAGACTTTGATCGCACCGTGGCGGTGCATCCGACGATGTCGGAAGAGCTGGTCACGATGAAGACACCGGTGCGGACGGCTTGATTTTTCAGGCAGAACACACAGGTAGAACACCAAGCCGCGATGGGCGGCAAGATAGGGATTGGACACATATGGCGGGCAATAATGGTGGCCCCTGGGGGGGCGGCGGCTCTTCTGGCGGCTCAGGCAACAGAGGCAACAACCAGGGCGGTGACGACAACCGGGGCGGCGGACGTCGTCCTGATGAAGGTCAGATCCCCGAGATCGACGAGCTGGTCAAGAAAGGCCAGGAGCAGCTGCGCGTTCTGATGGGCGGTCGCGGTGGTGGCACCGGCGGCGGCGGTCGCGGTGGTGCCGGCGGCGGCGGTGGCCCGCAGCTGACCAAGGGCACCCTTGCGCTGGGCGCGCTGGCTGCGGTTGGCTTCTGGGCTTTTGCCAGCTTTTACACCGTGAAGCCGGAAGAACAGTCGGTTGAGCTGTTCCTTGGGGAGTATTCCGCAACCGGGCAGCCGGGCCTGAACTTCGCGCCCTGGCCGCTGGTGACCAAGGAAATCCTGCCGGTGACCCGTGAACAGACCGAAGACATCGGCGTCGGTGGCGGTATCAGCTCCGATGCAGGGCTGATGCTGACCGGCGACGAGAACATCGTGGATATCGACTTTCAGGTGGTCTGGAACATCAACGATCCGGCGAAATACCTGTTCAATCTGCGCGATGCCCGTACCACGATCCGCGCGGTGTCGGAATCGGCAATGCGCGAGATTATTGCCCAGTCCGAACTGGCGCCGATCCTGAACCGGGACCGGGGCGCGATTGCCTCGCGCTTGCAGGATCTGATCCAGTTCACGCTGGATGACTATGACAGTGGGATCAACATCATCCGGGTGAACTTTGACAAGGCGGACCCGCCGGCATCGGTGATCGCGGCGTTCCGGGATGTTCAGGCGGCTGAACAGGAACGTGACCGGCGCCAGAACGAAGCGGATGCCTATGCCAACAACGCACTGGCCGAGGCCCGTGGTCAGGCGGCGGAACTGCTGGAAAAAGCCGAAGGGTATCGTGCACGTGTCGTGAACGAAGCCCAAGGTGAAGCCAGCCGTTTCTCTGCGGTTCTGACCGAATATGAAAAGGCCCCGGATGTGACCCGCAAGCGTCTCTATATCGAGACCATGGAGAAGGTGCTGAGCCGCGTCGACAAGATCATCCTGGATGAGCAAACCGGCGAAGGTCAGGGCGTGGTACCATATCTGCCGCTCAATGAACTGCGCCGTGGAGGAAGCAACTGATGCGTAAATCAACTCTCTTGCTGCCCGCGCTGGTGATCGTGGCGATCACGGTGCTGTCGTCGGTGTTTATCGTGGACGAGCGCGAAAAGGCGCTGGTTCTGCAGTTTGGCCGGGTTGTCTCGGTCAAGGAAGAGCCGGGACTGGCGTTCAAGATCCCGCTGATCCAGGAAGTGGTGCGTTATGACGACCGCATCCTGAGCCGGGATATCGACCCGCTGGAAATCACCCCCTCGGATGACCGCCGTCTGGTGGTTGACGCCTTTGCCCGCTATCGGATCACCGATGTGAACCGGTTCCGTCAGGCGGTGGGTGCCGGCGGTATCGCAACGGCTGAAAACAGGCTGGACTCGATCCTGCGGGCGCAAACCCGTGAGATTCTCGGCTCTGTCAGCTCAAACGATATCCTGTCCTCGGACCGGGCGGCGCTGATGCTGCGGATCCGCAACGGGGCTATCAGCGATGCCCGTTCATTGGGGATCACCATCATCGACGTGCGGCTGAAGCGGACCGACCTGCCTACCGAAAACCTCGACGCGACCTTTGAGCGGATGCGGGCGGAGCGTGTGCGCGAAGCGACCGATGAGCGTGCCCGTGGTAACGAGGCCGCCCAGCGGATCCGGGCGCAGGCTGACCGGACCGTGGTTGAGCTGGTCTCAGATGCGCAGCGCGAAGCGGAGATCATCCGCGGTGAAGCGGACGCCGAACGCAACGCAATCTTTGCGCAGGCTTATGGCGCGGACCCGGAGTTCTTTGAATTCTACCGTTCGCTCAATGCCTATGCGACCTCGTTGCAGGCCGGGAACTCCACCATGGTGCTGTCGCCGAACAATGAGTTTTTCAACTATCTGAAATCCTCAAGCGGCAAACCGGCAGCGGCTGCGCAGCAATGATCGGCCCGCAGAAGCTTTGCGTGGATTGACGAGACATCAGACAGGGGCTGGCCGTGAGGCTGGCCCCTTTTCTGTAAAAGCTTCCCCGGCGGCAGCTCACCGGGTTTCACTTCGAATTGAATACGTGCAACATTCGTTGTGACGGTTCTTGGAAAGACTACATTAACGCCCATGACCCGCAGCGGATCCAGGGGCGCCCGCCCGCCCAGGCCCGCCGCAGGATATGGAATATGGCGACAACTAAGGAGTAGTTTCGTGCAGCCACAGGCAAAGAACAACACAATCAGCGGCGCCCGCGCCCTTGCCCGCGCCCCCGCGCAGCAGGCGACGCAGTGGCGCCTGCTCTGGCTGGCCATGATCAGCACCCTGATGGTGCTGGCGCAGGTGGCCATCGCCCAGGCCCGGCCTGAAAGCCTGGCCCCGCTGGCCGACAAGGTGAGCCGGGCGGTGGTGAATATCACCACGACAACTGTTGTTGAGGGACGCACCGGTCCGCAGGGCATCGTGCCCGAGGGCTCACCTTTTGAGGATTTCTTCCGGGAGTTTCAGGACCGCAACGGCGATCAGGGCGACCGTCCGCGCCGCTCTTCGGCGCTGGGATCGGGGTTTGTGATTTCTGAAGATGGCTATATCGTCACCAACAACCACGTGATCGAAGAAGCCGATGAGATCGAGATCGAATTCTTCCCCGGTGAAGGCCAGCCGTCGCAGCCGCTGCCCGCAAAGGTGGTCGGCACTGATCCCAACACCGATATCGCGCTGTTGAAGGTCGATGCGCCGATGCCGCTGACCTTTGTCAAATTTGGCGACAGTGATCTGGCCCGCGTTGGCGACTGGGTTGTCGCGATGGGCAACCCGCTGGGGCAGGGCTTCTCGCTGTCTGCCGGGATCGTGTCGGCGCGCAACCGCGAGCTGTCGGGGTCTTATGACGACTATATCCAGACCGATGCGGCGATCAACCGGGGCAACTCCGGCGGACCGCTGTTCAACATGGATGGTCAGGTCGTCGGTGTGAACACGGCGATCCTGTCGCCCAATGGCGGCTCGATCGGGATCGGATTCTCGATGGCTTCCAATGTGGTCAGCAAGGTGGTGAACCAGCTGAAAGAGTTCGGCGAAACCCGCCGCGGCTGGCTGGGCGTCCGCATTCAGGATGTGACCACCGATGTGGCCGAGGCAATGGGGCTGGACAGTGCCAAGGGCGCGCTGGTGACCGATGTGCCTGAAGGCCCGGCGAAAGAGGCCGGCCTGTTGGCGGGTGATGTCATCCTGTCCTTTGACGGGGTCGATGTGAAGGACACCCGCGGTCTGGTGCGTCAGGTCGGCAATACCGAAGTCGGTAAAGCCGTGCGGGTGCGGGTATTCCGCGAAGGCAAGACCGAAACCCTGCGGGTGACCCTTGGCCGTCGCGAAGATGCGCAGCGCCAGAGCACGCCTGCCGCTGGTGATGACAGCGCGCCGGATACGGCGGAGAAACAGCTGCTGGGTCTGACCGTCAGCCGTCTGAGCGATGAGCAGCGCAGCGAGCTGAACGTGCCCGATGGCATGGATGGTCTGGTGATCACCTCGGTGGATGAAAGTTCAGAAGCCTGGGAAAAAGGCATGCGTGCCGGCGATCTGATCACCGAGGCGGGCCAGCAGAAACTGACCTCGATCAGTGAGCTGGAAGCGCGTATCGACGAAGCCAAGGAAGCCGGTCGCAAGTCGCTGCTCTTGCTGGTGCGCCGTGCCGGTGAGCCGCGGTTCGTGGCGCTGAACCTGTCGGAGTGATCCGTCAAGGGCCGCCCGTCGGTGGGCGGCCCGATCTGTCCGGTCACCTGCCACAGACAGGCCGCAGACAGGCGCCTGACGTGCGCGTAAGGCAGATACCATAACAAGCAGATACAAAAACAAAAGGGCCGGGCAGGGATGCTCGGCCCTTTTGCGTGGATCATCACAGGGTGGCGAAATTGCCCCCGGCCCACAGGTCCGGCGTGTCACGGACTCACGCCGACGGGAGGCGTCTGCACATGGGTCCAATGACCCCAGGCACCCCCCAGGCACCTTCTGTTCGATCCAACAAGCTGTTCGTAGATATCCGCCGCCCCAGATGGCGCATTGGTCCCCGGTTGCGCCCGGCGGATGTCCCTGGGTCCCGTCGAGCCATGTGCCGTGACACATGGCTCTTGATGGGACAGGATGCCGTTGGGATGGAACGGATAACGGCATCCTGTCATGACCATGCCCTGCCCGGAGCGGTCTGGTCTGTAACCCAGTTCACAATGGATTAAGATTTGTCCGATTGCCGGTCCCGCGCGCGGCGGGCTCCCCGGCTGGCGAGGGCAGTCTTTGGGAAAAGGTGCGGCGGGAGGGTCCGGGGCCTGCGGAGATCCGAGCCTGCGGCTTTGTCAGCCGATGTCGGGGTCCGACAGCAGCCGCAGCGCAGCCCGGTCGCGGATGGTAAGACCGCCACGGCTGATGTCGATCACATCGCTGCGTTTCCACTGCGACAGGGTTTTGGACACCGCCTCGCGGGTGGCGCCGACAAATTCAGCCAGCTCGCTCTGTGACAGCGACAGCCGCCCGTCGCCGCCTTCGGTGGTGAGATACAGCAGTTTGCGCGCCAGCCGCACCGGCATCGGCAGAAACACCTGTTCGCTGTATTGCGTGTTCATCCAGCGCATCCGCTGACCGGCGAGGCGCAGCAGATCTCCGGCGAGCGAGGGATGGTGTTGCAGCTTGGCGAGCACGTCGCCGCTGCGCAGTCGGCGCAGGCGGCTGGGCTCCAGCGCGGTTGCGGTCGCGGTGCGGGGGCCGGGGTCAAACAGGGCGATCTCGCCGAAGACGGCACCGGGGCGCATGATGTCCAGCGACAGTTTGCGCCCGGCAGAGGACAGGGTGGAGAATTCAATCGCGCCACTGACGATGGCATAGAGCGCGTCGCCCTCATCCCCCTGTTCAAACAGTTCTTCGCCAGCCTGCAGGAGGACTTCACTGGCCTGGCTGTCAAGCATTTCCAGCAACCGGTCGGAGGCACCAGAGAGGAACCCGCGGTCGGGCAACAGCCATTTGCGGCGGGCCGAGGAGGCCGCGCGACCGGTGCTGTTGCCGGAGGAGCTGCCCGAACTGTGCAGGGCACCGGTGGCTGGCGATGGGCTCATATCAGACCTTCGGTGCTAGGGGACGGGGCGGGGCGGGGATCAGTTCTCAACGGCTACCAACCCCAGTCTGCGGGCGCTGACCAGTGACAGCTGGTCATTGTCAAACCCGTCGCGTTCCTGAAATTTGCGCACGGCGGCCCGGGTGTCGCGATCCAGGATGCCGGTGATCTGGCCTTGGTAGAGGCCACGCACCGCCAGGGCGCGCTGGACCGAGCCGACGAACTGCGGTGTCATATCCACCGGGCAGGGGGTTTCAAACCAGCTTTCGCGGCGGGGGCGCACGATGTCCTGTCGGGTCTCGCGGCGAAACCGCGCCGGTTCCAGCACCTGCCCGTCGGCGGCGGTTCTGGCCGGTCGGGTCATCACCTGCACGGTGACGGTTTCGATCACGGCGGGTGTGGTATGGGTGCCCCAGCAGCTGCCGGGGGCAGCGCCGGGCGGGGCGGCGGGAGCATTGCGCGACACCTGCAGGCTGCTGCCACCGGTCTGTGGCGCGGTACAGGCCGCAAGCAGCACCACCAGCCCCGCCGTGGCCGGCAGGACTGTGCCTCGGCAGATATGCCGCAAAAAGGCCTGCCCCAGCCAGGGCCCGTGCGGGCGCAAGAGGTCAGACATGAACAAAGTCCCCGTGTCGAAACACCTGTGTCGAAATACCGGCAGCCGTGATGCCGGGATGGCCCCGCGTCGGAGCGCATCCGGGGCTAGGCTACCGCAGTTCGCGCCCCAGCGCAAAGCCCCGTTATCGCCGGGCCTGTTGGTGTTCCATCCTCTGATGGCTCAGCTAAGGCGCGTGACCGGCCACCAACCCAAAGGGGGAGGACGCAGGGAGGGCGGGGGCCTGGTGCAACGCGGCGCAGGAGTTTTGCCCCGCGGGTGGTTTCTGACTGGCGCGGTGGCCAGCGGTTGGCTACAACCTCGGACGCAACGCGAAAAAGGATGCAGCTGACGATGGCAAAGATCACTTATGTCGAACACAATGGTGCCGAACATGTTGTGGATGTGGCCAATGGCCTGACCGTGATGGAAGGGGCGCGCGACAACAATATTCCCGGGATCGAAGCGGATTGCGGCGGCGCCTGCGCCTGTTCGACCTGCCATGTCTACGTCGATGCCGCCTGGGTTGAGAAGCTCCCCGCCAAGGACGACATGGAAGAGGATATGCTGGATTTCGCCTATGAGCCGGATCCCGCGCGCTCGCGTCTGACCTGCCAGATCAAGGTGACGGATGATCTGAACGGTCTCGTGGTGCATATGCCCGAAAAACAGATCTGATGCGGCTGGGGCCGCAGGCGCGGCGTCATCTGTGGCGTGTCTGGCCCCTGTCTCGACGCCGCGCAGGTCAGGCGCTGCGCCCGTGGCGGGCGGGATCCGGGGCGGGCCCTGCCATTCCTGGCGCATTGGCGCGGGCGATCTGTGCAGGCGGGCTGCTGTCCGCAATGGTTTCGGCTGCGGCGGCGCAGGATCCGCTCCGGCTGACGAGTGCTGAATTCGCCGCACCCACCGCGCATTATCCGCATGGGGTGCTGGGCGATCACATCGAGTATTCGGCCCTGGTGGTGCAGGACAGCCGGGGCACCCGCCATCGTGTGGCCCTGCCGGTCGCTGGCGCGGTCTTCGAGGACCTGGCGCCACGGCTCTGGGATGTGACGGGCGATGCGCTGCCCGAGGTGGTGGTGGTCGAAAGCGATCCGGGCAGGGGCGCGCAGCTGGCGATCTATGGTCTGCATGACGGGGCGCTGCGCAAGATGGCAGCGACGCCGCATATCGGCACGAGATTTCGCTGGCTGGCCCCGATCGCGGCGGCTGATCTGGATGGCGACGGCCATATCGAGATCGCCTATATCGACCGTCCTCATCTGGCGAAAACCCTACGGATCTGGCGCTATCGCGACGGTGCGCTGCATCAGGTCGCACAGCGGTCCGGGCTGACGAACCATCGCATCGGGGAGGGTTTCATCACCTCGGGGCTGCGGGACTGCGGCGATGGCCCGCAGCTGCTGACTGTGGACGCCGGGTGGAGCCGGATCATGGTCAGCACCCTTGTGGCTGGTCGCGTGATCAGCCGGGAAATTGGTGCATATTCGCCTGCGACGGGTCTGACGGCGGCGCTGCGGTGCGAGGGGCCGGTTCAGGCCGACTGAGCGGGCAGGCGGCAGATGCTCGGCGCCGCTTCGGTAAAGTTGGGTTTATTTTCTTGCCGGCTGTTGCCGCAGTGCGCCCCTGCGTTGCAGATTTGTTCACCACTTTGCGCGTATTCTCTTGATCAAGACCCCCCGGATTGCGCTGTCGCAGCCGGTGGCGGAACCCGTTTGCAAGCAGGAGACAGGCGCGTGACCTTTTCACCCTATGTGCTGGGAACCGGTATCGCCGGATGGAATTTTCTGGACCGAACCCGCGCCCAGCAGCAGGAGATTTTTGAAAAATCGCCGATCATTGATCGCGCGGTGCAGGACTTCACGCGGAAAATCGACAATATCCAGACCGCCGATCAGCTGCTCGGCGACTATAATGTGCTGAAGGTTGCCCTGGGCGCCTTTGGTCTGGAAGAGGACATCAACAACCGCGCCTTCATCAAGAAGGTGCTGGAATCAGATCTGTCTGAGCCCACCTCTTTTGCCAACCGGCTGAACGACAGCCGCTATCTTGGTCTTGCGCAGACCTTTGGCTTTGGCAGTGAGAGCGGCCCGCAGCTGCCGAGCACAAGCATAGAAAAACCCTATGTGACTGTCGCCAGCCCGGAGGATCTACTGTCGAACCAGACCCTGCTCAATCAGGCTCTGGATGACTTTGGCCTGAAGAAATACGCCGGTAACGAGTTCTTTCTGATGCGGGTCCTGGAATCCGATACCACCGATCCGAACTCTTTTGTGAACCGGCTGAGCGATACGAAACTGGCGGATTTTGCCAAGGCGTTCGAATTCAACCGGCCGCCGGATTACAGCACCAGCATGGAGGCGCTGGTGGGCGAATTCCTCGCCGTGAACGATGGCAATGGTCCGGCCAATGCGGATGAGCTGCTGGCCAATGAGGATCTGCTGAAGGCAGTCGTGGACAGTTTCGATCTGGAATATACCAACTCGATCTTCCTCAAGCGGATGCTGGAATCAAACCCCTATGATCCGGAATCGCCCGTCAACCAGCAGGAGGACCCGCGCTATCTGGCGATGTCGCGCGCCTTTGGTTTCGGGATCCCCGATATTAACAGTTTCACCAGCCCCGACGAGCTGCTGTCTCAGCCTGAACTGCTCGCGGATGCGCTGGAGCAGTTCTACCTGAGCAACCCAGGCGAGGATTATCTGCGTGATGTGCTGGAGTCCGATCTCTCGGACCCAAGCTCTTTTGTGAATCAGCCCGGAAATCTTGCGTTCTATAATTTTGCCGAGGCGTTTCAGAACGAATGGCCCACCGCGCCAAGCCGGATGAAGGTGCTGGCCGATGAGGTCGACGGTAAATTGGAGAACTATGAGCTGCCACGGCGGTTCGTATTTGATTTCGATGCTTTTGAGGCGGGGCTGGATGTGTTCAACATCAGTGAGCGGGAACTTGATTTTGACGTGATGATCAGGGCTTTTGAATCGGATCTGTCCTCCGAAATTTCTTATGCAAACCTGCACCGGGATCCGAATCTGAAGGCCATGGCGCATGCCTTTGCTTTTAACCCCGGTACCAATGACCGCACCTATCCCGCTGGTTTCGCTGAGGAGATCGCGGGTCTATACAATGATCGGAATTTTGAGGCCGCCATCGGGGAGAGTGACCCGAACATGCGCCTTGCCCTTGCCTTGGAGCGCGAGCTGCAAGCGATCGCGGATGCCGGTGGCAGTGAAGATGCCCATTGGTTCGGCATCATCGGCTCACCGCCGCTGAAAGCGGTGTTTGAGACGGCATTGGGCCTGCCATCCAGCTTTGGCCAGCTGAACGTGGATCGCCAGGTTGATGAAATGAAAGAACGTGCGCAGTCGTCTTTTGGCACCAGCCATCCGGCGGATCTTCTGAAGCCTGACAAGCTGGACGAGTTCAGAAACCGCTTCCTGCTGCTGAGCGGGCTGAACAGTGATCTGGCGTCGAGCGGCTTCAGCGATCCCGTCTTCACGCTGTTCCGATAGCGCGCGGGCAGTGCGACAAAGGTGCCGGGCCAGCGTCGGCCCCTGCGGTCACCCTTCGTGACATTGGCGCCTTACCCGGTACGATCAGGGACGCGGGCTGATCTGATCGGCCCCGCCTGCGGAATTTGTGCCGACGCTCGGCCCCGTGATAGACTTCGGCGGCATGAGGCGCGATCTTTGCCGGAACCGGAACCGGAACCGGAACCGGAACCGGAACCGGAACCGGGGAGGGCTATGGCGGATCAACCCGCGCCCAGCCCGTGACAGCGGTTGGATCTTGCGGGCCCCGGTGCGATTGCGAGCGCATTTCACGCGGTCACGGGCTGGGCGTGCCCACCACATGGGCGCCGTCGATGTCACCCAGAGAGGAGAAAAGCGCGGCGGTATTGCTGACGCCGACCTTCTTCAACAGCCGGGCGCGATGAACCTCGACGGTGCGGTAGCTCAGCTCCAGACTTCGGGCGATTTCCTTGCTGGTCTTGCCTTCGCACAGCAGCGAATAGACCTCGCGTTCGCGCCGGGTCAGGGGTTGATAGGGTCGGGATCGGGACAGATCGGCAAAGCTCCAGACCGCGCGTGCCAGCGGCTCTTGCGGTGTGAAGCTATGGCCACGGACCCGGACCCAGAACAGGCTGCCGTCCTTGCGCCGCATCACCCGTTCGTCCCAATAGGGTGCGCCGGCTCCCAATGTGTCATTTCCCCGGTTGCGCAGGTTGAGAAATTCTTCCTGCGATGGGTAGAGAAAGGCAAAGAGCTGATCGAGCAGGTCCAGCCGGGTGTAGCCGAACATCTCGCAGAACCGCCGGTTGCAGTCGCGCAGGACCCGGTTTTCGGTGACAACGATCCCCACCGGCAGGAAATCATAGGCGAGCTGCATCAGGTCACGGGTGGCAAAGAGCTGGTCGAGCGTCTCGGCGCCGGGATCGCCCATGGGCGCTGTGCCGACGTCGAGGCCGGGGCGGGGCTGCTGGCTATTGGCCGTCATCTGGTCCTGCTGTTCCTGCATATGTCCTGCCTGTCGCGGCGACCGCAGCTGCGCGGCAGGGCTGAGCCTTCGGGAGCGGGGGCGGTCGATGTTACAAGGATCTTAGCGGAGTGAAGGCAGCGTGAAAACAGGTGCTTGCCAGCCGGCATGCTGATCCTGTCGGGGTGTCAGGAGAGGTAATAGTCGATCGGTTGCAGCGGTGGCGGTACCTCCTCGCCCAGCTTTGGGGCCAGGCTGCGTTCAACGGTCCGGCAGATGGCATCCAGCGGCAGGCCGTTCACCGTTTCGCCAAAGGGGTGAGACAGCTCCTCGGTCACCTCCGCAAGGCCGAAGAAGACATAGGCGACAATGCCGACGAAAATCGGCGTCAGCCAGCCCGCGCTGTCGATCAGCGCAAAGGGCAGCAGCAGGCAATAGAGGTAGGTCGTGCGAAACACCAGCAGCGAATAAACATAGGGCAGCGGCGTGGTGGCAATGCGTTCGCAGCCCGCCTGAGCCAGCGCCATGCTGGCGGTGCGTTCGGCCAGCGCCTTGCGGGCAAACCCATCGTCGGCGGCTGTGGCGAGCGTCGCGGCAACGGCGTCGAGCGCTGCGCAGGGCGGATGTGGCGCGGTGGTGAAATCGTCGCCTGCCCAGCGGGTTGCGGCGCTGGTGTCGCGTTCTTTGCGCAGGTTGATGCGGTGCAGATGCAAAAACGCAAGGGCCAGCCGCAGGATCCGGCGTCGGTTCTGCGGGTCGGCAACAAACAGGTCCACCTCACGGCTGAGGCAGCGCAGGTCCGCGACCAGCTGTCCCCAGAGCTTGCGACCTTCCCACCAGCGGTCATAGGCGGCATTGTTGCGAAACCCAAGAAACAGCGAGAGCGCGATGCCAAAGACCGCAAAAGGCGCGGCATTGGTATGGGGCAGGCGGGTGATATCGGCGTCAATCCACAGCACCAGCGCCGACAGGGCGGAGAGGCCGAGGATACGGGGCAGAATGCGGGGCAGGACAGAGCCGCGCAGCGCAAACAGCAGCTGCATCAGGCCGGGTTTGTCGCGTAGGATCATCGAAAGTGGACTCCGCTTCGCTCAAAGGCGGGACTAGGGCAATTGCGCAGCTGGCTGACGGGGGATCCGAGACCGGGAACTGAGAGTGCCGGTCCCGAAAGGGGAGGCTCGCCGTGGCGCGCCTGCAGCCTAGGGCCCGCCCCACCGCTGCACGTGGCCGAAAACGTCAGACTGGGGGGAGTTTGCGCGGTGTCCTGTCGGATTCGACCGGGCGGGTCTGGACAGCCCGGCGTGCGGTATCCTCACTGGGCGTCGGGGCTTGCCGCTTGCGCCGCCGGGCGCAGCAGCGCCCGGCCATGCCCAACTGTGTCGAGCCATCTGTGATGGTTCTGAAACAGACGGGAGTGCCTGCTCGGCCGGTCTTACTTCAGCGCGCGCCAGCCGATGTCGCGGCGGAAGAAGCCCTGCGGCCAGCTGACACCCTCAACCATCGCATAGGCGCGGTCGCGGGCTTCTTGCAGTGAAGCGCCACGGGCGGTCACGTTCAGCACCCGGCCGCCAACGGCGAGCACCTTGCCGTCCTGTTCCTTGGTGCCCGCATGGAACACCATATTGCTGCTGTCTTCGGGCAGCGCGTCCAGGCCCTTGATCTCGGTGAATTTTTCGTAAGACCCGGGATAGCCCTCTGCCGCCATCACCACGGTGATCGCATGGTCATCTGCCCAGTTCACCTGCGCGTCACCCAGGCGGCCCTCGGCGGCGGCCTGCATCAGGTCCAGCGCCTGGGCGCCGAGGCGCATCATCAGCACCTGGCATTCCGGGTCACCAAAGCGGACGTTGTATTCCACCAGCCGCGGCTGTCCGTCCTTGATCATCAGACCCGCATAGAGCACGCCCTGATAGGGCATCCCGCGTTCCGCCATCACCCGCATGGTGGGCTTCACGATCTCTTCCATCGCCTTTGCCTCGACCTCAGCCGACAGCACCGGCGCGGGAGAATAGGCGCCCATGCCGCCGGTATTGAGGCCGGTGTCGCCTTCGCCGACGCGCTTGTGGTCCTGCGCGGAGCCGATTGCCAGCACGTCCTCGCCATCCACCAGCACAAAGAGGGAGGCCTCTTCGCCTTCCATGAATTCCTCGATCACCACCTCGGCGCCGGCACCGCCGAAGACGCCGCCGAACATGTCGTCGATGGCGGCCATGGCCTCCTCCTCGGTCATCGCGATGATGACGCCTTTGCCGGCCGCCAGACCGTCGGCCTTGACCACTGTCGGCACGCCGTGCTCGCGCACATGCGCCTTGGCGGCGTCCGCGTCGGTGAAATGGCCGTAGCCTGCAGTGGGAGCGTTTGCCGCGTCGCAGATTTCCTTGGTGAAGCTTTTGGAGGCTTCCAGTTTTGCGGCGGCCTCGGAGGGGCCGAACACCAGAAGGCCCGCCTCGCGCAGCCGGTCGGCAACACCTGCGGCCAGCGGTGCCTCGGGCCCGACGATGACGAAGTCGATGGCGTTTTCCTCGGCAAAGCTCACCACGGTGCCGCCGTCCTCGATATCAAAGGTGGCGCAATCGGCGATCTGGGCGATGCCCGCGTTGCCCGGTGCCACGATCAGCTTGTCACATTTGGGGTTCTGCATCACCGCCCAGGCGAGCGCATGTTCCCGCCCGCCACTGCCGAGGATAAGGATGTTCATGTCCGTGTTCTCCGATCTGCCTGCACCAATGGCGCCGTCGGCGGTTGCCGGGGCTTGCCTTGCTTGCGGCGGGTTCTATGCTGCGCGCGACTTCAAAACAAGAACCACCTGTGACGCAGGAGAGCAGCCCGCCGATGTCCGACCTGTTTGACGATCCCACCCCGGCTGACCGGCCCGGGCAGAATGCCCCCGAATTCACCGTTTCGGAAATCTCCGGCGAGGTGAAACGCACGCTGGAGGGCACTTTCGGCCGGATCCGGGTGCGCGGCGAGGTGGGCCGGGTATTCAAGGCGCGGTCCGGGCATCTTTACTATGACATCAAGGACGACCGCTCGGTGCTGGCCTGCACCACCTGGAAGGGGCAGATTTCCAGCCTTTCGGTGGTGCCGGAGGAGGGGCTGGAGGTCGTGGTCACCGGTCGGCTGACGGCCTTTGGCGGGCAGTCCAAGTACAACATGAACGTCGACGAGGTGGCGGTTGCCGGGCAGGGAGCGCTAATGGCGCTCTTGGAAAAGCGCAAGATGCAGCTGGAGGCCGAGGGGCTGTTTGCGCCGGAACGCAAGAAGCCGCTGCCCTATCTGCCACAGATCATCGGCGTGGTCACGTCGCCATCGGGTGCGGTGATCCGCGATATCCTGCACCGGCTGCGCGACCGCTTCCCGCGCAAGGTGCTGGTCTGGCCGGTCGCCGTGCAGGGCAAGGCCTGCGCGCCGGAGGTGGCTCGCGCCATCGACGGCTTCAACCGGCTGACACCGGGGGGCGCGCTGCCGCGGCCCGATCTGATCATCGTGGCCCGGGGTGGTGGCTCGATCGAGGATCTCTGGGGGTTCAACGAAGAAATCGTCGCCCGCGCCGCCGCAGCCTCGCAGATTCCGCTGATCTCTGCCGTGGGGCATGAGACGGATACCACGCTGATTGATTTTGTGTCCGACCGCCGGGCGCCGACACCGACGGCGGCGGCAGAGCTGGCGGTGCCGGTGCGGCTGGAGCTGATGGGCTGGACCGAAAATCAGGGCGCGCGGCTGGTGCGGTCTGCTGGTCTGGCGGTGCAGCAGCGGCGCCAGCGGCTCAATGATCTGGCCCGCGCGCTGCCCAAACCCGACACATTGCTGGAAACCCCGCGTCAGCGGCTGGATCTGTGGGGGGACAAATTGCCCGATGCGCTGATCCGGGGGGTTGAGCGTCGCCGCCTGCGGCTGAGCGAGGCGGCAGCTGCGCTGCGTCCCAGCACCCTGCGCCAATTGGTCAGCACCCGTGGCGACCGGCTGCGCAACCTCTCTTCAAGGTTAAGCCTGCGCCCGATCCGGCAGGATCTTGCGCGTCAGCAGGACCGCCTCGGCCAGCTGGTCCAGCGGCTCGATACCGTGCAGGCACAGCGGTTGGACCGGCAGCGGCAACGGCTGGAGGCAACCGGGCGTCAGCTGGATATTCTGAGTTACAAGGCCACGCTGCGGCGCGGCTATGCGGTGGTGCGCAGCGGCGAGACGGTGATCACCCGCGCCGCAGAGGCGGCATCGCAGGCGCGGCTTCATATCGAATTTGCCGACGCCGAGATCGAGGTGACCCCAACCGTGACAACGACCGCAACAACGACCGCAGGCGGCGAAGCAGCCCCTGCCGTCATATCCGATGCGGTCTCCGTTGCGCCATCGGCGGACGACCGGTCCAAATCGACCAGCCAGAAGAGCGACACATCAGACCCGGGGGATCAAGGCTCCCTGTTCTGAGCCGGCCTCTGGCGCGCGCTCAGACGCCGACGTCCGGGCCGAGGCAGAGCATCTCCTGGCCCAGCTCCTCCGCCTCGTAAAGCTCGGTTGCCTCCGGGTCGCCTTCGAACTGGGCAATTAACCCGTTGTCGCCAAATGAAAACTGCCAGCATTGCGGCGTGCCGATCTCGTCATAGACAAAACAGATCTGATCGGCCTGCGGATACCATTCGCCGTTCTGGCAGCGGCCATCCAGAAACGACCATATCACCCGGCGGTTGGGCAGATAGCGCTCAACCCCATAGGGCACGCCATCAAAACCATAGAACAGGGTGCGGCCCTGGGTGTAGCGGTCGAACTGATCCGCTGTCAGAGGCGCACCGGCGGCGGCCGGACGGCCCTGCAGGGCGCTGCTCAACAGGATCGCCGAGAGAATCAGACAGAGCATTCGCATGGATCGACTGTGCCAGAGCCGTATCGCCCTGACCATGGTTTCCGCAGCGGGGGCGATGACAGGCAGAATCGCGCGATGCCTCGGGCACGGCGGCGCGGGCGCAGGGTTGCGCGGCGTCACCTTTGACCGGGGCCGGTGTGCTGGGCAACATCGGTGCGGAAAAAAGCCGCAGCCTCAGGTGGTTGCCCGGTGCAGATCGGTGCAGATCGGTGCGGCTGAGGTCATTGGTCAGAGCGAGGGGAGAGAGTGGGATGCCGGAATTGGGAAACAGTCCTATGGGGGATGCGTTGATCGGCGCGGCGGCGCTATTTGCGCTTTTGTATCTGGGGCTCACGGCGCGGCCGACCAGCGTGTTGCGCAGCGCGACCAAGACCCTGGCGGTGCTGCTGCTGGCGATTGCCGCCTGGCTTGGCGGTGGGCCAGTGCTGCTGACCCTCGCGCTTGGGCTTTGTGCCATTGGCGATTTCTGCCTGTCGCGGGATGGCGAAGGCGCTTTCATGGCCGGGGTCGGGGCCTTTGCAGCGGGGCATCTGGTCTATGTGTTTCTGTTCCTCGGTCAGGACAGCAGCGAGGCCGCGCGGCTATTGCAGATGCCGCAGTTGATCGGCGTTGTGGTGCTGGCGCTGGCGGGCATTGCCATGGCGCGATTGCTGGCGCCGCGTGCCGGTGCCTTGAAAGCTCCGGTGCTGGCCTATGTGCCGATCATCATCAGTATGGGGCTGGCAGCCCTGACCCTGCCGCTGGGGGGCAGTCTGCAAGGGCTGGCGCTGGTACTGCCTGCGGCGCTCGCCTTCATGGCGTCCGATATCGTTCTGGCCTTTGAAACCTTTGTGCTGGCCGAGGATCACCCGGCGCGGCGGTTCACGCCCTATGCGGTCTGGCCGCTCTACTGGGGGGCGCAGGCGGGGTTTCTGCTGGCGTTTCTGTAGCGGCTTAGGCCGGCTCCTGCATCGGTTTTGTGGCAGCTGGTGCACCGAGGTGCTTTGCACTTGCCGCAAAACCGCATTAGGTGTCCGCGTGACAACTCGCACAGACCCAATATGCGGAGACCGACATGGCGTTTTTCTCAAAACTGAAGGACCGGCTGTTCAAGTCGTCGAACAAGCTTGAGGAAGGGCTTGATGCCATCGTCGAAGAGGGCGCGGCCGCACAACAGCCCACACCGGAGAAGACGCCCGAGGTGCCGCCATCCGCACCGCCTGTCGAGGTGCCGTCTGAACAGCCTGTTGAGGCACCAGAGGCGCCGCCAGTGGAGGTGCCGTCTGAAGCGCCGTCCGAGATCCCCGCAGAGACACCCGAACAGCCCGCCCGCACAGCAGAGCCGATGGCGAAACCGGCGATGAAGCCGATGCCCGCGCCGACCCCGGACCCGGTTTCGGCAACGCCTGGGCTTTTGGGGCGTCTGATAGGGCGCGGTAAGGCGGATGAGCCGCGCCGCGCGCTGGATGACGACATGCTGGAGCAGCTGGAGGATCTTCTGGTTGCCGCCGACATGGGGGTCGATACCGCGCTGCGTGTCACTGCCAATATGGCCGAGGGCCGGTTTGGCAAGCGGCTTTCGACGCGTGAGATCAAGGAGCTGCTGGCCGCAGAGGTGGCCCGCATCATGGAACCGGTCGCCCGCCCGATGCCAATCTACCAGAAACGCCCGCAGGTGGTGCTGGTGGTGGGTGTCAATGGCTCCGGCAAGACCACCACAATCGGCAAGCTGGCCAGCCAGTTCAAGGCCGCGGGCAAGAAAGTGGTGATCGCCGCAGGCGACACTTTCCGCGCTGCGGCAGTGGAGCAGTTGCAGGTCTGGGGCGACCGTGCAGGTGTGCCGGTCCTGACCGCGCCCGAGGGATCGGATCCTGCCAGCCTTGCCTTTGATGCGATGACACGGGCGCAGGAAGAGGGGGCGGATCTGTTGATGATCGACACAGCCGGCCGCCTGCAGAACCGCGCCGATCTGATGGAAGAACTGGCAAAGATTGTCCGGGTGATCCGCAAGAAGGACGAGACCGCGCCGCATAACACCCTGCTGGTTCTGGATGCCACCACCGGGCAGAATGCGCTCAATCAGGTGGAAACCTTCCAGAAACTGGCCGATGTGTCGGGGCTGGTGATGACCAAGCTGGACGGCACCGCCAAGGGGGGTGTGCTGGTGGCGCTGGCGGATAAATTCGGCCTGCCGATCCATGCCATCGGTGTGGGCGAGCAGATCGACGACCTTGCCCCGTTTGATCCCGAAGAATTTGCGGCCGCCCTGACCGGGCTGGAAACCTCCTGAGCCGCGCGCGCCAGCCGCATCTTCTGGCTGAAAATATCCTCGGGGGTCCGGGGGTGGAAAACCCCCGGCGATCTGTTCTGGAGCAAAGGTACTGCGGTTGAGCGACTGGCTGATCTCTCTGGAGGGGACCGAGGCGGGGCATCATGCGGCGCTTGCGCTGGCGCTGATGGCGGCGATCCTGCACGCGGTGTTCGGAGCGCTGCAAAAGGGGCGATATGACCCCTGGCTGTCGCGCGGTGCAATTGATTTCTCCTATGGGTTGATGGCCCTGCCGCTGGCGCTGTTCGTGGTGCCCTGGCCCGAGCCGCATATGTGGCCGATCTTTGCGGGCGTCTGGCTGATCCATGTGCTCTACAAGATCCTGCAGGGGCTGGCCTATAGCAAGGGCAGCTACACGGTGGTCTATCCGGTGGTGCGCGGCACCGGGCCGCTGTTCACCGTGCTGGGCGCGTCGATGCTGTTTGACGAAGGCTTTACAGCGGTGCAGTGGCTGGGGGTTCTGGTGCTGCTGGCGGGGATTTTCGGACTGGCGCTCTACAATTACCGCAATCTGACCGACAATCGCGAAACCCTGGGCAGCGCCCTGGCGCTGGCGGTGGCGACCGGCGTCTTTGTGGCGCTCTATACCACCTATGACGCCTATGGCATTCGCGCGACGGCGGATCCGTTCACCTTTCTTGCGTGGTTCTTCTTCATCGACGGGCTGGCGATGCCGCCCTATGCCTATCTGCGCTGGCGGGCGATGGTGCCGCGCCCGGACCCCGGCCCTTTGATGGCCAAGGGGCTGCTGGGCGGGCTTATCGCCTTTGGCTCCTTTGGGGCGGTCATGCTGGCCACGCGGCTGGACAAGGTGGGAGAGGCGGCGGTGCTGCGCGAAACCTCCACGGTCTTTGCCGCGCTTATCGGCTGGCTGGTGTTGAAGGAAACCGTGGGGCCGCGACGGATTGCCCTGATGGCTTTGATCGCGCTGGGGGCCGTGATAGTGGAGATGGGCGGCTGATCCGGCTGGCACAGCGGCCAGGCCTCGGCGATCACCGCCGGTGAATTCAGGTTAGGAACAGGAATAGAAATGGCGGGAAAACCGATCAACCGAACCCTTAAACTGGTGCTGGAATACGGCCCGCTGGTGCTGTTCTTTGTCGGCTACCTGCGCCTGCGCGATGAGCTGCTGATGATCGGCGGGCAGGAGTACAAGGGCTTTATCGTGGTGACGGCGGCCTTCATTCCGCTGATGGTGCTGTCGAGCCTGGCACTGTGGCGGCTGACCGGTCATATTTCCAGACTTCAGGTCGGGACGCTGGTGATTGTGATCCTGTTTGGCGGGCTGTCGGTCTGGTTCAATGATGAGCGGTTCTTCAAGATGAAGCCGACGATCCTTTATGTGCTGCTGGGCGGTGCGCTGGCGATTGGTCTGATCCGGGGGGAAAGCTATCTGAAGGTGGCGATGGATGAGCTGATGCCGCTGCAGGACGCAGGCTGGATGATCCTGACGCGGCGGCTGTGTTACTTCTTCTTCGCGCTGGCACTCCTGAATGAGCTGATCTGGCGCACGCAGAGCACCGACACCTGGGTTTATTTCAAGACCTTTGGCCTGTCGCTGGCGATGTTTGCCTTTTTCATGACACAGGCGCGGGTCTTTCAGGCCTATGCGATGCCGGACGCCGAGGTGGACGAGAGCGAGTGACGCGGGCAGGGCCGCAGCGACCCGTCCCGGTGGTGTCGCTGGGTGTCGCGATCTGCGCGCTGCGGACTTGACCAAACGGCGGTTTGGGCTTATCCGGGACGGATATATCGTGGCGATTTGTTACCGGATTGCGGGCCACGTAAAACAATCCCGCTAAAGAGGTCAGGATGTGAAGGACCCCCTTTCGCTTGGCCGAACGGGGGTTTTTTAATGCGCAACGCGCGCAAGGAGACAGAAGATGAGCGAGACCTGGAACAAGCGCACGAAACTGGTGCATGGCGGCACCCGTCGCAGCCAGTACAATGAGGTCAGCGAAGCGATCTACCTGACGCAGGGTTTTGTTTACGACACCGCCGAACAGGCCGAGGCGCGGTTTATCGAGACCGGCCCCGATGAATTCATCTATGCCCGCTATGGCAACCCGACGGTGGCGATGTTCGAAGAGCGCATTGCCGCGCTGGAAGGGGCCGAGGACGCCTTTGCCACCGCATCCGGCATGGCGGCGGTCAATGGCGCGCTGACCTCGATGCTGAAGGCAGGCGACCATGTGGTTTCGGCCAAGGCTCTGTTTGGCTCCTGTCTCTATATTCTCGAGACGATCCTGACCCGGTTCGGGGTTGAGGTGACCTTTGTCGATGGCACCGACCTTGAACAGTGGCGCGCAGCGCTGCGCCCTGACACCAAGGCGGTGTTTTTCGAGTCGATGTCCAACCCGACACTTGAGGTGATCGATATCGCCGCAGTGGCCGAGCTGGCCCATGAGGTCGGGGCCACTGTGGTGGTCGATAACGTGTTTTCGACGCCGGTGTTTTCCAATGCCATCGCGCAGGGCGCGGATGTGGTGATCTATTCCGCGACCAAACATATCGACGGGCAGGGACGGGTGCTGGGCGGCGTCATCCTTGGCACGCGCGAGTTCATCCGGGGCACCGTTGAACCCTATATGAAGCACACCGGCGGCAGCCTCAGCCCGTTCAATGCCTGGACGCTGCTGAAGGGGCTGGAGACGATTTCCCTGCGGGTCAACGCCCAGGCCGATACAGCGCTGGAACTGGCGCAGGCGCTGAGCGGACATCCCGCACTCAGCCGGCTGATGTATCCCGGCCTTGAGACCCATGCCCAATACGCACTGGTGCAGCGCCAGCTGGGCGGCAAGGGCGGCACGGTGCTGTCGCTGGACCTCAAGGGCGGCAAGGAGGCTGCATTCAGGTTCCTGAACGCGCTGACCATCCCGGTGATTTCCAACAATCTGGGCGATGCGAAATCCATCGCCACCCATCCGGCCACCACCACCCATCAGCGGTTGTCTGATGAGCTGAAGGCCGAACTGGGCATTACGCCTGGTCTGGTCCGGTTTTCGGTCGGGCTTGAGGATGCCGCCGATCTGATCGCGGATCTGACACAGGCCCTGGCGGTGGCGGAGGCCTGATCGGCTGAAGCTGCGGCTGAATAGCGACGGCGATAAGGGGGCAGGGCGCGCGTCGCCGCTGCCCCCGATGCCAAGCGTGATCCAAAAGGATCTGGCGTCAATCGCCGTAAATGCGCAAAACACGACGCTTTTGAATGATCTGTTTTGCGATCTGCTGCGTAACAGACTAAAACTAATCCTGCTGCCTGATGATCGGGCAGCGTCAGCGGAGGTCTCTGTTTCATGAACTCTCACTCGCGTAATCTGACCAAGGCGCCTGATCGAGCAGATGCAGAGGATGCACTCGAGCTGTTGCGCAAATGGGCCAGCACGGCAACCGAGACCGAAATTGCTCAACTAAACCCTGTGATTGCACGTCTTTTGCCGGATACACCTATTGGTAATTATCCCGATCTGTCGCGCCACTACCCTGAGGAGTTTGAGGCCGATAGCAGCTATCGTGCGACCCTGCCGGACCTGCAGAACGGGCCGTCCAGCCTGATCCGCGGCGCCCATGAGCAGATCCAGCACGTCGGAATTTCCAATTTTCGCCTGCCGATTCGCTTTCACACCCGCGACAATGGCGATCTGACGCTGGAAACCAGCGTGACCGGCACCGTCAGCCTGGATGCCGACAAGAAGGGCATCAATATGTCCCGGATCATGCGGTCGTTTTACAAACACGCTGAACGCACTTTCAGCTTTGAAGTGATGGAAGCGGCGCTTGATGATTACCTCACCGATCTCGAAAGCCTTGATGCACGTTTGCAGATGCGGTTTTCCTTCCCGGTGAAGGTGCAAAGCCTGCGTTCGGGCCTGTCGGGCTATCAATACTATGATATCGCTCTGGAAATCGTGGATCACGATGGCGAGCGGACGAAGATCATCCATCTGGATTACGTCTATTCCTCGACCTGTCCCTGTTCGCTTGAGCTGAGCGAACATGCCCGCAGTGCCCGTGGCCAGCTGGCGACGCCGCATTCGCAGCGCTCGGTGGCGCGGATTTCGCTGGTGCAGGAGCCGGGCGCGCCGGTTCTGTGGTTCGAGGATGTGATCGACCATTGCCGCCGCGCGGTGCCGACCGAGACCCAGGTCATGGTCAAGCGCGAGGATGAGCAGGCCTTTGCCGAGCTGAACGCGGCCAATCCGATCTTTGTCGAAGATGCCGCGCGGCTGTTCTGCGAGGCGCTGCAATCGGATTCCCGTATCGGCGACTTCCGGGTGGTGGCCAGCCATCAGGAGAGCCTGCACAGCCATGATGCGATCAGCGTGCTGACGCAGGGGCCGACCTTTGCGGCGCGCAGCATCGACCCGCGGATGTTCGCAACCCTGATCCATCAGGGGTGATCCGGGCGCGCAGGACGCCAATCGTGCCTGTCGCCCCATTTTCCGACATAGACCCGACACCGCTGCCTGATTAGGCGGCGGTTTTTCGCGCTTTTTACGGGCGACTCTGCAATGCGGCATTATTTATGCTGCAATGCAAAAGGAATCAGATAGAGTTGCAACCTGTGGGGGTGCGCGCTGCGTCGTTCCCCCTGTCCGAGGGGCGGAGGGGGCCTCGTGCCAGGGCTGTCGCGCCGAGCTTACCGGGTTCGGAAGATGGTCAGACCAATGTCTCTTGTTCATCTGCGCCAGCAAGGCCGTCTGATCTCTGGCCCTGATGTCTGGCGCAGCCATATCGCGGCGGATGCCACCCGCCAAACAGGAGATTTTGATGATCCCTCTACTCGACTTCACCGACCTTCCCCGGACACCTGCTGCATTGGCAGGTACGCTTGTTGGGCGCCAGATGCGGTTCTGGCGTGGGGCCGTGGCCCTGATGGGAGCAATGCCCGCCGCGCAGATGGCGGTTGCCAGCCATGCGATTGCGGTGGGGCTGAACCAGACCCGTGTCAAGACCACCGCCGCGCGCAGCACGGAGGCAGCCAGCCGCAGTGCCGAGCCTGCCGCAACCGCTGCGGAGAAACCTGCGGCCGCAAAACCAAAGCCCGCCCCGCAGCGCAAGCCTGCCCGCAAGAAAACCCGCCCGGCACGGACCAAGGCGGCGACCAGCACGCCGACGGTTGCGCCAACGCCGCAGCCCACCGACAAGGCGGATACAGCCGGGGCGTCCGATTTTTCCAGCAAGCGCAAGGTCGCGACGAGCGAAGCGGATGTGGCAAAACCTGCGGCCCCTGCCGCTGCTGCTGCCGTGACACCCGATACGCCCGCCGCCAAGGCCGCCGCCGCCGGACCAAGCCGCAAAACCACCCGCGCGCCGTCGAAACCGGCAGCGATGCCCGCCAAGGATCCGGCCCCGGCATCTTCGCCTGCATCGCAGCCCGCTGCGCGGGCTCAGCTGTCGCCGGTTGGCGCGAAACAGGCCGGAACCACCAGAACTCAGGCGCTGATGACCGGTCAGGGCGGGGGGGCCGGCACGTCGGCCAGTGCGATGACGGCAAAGGTCGGCACGGTGTCACAGAAGTCGACAAAACCCTAACCCCGGGTCGCAACAGTCGCGCAGTCTCTTGACACTCCGCCCGGTGGAGGCCAACGGTGCGCGCATGTTGGATCTGCGTCCGGTTGGATATGTCATTGGCCTTTTGGTGGCCATCCTTGGGGCAACCATGGTGTTCCCGCTGGCTGTCGATCTATACGACGGGCAGGGGGAATGGCCGGTCTTTCTCGAAAGTGCCGTCATCACCATCCTCGGTGGCGGGCTGATTGCGCTGTCCTGTGCCAATGGGGTGCGCGAGGGGCTGACGATCCAGCAGACCTTTCTGCTGACGACGCTGGTCTGGGTGGCGCTGCCGGTGTTCGGGGCGATCCCCCTGATGCTGGGCGCCACTGAACTGCGCTTTGTCGATGCGTTCTTCGAGGCGATGTCCGGCCTTACCACCACCGGCTCCACCGTGATTTCGGGCCTTGATGGTCTGCCGCGCGGACTGCTGCTGTGGCGGGGCATCCTGCAATGGCTGGGCGGCATCGGCATCATCGTGGTGGCCATGGTGTTCCTGCCGGAGCTGCGGGTTGGCGGCATGCAGATTTTCCGCTCCGAAGCCTTTGACACGATGGGGAAAATCCTGCCACGCGCGCAGGCAATCGCGAAGCAGATTTCGCTGATCTACGTCGGCCTGACCGTGGCCTGCATGGTGGTCTATATGCTGTTGGGGATGCAGCCCTTTGACGCGCTGGTGCATGCGCTGACCACATGTTCCACCGGTGGTTTCTCCAATTATGATGCGTCTTTCGGCACCTTTACCGGCGCGCCTGAATATGCTGCATCGGTGTTCATGATCCTCGCGGCGCTGCCCTTTGTGCGCTATGTGCAGATGGTCAACGGCCATTCCAAGCCGCTGTTTCGTGACAGCCAGATCCAGACCTTTCTGGCCACCATCCTGATCCTTGTCGTGGTGACGGCCTGTGTGCTGGTCTATGTGTTTCCTCACCACCCCGAGCAGGCGGTGCGCGAGGCGCTGTTCAATATCACCTCGATCATCTCCGGCACCGGCTACGCCAGCGTTGATTACATGCAGTGGGGCAGCTTTCTGGTGATGCTGTTCTTCTTTATCGGGCTGATTGGCGGTTGTGCGGGGTCAACCGCCTGTTCGGTCAAGATTTTCCGCTATCAGCTGCTGTTCGCCTCGATCCGGGTGCAGATCCAGCGCATTCATTCGCCGCATGGGGTGTTTGTCCCGCGCTATCAGGGCAGGGCGGTGGACGCCGAGGTGCTGAGCTCGGTGATCTCCTTTTTTATGTTCTTTGTGGTCACGCTGGGGATCGTGGCCTGGGCGCTGGCGCTGACCGGGCTTGATTTTGTGACGGCGGTGTCGGGGGCGGCAACGGCTGTGGCCAATATCGGCCCCGGCCTTGGCGACCGGATCGGGCCTGCGGGCAACTTCTCCACGCTGAACGATGGCGCCAAGTGGATCCTGAGTGCGGCGATGCTGATCGGGCGGCTGGAGCTGATGGCGGTCTATGCCATTCTGACCATCCGTTTTTGGCGCAACTAGGCAGATCGACCGAAACGCGCCGCTTTGACGCATCAAAATTGCGTGTTGCACCGGCGTTTCTGCGTGTATCGCTACAATCCGCAGGCTTGCCCTTGTGGGGCCGCTCGCATAAGAGGCGGGGAGTTGAAACCCGCAAGCGCACGGAGAGTTTTGCCCAATGCCCGTTCTTGTGATGAAATTCGGCGGTACATCTGTCGCCAATCTGGACCGCATCCGCCGCGCGGCGAAACGCGTGGGCGTTGAGGTGGCCAAGGGCTATGACGTGATCGTTATCGTCTCTGCCATGTCGGGCAAGACCAATGAGCTGGTCGGCTGGGTCAATGAGACCTCGCCGCTGTTTGATGCGCGCGAATATGATGCTGTGGTCTCCTCGGGCGAGAATGTGACGGCGGGTCTGATGGCGCTGACGCTGCAGGAGATGGATATCCCCGCGCGCAGCTGGCAGGGCTGGCAGGTGCCGCTGAAAACCACCAGTGCCCACAGTCAGGCCCGGATCGAAGAGATCCCGCCGGAGAACATCAATGCGAAGTTCGGCGAAGGCATGCGCGTCGCCGTGGTTGCAGGGTTTCAGGGGATCAGCCCTGAAGGCCGTATCACCACGCTGGGCCGGGGCGGGTCGGATACCACCGCTGTTGCCTTTGCCGCGGCCTTTGAGGCGGAGCGCTGCGATATCTATACCGATGTGGACGGGGTCTATACCACCGACCCGCGGATCTGCGATAAGGCGCGCAAACTGGATAGGATCGCGTTTGAAGAAATGCTGGAGCTGGCCTCGCTGGGCGCCAAGGTCCTGCAAACCCGCTCTGTTGAACTGGCGATGCGCTACAAGGTGAAGCTGCGCGTGTTGTCGAGTTTTGAGGAACAGTCCGACGAGGCCGGAACCCTGGTCTGCGACGAGGAGGAAATCATGGAATCCAATGTTGTGGCCGGTGTGGCCTATTCCCGTGACGAAGCCAAGCTGACCGTGCAATCGGTCGCCGACCGTCCCGGCATCGCGGCACATATCTTTACCGCGCTGAGCGATGCAGGTGTGAACGTCGATATGATCGTTCAGGATATCTCGGCCGAGGGTCGCACCGATATGACCTTCTCCTGCCCGACCGATCAGGTGGCGCGCGCCGAACAGGCGTTGCAGGCGGTAAAGCAGAAGGGCGAGCTGAACTACGCCGAACTGCTGGCTGACCGTGATGTTGCCAAGGTCTCGGTGGTTGGCATCGGTATGCGCTCACAATCAGGGGTTGCAGCCAAGATGTTCAAGGTGCTGTCGGACGAGGGCATCAACATCAAGGTGATCACCACCTCCGAAATCAAGATTTCGGTTCTGATCGACCGGAAATACATGGAACTTGCAGTGCAAGCACTGCATGATGCCTTTGAATTGGACAAGGCGGCCTGATCTGGACCTGGCTGCCTGACACCGAAACCTGTGTGAACGGCCCCCATGGTAAAGACGACCGAATCCGAAAGTCGCAATCTGTTGATGCGCTTGCGCGAGGCGATGGCCGGTGATGATGCCGGTCAGGCCCGGCTGGACAAGATCACCCAGCTGATCGCCGATAGCATGCGCAGCGAGGTGTGCTCGGTCTATCTGTTCCGGGACGAGGAGACGCTTGAGCTCTGCGCGACTCAGGGTCTGAACGTTGAATCCGTACACCAGACCCGTATGCGGATCGGCGAGGGGCTGGTGGGCCGTGTGGCGCGCTATGGCAAGGTGGTCAACACCCCGGATGCCCCCAACGCCAAGGGGTTCCGCTATATGCCGGAAACCGGGGAGGAGCGTTATGCCTCTTTCCTGGGGGTGCCGATTCAGCGGCTTGGCGAGATGCTGGGCGTGCTGGTGGTGCAGTCCAAGGACGCGCGCGAATTCTCCGCCGATGCGGTCTATGCGCTGGAAGTGGTGGCGATGGTGATTGCCGAAATGACCGAGCTTGGCGCCTTTGTTGGCGAGGGCGCGGCACTGTCGCCCCTGCACCAGCAACCGGTTCTGCTGCGGGGAACCATCGCGCAGGAAGGTGCTGTTGAAGGCCACGTCTGGCTGCATGAGCCGCGCGTTGTTGTGACCAATCCGATTGCCGATGACCCGCACCGCGAGCTTGAGCGCCTGCATGAATCGGTCGAGGAGCTGCGGGTCGGCGTCGACAAGATGCTGGAGGTCTCCCAGACCGGTGACAAGGAACAGTTGCAGGTGCTGGAAGCCTACCGGATGTTCGCCAATTCCAAAGGGTGGATGCGGCGGATGGAAGAGGACATCGGCCGCGGTCTGAGTGCCGAGGCGGCGGTAGAGAAAGAACAGTCCCAGGCGCGGGCGCGCATGGGGCAGGTGCAGGATGCCTATCTGCGCGAGCGGCTGAGCGATCTGGATGATCTGTCCAACCGGCTGCTACGGATTTTGACCGGGCAGGGCCGTGAAACCGGTGCAGAGCTGCCCGAGGACCCGGTGCTGATTGCACGGAACATCGGCCCTGGTGAACTGCTGGAATATGGCCGCAACCTGCGTGGCATCGTGCTGGAGGAAGGCTCTGTCGGCTCTCATGCGGCGATCATTGCGCGCGCGCTGGCCATTCCGCTGGTGGTTCACACCAAACGCATCACCACCGAGGCGCTGAACGGCGACCATATCATGGTGGACGGGGAGCAGGGTGTGGTACATCTGCGGCCGGATGACACCGTTGTGGGGGCCTTTCGCGACAAGATCGCGATGCAGGCCAAGGCGCAGGAACGCTATGCCTCGATCCGTGACAAACAGGCGCTGACCCGCGACGGCACACGTGTGAACCTGCTGATGAACGCCGGGCTGATGGCCGATTTGCCGTCGCTGGAAAACTCCGGTGCCGAAGGCGTCGGGCTGTTCCGAACTGAATTGCAGTTTCTGGTCCGCAACCAGATGCCAAAACGATCCGAACTGGTGGCGCTGTATCAGCGGGTGTTGGATGCGGCTGGCGGCAAGCGGGTGGTGTTCCGCACGCTGGACATCGGGTCGGACAAGGTGCTGCCCTATATGAAGCCGACCGATGAGCCGAATCCGGCGCTTGGCTGGCGGGCGATCCGGGTTGGTCTCGACAAGCCCGGTGTGATGCGGATGCAGTTGCAGGCGCTGATGCGCGCCGCCAACGGGCGTCCGCTGACGGTCATGTTCCCGTTTGTGGCGCAGTTCGAGGAGTTCCGCGCCGCCAAGGCCGAGGTCGCCAAGACGCTGGAACGCGAACGGCGCCTCGGGCATCCGCTGCCGGAAAAACTGGAAGTCGGGGCCATGCTGGAAACCCCGTCGCTGGCCTTTGCGCCGCAGAAGTTTTTCGACGAGGTCGAATTCCTGTCGATCGGCGGCAATGACCTCAAGCAGTTTTTCTTTGCTGCGGACCGTGAAAACGAGAGGGTGCGCAAGCGTTACGACACATTGAATGTGAGCTACCTGAGCTTTATCGCGCAAATCGTTGAGCGTTGCGAGATTTCCGGGACTCCTCTCAGCTTTTGCGGCGAGGACGCCGGGCGCCCGATTGAGGCGGTCTGCCTTGCGGCCATGGGGTTGCGGGTACTGTCGATGCGACCTGCCTCGGTTGGCCCGGTCAAATCGCTGCTGATGCGGGTGGATCTGAATGCTATTCGCAAAATCATTGCCGACGCACGCCACCGAGGCGAGCAAACGGTGCGGCCGGCTGTGATGCAATATCTGCGAGAGCTCTGAGCCGGGATCCTTCGCACCATAGTCTGCATTGGGACCGCGCAGCCGAGGCTGCGCGGTTTTTTTGACTGAGGATCAGGTCAGAGGCTGCAGCCTATGAGTGTGTTGTGGATAGCCGTAGGTAACGGGTCTGGCTGGTGCCTCTGGTTTGGTCTTGATGAATCGTGACTGCGCAATCGAATTTACTCTTTAACATTTTGTTAATACCTTCCAAACTTGACTTATCTCGATATTTTTGTCGGTTCTGAATGTCCCGGCAGGGTGTCTCGTTTGGGTTGAGAATGCCCAAACTGTCCCCCAACTTATCCACAGCGCCGTCCCTGTTGTTTAGGTTGTTTTATCTATCTGAAAACATTGAATTAATTGTGGTTTTGCGGGAGATCGGATGACTCGTTTGAGGCAAGTTCTCTACATCAATTGTGGGGCTTATCCACTTGAAACTTATCGGGAAATTATGGCTGAATAGCTTGGGTTTCCCGCGCCCATGGCGATGGCGTCCGAGAAAACCGGGGCAAGAGTCATGCTCTTGCCAGTATTGCAGGGCGGAGATGAATATTCCCTTAACGCGGATCTCCTGCAGGTCTGGCAAAAGCTTCAAGTTTAAAAGTTTAAGCTTGAAATTTATTGCCGTGCGCTTATCCTGTGCTCAGCTTTGATCGCAATAGGGGAGTGGCACCATGAAAATCGCCTGTCTGGGAGGCGGCCCCGCTGGCCTGTATTTCGCGATTTCGACCAAGCTGCGTCAGCCGGATGCCGAAATCACGGTTTTTGAGCGTAACAAGCCCGATGATACCTTTGGTTGGGGTGTGGTGCTGTCTGATGACGCGCTGGACAATCTGGCCGCCAATGATCCTGTCAGCGCCGAGCGGATCCGCGATAAATTCGCCTATTGGGACGATATCGCCGTGGTGCATGACGGCGTGCGGACCGTGTCGGGCGGGCATGGGTTTGCGGGCATCGGTCGCAAGGCGATGCTGGTGATCCTGCAGGAGCGGGCGCGCGAACTGGGTATTGATTTGCGGTTCGAAACCGAAGTCGGATCGGCCGCGAGCTATCAGGCGGATTATGATCTGGTCGTGGCCTGCGATGGGCTGAATTCGCGGGTGCGAACCGAGTTTGCCGCGCATTTCAAACCAAACGTCGATGTGCGCCCTTGCAAGTTTATCTGGTTGGGCACACAGCAGAAATTCGATGATGCCTTTACCTTTATCTTTGAGAAGACAGAGCATGGCTGGATGTGGATCCACGCCTATCAGTTCGACGCTGACACCGCGACGGTGATCGTTGAATGCTCGGCCCAGACTTGGGAAAACTGGGGCTTTGAGGCGATGAGCAAGGACGAGATCCTGCGCACCTGCGAGGCGATTTTTGCCGATCATCTGGATGGGCATGCGCTGATTTCCAACGCGGATCACCTGCGCGGCTCGGCGGTCTGGATCAACTTCCCCCGTGTGCTTTGCGAAACATGGTATCATCAGAACGTGGTCTTGCTGGGCGATGCCTCGGCCACGGCGCATTTCTCCATCGGGTCGGGCACGCGACTGGCCTTTGACAGCGCCATCGCATTGGCGGAGTTCATCAGCACCGAACCGACGTTGGAACAGGCCTTTGTCCGCTATCAGGAGGAGCGGCGGCTGGATGTGCTGCGGTTGCAATCGGCGGCGCGCAACTCCCTGGAGTGGTTCGAGGATGTGGAACGCTATCTGGATATGGATCCGGTGCAGTTCAACTATTCGCTGCTGACCCGGTCGCAGCGGATTTCCCATGAAAACCTGCGCCTGCGGGATGCGGATTGGCTGGCCTCTGCCGAGAAATGGTTCCAGACGCGGGCGGGTGCCAGCGAGTATGCCCCGGTGCGCCCGCCGATGTTCGCCCCCTACCGGCTGCGGGAGATGCAGTTGAAGAACCGTGTCGTGGTGTCGCCGATGGCGCAGTACAAGGCCAAGGATGGCTGCCCGACCGACTGGCATCTGATCCACTACGGCGAACGCGCCAAGGGCGGAGCAGGGCTGGTCTATACCGAAATGACCTGTGTGTCGGCGCAGGGGCGGATCACGCCCGGCTGTCCGGGGCTTTACGCGCCCGAGCATGAGGCCGCCTGGACACGGCTGACGGAGTTCGTACACAGCGAGACCGACGCCAAGATCTGCTGTCAGATCGGCCACTCGGGCCGCAAAGGCTCCACCCAATTGGGCTGGGAGACCATGGACGCGCCGCTGCCGGAGGGGAACTGGGAGACGGTTTCGGCCTCTGCTATTGCGTGGACTGAGGATAATCCGGCCCCGCGCGAGATCACAGCGCAGGAAATGGAGGCCATCAAGGCGCAATTCGTGGCCGCAGCTCAGATGGCGGATCGCGCCGGATTTGACATGATCGAACTTCACGCGGCGCATGGTTATCTGATTTCATCCTTCATCTCGCCCAAATCCAACATTCGAACCGATGAGTATGGCGGCGCGCTGGAAAACCGTCTGCGCTACCCGCTGGAGGTGTTTGAGGCGATGCGGGCAGCCTGGCCTGCAAGCAAGCCGATGTCCGTGCGTATTTCCGCCAACGATTGGGTCGGCGATGAAGGCGTCACGCCGGAAGAGGCGGTCGAGATTGCACGGATGTTCACCGCTGCGGGCGCGGATATCATTGACGTCTCCGCCGGACAGACCACACCCGAGGCACGGCCGGTCTATGGCCGGATGTTCCAGACACCGTTTTCGGATCGGATCCGCAATGATGCGGGCATTGCGACCATGGCGGTGGGCAATATCTATGAGGCGGATCACGCCAACTCGATCCTGATGGCCGGCCGCGCGGATCTGGTTTGTGTCGGGCGGCCACATCTGGCAGATCCCTACTGGACGCTGCATGAGGCGGCGCGGATCGGTGATCGCCATGCAGACTGGCCGTTGCCCTATCAGGCCGGGCGCGATCAGGCCTGGCGTCTGGCCGACCGCGAGGCGGAGGTGATCCGGGCATGAGCGAGATTTGCGGGAAACACGTGGTGATCACCGGCGGCGGCTCTGGCGTGGGCGCCGCCCTTGCGCGGGGCTTTGCGGCGCAGGGTGCGCGGCTAACGCTGCTGGGGCGGCGCAAGGCGCCGTTGGAGGACGTCGCCGCCGAGGTGGATGGCCTGCCACTGGCCTGTGATGTCACCGATGCCGAGGCGGTCCGCGAGACGCTTGCGGTGGCCCGTGAACAGCAGGGCCCGATCACCATTGCCATTGCCAACGCGGGTGCGGCACCTTCCAAGCCTTTTGCCAGAATGGATGAGGGCGATTTCGCAGCGGCGCTTGCCGTCAACCTGTCGGGGGTTTTCAACTTATGGCAGGCGGCGCTGCCCGATATGAAGGCCGAAGGCTGGGGACGGATGATCGCCGTGGCCTCCACTGCCGGACTGAAGGGATACCCCTATGTCGCGGGCTATTGTGCGGCCAAACACGGGGTCATCGGTCTGACACGGGCGCTGGCGCAGGAGCTGGCGCGCAGCGGGATCACGGTGAATGCGATCTGTCCGGGGTTCATTGAGACGCCGCTTCTGGAGCGGTCGATCGCCACCATTGTGGCGACCACCGGCATGAGCGCTGACGACGCGGCGAAATCCCTGCGTGCAGGCAATCCACAGGGGCGGTTCATCCAGCCGGAGGAGGTGGCGGATGCCGCGCTCTATCTGGCCGGGACGGCTGCCGCATCCATCAATGGCAGTGCGCTGCCGATCACCGGAGGCGAGATCTGATGCAGACCGACCGCTCCAAGGACCGGCTGCGTCTGTGGCTCAAGGTTCTGAAGGCCACCCGCGCCGTGGAAAGCGAAATCCGCGAGAACCTGCGGCAGGAGTTCAGCACGACTTTGCCGCGTTTTGACGTGATGGCAGCGCTAAGCCAGCATCTTGACGGGCTGAAGATGAGTGAACTC
Organism: Phaeobacter sp. JH20_02; assembly: GCF_048056915.1. NCBI lineage: Bacteria > Pseudomonadati > Pseudomonadota > Alphaproteobacteria > Rhodobacterales > Roseobacteraceae > Phaeobacter > Phaeobacter sp. JH20_02. The sequence continues at coordinate 651,368 of NZ_JAYMVP010000028.1, read as the reverse complement.
TCCGGCGTGCTTAAAGTCTCCAACGGCAATGTGACCGGCATCGTCGAGCGGCTGGTGGATGATGGCCACGTGCAGCGTGAAAAGGTGCCCGGTGACCGGCGCGCCAGCCGGGTGCGGCTGACCGAGGCGGGGGTGGCGGAATTTGCCCGCCAGGCCGCCGCGCATGAGGCCTGGATCGACCGGATGTTTGACAGCGTGCAGGAGGCGGAGGTGCAGACACTGTCCGACGCGCTGGATCAGGTGGCTAAACGGCTTGAGAATGAAGGACGCAAGGGATGATCTCGACGGATACCAAGTTTTTTCTGTGCTCTGTTGACGCGGGTGTCGCAACGGTTGCGCTGAACCGGCCCGAGCGGAAGAACCCGCTGAGCTTTGAGAGCTATGCCGAGCTGCGCGACTGGTTTCGCGAGCTGCATTACGATGACGACGTAAAGGCGGTGGTTTTTGCACCCAACGGCGGCAACTTCAGCTCCGGTGGCGATGTGCATGATATCATTGGCCCCCTGACGAAGATGTCGATGAAGGAGCTGCTGGCCTTTACCCGCATGACCGGCGATCTGGTCAAGGCGATGGTGAATTGTGGCAAGCCGATCATCGCCGCGCTGGACGGCGTCTGTGTCGGGGCCGGTGCGATCATCGCGATGGCCTCGGATATCCGGATCGCCACGCCCGAGGCCAAGACGGCCTTTCTGTTCACCCGCGTCGGGCTGGCGGGCTGCGACATGGGGGCCTGTGCTATCCTGCCGAGGATCATCGGTCAGGGACGGGCGGCGGAGTTGCTTTATACCGGGCGATCCATGAGCGCGGATGAGGGCCATGCCTGGGGGTTTCACAACCGTATCGTGGCGGCTGACGAGCTGATGGCTGAGGCGCGCAACTGGGCCGAGCGGATCGTTTCGGGTCCGAATTTTGGTCATATGATGACCAAAACCATGCTGGCGCAGGAATGGTCGATGTCGATCGAACAGGCCATCGAAGCCGAGGCGCAGGCGCAGGCGATCTGCATGCAGACGGCCGATTTCGAGCGCGCCTATCAGGCCTTTGTGAAGAAAGAAAAACCCCTGTTTGAAGGGGATTGATCCGACCCCCGGAGACCGCGGCGCCGGAGGAGGGCGCAGAGGCCTCCGGCGGGAGTATTTGGGGAAAGATGACAGGCGCTGCCCTGTCCCGGGAGGAGCGATATGGCGGATAGGACGTTTCTGAGCTGGCCGTTTTTCGAAGAACGCCATCGGGCGCTGGCGGAGGAGCTGGAGAGCTGGGCCGCCGGGGCGCTGGCGGATATCGATCATGGCGATACCGACGCGGCCTGCCGGGCGCTGGTTGCGGCGCTTGGTGCAGGCGGCTGGACGCAGCATTCCGGCGCCATGGCCGGAGAGGCGCTGGATGTGCGCACGCTCTGCCTGATCCGCGAAACGCTTGCGCGGCACGACGGTCTGGCGGATTTCGCCTTTGCGATGCAGGGGCTGGGGACCGGGGCGATCTCCCTGTTTGGCAGCGCGGCACAGCAGCAGGAGTGGTTGCCGCTGACCCGCTCGGGCAAGGCGATCGCGGCCTTTGCCCTGACGGAGCCGCAGTCGGGGTCTGATGTGGCGAATTCCACCATGACCGCGACGCTGGATGGCGATCATTACGTTCTGAACGGGGAGAAGACCTGGATCTCCAACGGCGGGATTGCCGATGTCTATACTCTGTTTGCCCGTACCGGCGAGGGACCGGGGGCGAAGGGGCTCTCGGCCTTTGTGGTGCCTGCGGGCCTGCCGGGGTTTGAGGTGGTGGAGCGGCTGGAGACACTGGCGCCGCATCCATTGGCGAGGCTGAGGTTCACAGATTGCCGGATCCCGCGCAGCGCCCTGCTGGGGGAGGCGGGGGCCGGCTTTAAGATTGCGATGTCGGTGCTGGATGTATTCCGTTCCACCGTGGCTGCGGCTGCGCTGGGGTTTGCCCGCCGGGCGCTGGACGAGGCGCTGGCACGGGTGACGACGCGCCATGTGCAGGGCGCGCCGCTGGCGGATTTGCAGATGGTACAGGGCCATATCGCCGACATGGCGCTGGATGTGGATGCAAGCGCCCTGCTGGTTTGCCGCGCCGCCTGGGCCAAGGACAGCGGCGCGGCGCGGATCACCCGCGAGGCCGCCATGGCAAAGCTGTTTTCTACCGACCAGGCGCAGCAGGTCATCGACAGGGCGGTACAGCTGCATGGCGGTGACGGCGTGCGGCAGGGCCAGAAGGTCGAGGAACTCTATCGCGATATCAGAGCGTTGCGGATCTACGAGGGGGCTTCGGATGTGCAGCGTGTGGTGATCGCCCGTCAGGCGATTTCCGCGTTTCAAAAAGGGGGCTGAGATGCTGGGACCAAGCGCACATATCGACACATTCACCCGCGATAACCTGCCGCCGGCAGATCAGTGGCCGGAGTTCCTGATGGAGGGGTTCGACTACCCCGAGCGGCTCAATGCCGCGGTCGAACTGACCGATGCCATGGTGGCCAGGGGATTTGGCGACCATACCGCCCTGATCGGCAACGGGCGGCGACGCACCTACAAGGAACTGGCCGATTGGACCAACCGGCTGGCCCATGTTCTGGTGGAGGATCTGGGGGTGAAGCCGGGCAATCGGGTGCTGATCCGTTCGGCCAATAACCCGGCCATGGTGGCCTGCTGGCTGGCAGCGACCAAGGCGGGGGCGGTGGTTGTGAACACCATGCCGATGCTGCGGACGGGGGAGCTGGCCAAGATCGTCGACAAGGCTGAGATCAGCCATGCGCTCTGCGACACGCGGCTGATGGAGGAGCTGGTGAGCTGCGCCAAGACCTCGGCATATCTGACGTCCGTTGTGGGGTTTGATGGCACCTCCAACCATGATGCAGAGCTGGACCGGCTGGCGCTGGAAAAGCCGGTGAGTTTCGAGGCTGTGGCCACGGGCCGGGACGATGTGGCGCTGCTGGGCTTTACCTCGGGCACCACCGGCGCGCCCAAGGCGACCATGCATTTCCACCGTGATCTGTTGATGATTGCGGATGGCTATGCGGCGGAGGTACTGGGCGTGACGCCCGAAGATATCTTTGTCGGCTCGCCGCCGCTGGCGTTTACCTTCGGTCTTGGCGGGCTTGCGATTTTTCCGCTTCGGTTCGGGGCGGCGGCGACATTGCTGGAGAATGCCTCGCCACCGAATCTCATCGAGATTATCGAGAAATACCGGGCGACCGTCTGTTTTACCGCGCCAACCGCCTATCGGGTGATGTTGCGCGCGATGGAGGAGGGGGCCGATCTGTCGTCGCTGCGGGCGGCCGTTTCCGCGGGCGAGACGCTGCCCGCGCCGGTTTATGAGGATTGGATGGCGCAGACTGGCAAACCGATGCTGGATGGGATCGGGGCGACGGAGATGCTGCATATCTTTATCTCCAACCGGTTCGACGATCATCGCCCGGCCTGTACTGGCAAGCCGGTCCGGGGGTATCAGGTGCGGGTCCTGGATGCGGAGGGCAAAGAGGCGCCGCGCGGTGAGGTTGGCCGGCTGGCGGTCAAGGGGCCGACGGGTTGTCGCTATCTGGCGGATACGCGTCAGGATAGCTATGTGCGCGATGGCTGGAACATCACCGGTGACAGCTTCGTGATGGACGCTGATGGCTATCTGCATTTTGCGGCGCGCAATGACGATATGATTGTCTCGGCCGGGTATAATATCGCAGGCCCGGAGGTCGAGGCGGCGCTGCTGTCGCATGAGGCGGTGGCCGAATGCGCGGTCATTGGCGCCAAGGATGAGGCGCGCGGAGAGATTGTGCAGGCGCATGTGGTGCTGGCCGAGGGCAGCAGCCCGTCGGATGTTTTGACCAAGGCGCTTCAGGACCACGTCAAGGCGACCATCGCGCCCTATAAATATCCCCGCGATATCGTCTACATCGACGCCCTGCCGAAAACCGAAACCGGCAAGATCCAGCGGTTTCGCCTGAAAGCGGAGTAGCGCAGGGATCCGCCTCGGGATCCCGGCTGCTAGAGGACAGGCACCTGTTCCAGCCGCCGTATCAGGTCGGGAGAGATTGCGTCCGGGCCATCGTTGAACTGGGCACGGGAGACGAAATTCAGATGCCGTGAAAGCAGCGTCAGCTTTGCCGAGGAGATCTCTTCGTAGAAGGCCTTCATGTCGTCGCGCGCCATCAGCTCGGTGATCTTGCTGCGGTGGGCGGTGACCGCAGCGTCATGCAGCGCCTTGATCCCCTTGAGCCGTTTGAGCCGGGTCAGTTCCTTTTTCGTTGCCGGAAGGCGGCGCTGGATGGAGAGATCCTGTTCCATGTTGAAATTCATGCGCATCCAATAGGCCAGCCCCTGGTCGCGCTCCACATGGTTCACCCGGCCACGGTCGCGTTTGACAAGGAAGCTTTCGGTGCTGCGTACGGCGTAATGGTTCAGCGTCACCATGTCGTAGCCGTGGTCGCGAATGCCGAAACGCCAGCCCTGATCGGCCATATCCTCGGGCACCGGTTTTCCCGTGCCTGCCACCCAATTCGGCATCCCCTCTATGCGCCGTTTCAGCGGACGGTGGACGCCAATGCGGTCATAACCTCCGGCGACATGGTCCCCTCGCGTTCGGAACAGGGTTTTGATGCCCCAGGCCTGGATCGGGGCAGGGCAGTATTTGGGCGCGCAATAGGTATGCTGCTGTGTCAGAAGCACGTCCTCATAGGAATCGCGGAAACTGTTGCCGAACAGGCGCCATTGCATCGAGATCATGTCTGGATCACCGGTGGCAGCAAAAAGGCTGTCGAGGTCGCCGTCGCCAACGTGAATGTTCACGAACTCATCCACATCAGAGACCAGAACCCACTCGGCCTCCCGGACCAGATCAAGACCTTCTGCGAATTTCAACGCGCCTTTCTGCGGATTATAGCCGCTGCCCATCTCCTGATAGGGGTTGTCCATCCGGGTGACATAGCCACGGGCCGCCAGCGCATCGAGCAGCTCGACAGTTCCGTCGTCGCAGTCATTGGTGAAAACCAGGATATGATCGAACCCGAGGGCGCGGTGGTGGGCGACCCATTCCAGGATGAAGGGGCCTTCGTTTTTCATACAGGTGATGATCAGATGCTGAGCCGTCTTTGCGGGGCGTGTTGTCATGACCTAGCCCTCTGCCTCGGCGAGTTCGGCACGCAGCCGTTCCAGCGAGTTGCGAATGTTCTTCGCATTGCGTTTCTTCAGCGTGTATTCGCAGACCTGAATGGCCAGTTTCCTGTGGTTTTTCTCCTCGGCCTTCATCAGGAGGTCGTGCTGGTATCGGGGCAGGTCGCGACGCGCGCGCAGCAGTTGGTAGAACCGTTGGGACGTGAAACGGCCCTCGCAGATTTCGTTCAGCATCGGTTTGAGGATGTTCATATTGGCCAGCGCCTGCGGCAGCTGGTGGCCGAAGAACGGCATCCTCATCTTGCGGATATTGTCACCTGTGAGCCGGTTCACCTGTTCCACATCCGGCGCGAAATAGGGGTCGTACAGGACCACGACATCCTCTGCCGATTGGGTCGCCTGCGCTGCATCCGCATAACGGTCCTCCCAATCCAGACGCGCGGTCCAGCCCCAGCGGTTGTCATCCGGCAGGATGCGACGGTCGAGCGTGGTCTGCGGCGCGATGGCAAAGACCTTGGAGCCTGGTGCGCATTGCGAATAGGTGAGTGCGCCAAAGGCCCCCATGGAGGCGCCATAGAACAGAACCTCGTCAAATTGTGCAAAGAAGCCGCTGTCGCGCAGCTGGTCAAAGCTGTCATGCACAAAGGGGTTGCGGAACCAGTTCCGCTTGGCGCCGATCACGCCAAGCACCGAACAGCCCATGGTCTGCGACAGCAGCTTGTAACCCCAGGGCCAGCGCTGGCCCTCCTTTTGCTGGACGACATGGATATTGTCGAAGCTGACCACCAGCCGCTTGCCAGAAGGCTCGTAAAACAGCGCGTTGTCCTTGTCCTCCCAGAAGAAGCCGGCACGCTGGGCGGCATGGGCACGCATGTCGGTGAACCGTGCATCACCGGTCATCGGTTGGGCGCTGTCCGGCGCGTCCGGACGCCTGACGGCGGAACGATCAAGGGCGCCCTGATTTTTGATCTGGGCATTGGTGGCGGCCGGCGCGATCGTGACCACGCGGCTGGCAGGCGCCGGGGCAGGCGCAGAGGGGCGTTGCATCTTCTGGGCGAGGTCGGCGATATCGATATCGGCTCCCAGCTCGGCCTCGCGTGTTTTCAGGTCCGCAACGCGGATCTTGCCCTGCACCATCTCTTTCAGCAGCCGGGTCTTGGCCTTGATCTGGGCGGGAGAGAGCAGCAGCGCCTCCGGTTCGGGGATCTGCACACCTGCCGGGGTGCCTGCCTCGGCCTGATCCTCAAGCTTGGTGAGGTAGATCGCATCCGGGCGCGCGACCTCGGTCAGGTTTTCATATAGATTGGCGTATTCCGGCTGAGATTTCAGATCGTCGATTTTGGCCCTATGCCATTGCACGGCCTCTTTGTGCAGGCGTGCCAGCTGCGGATCCGCCATCAGCTGATCCAGTTCGGCCCGCATCATCGGCAGGCGATTGAGCATCCGCCCGTCGGTTTCCGAGGCGTAGTTGCGGCGCGCCCAATAGTCGATCCCCTGATCCTGTTCGGTATGGTTGATCCGCCCACGATCCCGTTTCACCAGGAAACTGTCGGCCGACCGCAGCACATAGTGGTTCAGTGTCGCCATCCGATAGCCAAGCGAGCGTTTGGTGGAGCGCCAGCCGTTGTTGGTGAGCAGCATATCAGGCATGACGCGCCCGGACCCGTTGACCCAGCGCACCTGCGAGACGTTGTCTTCGTTGTCGATCTTCAGCGGGCGGTGAACGCCTATCTTGGTGTAGGGCGCGGATTTATGCACCATGCTCTTGAACCCCCAGCCAAGCCGGGGTTTTGGGATGAACTCGGGCGCGCAGCGGGTGAACTGTTCGGTAATGGGGCGGTCTTCATAGGTGCCGACCCCGCCATTGCCGAAGAATTTCCAGGTAAAGGAGATCACATTCGGATCGCCAGCGGCCCTGAACAGATCGGCAAATCTGCCGTCACCGACATGGATGTTCACAAATTCATCGACATCAATGGTCAGAACCCAATCCGCAGCCTTGAAGGCAGGCTGTCTCATGGCGTCCTCCAGCGCGACATGCTGGGGCTTCTTGCCGGAGGCCGGATCCCAGGGATTGTCAACGCGGGTGACCAGCCCCAGTTCTGCCAGACGGTCCAGCATTTCATCGGTATTGTCGCGGCAGTCGTTGGTGTAGATCAGGAAGTGTTTCGCCCCGATTGCCTTGTGATAGGCGATCCACTCCAGAATGAACGGGGCCTCGTTCTTCATCGAGGTGAGGATCAGGATATTGTCGTGGGAAACCGGCTCTGCCAGCGGCGCGAGGCGATCCCCGAGTGTTTCGGTCCGCAGCTCCAGATTGTCGATCGCCCGCTGGTAATGGGCGCTCTGCGTGAGACGATCCAGCGGCATTTTGAGCAGGGGATGCGCGGTCTGTTGTGCTGCTGCCCGTGGCGCCGGAGCCGGGGTTTTTGCGGTTGCAGCCGCGGCTTTGGCAAGTTCGGCCTGAGTGGGTTTGCCCTGTGGGGGCCGGTCCGGGATCGGTGCGGCGGCGGCGTCGATTTCATGCCGGACCAGCGCGCGGCCGAGATAGCTGTCGGGATGAGGAATGCCGCCTTCATGGGTGATCAGGCGTCGGCTCAGCCGACGGTTCCACAGGTGCACACCATAGCAGCCCTCGTCGATCTTCTTCTCTACGGTATAGCCCGGTGACAGCAGGTTCCGGCGTTCTTTGAAAGAGATCTGAAAGAAGGCCATCTGCGGTTTCACATGCGCCATCTCACCGGTTTCATTCAGGAAATAGGTCAGCGCCGACGGCCCCCAGACGCCCCATTTCAATTCGGAGACATGAACCGGGTTGCCAGCCGCATGAGCCGCTTCCAGGGCCGCGCGTTCCTCGCCCTTGACCCAGGGCGGGATCGGGTATTCGTTTTCGCAGAACGTGTTCAGCCGCTGTAGCGTCCGCGAAAACCGGGGCAATCCCAGAACTGCATTACAGACCAGCCGTCCCGGTTTTTCCCAGCCAAAGACCCATTGGTCCTGAAAATCCCAGGGTTTGACGCAGAGAACATCGGCATCCACCCAGATCACATTCTGCATGGAAATCATCTTGTAGCGAAAGGCGTCGGCATGAACCGCAGGCGAGCCGGAGACCTTGTGGCGGATGAAATCCGACGCCGGGAAAATCCGGTTTGCATCCATCAGCTCGACACCCGGCGGGCAGTTGTCGACCGTCTCGTAGGTATAGAGCAGGGTGCGATGCCCGTGATCGGCAAAGGATTTCAGACAGGTTTGCTCAAGATAGCTGAGATTGCCACCAATCCAGAGGGAGGCGATTACCGGGAGGTCAGACATAGTATTGCGCACTGCTTCATTCTTATTCTGGGACTGTCGAAGGGGCGCTGGTCTACCGTCCGGGGCCGCGAGATCCGACGCGCGACCGCTGCCAGCTGCAAAGCTGAGCCTGCAAAACGGTTTTCTGTCCGGCAATGCCCTGTTCGACACTCATCCTCGTGACTGCGAGAGGTTCGCGAAGGGGCGTATCGCCACCAGAGCCCCTCTGATTAAGCAGGGACAGCCCAGGCCGCCCGCACGTCCTCAAACTCGTTTTTATCTAACTACCGGAGCCACTTGACCGTCTGCTTGCGATCATTGCCTGAGGTGACCCCACATGTCATAAGCGGACGATAACCTACCTTCAGGGCGCGTTCAAATGATTGTAAGCCACAAGCACAACTTTGTTTACGTCAAGCCCGGCAAGACCGCGGGCAGCTCGATCGAGCTGGCCATCAGCGCCTATTGCGGGCCACAGGATGTGATCACCAGGCTGCGCCCGCGCGAGGAATATCAGCGCGGCGACTGTGCGGCGCGGATCGAAAACCCACAATTCGTGAATATCAATTCCGGCGAGACCATCGAACTGCAGAACCATTCCAGATACAGCGATGCGCTGCGGGTATATGGCGAGCAGATCGTCGACTATGATGTGGTTTGCACCGAGCGGAACCCGTGGGAAAAGGCGATCTCGTCATTCTTCTGGAAGGGAAACAGGCGCCCCGAACGCCCGGTTGAGCCGCGCTTCAAGAGATTTGTCAACGACGGTCGCTGGCCGCAGGATTTCGATGTCTATTCCGTGAACGGTGTCTGTGTCGCCGATCACATCATCCGGGTCGAACGTCTGAAGGAAGACTACCGCGATTTCCTCGGATCATTGGGCATCGTGATCGAGGGGGAGATCAGCTTCCCGGCCTCCAAGGGCTTTCAGCGCCCCAAGGAGGCGACACGGGAGGTCATGTTCACGCGGCCTTGGGTGATCCGGGCAGTTGAGGAGCATTCCCAAGAGCTGCGCTCGGTGCTGCCCTATCGTTTCGAAGACCGCAGCGCACCGGAGATCCACCTGAGCTCGGACCGCCGAACGGCCCGCTATCGGTTTCTGGAACAAAACGCCTGCGGTCCCGCTTATTGGCAGCGCGTGCCGACATCCACATCGGTCTGATCCGGGGGGGGGGGGCAGGCGCAGTGCCGATGAGTTCAGCTGACCGCCTGGAGGGAAGTGCCAGATCCGCCTTCAGAGGCGATGCGAGCAAAACAGTCAAAGCTGTCGCGCATCGCGCTGTCAAATCTGACGTCTGGAGGCGAGTACCGGAATCGAACCGGTGTACACGGATTTGCAATCCGCTGCGTCACCACTCCGCCAACTCGCCTTACCGGTGGTGTGAGGCGTGATTAATCACATGCCGGGGGACGGTGCAAGGGGGCGTGCGCAGAACCGGCGGGAAATTTTGAAAAATTCTGCGGCCGCAATGGGCTGGAGTGCCGCCTTGAGTGTCGATCTGCCGGGGGCGCCAGCGGGGCAGGCTGCCTTGGGGGCTGTCCGTAGCCCTACGGGGTGTCACAACGGGGGGACGGTTACGCCGGGCTGCGGGGGGGGGTGGTCAGATCCCACCGGCTTTGTCTCCTGCCGGGTTTGGCCCGAGGAGAGCCTGCCTTAGGGCGTCGGCGATCAGCTGGGGGACGCCGGGCAGCGCCCCGAGCACGGGCAATATGTCGCCGGGATAACTGGCATCGGCCAGCGCCTCGGGGATATCGTCGCGGACGTGTTCGCCGGATTGTGCAAAGAACGGCAGGCAGAGGGTCGGGTGTTTAGGTTTGGCCGCTGCAAGATCGCGGGCGGCGTCCGCGATACGCGGATCTTCCTCGACATAGCCTGTGACCAGATCCGTGCCCGGCAGGTGGTGGCGCATGGCGGCTGCAAAGGCCTCGGCGGCTTCGGCGGCCTTGGGCCCCCGGGCCGACCCATGAGCGGCCAGAAGGATGCGGGTCCGGGGCAGCGACCATCCGCGTGCCTCGCAGGCCGTGGCCAGCGCCTTGCAGGCCAGTTCCGGCAGGGCCGGGTCCAGACCGAAGGGGGGTAACAGGTGAACATCATGCCCCTGGAGCCGCTTGGGCAGCACCGAGCCGGTGAACCAGCCGTTGGCCATGAAGAACGGATAGATCAGCGCGCCCTTTGGTGTCACCTGTTCCAGTCGATCAGCTGTGGACAACGTGGCCGAGCGGATATCCCAGTCGGGCAACAGCGCAGCGACGGCATCGGCCAGATTGGCCAGCGCGCGTTCCTGGGGCGCCGGATCGGAGGGCTGGCCATGCGCGGTAATCACGGCGGTCAGGCGATGTGGGGGCAGGGGGGCGGGATCGGTCATCTGGAGGAGCCTTTCGGCTGTAGGAGGGGGCTGGCAGGGCATCGACCTTGCGGGTCGCCTGCGGGTGTTTCGATGGCATTACGGCAGGGCGGGGGCGCTGGATCAATCTTCTGCGGGCCGCCATGGCCTCGCCACCGCTGGGGCTGGGGGCAAGCCATGGGCGTCATTGAGGCGGCTGTCGCAGATCGTCGAGGAAACTGCGCAGCTGCTCCGGTTGAAGGGGTTTTGTGAACAGTCTGGCACCTGTGTTTTGGGCAAGCCGGGCGACCTGCGGGCGGCGGTCGGCGGAGATCAGGCAGGCGGGCAGCGCGCCAAGGTCGCGGTTGAGGCGGGCGATCACCTCGGCGCCGTTCTGGTCCGCCCCCAGTTGCAGGTCAATCACCAGAACATCCGGTGTGACGTCGATTTCCGTCAGCAAGGCGCGGGCATCCTCTTCACTGGCACAGGGCAAGACATCGATCCCCCATTGCTCCATCGTCAGGGTCAATGCGTGGCGCAGATCGGGATCGGTGACGATCAGCAGCGCGATCAGCTGCCCCAAGGGCACAGCTGCCGGATCCGGGGAGGCTGTCCCGGAAGGGGCGACCTCGGCCATGCGAGCGCCGGACAGCTCCGACTGATGTGACTGGTGCAGCCGTGCGGTGTCACGGGGCAGATCAACGGCAAAGACCGTTCCGCGCCCCACACGGGATCTGAGCGTCAGGGGATGGCCCAGCAACCCGCAGGCGCGTTCCACAATCGCAAGGCCAAGGCCCATGCCGTCAGCGGCGCTCACCGTGGCGTTCAGCCGCTGGAATTCTGCAAAGATCAGCGTGCGATCCTCGTCGGGAATGCCGGTCCCGGTGTCCCAGATCTCAACCCGGACCGAGTCCCGGCGGGGGCGGATGCCGACAAGCACACCCCCCCGGCTGGTATAGCGCAGCGCATTTGATATCAGGTTCTGCAGGATGCGCCGCAGGTAGGTCACATCGCTCAGCACCCGCGTCTGGCTGAGCCTGAGGCGGAACGAGAGGCCCTTGGCATCTGCCATCGGGCGCAATTCGTCATGCAGTTGCAGCAGCAGGTCGTCGAGATCGACGGACGTCACATGCCGTGTGGCGCGGCCGGAATCCAGTCGCGAAATATCAAGGAGCGCTGAGACCAGTGTCTCTACACTGTCCAGCGCATTTGCCGCCTTGTTCAGGGTTTCGCGGGAACCGCCTGTCGGCAATTCGCTTTGCAGCGCTGCGACAAAGAGCTTTGCCGCCGAGAGCGGTTGCAGCAGGTCATGGGAGGCGGCGGCCACAAAGCGCGACTTTGAGGCATTGGCGCGTTCGGCGGCCTGAAGCGCGTCTTCCAGCTCCAGCGTTCGGTCAAGCACACGCTGTTCAAGCGTGTCACGGGCCTCGCTCATCGCGCGCGCGGCGGTCCGTTCGGCGGTGACATCGGTGAAGCTGATCACGAAACCGCCGTCGGGCATTTCCTGCATAAAAACCGTCAGGACCCGTGTCATGCCCTGCTGCACGTCGAAGGAAAGCGGCACCCGTATCGCTGGGCCGGATCGCATCCGTTCAGAAGGGATATCCGGTGCAGGATCTGCTTTTGGCCGGGTCCAGAGGGTGACCTGATCGGCCATATCGGCCTGTTCAAATGTGAACTCCGCACGCAGATGTTCGAAGATCCGCTCGAAGCGGCTGCCGATGCGAAACCGGCTGATCGGAATGGAGAGCAGCTCTCCCATGAGCCGGTTCCAGCCAACCAGACGCGCCTGCTGATCGAAGATGCAGACCCCCTGGTTCAGGTGTTCCAAAGTGGCGCGGATGAGCCGGGCCTGATCGTCGAGGATGCGTTCACGTTCCTGGTGCTGAAGGCGCATGATGTCGGTGACATCGGTTTGCAGGATGACGGTGCCACTGTCGGAGGTGCGGTGTTCGCTGACCTGAAGCCAGCGGTTCCCGGTCATGCGAACGTTGAACATGACGCTGCGGTCCTGATGCCGGGCCAGCCTGCGCGCGGCCCATTCGGCGGCTGTGGTCCCGGCGGGCAGCGACAGGGCCGAACTGCCGCTGACCAGATTGACATAGGCCTCAAATGCCAGCCCCGGCCGCAGCCGCGCATGGATGTCGGGCATGTGCATCCCAAATCGGCTGTTGCACATCACCAGTACATCCTGCGGATTAAAGAGGGCAAACCCCTCCTGCACGGTTTCGATTGCATCGGCGAGATTGGCGCGCGCCGCCTCGGTCTCGCGGTTGGCCTCGGCAAGTTTGGCATTGGACAGGTTCAGAAGGTCCAGCGTTCGCTCCAGATCGCGGGTGCGGCTGCGGATTTCCTCTTCCAGCAGAACGGCGCGTTCGAACTGCGCATAGGCGAGACCGGAGGCATCGGTGTTCTGTTCCACCCGGCGCATCAGCGTTGCGGTGATTTTCAGCAGTTTTTCGTTCTGCCGCTCCAGCGAGTCGCGCGGATCAATCAGGCCTTGCGTCATGATCGTGCCGGTGGGTCGCAGGCCAGGGGCGGATAGATGGCAACCCCTGTCAGCGTCTGGTTCACATGGATGGAATTCACCTGTTCGCCATAGGTGCAGAATCCGACAGCGCGATGTTTGGCAAGAAGCGATGAGATCTGCGGCGTGAGCTGTTTTTGCTGGGCTTCCATCCGTCGCAGGAGGCAATCGCAGGCAAGGATCACATCCGGGGTCTGTGTTTCGCCAAGAGCGGTTAGGGCGCGGTCGAGGTGATCGACCATGTCCAGGGGTTCGGCCAGGGTCAACACGACACCTTCGTCGATGGCGGAAAAGAACACCAGATCGCCCGTCTCAGCGACCTGCTGAATGGCGCGCACATGGTGCTGGCCACCCAGGCGCACGACGACGGGATGGGCCGCAAAGGTGAAAGTGGTCAGCTGTTCAGGATCCTTGCCCAGGAGCCGTGCATATTCGCGCGCGGCCGGCTCGGCGTTGATTTCATAGACCAGCCGACGGGCGGGATCGGCACCGGTGACCACCATGCGCTGGGCCGTGGGCACCAGATGGTCGGTGTTGAAGACCTTGACCGGGCAATTGCTGCGGATCTGTAGCAACACCGCCGCATTCTGGCGCGCGATGCCGTCACAGAGCACATAGGTCGCGCCAAAATCGGTACCATCGCCTGCGGAGCCGCCAAACAGTGGCACGGGGCCCAGACCGGGTGCGAGATCGGCGGTCAGCGCGTCCTCCTTGATCGACAGCCCGTCGATCAGCAGAAAGGCGAATTCGGAGGTCCATTGCGGCGTCTCTCGCGCCATGTCGTTGCGGTTGCGGATGATCTGGTCGATCTGGCACTGGGCATCATATGTGTTCAGATCTTCGATGCTCAGCACACGTGCGCAGAAATGGCTGCGCGGCAGGCCGATTGCGATGATCTCCCCGTCGGTATAGCCAGCTTCGCCGATCTCGCCTGCGGTGGTGCATCCAACAACAGTGGCCGGTGCGAGCTGCCGCGCCGCAGCCGCGCTGAGCGCATGGATATCGGCCCGCGGCGAGACAAAGAGGATGACCAGCTCCAGCTCGTCCAGCGGCGCCAGCGTTCCGGCCAATGTCGCCAGCGCATCAGGGGAGTCTGCCGCTGCCCGTCCCGTGCGGGTGATGCGATCCGCATTGTGCAGCGCCCCCGCCATGGCGGGCAGAGAGACCCGGTCTGAAGCCTGCGCCGTTGCGCGGGGATCAGCCGTGTCAGGGAAGGGGGCGGGGCGCGTCATGTCGGATGGTAGGCAGCTCAGCCCAGATCTTGCAAGACGTTTGCAAAGCTTGTTTCCTTTGCAATCAGAACCGCTTGGGTCCGGCTTTGGACCCCGAGTTTGCGCATGATCGCGGTGACATGCGCCTTTACCGTGGTTTCGGCGATCGACAGGTCATAGGCGATCTGCTTGTTCAGTTTGCCCGCGCAGATCAGTTGCAGGATCCGCGCCTGCTGATTGGTCAGCGTCGCCAGACGCCCGGTCGCATCCTGCGTTTCACTGTCCCGCGGCAGCAGCACATAGCCGGGCGGGACGAAAGGCGTGCCCCTGCCGATGGCGTCAAAGGCGTCGATATAGATCTCGCGCTGGCTGTGCTTGGGCACAAAGCCGGCGGCACCGGCGTGGATGGCTGCGCTGATGACCCGGTTGTCCGCCATCGACGATACCACAAGGATCGGCGCGGTCGTCGCATTGTGCAGCCGTATCAGCCCGTCGAGGCCCTGAGCATCGGGCAGGTTGAGATCCAGCACCACCGCATCGGGAGCAGGAGTGTCCGAAACCTCGGAAATGGCCTGTTCCACTGTCGCGGCGGTTGCGATGCTGGTGATCCCAACCGTGGCGCGCAGCGTCATCGCCAGGGCGTCGCAGAACAGCGGGTGATCCTCGACGATCAGCGCGGTCACAAAGCCTGCCGGGTCCTGCGCATCCGGGGTGCGAGGTCGCTGGGGATGATCTGGGGCGGGCGAATGGGTCATCACACTCCTCAAGCCTATGCCAATGGTCCATGGTCTGCGCCGGGCAATCGCGGGTCACATCGCGCGCCAAAGCCACGCGCCCGCCATGCCGCTCATGCTAGCAGCAGCTGCAAGCCGCGACCAATAGGCGAAAAGTCTAAGACGGCTCGCGAAGATGCAACGGCCGTGATTTCGCGTCTGGCGGGAGCGTAGGCCTGTGCTATCCTTGTTGCGCGCACCGTCGCCGTCTGATCTGCAACCAATGTCGCATATCGGCGCGCAGCCGGATTGCGTTATGCAGGCGCCAGCAGGGGCGTCCCAGTGCCCGCAACACGATGTATCGCCAGCAAAAGGAATAGGCTTATGAAACTTGCCGATACCCGCAGCATCGCTGCCCCGCGCGCCGAGGTCTGGCAGGGGCTTCTGGATGCCGAAACGCTGAAGGATGCGGTGCCCGGCTGCCAGGAAATGGAGGGATCGGCCGAGGAGGGTTTCACGGCGGTTGTGGTGCAAAAGGTCGGCCCGGTTAAGGCGACATTCCGTGGCACTGTGACCCTGTCCGATCTCGATGCGCCCAATAGTCTGACCCTGCGGGGGGAGGGCAAGGGCGGCGCGGCTGGGTTCGCCAAGGGCGACGCCCATGTGACGCTGAGCGATGGCGACGACGGGCATACCCTGCTGACTTATGAGGTCGAGGCCAAGGTCGGCGGCAAACTCGCCCAGCTTGGAAGCCGGATCATCGACGGGTTTGCCAAAAAGATGGCCGACCAGTTCTTCGAGCGGTTCCAGACCGCCGTCGAAGGGGATAGTTCGGTCGAAACAGATGCCTCAGCGGAGGAGGCCGGGACACCCGACGCCAGCCGGGACGAGGCGCCGCGCAAAGGTTGGATTGGCCGGGTGCTTGGCAATTGAGCGGACATGTGGTCAGGGGAGAGATGCCGATTAATCCGGCTCTTCCAGATGAAATTTCACGATTTCACGCCACAGCCGCTTGACGCTCCGAAAGCACCGATTTATAGACCAAATTCCCTGAGCGGGTATGGTGAAATGGTATCATAAGAGCCTTCCAAGCTTAAGGTGCGGGTTCGATTCCCGCTACCCGCTCCAGGATTTCCGACATAGATCAGACCGGTAGCTGCGCAGAAGATCTCTCTGGGGTGTTCAGGGCGGTGCCGAACCATTCATGCGGCGGTATGACAGGCTTTGACGGCCTCTGTGCGCTTGACCTCAGGGGTTTGCGGGGTCATGAACCTTGGCGATGCGCAGGCGACAGAGCCTGCCACACGGAACGTCGAAGGAGCTGACATGGCGGGCAATCAAGCGGTCCCGACTGCGGATGTAGAGCGCGAGAAATCGCGCAAGATTGGTGTCCTGTCTGCCCTCTGGCCCTTTATGCGCCCCTACCGCCTGTTGATGGCCACCGCGACGCTAGCACTCGTGCTCACCGCGGGCCTGTCGCTGACGCTGCCGCTGGCGGTTCGCCGGGTGGTCGATAACTTCCGGGTTTCCGATGCTGAGCTGCTGAACCAGTATTTCGCCGCTGCTCTGGTGATTGCGGCGCTGCTGGCCGTGGGCACGGGCCTGCGCTATGCGCTGGTCACGCGGCTGGGAGAGCGGGTGGTTGCAGATATCCGCAAGGCGGTGTTTGACCGCGTCATCGGCATGAGCCCGGCGTTTTTCGAGCAGATCATGACCGGAGAGGTGCTGAGCCGGATCACCACGGATACAACGCTGATCCAGTCGGTGCTGGGCTCGTCGGTGTCGATTGCCCTGCGCAATATGCTGATCTTTGGCGGCGGTCTGGTGCTGATGCTGCTGACCTCGGCCAAGTTGACCAGCCTTGTTCTGCTGATCGTGCCTGCGGTGATCGTGCCGATTCTGGTGTTGGGGCGGCGGCTGCGCAAGATTAGCCGCGAGAATCAGGATTGGATCGCGGCCTCTTCCGGCAACGCGGGTGAGGCGCTGGGCGCGGTACAGACGGTTCAGGCCTATACGCATGAGAGCGCCAGCCGGGGCGAATTCAGCCGGATGACCGAAACCGCATTTGACGTTTCAATGCGGCGGATCCAGACCCGTGCTTTCCTGACCGTGATCGTGATCTTTCTGGTGTTCTCCGGCGTGGTTGGCGTCCTGTGGATGGGCGCAAACGATGTGCGCGCCGGGGTCATGTCCGAAGGCACCCTGGTCCAGTTCGTGATCTATGCGGTGCTGGTTGCAGGCTCGGTGGCGGCGCTGTCAGAGATCTGGAGCGAATTGCAACGGGCCGCTGGCGCAACCGAACGTCTGGTGGAGCTGCTGACGGCGGTGGATGAGGTGCAGGATCCGTCGCGTCCGCAGGCGCTGGCCGAACCGGTGCGGGGCGAAATCCGATTTGACAATGTGTCCTTCCGCTATCCCGCCCGTCCGCTGATTCCGGCCCTGAGCGACGTCTCCCTGACGGTGAAGCCGGGCGAGACGGTTGCCTTTGTCGGCCCCTCCGGTGCGGGCAAGACAACCATCATCCAGATGATCCAGCGGTTCTACGATCCCACTGATGGTGCGGTCTGTCTGGATGGTGTCTCGTTGCGGGACCTGCAACGGGATGCTTTCCGCAGACATATCGCGCTGGTGCCTCAGGACCCGGTGATCTTTGCCGCCTCGGCGCGGGACAATATCCGCTTTGGTCGTCCCGAGGCCAGCGACGCCGAGGTCGAGGCCGCCGCCCGTGCGGCCGCCGCCCATGACTTTATCACTCGGCTGCCAGAGGGCTATGACAGCCAGGTCGGGGAACGTGGCGTGATGCTGTCGGGCGGTCAGAAACAACGGATCGCCATCGCCCGCGCGATACTGCGCGACGCGCCGGTGCTGTTGCTGGATGAGGCCACATCCGCACTGGATGCCGAAAGCGAACGACTGGTACAGGCCGCTGTCGATGAGCTGAGCCAGGGCCGCACCACCTTGATCGTGGCGCATCGACTGGCAACCGTGAAAAAGGCAGATCGCATCGTGGTGATGGAAGAGGGCCGTATCGTGGCCACCGGCAGCCACGATCAGCTGGTTGCCGAAGGCGGGCTTTACGCGCGTCTTGCACGGCTTCAGTTCACCGATGGGCTGGCTGCGGAATAGGCAGACCCGGTCTCAAATGAGCCGAATTTCGGCTTCAAGGTCGAAAAACTTCAAATGTCGCTGCGTCAAAGCGCAGGCTTCCTTGACGTGACCCTGTCGGCGCGCTTGCGCGGCGGGTCGTTTCAAATCATTTTGTGTTAACTGAAATTCCCCGGCACAAGGGGACTAGGGGAGGAAACCAATGGGATTTGCCACGGCTGCGGACTGCTTGGCACTAACGAACGAGATGCCTTTTGGGCAGCGGAATATGCCGACGACGCTTTATGGGTTGCTGTCCCGTACGGCCGGGAAATTTCCCGACAACAACGCGGTGAGCTACCAGATATTCTCTGGTCCCAAGGATAAGGCCGAGACCCTGACCTGGCGCCAGCTGAAGGACAAGGTGACCCAGGCGGCGAATATGTTCCGGTCCATGGGGATCGGTGAAAAGGATGTGGTCGCCTATATCCTGCCGAACTGCAATGAAACCGTCGTGACCCTGCTCGGCGGCGCTGTGGCAGGCATCGCTAATCCGATCAACCCTCTGCTTGAGCCGGAGCAGATCGCCTCGATCCTGCGCGAAACCGGGGCAAAGGTGGTGGTGACGCTGAAGCCTTTCCCCAAGACCGACGTCGCCCAGAAGGTGGCGGAGGCGGTGCGCCATGCGCCCAAGGTGAACACGGTTCTGGAAATTGACCTCAACCGCTATCTGACGCCGCCAAAATCCTGGATTGTACCGATGATCCGCCCCAAGCTTGAGGGCAAGGACAAGCTGGCCCATGCGGATTACAAGAATTTCAACAAAGAGCTGCGCAAGCATCCGACCGAGCTGACGTTCGCGGATTCCGACAGCGACCGGGTGGCCTGCTATTTCCACACCGGCGGCACCACCGGGATGCCCAAAGTGGCGCAGCACACCTATTCCGGCATGAACTACAACGGCTGGCTGGGCAGCAAGCTGCTGTTTACCGCAGATGACAATATCATGTGCCCGCTGCCGCTGTTCCATGTCTTTGCCTGCCATGTGATCCTGATGGCGGCGGTGGCCTCGGGGGCGCATGTGGTGTTCCCGACACCGCAGGGCTATCGCGGCGAGGGTGTCTTTGACAATTTCTGGAAGCTGATCGAACGCTGGAAGATTTCCTTTATCATCACCGTGCCCACTGCAATTTCGGCCAAGATGCAGCGGCCCGTCGATGCCGATGTCTCGACCGTAAAGACGGCCTTCTCCGGCTCGGCGCCACTGCCGGTCGAACTGTTCAAACGGTTCGAAAGCGCAACGGGCGTCAGCATTGTCGAAGGTTACGGCCTGACCGAGGCGACCTGCCTGGTCTCCTGCAACCCGGTTCAGGGCGAAAAGAAGATCGGCTCGATCGGCATTCCGCTGCCCTACACTGACGTCAAGATCGTGAAGGCAACCAATGGCGATATGGTCGAGCTGGGTGTGGATGAGATCGGTGAGATCTGTATCTCGAGCCCCGGCGTCTATGCCGGTCATACCTATACCGAGGTCGAGAAGAACGAAGGTCTGTTCTACAAGGACACCTATCTGCGCACCGGCGATCTGGGCCGTCTGGATGCGGATGGCTATCTCTGGATCACGGGCCGGGCGAAGGATCTGATCATCCGCGGCGGCCACAATATTGATCCGGCCGAAATCGAAGAGGCGCTGCTGGGGCATGAGGCCGTCGCCTTTGCGGGTGCAATCGGCCAGCCGGATGCCCATGCCGGCGAGGTGCCATGTGCCTTTGTCGAGCTGGTGGATGGCGCAAGCGTGACGCCGGAGGATCTTTTGGCCTATTGCAAGATCCACGTGCATGAACGCGCGGCAATCCCGAAACATGTCACGGTGATGGATGAGCTGCCAAAGACGGCCGTGGGCAAGGTGTTCAAACCTGATCTGCGCAAGAATGCCATCACCCGGATCTACAATGAGGCCCTGCTGAAGGCAGGCCTGCCTGCGCGCGTCGAACATGTGGTCGACGACAAAAGCCGCGGTCTGGTCGCCCAGGTTGAGGCCAATGGCGCTTCGGCCTCCGATATTTCGGATGTGCTTGGTGTCTTTACCCGCCCCTGGGAACCGATGCCAAAGGGCTGATCCCAGA
The DNA here is from genome assembly GCF_048056915.1 of Phaeobacter sp. JH20_02. NCBI lineage: Bacteria > Pseudomonadati > Pseudomonadota > Alphaproteobacteria > Rhodobacterales > Roseobacteraceae > Phaeobacter > Phaeobacter sp. JH20_02. Next base: position 630,978 of record NZ_JAYMVP010000028.1, on the reverse strand, counting down.
GCGGCGGATGGCACTGCGCCACCCCAGCATCAGAAAGCGCCCCACGCGGGCGCTTTTTTCATTTGTAAAGCATGGTTTTTGATTTCGGCGCTGCTAATCTCATTCGACGGACTATGAAGATAGGGAACGGGTGAGATGAACTACGAGCGACTGATCGACGAAGAAACCTGGGCCTTTATCCGCAAAACCGGCGAATGTTACCCGGATGATGCGGTGGATCTGTCGATCACGGAACAGCGCAAGGTCTATGATGACATGGCCGCTGAATTCCGTGTCGCGCGCCCGGATGTGGTCCGCTGCGAGGATCGGCTGGTGGGGGCGGTGCCGGTGCGGATCTACACCGCCGGAGAGCCGGGCTGCACGGTGATGTACTGCCATGGCGGCGGCTTTGTCGTTGGTGGATTGGACAGCCACGATGACGTCTGCGCCGAGCTTTGCGCCCAGAGCGGCTATCGCGTTGTGGCGGTGGATTACCGTCTGGCCCCAGAACATCGCCACCCTGCGGCCTTCGAGGACGCCTGGGCGGTCTTGCAGTGGATCCGCGACAGTTTTGAGGGGGATCTGGTTCTGGCTGGTGACAGCGCCGGTGCCAATCTCTGTGCCGCCGTGGCGCATCATGCGCGCGGACGTATTGACGGGCTGGTGGGGCAGGTGCTGATCTACGGCGCCTTTGGTGGCGATATCAATCAGGGCTCTTATCTGGAACACGCGCAGGCGCCGATGCTGACACGGGATGATATCCTCTACTACGGGTCAATTCGCCGCCCGGAAGGCACGCAGACGACGGGCGATCCGACCCTCGAACCGCTGGCCGATACCGATTTTTCCAACCTGCCCGCAACGGTGCTGATCACTGCCGACTGTGATCCGGTGCGTGATGATTCCCGCCATTACCGCGACAAGATCATGGCCGCCGGTGGCAAAGCGCATTGGATCAACGAACAGGGGTTGGTCCATGGCTATCTGCGCGCCCGCCACAGCGTCGGCCGCGCCCGTGACAGTTTCGAACGGATCTCCGTCGCCGTGGAGGCGCTGGGGCAGGGGCTCTGGCCCTATGAGTGAGCGCTGTCGTCGCCCGGCCCCTGGCACATGATCAGCCTGCGAAATCGCGGCAGTTTTCAGGGGCGGCTGCGCGGTTGTACCAGCCGCCGCTCTTGACCCGCCAGTCACTGCTGTGGGTGGTGACATAGGACCAGTTGCCCACTGGAAGATGCGCATAGCCGATGGTGTCGCCGGGTTGGATCGTGCCGATACGGGCGGTGCCCGCACTATGGCCGGAATGGAGCGGGACCGGAGCGCCAAGCCAACCCAGACAGGCGCCTTCAAATTCATCGCGGATCGGCAGATCCACCAGCAACCGCCGCAGATGCGTATCGTTCAGCGTCAACTGCCTGCGCCCGGTGTTGACCTTGCAGCCGTGATACTTCTCCAGCGCGCGGATGTCCTGCACCTGCCGGTTGCTCTGCGGGTCAAGCGCGACGGATTTTCCGAGGCAATCGCTATTGTCGAAAACGCTTTGGCCCAGCACCGTTCCAAAACAATAGCCGGCACGGTCCATGATCAGATTTCGCGTGAACCACAGATCATCGCAGCCGTCCTGTGCAAACGCGGGCAAGGGCAGCAGCGTTAACAGTAGTGTGAGATAGCGGATGGGCATGGCAGGCTCCTGTTGATCGCGGCGACGGTCCGATAAGCCTGCCATGGATCCTCAGCTGAGGAAAGATTTTGCCTTCATCGTGTCGGCGATGGGCGCACCAAGGCGGCTGAGGATGGTAGGCGCCAGCTGGCGCTGGTCGATCACCACATCTTCCGCCGGGCCTTCGGCCGGGCCGAAATAATACAGCGCGGTTTCCTGTTGCAGGGCGCTGCGCCCGCCATGGTGGCCGCGATCATCCTGCCCGTGATCGGCGGTGACGATGATCTCATAGCCCATTTCACGCCATTTGAAGATAAACGGCGCCAGCATCTCATCCATGACGAAACAGGCGTGGTCCATTTGCTGGCAATCGTGGAAAAACCGGTGCCCCATGCTGTCCAGCGTGCAGGTGTGCAGCATTCCGTAGTTCAGCCCGAACCGCAGGCAGAGGTTTGTCAGCGTGCCAAACAGATCGACGTCCGACGGGGTCATCTGGTTGTCCAGCCCGTAGCCGGTCATCGAATGGAACCGCCCGTGATTGATCGTGGCGCTGTCCGGTTCGTCATATTCAACGTCGCGCACGGGGTCATAGGGGTGGCGGTTGAAGAAGGAGGACCAGAAACTATGCGCCACCGCACCGGTTACGCCGCCGCCCTCGCGAACCTGGTTGAACACATCCTTGTGGCCCAAGCGGAAGACATTGCCATTGCCGGTGCAGCCATGTTCGGCGGGGGCAACACCTGTGTGGATCGAGGCATAGCAGCTGGCGGAGATCGAGGGCAGCACCGAACGGTGTTTCCAGACCCGCGCTTCGCCGCTGTCGACCCAGCCTTCCAGATTGCCAAACAGCCGACGGAAGTTGCGCCACGGCACCCCGTCCAAGATGATAAGGAGAAGTTTGTTGTCCATCGCAGAACCCAAGGTCTTGTAAAGGTGAGTTAAAAAGGCGGCCGTGAGGAGTGTTCCTGCGGCCGCCTTTGAGTGCGTCCCGCCGCAGTTGCCTGCGACGGGGGGATATCAGGTGCTGGGCTGCTAGTTGCCCGCACTTTCCATTTTGCGGTTGGCGATGACCTCTTCCAGCCACCCGAGCCGCATTTCCGGCACCGAGCTGAGCAGCAGATCGGTGTAATCGTCAAAGGGGGGCGACAGCACTTCGGTCTTGCCGCCATAGCGCTGGACGCGGCCCTGATACATCACCGCGATATTATCCGAAATCGCCCGCACCGTGGCGAGATCGTGGGTGATGAACAGATAGGCGACATTCTCGATCTTTTGCAGTTCCAGCAACAGCTTCAGAATGCCATCGGCCACCAGTGGATCCAGCGCCGAGGTGACCTCGTCGCAGATGATCATCTTGGGCTTCGCCGCCAGCGCTCGTGCAATACACACCCGCTGTTTCTGTCCGCCCGACAGCTCCGCCGGGTAACGGTCGATGAAGCTTTCGCCCAGCTCGATCTCATCCAGCAGTTCGATGATCCGTTTGCGCTTCTCCGCACCTTTCATGCCAAAGTAGAACTCCAGCGGACGGCCGATGATCGTACCGACGGTCTGGCGCGGATTCATCGCCACATCCGCCATCTGATAGATCATCTGCAATTCGCGCAGATCCTCGCGGGTGCGTCCCGCCAGATCGGAGGACAGCCGGCGCCCGGCAAACTCGATATCACCCTCGCGTGGTGGCAATAGCCCGGTGATCACCCGTGCCAGTGTCGATTTACCAGAGCCGGATTCTCCGACCACGGCCAGCGTCTGACCGGGGTGCAGGTCGACGTTCACATTATGCAGCACATCGAATTTGGTGCCCTGGTAGCGCGCGGTGATATTGCGCACGCTCAGCACCGGCTCCGAGGTCGGGGCCTTTTCCTCATGGGTGATGGAGCGCACCGAGACCAGCGCCTGTGTGTACTCCTCCTGCGGGGCGTTGATGATCTGATCGACGGGGCCGTATTCCACCATATTGCCGTGGCGCAGCACCATGATGTCGTCGCTCACTTGTGCCACCACCGCAAGGTCATGGGTGATATAGAGTGCAGCCACACCCGTGTCGCGGATGGCTTCCTTGATCGCCATCAGCACCTCGATCTGGGTCGTCACATCCAGCGCCGTTGTCGGCTCGTCAAAGACCACCAGATCCGGCTCCGGGCAGAGCGCCAGCGCCGTCATGCAGCGTTGCAGCTGACCGCCGGAGACCTGATGCGGATAGCGCTCGCCGATATTGTCTGGATCGGGCAGACCCAGCTTGGCAAAAAGCGCGCGGGCGCGGGCTTCGGCCTCTTTCTTGGAGAACTTGCCCTGCTCAACCGCCGCTTCGATCACCTGTTCCATGATCTTCTTGGCCGGGTTGAACGAGGCCGCCGCCGATTGCGAGACATAGGTGACCTCGCCGCCGCGCAGGCGACGGATATCGCGCAGTTTGGATTGCAGGATATCGCGGCCATTCACCCAGACCTCGCCGCCGGTGATCTTCACACCGCCCCGGCCATAGGCCATGGAGGCCAGACCGATGGTGGATTTTCCGGCGCCGGATTCGCCGATCAGCCCCAGCACCTTGCCCGGTTGCAGATCAAAGCTGACACCATGCACGATTTCGATGTCATGGGGCTTTTCCCCCGGCGGGTAGACAGTTGCGCCGATCTTGAGATTGCGCACTTTCATAAGAGGTTCGCTCATCCGCGGCCTCCTTTCAGCGAGGTTGTGCGGTTCAGGACCCAGTCCGCGACAAGGTTGACCGAGATCGCAAGGGTGGCGATGGCGATGGCAGGCAGCAGTGCCGCCGGAATGCCATAGACGATGCCTTCCTTGTTTTCTTTCACGATCCCGCCCCAGTCGGCTTCTGGCGGTTGCACGCCAAGGCCGAGGAAAGAGAGCGTCGAGACAAACAGCACCATGAAGATGAACCGCAGGCCCATTTCGGCCACCAGCGGTGACAGCGCGTTGGGCAGGATTTCGCGGAAGATGATCCAGGCGGTTTTCTCACCGCGCAGACGCGCGGCTTCGACGTAGTCCATCACCTCGATATCCACCGCAACCGCACGGGCAAGACGATAGACGCGGGTGGAGTCCAGCAGACCCATGACCACGATCAGAACCGGCACGGTCACCGGCATCACCGACAGCACCACAAGGGCAAAGATCAGCGTCGGGATCGACATCACCAGATCGACCAGCCGCGACATCACCTGATCCACCCAGCCACCGGCAACGGCGGCAAAGAAGCCCAGCACCGATCCGGTGACAAAGGACAGGATGGTGGCCGCAGTGGCGATGAAGATGGTGGTGCGTCCGCCATAGATCATCCGGCTGAGAAGATCACGACCGATATTGTCGGTGCCAAGGAGATGCTCAGCCGAGCGCGGCTCCCAGACGTCACCGACAATTTCAGCCATCCCATAGGGGGCCAGTAGCGGTGCAAAGATCGCCATCAGGAAGTAGAGGGCCGTGAAGAACAGCCCGATCATTGCAGAGATAGGGATATTCTTCATTTCGGATGCCTCAGACGCGGGTTCGACAGGATCGCCACGATGTCGGCAATCATGTTCAGCACGATGTAGACGGCGGCAAAGATCAGACCGCAGGCCTGCACCACCGGGACGTCACGCTTGGACACGTGGTCGACCAGATACTGACCCATGCCGGGGTAGACAAAAACCACCTCGATCACCACGACGCCGACCACCAGATAGGCGAGGTTCAGCATCACCACATTGACGATCGGTGCGATGGCATTGGGAAAGGCGTGACGGGCAATCACGTTGAAGGTGCTCAGCCCCTTCAGCTCCGCCGTCTCGATATAGGCCGATTGCATCACATTGAGGATCGCCGCCCGCGTCATGCGCATCATATGCGCCAGAACCACCAGTGTCAGCACCGCGACGGGCAGGGCAATGGCGTTCAGTTTTTCCAGCAGGCTCATGGATTCATTGATCATTGCGACAGAGCTGAACCAGCCCATCTGCACCGCAACGAAATAGATCAGCAGATAGCCAATCAGGAATTCCGGGATCGAGATCGAGGCCAATGTCACGGCCGAGATCAGTTTGTCAGGCCAGCGGTCGCGGTAACGTACCGCCAGAAGGCCCAGGAAGATCGCCAAGGGAACCGAGATCACGGCAGCCCAGAACGCCAGGAACAGCGTGTTGCCAAGACGGCGGCCAATGCTGGTTGCAATGTCCTGACCATTGGTCAGGGCGGTGCCCAGATCACCTTGCAGGGCGCCGAACAGCCAGTCGAAATAGCGCAGAACAGCCGGTTCATTCAGCCCCAGTTCCTCGCGCAGGTTGGCAAGTGCCTCGGGCGTGGCCGACTGGCCCAGAATGGACTGCGCCACATCGCCGGGCAGGATCAAGGTGCCCATGAAGATGAGCACGGATGCGGCGATCAAGAGAATCAGTCCCAGCGCGAGGCGCTGGGACACAAGTTTCAAAACGGGGTGCATGGCATGGACCTCTATCAGGCCAACCAGCACTTATGCGACCATTTGCCGGCCATAGTGTCGCCGGTGGAATCCACCACCCAACCCTGAACCTTGCTGCTGGTCGCTTCGATGAAGTCATTGAACATCGGGCAGATCAGACCGCCTTCGTCCCGCACCATCATGCCCATCTGGCTGTAGAGCGCCTTGCGCTTGGCTTCGTCCAGCTCGCCGCGGGCGGCAAACAACAGCTGGTCAAAGTCTTCGCGCTTGAAGCGGGTGTCGTTCCAGTCTGCGGTCGACAGATAAGCGGTCGAATACATCTGATCCTGCACCGGACGGCCACCCCAGTAGGAGGCACAGAACGGCTGGGCGTTCCAGACTTCGGACCAGTAACCATCACCGGGCTCGCGCTTCAGTTCCAGCGGGATACCGGCGGCATTGGCCGACTGCTGGAACAGCTGGGCTGCATCCAATGCACCCGGGAAGGCAACATCCGACACCCGCAGGGTGATCGGGCTGCCGTCATGGCCGGATTTCTTGTAGTGCTCTGCCGCTTTGGCCGGATCAAACGGGCGCTGCGGGATGCTGTCATCAAACAGCGGATAGGCGGAGTTGATCGGCATGTCGTTACCGACGGAGCCATAGCCGCGCAGAACCTTATCGACCATTTCCTCACGGTTGATGGCATATTTAAGCGCCAGGCGCAGCTCGTTGCTGTCAAACGGCGCGGTGTCGCAATGCATGATGAACACATAGTGGCCCGGACCGGCTGCGTTGCGCACGGTCAGGTTCGGTGCACGGTCGAGGAGACCTGCAACCTTGGGCTCAACACGGTTGGCGATATGTACCTGACCCGATTGCAGCGCCGCCATACGGGCGGTGGCGTCGTTGATTACCACGATTTCGACTTCATCAACATGGCCGCGGGTGTCATCCCAGTAGTTGGGGTTCTTCTTCCACATATGGCGCACGCCCGGCTCATCGGCGACCAGCATATAGGCACCGGAACCGATGCCCGCTGCCGGGTTGTCAAAGCCGCCATCAGGCTGGATCATCAGGTGATAATCGGCCATCAGATAGGGCAGGTCGGCGTTCGGCGTGGTCAGCGAGACGACGAAGTTGTCGCCATCGGCCTTCATGCTTTCGATGCCGCGCATAATGCCGAGCGCACCCGATTTACTGTCCTCGTTGGAGTGGCGCTCCATGGTGCGCATCACGTCCTCGGCCGTCACCGCCTTGCCGTTGTGGAATTCAACGCCCTTGCGGATCTTGAAGGTCCAGGTCTTGGCGTCTGCACTGGCTTCGACGCTTTCGGCGAGACGGTTTTCGATGCCGCCTTCGGGCGTCACGTTCACCAGCGTTTCACCGAACTGATAAAGATTGTGGTAGGGCACCTGGCTTGCGGCCACGGCGGGATCGAGCGAGTCGGTGCTGCCGCCGCCGATGGAGCCGAGCTTCAGCGTGCCCCCTTTGACCGGGCCTGCGGCCTCGACGGCGCGGGCAAACAGGCTGCCTGCTACTGCGGCGCTGATGCCGAGTGCGGCGGTTTTGCCCATGAATTCACGCCGGGTCATTTTCCCGGAGGTGACGCTTTGCGTCATGAAATCAATCTGGTCTTTCATTGCGGACTCCCTGTCGTATCTAGACGCTGAACACGTCATTTCTTGAATTGTCATTCAAGGTTTGCGCATTTGCTGCGACCTCGCAACCCTTATTAGCGTGCTTTCTGGCGCAGGCGGGGATGGCGAAGGCATAAAGAGACGGTGATCCCGTCGTCTTTTGGAACTGGTATGTCGTATTTGGTAAGAAGTGAATGGCTGGTGGGACAATATGTGGAAAAAACCAATGCACTCGCGATGCCAATTATTATCGCCGCCGCACCCCGTATTTCGCCAATGGATGGTGGCCCCCGCCTGATTTTCGGCCAAAACGGGTGATCCGAGCCGGTTTTGCGACAGGCCGCAGCTGCGGGCGCGATGGCCGATCTGGCGCATTTTCGCGATTTCGGATGCTTGCTTTGGCACCAATGGGCGCGTCAGGACATGACGGAAAACGACATCCGCAACCTATCCGCAATCCGCCCGCAGAAAAGCGCAGTTCACCAGTCCGCGCTGTCCATCCAGATGGTCACCGGACCGGAGTTGATCAGCGCAACCTGCATGTCGGCCCCAAAGGACCCGCGCGCCACAGGCACCTCAAGCGCCGCCAGCTGATCGGCAAACCGGGTGTAAAGCGCGCGGCCCAGATCCGGCGCGGCGGCATTGGAGAAGCCGGGCCGGTTGCCACGGCGGGTATCGGCGGCCAGCGTAAACTGGCTGACAACCAGCGCGCCGCCGCCGATATCCTTTACCGAGCGGTTCATCTTGCCCGCCTCATCGCGGAAAATCCGCAGCTTGCTGATCTTGGCCGCCATCTGATCCGCTTCGGCCGCGCTGTCCCCCGCCATCGCGCAGATCAGGATCAGCAGGCCTTCACCGATTTCACCGATGATATCGCCGTCGACGGTGACAGACGCCTCGGACACTCGCTGGATCAGGGCACGCATGGATTATCCTACTCAGTGATATACGGCGTCAGTCGCGCCAGGTGGTGAAGTCGTGCAGTTCAGCGCGTTCAGTGCGGAACTGGTTGGCCGGGTGGTCGGGATCGGCATAGCCGAAAGACAGCGCACAAAGGATATTTCGATCCTCCGGTATGTCGCAGAGCTGATGCAGCATCGGCGCATAGGTGGCAACAGCGGCCTGCGCGATGCTGGCAACGCCCGCTGCGGTTGCGGCCAGCGTGAACCCGGTGACAAAGCCACCGCAATCCAGCGCACCATAGGGGCCAAGCTCCTTGGGGCTGGTCAGGATCGCGCAATGGGGGGCGTCAAAAAGCGTAAAGTTGCGCATCATCTGCCGGTGAGAGGCGGCGCGATCGCCGCGTTCAACACCAACCGCCTCATAAAGCGCCCAGCCGCAGGCCTGTCGCCGCGCCTTGTAATCGCCACTGTACCGCCCGGGAAAGGGGAGGTCGGGGGCAACAGGATCCTTTGCGACCGCCTCCGCCAGGGCCACCCGCAGCGCATCCGTCGCCGCGCCGCTGAACAGCGTCACCTGCCAGGGCTGGGCATTGCACCAGGAGGGCACTTTCTGGGCGCAACGCAGGATATCCTCGATAACCGCACGGGGTACCGGATCGGGGCGAAAGCCGCGACAGCTGTGACGGCGGCTGAACAGCGCATCAAGCGCAGGAAGGGTGGTCATGGTGGATCCTTATGTCGGCTTCGGGGGGCTCGTGGTCTCGGCGCGGAATGTCAGCGTGATCCGAAATAGGCCACAGCAGCGCCGATCAGCAGTGCCAGAGCAACGGCGGCGGCAATTTTCCATACCGAATAGGGGCGTTCTCCCTGTACCCGACCGGATTGCCCGTTGACCACAAAACGATAAGTCTTGCCCCGATATTTATAAGCGGCCAGCCAGACCGGCAGCAGCACATGTTTGAAGGTGATATCGGAAAAATCGCTGTCGATATGTTCGATCCGTTGCCGATCCCCGCCAATGTCAAAACGCACGTCGCGTTCGATGACCCGGCGCATCCGCGCAGTCGCCTCGCCGTAGCCATCGGCCAGTTCCACCGCATAGGCCTCGGCCCGGAACCCGGCCAGATACTGCGGCTGGTAAGGCTCCAGCGCCGACAGGTCCCAGGGCTCCAGCGCATCGGTGTTCTTTTTCGGCAGGCTCTTGGAGGCGAGCACCAGCACATCGTCAAAGAACCGCTGCACCCGCCCCGAGACCGGCCGCCAGCGTATCTTCGGCACCTGCCGCGACTGGCGCTTGCCGTCGACCATCACGGTTTCGGTGACATAATAAACGGTGCCGCGCTGGCCGCGATACTGCGAGCGGGTGTCGGCGTCGAAGGTCCAGTAGGGAACATAGATGCCGTCCATGCGTCGACCTTTGCGGGCATATTGTTGCAGGCCGCTTGGCGCAAACCACAGCTGGCCCAGCCAGTCCGACATCGCCTTATGGGCGCTGCGCTCATCAAAGGCGAAGGGCAGCACGCCCTTGGGCTTGATATGACGGTGGATCCCGGTGTCTGTGACCATCGGCGTGGCGCAGAACGGACATTCCCCCGCATGGTCCTTTGGGTCAAATTCCACCTGCGCGGCGCAGTTCGGACAGCGCAACACGCGGGTTTCTTCCATGTCGGCCTCGGCCAGACCCGAGGAGAGCGCCGTCTCGAAATCCAGCTCCCGCAGGCTGCCACCCCGCCACGGGCCGGATCGGATCGCTTCCCGGTGGCCGCAATGATCGCAGGTCAGCGTGCCGTTTTCCGGATCATAGCGATAATCCGCGCCGCATTGCTCGCAGGGGAACCGATGTTCCTCAAGCGGTGCCTGCGTCTCGGCGCTGGCGGAGCTCTCGGCAGGCGACAGGCCGGAGGGCGGCGGCGGTGGGGGCTGGGTCACGTGGGGAAGCCTCAAAGATATCTATGCAGCAGTTTCGGCACCATGATGCGCAGGGCGTTGTCCTTCAACAGGAAATGGCGCCACAGATGGAACAGCCCATGCAGGACGATGACAATGAGCAGCGCATCAAATGCAAGTTCATGCAGCTCTTCAGCCAGCTCATGCAGGGTGCGGCTGCCTGCGGCCGGATTGATCGGCAACACCCCAAAAGCGCGGATCGCAAAGGGAGCCAACACCCCGGCCAGCGCTCCGGTTGCGACCATGACCGGCAGGCCGATCTGCAAGACACGGTGGTTCAACCCGTGGAACCGTTTGGCCCAGCCCGGCAGCTTGGGACCGGCGCGCCCGGCCAGCCCTTTGCGCAGATAGACAAGCGTCCAGATCAGCACGACCACGGCAAGGAGCAGGCCGACGCCCGCGTGGGTGGCCAGCGCCAGCCCCGGATCGGCGCGGTTCTCCTCCGGTTCCACGAGAAAGAAATAGAGGATCAATCCAAGGCTCAGCCAGTGGAGCCATTTGAGCGCGCTGCGTCGGGTCATATGCAGAAGGTCCTTCGTGGCACAGGGGCTGCGGTCTGTCCTGAGAAAGGGCGCCGATGATCGCAGCGCCCTCGGGATTGTGTGATGTCAGCCAGCCGGCGGTGCGGGCGGCGGTGGCGGAGGCGGCGGTGGCATGATGGTGAACAGCTGCGCCAGTTCGATGACATCGCCTGCCGCCTTCCAGCCGTCCTGACCGGGTGTCCAGACCAGGCTGTCCCGGCGCAATCCGCCCTCTTGTGCCATTCGCCCCAGTCGGGCCTTGGAATAGGGGCCGGTGGTCTGACCGTTCTCGGCGATGTGCCAGACATGTTCCACCGGTGGAGGCGGCGGCGCCACCGGCGCGGCGGCCTGCGGCGCAGCGGGTGCGGGCCGCGCGCCCCAGGGACCGCTGGTCTGACCCGCTGCATGAGCGGCGGCACCCGGCTGCGCCATCTGCGCCATCTGCTGGGCCATTGCCATGCCCATCCCCATGCCCATTCCGGCCCCCATGCCGCTATTGGGCGCCTGGGCGGCGGCGGTCATCGCCTCGGCGGCGGAGAACTGCGTGTAACGGCCAAGATCACCGACGATTCCCATCTGGGTGCGCTTGTCCAGCGCCTGTTCGACCGCGGCGGGCAGCGAGATATTCTCGATATAGAGCTCGGGGATCGCGATGCCGTATTCGGCCACCGTGGCGGAAATCTCAGCCGCCACCAGCTTGCCCAGATCGGCGGTATTTGCAGCCATATCCAGAACCGGAATGCCGGAGCCTGCGAGAACCCGGCTCACCTGCTGGACGATGATATTGCGGATCTGGAAGGAGATTTCATCCATGGTGAACTCACCATCGGTGCCGACGATCTCGCTCAGGAACCGGGCCGGGTCCACCACCCGGATGCTATAGGTGCCAAAGGCGCGCAGACGGACCGGCCCGAACTCCGGATCGCGCGCCATGATCGGGTTCTTGGTGCCCCACTTCAGATCATTGAACCGGGTGGTGTCGACAAAGTAGATCTCGGATTTGAACGGCGACTGAAAGCCGTGATCCCAATGTTGCAGGGTGGTCATGATCGGCATGTTGTTGGTCTCCAGCATGTAGAGACCGGGGGTGAAGACATCGGCCAGCTGACCTTCATGCACAAAAACCGCCGCCTGACCTTCGCGCACCGTCAGCTTGGCGCCGTATTTGATCGCGTGGCCTTCGCGCTCGAACCGCCAGACCAGCGTGTCATTGGTGTCGTCGGTCCAGTGGATGACGTCGATGAACTCTCCCTTGAGAAAGTCGAAAATACCCATTGTCTTCATCCTCTTTCGGCGATGCCGGGGCATCGGGGTCGGCAAATGCGGAGCCGCTACTGCGGCTCTCCCATGATATCATATGCGATGGCTTGCACGATGGGCCGCGCCTCATCGGCGGACATGCCGGTGCGCAGGCGTGGATCGTACAGGATTTTCAGGAGTTTCTCATCCTGGCTGGTCAGCAGCGCAAATTCGTCATCATCGTTGAAGATCGAGGGGCGCGCCTGCGGGCTGTCGTTGCGCAGGCCAAGGCCCTGGGCAACTTCCTCGTGGATACAGCTGCGCCGCGCCAGATCCGGGTGCTCGGCGCGGATAAGCGCGACCCCGCGCATATAGGACGATGGATCCGCCTGCAGCCCCCCGGCGCGCACCAGACAATAGTAGCTCTGCGGCGGGTTGGCAAAAACCTCTAGGTCGGCGTCGCTGATCGACGGCAGGATCTCCCGCACGCGGCCGGCGACATAGGCGCTGTCGTCGGCGCCTGCAAAGATCACGTTGAAATTGGCGCGCGCGCGGCTGGTGGTGGTGCTGATCGGATGGCCGGTGATCCGGGCCAGCCGGGCGGCATAGGCATCAAGGGTGGCGCGATCCTTCTGCTGCTGTTCAGCGCTGACCGAGGGGCCAAAATCGGCCCGCAGACGCACCGGCCCGTCCCAGCGCCCAAGCGCGCCGGAGGTGCGCAGATTGCTGCTGCCATATTCGTCGTAAAAGGCGATCTGCTCAAAATTCCGGCGCAGATCATCGGCGTCATAGGGCGTCTCCGGCCCGCCCCCATCGGTCCGCAGCAGCCCGCGCGTCAGCAGGTCCTGCTGGAGGGCGCCATAGTAGCGGGCCAGCCGCTGGCTCTCGGCGGAGGGCGGCTTGGGCTGCGGGGCGAGATTGGCCGGGCGTGTCGGCGGCACCAGCGAGGTGCGCTGAGCGAGGGGATCGCATCCCATCAGGAACGCAGTCCCGGCCAGCGCGCCGACAAGCACCGGCACCAGCCGTCGCCTTCGGGCGCGCTGCGATATCGGCGCGGCTGCGGTCATGCGGTGCCGGGAACCGCCGTGGCGGCGGTATCGCCGACCCCGTCGCGCCGCGCCTTTGCCGAGGCCAGCGTGTCGCGCAGCTCCGCTTCCATCTTCTTCAGCTCCGCCTCGGCGGCGGCGCGCTTGGCCTTGCCCTCATCGGCGATCTGAAGGCTTTCCTGAATGGTGCCGATCAGATCCGCATTTGCCTGTTTCACCGCTTCGATATCAAAGACACCGCGCTCCATCTCCTGCCGGATCATCTTGTTGCTTTCGCGCAGATTGGCCGCGTTGGAGGTCAGCAGCTCATTGGTGAGGTCATTGGCATCGCGCACCGCCGCCGCCGCCTCGGCGGAGCGCTGGATGGTAACAGCCTGTGCCAGCTGGGTCTCCCAGAGCGGCACGGTATTGACCAGCGTCGAATTGATCTTGGTCACCAGCGATTTGTCATTCTCCTGCACCAGCCGGATCGACGGCAGCGACTGCATCGTCACCTGGCGCGTGAGCTTCAGATCATGCACCCGACGTTCCAGATCGTCGCGGGCCGCGCGCATGTCACGCAGCTCCTGCGCGCGCATCACCTGATCGGCCTCCGGTGCGGCGGCCACTGCCGCCTCCAGCGCCGGGATTTCCTTGCTGTCCAGTTCGGCCAGCTTGGCCTCACCTGCTGCAATATAGAGCGCCAGTTCGTCATAGAAGCTCAGCGTCTTGGCATAGAGCAGATCAAGCGACTTGATATCCTTCAGCAGCTGATGCTCATGGCCAAGCAGATTGTCGGTGATGCGGTCGATCTGGCCCTGCACATCCTCAAACCGAGCGGTGAACTTCGCAAAGGGCGCAGCGCGACCCAGCAGCCGCTCCCAGAAACTGCGCTTGCGGCGCACATCCAGTTCGGACACCGAAAAGCCCCGGATCGTGGTGACGATATTGCGCAGCGAATCGCCGGCAGGACCGACATCCTTGTTGCGCACATCGGTCAGCATGGCCTGGCTGATCTGTTGCAATTCAGCCTGCGCACCGGAGCCGAAGTTGATGATCGAGTTGCTGTCGGACATGTCGATCTGCGCCATGCGCGACTGGATGTCTGCACTGGTGGCGGCGTCGGCCTGATCCAGAGACTGGATTTCGGCCGTCGGCTCCGGCAATGCGATCGCGGTGATTTCGGAGATCAGCTGAGCCTCCTGGGCGGCTTTCGTCTGGGTCGTCTTGGACATGTCGAAGTTCCTTATGGCTGTGTCAGCGGGGGTCCAGGTGAACGCCCTCGCGCTGCAAACGGTCCCGCAGCACGTCGATTTCAACGGTCAGATCGGTGCGGTCCTCCAGCAGCATCTTGCGGGTGCGGGCGGCAAAGTTTTCCTCAAGGTCGCGCAGCAGCGCCAGATAATCCTCGCGCGACCGGGGGTCGCCACTGCGCGTATAGATATCGGCAAACTTGATCGTGGCGTCGCGCGCGCCCATCAGATAGACGGTCAGATAGCGCCGCGCGCCGGTCAGGTCGCGGGGGTCTTCCTCAACCGTGCGGAAGAGATCGCGCGCCACCTCCTGAAAGGCCTCAACCCGCTGTTCGACCTCGCGGTCACGGGCGCGCAGAGCAGCATCCTTCATGGCCGAGAGATAGGTTTCCGCCTCTTCGACGACACGGGCGACCCGGTCGCGCTGGAAATCGTCGATGCCCTCGGCGCCCTTGTCGCGCAGGGGATCAAGCCCAAAGGCCGCCAGATGCAGGCCGCTCGCCGCTGCGGCATAGATCAGCGCCGTCAGCGCGCCGGGGTCCTGCCGCCAGGCGGCAAACAGCGCGCCGACACCGCAGAGCAGCGCGGCGAGGATCTTTCGGGGCAGGGCAGGGCGACGGGCGACCTTGCGATCGTCATAAGCGGCCTCGGCCCTCAGCCCGTCGCGCAGCAGATAGGCCGATCCGGCCCATGTCGCGGCCGCAAGCAGCCCAAAGGCGAGACCGGCAGCCCCCGAAAAAACGGACATCAGCGCGACCAGACCGGCAGGCAGCGCCATCAGATTGGCGCGTGCTCCGACCGGATCGACGCGGGCATTGCGATAGCTGCCAGAACTGGAGCCCGCGCCGACCGACGCCGGTTCATCGGCGGCTTTCCGCTCTTGTTCGTCGGGACTGTATTTGCCGCCAAAACGCCGCGCCATGCCATCAGCCTCCGACCAGCCAGCCGGTTGCCAGACCGATCATCAGGATCAGCAAGGCCACAAAGGCGAGTTTCTGCACGTTTATTCCCCCGAGATGAGCGCTCCAAGCAATTGGAAACTTAGGATATGCAGCGCCATCTTGCTAGGGGGAAGTCTCAGGCCTTCGCCGCAGGGCCGTCTTTGGCGGTGGCTCAGCGCCGGGGCGGTTTGCCGCCACCGCGTGGGGCTGAACTGCGACCCGCATCACGGCCAGCTCCGCCGCCTGCGGGTTTGCCGCCGAATTTTCCGGTCGGTTTGCCTGTCGGCTTGCCCATCGGTTTTCCGGTCGGTTTGCCAGCTTGCTTGCCAGTCGGCTTGCCGGTCGGTCTGCCGCCCGGCGTCTCGGTGCTGCGACCCGCCGGTTTTCCGCCGGGCTTTCCGGCGAACCGGTCAGCGGGTTTGCCCTTGCCTGAAAACTGGCCGCCGGACGCGCCGCCAGGACCGGACCGGCCGGCGGGCCGGGCGCCTGAACGCTCTGCGGGTCTGTCGCCAGAGCGGTCCGAGCCTGCAAATGAACGGCCCGCCGGTTTTCCGGCAGGTTTTCCGACGGGCTTGCCGCCTGGTTTTGTCGCTGGTCTTGCGCCGGCTTTCGTCGCTGGCTTGCCCGCCGGTTTCGCGGCACCGGGGCGCTGTCGTACCGGGCGGCCTGGGCGCTTGGGCTTGTCGTCTTCCTCGGTCTCGGGACCGGTCAGACCCAGCTGATCGCGCACCACACGCGGACGCAGCTCCTCGACTTCGCCTGGCTTCAGATTGCCCAGCTGGAACGGCCCATACGACAGGCGCAGCAGGCGGTTTACGGTGAACCCGATATCCTCAATGGCGCGGCGGATCTCCCGGTTCTTGCCTTCGCGCAGGCCAATGGTCAGCCAGGCGTTTGCGCCCTGCTGACGATCCAGCGCGACCGTCATCGGTTGAAATCTCTCTCCCTCGATCACGAGCCCCTGACGCAGCGGTTCAAAATCGCTGTCCTTCGGTCGGCCGTTGATCCGCACCCGGTAGCGGCGCAGCCAGCCGGTCGACGGCAGCTCCAGCTGCCGCTTGATGCCGCCGTCATTGGTCAGCAGCAGCAGCCCCTCGGAGTTGAGGTCAAGCCTGCCGACCGTCATCACACGGGGCATGTCCTCGGGCAGCTCATCAAAGATGGTCCGGCGGTCCAGCTCGTCGCTGGTAGTGGTCACCAGCCCCGCTGGTTTGTGATACATCCACAGGCGCGGCGGCTCCGGATCCTGCATCGGCATGCCATCCACCACGATCCGGTCCTTGCCCAACACCACATTCAGCGCCGGGCTGTCGATGACCTTGCCGTTCACGGCGATACGCCCTTCGGCGATCATCTTTTCGGCCTCGCGCCGCGATGCAACACCGGCGCGCGACAGCACCTTTGCGATGCGGTCGCCGTCCGGGCTCTCGCCGGTTGCGGAGGGGGCGGTCGGTTTCTTGCTGGCGCGGGCTGGTTTCGCCGCTGCGGGGCGCTGGCCCTTGGGGGAGGATGGTGTTTTGCTCATACCTGAGGCCATAGATCATTCCGCGCGGTTGCGAAAGCTCCCATTCTGGGGCAGGGAGAGCTATGCCGTTTCGTTCTCATATGGATATTGCCCTTGCCGAGGCGCGCGCAGCCGCCGCGCGCGGCGAGGTGCCGGTAGGCGCCGTACTCATCGCGCCGGATGGCCGTGTCGTGGCACAGGCGGGCAATCGCACCCGCGAACTGAACGACCCCACCGCCCATGCCGAGGTGCTGGTGATCCGTGCGGCCTGCGCCGCCGCCGGTTCCGAGCGGTTGACCGGTCACGACCTTTACGTGACGCTGGAACCCTGCGCGATGTGCGCGGCGGCGATTGCTGCCGCCCGCATCGGGCGTGTTTACTACGGGGCGTCCGATCCGAAATCCGGTGGCGTCGCCCATGGTGCCTGCGTGTTCTCGCACCCGCAGGCTCATCACGCGCCCGAGGTTTACGATGGCATTAGCGCAGAGCCGGCCGAAACCCTGCTGAAGGAGTTCTTTGCGGCGCGTCGCGCCGGGGACGGTTGACCGCGCCGATTTCCTGCCCGTAGCGTGGCGGCGCGGCGGGCCAGCATATGAGCGGCCTGCACTGCCGAAAAGGGGGGCGAGTGATGAGCAAGGAATATCTGGCAGATGACGGGCAGCTGCGCTGTGGCTGGGCTGGATCCGCGCCCGAGTTTCTGGCCTATCACGATCAGGAATGGGGTTATCCGGTGGCAGATGATCGCCGCCTGTTTGAAAAGATCTGTCTGGAGAGCTTTCAATCCGGCCTGAGCTGGCGGACCATTCTGGCCAAGCGCGAGAACTTCCGCGCCGCCTTCCATGGTTTTGACTGGGACCGCGTGGCGGAATTTGGCCCGGCAGATGTGGAGCGCCTGTTGCAGGATGCAGGCATTGTCCGCCATCGCGGCAAGGTCGAGGCGGTGATCAACAATGCCCGGCGCGCGCAGGAGATGGTCAGGCAGGAGGGCTCGCTGGCGGCGTTTTTCTGGCGGTTTGAACCCGGTCCCGATGCGCAGGTGCCGCCGCAGACGGCCTCTATCACGCCGCAGTCCATCGCGCTGTCAAAAGAGCTGAAGAAACGGGGCTGGAAATTTGTCGGCCCCACCACCTGTTTTGCCTTCATGCAGGCGATGGGGCTGGTCAATGATCACGCGCAGCATTGCATCTGCCGCGCGCAGGCGGCCAGGGCGCGCGCCAGCTTTCAATCCCCGGCCTTATCCGGCGGCGAGTGATAAGGCCGCACGCGTGATCTTCGCGCTTTTGAGGTCAGCGCGCTACCAGGCTTTCGCGCGTGCCCGCGCCGCCCCGGCCGGGGCGGCGCCATGCCCAACGGGGCCGGATCTGCACCGCAGACCGGGGTCCGGGCGGGAGCCCTGTCGGCTAGACGTCGATCACGTCCAGAACCTGCGGCTCGATCACCGTCACATCCGGCAGCGCCTCGGCCAGTTTCTCCGCGCTCTGCTCAAGGATCGGGAACGTGCGGTAGTGGCAGGGTATCACGGTCTTGAAGTTGAAATACCGTGTCGCCGCATAGGCCGCCTGCGCCATATCCATGGTGAAATGCCCGCCCGCGCTCAGGATGCCGATGTCGGGTTTGTAGTAATCCCCCATCCAGTCCATATCGGCCATCAACCCGGTATCGCCCGAGATATAGAGCGTCTTGTTTTCACTCATCAGCATGTAGCCGACTTCGCTGCCCCCGGTGCGCAGCCCGTCCTGGGTGGCAAAGGTCGAGCTGTGCGAGGCAGGCACCATCGCCAGTTGCGGCCCGTCCAGATTGACGGTTCCGCCTTTGTTGAAGCCGATGGTGGTGACCTCCTCGGTCTCGCCCCAGATGCCCATCAGGTCATATTGCCCCACAATCGGCACATCCAGGCGTCGCGCCAGCGCCAGCACGTCGATCACATGGTCGAAATGCGCATGGGTCAGAATGATATGGGTGGCGCCGGTGATCGCGGCGTCATGCTGGTCCTCGGCGAGCATGGGATTGCCGGTGAGCCAGGGATCGACCAGCAGAACCTGCCCTGCGGTCTGGATGCGAAAACTGCCATGGCCCAACCAGATGATCTTCATGTTCTGTCTCCCTCAATACTGTTACGATCGGCCCCGCTGGCAAATCGTCTTGGCCTAAGCCTATCGCGCTTGGTGCAAAAATCCACTCGCCCGCGCTCCGTCACGCCGATTTCACCGGGGTTTCGCGCCGCCACAGGCTTGCGGCGGCGGCGGTGCGGCGGTAAATGCGTCCTAACACGAGATGAGGGTTTCCATGTCGATTGACCAAAGCACCGCCGCAAAAGTGGCCAAACTGGCCCGTATCAAGGTCGAAGAGGACGCGCTGCCAGCACTGGCGGATGAGTTCAACACCATCCTCGGCTTTATCGAGCAGCTGAACGAGGTGGATGTTGAGGGCGTCGAACCGATGACGTCGGTGACGCCGCAGCGCCTGAAACGCCGCGTCGACGAGGTGACCGATGGCAATCAGCAGGACAAGATCCTGGCCAATGCCCCCGATGCCCGCGAAGGGTTTTTTGCAGTGCCCAAGGTGGTTGAATAAGACATGACCGAACTCAATAAACTCACCCTGTCCGAAGCCCGTGACGCATTGCGCAAGGGCGAGACCACCTCTGTCGAGCTGACCGAGGCCTGCCTCAAGGCCATCGAGGCCGCAGATGCCCTGAACGCGTTTGTGCACAAGACACCCGAAATCGCGCTGGAGCGCGCCAAGGCAGCAGATGCACGGATCAAGGCGGGCGATGCGCCCGCCATGTGCGGCCTGCCGATCGGCATCAAGGATCTGTTCTGCACCAAAGGTGTCGCCAGCCAGGCCGCCTCCGGCATTCTGGAGGGTTTCAAGCCCGAATATGAATCCACCGTATCGCAGCAGCTGCAGGATGCAGGCGCTGTCATGCTGGGCAAGCTGAACATGGACGAATTCGCCATGGGCTCGTCCAATGAAACCTCCGTCTATGGTAACGCGGTCAGCCCCTGGCGGCGCGGCAATGATACTGCCGAGCTGACACCGGGCGGCTCCTCCGGCGGCTCCGCAGCGGCCGTGGCTGCGGATCTGTGCCTTGCGGCCACCGGCACCGACACTGGCGGCTCGATTCGCCAGCCGGCCGCCTTTACCGGGATCACTGGCATCAAGCCCACCTATGGGCGCTGCTCGCGCTGGGGGGTGGTGGCCTTTGCCTCCTCCCTGGATCAGGCGGGCCCGATGACCAAATCGGTGCGCGACGCGGCAATGATGCTTGAGGCGATGTGCGGCCACGACCCCAAGGACAGCACCAGCGCCGATCTGGCGGTGCCGAACTTCGAGGCGATGCTGACCGGCGATATCAAGGGCAAGAAAATCGGTATCCCGCGTGAATACCGCATGGATGGAATGCCCGGCGAAATCGAGAAACTCTGGTCCGAAGGCGCCGAGATGCTGCGTGCCGCCGGGGCCGAGATCGTCGATATCTCATTGCCGCACACCAAATACGCCCTGCCTGCCTATTACGTGATCGCCCCGGCCGAGGCCTCCTCCAACCTCGCGCGCTATGACGGTGTGCGCTATGGCCAGCGCGCGGCGCTGGAGGCGGGCGATGGCATTACCGAAATGTACGAAAAAACCCGCGCCGCAGGCTTCGGCCATGAGGTGCAGCGCCGCGTGATGGTGGGGACCTATGTTCTCTCGGCCGGTTTCTACGACGCCTATTACAACCGCGCCCGCAAGGTCCGCACCCTGATCAAGAAAGACTTCGAAGACGTCTTCGCCCAGGGCATTGACGCGATCCTGACCCCGGCGACACCTTCGGCCGCCTTCAGCCTCGGCGAAATGATCGACGCGGATCCGGTGCAGATGTATCTCAATGACGTCTTTACCGTCACCGTGAACCTCGCCGGTCTGCCCGGCATTTCGGTTCCGGCCGGTGTTGATGCGCAGGGCCTGCCGCTGGGGCTTCAGCTGATTGGCCGCCCCTGGGAAGAGGGCGATCTGCTGAATACGGCCTATGCGCTGGAAGGGGCCGCCGGTTTTGTGGCCAAGCCGGCCCAATGGTGGTAAACCCTGTCCTGATCTGAGCAGAACCAACAGGTGGTGATCATGCGTCTATTCCGGTCCATCTTGGCGACCAGCAGTCTTGTGCTGCTGGCCGCGTGCCAGCCTCCGGTGCCTGAAAGTGGCCCCGAGATCGGATTTGGCTCTAGCCCCTTTGACCGGGCACCGGCGACAGGCACCACGATTAATGGCGATCCGCTGGTGCCGCCGGTCCGCGTCGCAACCGAGAGCTTGCCGGGCAGCGCGCAGCCCGCCCCCCGCATCGCAGCCGCAGGCAGCAGTGCCGGATCCCTCGCACCCGCGACCGGCAGCAGCGACGATATTGCCCGCGAAACCGCCGCGGCCCTCGCGGCTGCACGCGGCAACTCGGGCACCGCACCGATCGAGGCCAGCCCGTCAAACCCGGCACCGGCCCTTGCGGGCAATCCGCGGATCTCCGACGAGAATGATTTCGATGCGGTCGCCTCGCGCCAAAGCATCGAAAGCGATGCCGAGCGTCTGGCCCGTCAGCGCGCCCAGTATCAGGTGGTCAGCCCCACCGCAGTGCCCGAACGCAGCGGCGACCGCGATCCCAATATCGTGCGCTATGCGCTCAGCACCTCCAACCCGCGTGGGCAGCGGATCTATTCACGCTCCGGCTTCAACCTGGCGGCCCGCTCCTCGCGCAACTGCGCCGGATTTGCCTCGCCGGAACTGGCCCAGATTGCCTTTCTCGAAGCGGGCGGCCCGAAACGTGACCGCCAGGCGCTTGATCCCGATGGGGACGGCTACGCCTGCGGCTGGGATCCAGCGCCCTATCGACTTGCGGTGCAGAACTGAGGCGGCTGGCGCCTCATGACACCTCCGCCGACCTCTGCTGACACCGGGACGGATGCCATCTGGCATCCCAGTCCCAATTTCAATGCGCGCCGCCATGATCTGACGCCGCATCTGGTTGTGCTGCATTACACCGCGATGGACAGTGCCGAGGCCGCATTGGAGCGGCTCTGCGACCCGCGGTACGAGGTGTCGGCCCATTACCTGATCGCCGCTGACGGACGGCTGTGGCAGATGGTCAGGGAGGCCGACCGCGCCTGGCATGCCGGCGCCGGGGAATGGTGCGGGCAGGAGGATATCAACTCCCGCTCGATCGGGATCGAATTGGACAACCGGGGCGATCATCCGTTTTCTGCAGCCCAGATGAACCGGCTGGAGGGGCTGCTGCGGGCTGTGCTGTTGCGCTGGCGGATCCCGGCCTCCGGTGTGATCGGGCATTCCTGCATGGCGCCGGGGCGCAAATGTGACCCGGGCGCCCGCTTTGACTGGGCGCGGCTGGCCAGACAGGGGCTGGCCAGCGCCGCGCCGGGTGCTGCGGCGCGGCCAGAGACCGACGTCGGGATGGACCGCTTTCGCGCTCTGGCGCGGCGGCGTGGCTTTACGGCGGATGTGGATGACGCCACCCTGCTGCAGGCGGTGCGCCTCAGATTCCGGCCATGGCAGACCGGTCCCTTGACCGACAGGGACGTCCTGTCGCTGCTGACCGATGCGTCCCGGGCAGAGGCCTGAGCGAGGCTCTGCCTCGCGCTCCGGGATATTTGACGCCAGAAGATAGAGAGCGTCCCGGCATCTTCTGGCGCAAATATCCTGGGGGTGAGCGCCGCAGGCGCGAGGGGGCAACGCCCCCGGTGCACTATCCGCTTGACCTTGGGCGCAGTAGTTTCTACGCCAACCCCTGCGCAGAGGGCCGGACGGCCGCGGGGGGCCGCAAGGCGTCGCGAGGAAAGTCCGGACTCTACAAAACAACGGTGCCGGGTAATGCCCGGGCAGAGCGATCTGACGGAGAGCGCCACAGAAAACAGACCGCCCATATGCGCCTGCCTGTCAGGTGATCCCATGTGGGTAAGGGTGAAACGGTGGGGTAAGAGCCCACCGCGCCGCTGGCAACAGGGGCGGCACGGCAAGCCCCACCGGGAGCAATGCCAAATAGGACCCCCGCGCGGGCCGGTCGGCGTCAGCCGATACCGCCGCTAGGCATGTTTTGGCCAAGAGGGGTCGGGTTGGCAGCTGGAGGTGCGCAGCAATGTGCATCCTAGATGAATGGTCGTCGAAGGGGCCCTGGCCCTGGAACAAAATCCGGCTTACAGGCCCTCTGCGCAAAATATCCCCTCGAATCCTATTGACTCGCGGGGTGGTGCAGGTAAAAGCGCACGCTCATATAGGAATTTACCGAGAGGCCCCTGCCTTTTCGGACGCAGGAGAATACCATGGCGAAGCCGACCACAATCAAGATCCGCCTGAACTCGACCGCGGGCACGGGCCACTTCTACGTGACCAAGAAAAACGCACGCACCATGACCGAGAAAATGGTTGTGCGTAAGTACGACCCGGTCGTGCGCAAGCACGTTGAATACAAAGAAGGCAAAATCAAATAAGCCTCTTGGTGTTGCGCTGCCTCCGGCCGCGACACCGCCCCCGATATTCGGGACAGTAGATCAGAAGGGTCGCACCAGGGTGCGGCCCTTTTTCGTGTGGCCGCGCTGTTGCCTGACTGACCGGGCGCCACTGACCGGGCGCCGCTGGCCGGGCTGCCGGTCGCGCGCATTTTATGAAAATTCGGTAAATGAAAACACCGACGGTGCGCCGGATCGGCCCGAAAATGCCACATTTGGCCGTCACATATGTCCTGGGATGTGGGTGAGAGAGTGGGTCCGGGATGCAGCGCCAGAAGCGCGCGGTTTCGGAAGTTCACAGCACCACAGGTCGGCTCGGGGGAGCGACCATGACAGGAGGCGACGGTGGGGTCGCCTCCTGTTTTTCGTTGTGGCCGCAGATTAGCCGCGCCACTCGGCCATGACCATCACAGGCAGCAGGCCCATACGCTGCATCAGCGCCGCAGAGGCGGTGTTGAAGGAGGCGTAAGTGGTGGCGATCACCGGAACGCCCTTGGCCGCCACAGAACGCTTCATATCGGTGATCAGCGCGGTTGCGACACCCATGCGCTGCCAGCTCTTGGCGACGGCGACATGGTGCAGCATGGCGCGGGTCTCGGCCCTGCGGACGGGGAGGGCAGGGCGCTCCTCGATGCCATAGATGACATAGCCCATGATCCGCCCCTGCGGGCTGACGGCGGCGCGGGCGGTCAGGCTTGGCTCGCTCAGCCATGTCTCAAGCCAGCGGGCCAGCGCTGCACCATCAGGATCGGCCGGGTAGCGGTCAGGCTGGTGGGTGACATGCAGCGCGTGCAGCTCTTGCAGCAGCGGGACAATGCGGTGCGCCTCTTTTGGGGCGATATCAATCAATCTCATCGGTGTCTCAAATTCGTTGCGTGACATGTCCCGGCCGCAACCGCAGCGCGGGCAAAGAAAAAGGGCGGATCGTGATGATCCGCCCCGGTCTTGGTTGGCTCTGGAAGGAGACGCGTTATTCGCGGTTTCCAAGCAGCTGGAGCAGCATCATGAACATGTTGATGAAGTCCAGATAGAGGCTCAGTGCGCCCATGATCGCGGATTTCGCCAGCCATTCCTGGTCGCCCATATGGGCGTGCTGGAGATAGTCATTCTTGATCCGCTGGGTGTCATAGGCGGTGAGGCCCGCAAAGATCAGCACGCCGATCACCGAGATCGCAAAGGCCATTGCCGACGACGCCAGGAAAATGTTGACGATAGACGCCACGATCAGGCCGATCAGGCCCATGATCAGGAAGGCGCCCATGCCGGAGAGGTCTTTCTTGGTGGTGTAACCCACCAGCGACAGGCCCGCAAAGGCGATGGAGGTGATCAGGAACACCTGCACGATGCTTTCGCCGGTGAACACCAGGAAGATCGAGCTGATCGACAAGCCCATCACGGTGGCGAAGACGTAGAACAGCAGCTGGACGCCCGCGGCCGACATGCGGTTCGCGGCGGCGCCGATGCCAAACACAAAGGCCAGCGGGGCAAACATGATCACCCACTTCAGCGGCGAGGCGTAAAGCGCATAGCCGATGCTGGTCAGGTATTTATCGGCACTCAGCTGGGCTGCGGCATTGGCCGGATCGGAGGTCACCGCCAGGCCGGAGATGGCCCAGGCAGCCAGAAATGTAATGAATGTGCCCACGGCCATGGTGCCGTAGACCTTGTTCATATGGGCGCGCAGGCCCGCATCGATCTCCGCAGAGCGTGCGCCCGCTGTGGACCGGATGGTGTCAAACTGTGCCATGTATCATGGTCTCCGTCTTTAAACTCCCTCGCGCAGGTTTCCTGCTGCGTGCAGAGACCTGGCGTTCCTCGCAAATATCGGGTGAAGCGGGGCGCGGTTCAAGGCCGTAGACCGAAGTTTCGGTGGAATTATCGACAAAAAACCTGGGATGTTTGGCGAGGGCTTGCACAGAACCAGACCAAAGTGTTCCGGATCCGGGTCCGCGCCCCCTCTGAGATCGCCCTGAGGCAGTTTTCACAACTTGGGCGTGCGGTTCTGTTGGTGCTGTCTAGGCGACCCTGTTGCAGGCTAACATATGAACCCACAAAAGACGCACAAAGATTCCATCTTCACGGCATCGCCACAGGTGGCCGCCGGTTGTGCGTCGGCGACACCTCCGGTGACGGTCCCAGAGAGTTCCTTGTCTCCCAACCTTGATCCGGGGGGCAGACTGTTGGGGGTGCAAAAGGCCCGCAGCGCGGACCTCTTTGTTGTCTTCTGTCGGGTGGCGGCTGCGAGCAGCTGGCGCCGGGTCTAGCGCCGCCAGCTGCTCGGCGCGTCCCAGATCGGGCGGCGGGCCTCTGCCTGGGCTTCGGTCTTGCTGATGCCCATGTCGTCCAACGCGCTTTGATCAAGCGTGGCCAGCATCCGGCGTTCGCGCCAGATGGCGAGGCGTTGGGCAACGGTTGCGAGGAACGAGCGGCGGGGCGCGCAGGTGCAGTTGCGCAGGCTGTTGTCCATATAGGTCATGATTTTTGTCCTTTTCTGGAACTCTGATGAGGTTGCAGTGTCTGATCAATTCTATTGATGTATATGGCGGAGTGTGATTGATATGAAAAACGAATGTTTATGATTTAAACCATCAGGGATTGTGATGATGCGAAATCTCGATATCACCACGCTGCGCTCGTTTGTGGCGGTTGCGGACAATGGCGGGGTGACCCGCGCGGCCGGTTTTCTGCATCTGACCCAATCGGCGGTCTCCATGCAGCTGAAGCGGCTGGAGGAGCTGTTGGGCCTGCAACTGCTGGACCGTTCTGGCCGCACCATTGCGCTGACCGCATCGGGCGAGCAGCTGCTGGCCTATGCGCGCCGGATGGTGGCGCTGAATGACGAGGTGATCGGGCGACTGACCGATCAGGCCTATGAAGGTGAAATCGTTCTTGGGGTGCCGCATGACATTGTCTACCCGGCGATCCCGCAGGTGCTACAGCGTTTCAATGCGTCGTTCCCACGGGTGAAGGTGCAGCTGATCTCCAGCTATACCCGCTCTTTGAAGGAGCAGTTTTCGCGCGGTGAATGCGATCTGATCCTGACCACCGAAACCGCCACCTCGGAAAACGGCGAAACGCTGGCCAAGCGGCCGCTGTGCTGGATTGGTGCGCCCAATGGATCAGCCTGGCGGCAGCGACCGCTGAAACTGGCCTTTGGCCGCTATTGCACCTTCCGGCCCAAGGTGGTGAGCGCGCTGGACGCCGCCGGTATCGCCTGGGAAATGGTGGTGGAGACCGATAGCGACCGCACCATCGAGGCGACGGTCAGCGCCGATCTGGCGATCCACACCATGATCGAGGGCACCGAGCCGCCGCATCTGCTACAGATCGACCACGGTGGCAGCCTGCCGGATCTGCCGATCCAGCTGATCAACCTCTATGGGGCAGAGACCTCTGGCTCTCCGATGGTGACTGAACTGGCCTTTCTGGTGCGGAAGGCCTTTCGCAACATCAGTACCCCGCTGGCGGCGGCGCAATCCCATTGGACCGCAGCCTGACACCTGCGCCCTAGGGATCGCGCCCTGCGGTTGCCCTGCGCGGCGGCGGCTGCCGTCGCCTAGGCCTCTGGCCGGATCATGATCACCACCTTGCCGGTGGCTTTGCGGTTGCGCAGCAGCTCCAGCCCTGCGTCAGTCTCCTCCAGCGGCAGGCGGTGGCTGATGTGTGGGCGCAGCGAGCCGTCACGATACCAGTCGATCAGCCGCGCGATGGCGCCCCTGACCACCGCCGGGTGGCTCTTCAGGTAGCCGCCAAAGTAAAACCCGATAACGCTGAGGTTCTTCACCAGCAGGTGGTTCGCCGGGATCTGCGGCACCTCGCCGCCGGCAAAGCCGATGGGCAGCAGCCGCCCGCCCGGGTTGGTAGACCGAAAGGCCGCTTGCCAGACATCGCCGCCAATCGCCTCATAGACCACATCGGCCCCGCCCAGATCCTTGACCGCCTGCCGCAGATCCTCGTCGGCGTCGATCAGATGATCCGCGCCCGCCGCCTTGGCCACGGCCAGCTTCTCGGCTCCACGCGCATGGGCGATCACCCGCGCGCCCAGACGTTTGCCGATTTCCACAGCCGTCAGCCCGACACCACCGGCAGCGCCGGTGACCAGCAGGGTTTCCCCCGGCTGCAACCGCGCACAGTGATCCAGCGCAACCAGTCCGGTGCCATAGGTGATCTGAAACGCCGCCGCATCGGCAAAGGACATCTCATCGGGGATCCGCGTGACGCGATCGGCCGCAAACACCCCGGCCTCCGCCAGCCCGCCCTGACCGGAAAACACCGCCACCCGATCGCCAACCGCCAGCCCCTCCACATCAGGGCCAAGCGCCTGAATGACGCCCGCCAGTTCCAAACCGGGAATAAATGGCAGGTCCGGCGTATCCTGATATTTGCCACGGAGCAGAAGAAGATCGGCAAAGTTCAACCCACAGGCGTGTATTGCAACTGCAACTTCTCCGCTTCCCGGTGATCCTACGTCAACTTCTGCGATAGTCGGGGAAATGTCAAAACTGCTGACACTGTAGGCGCGCATATCATTTTTCCATATCTGGCATGGGGTAAGGTGATTCTGAATGGCCAAACCATGCCAGATTCGCCTTCAGATCACCTCACTATTTATGGGGAGGTGGAGAACATGTGTAAAACATGCAAAAAAGTGAAATAAAATTGGTACATGAAATCATGCGTTTGCCGCGCAGGTGCTGACCCCGGCGAGAGTGAACGCTTGAATTCAACCGTTAAGGTCGTACACTCAACTCCAATGGGAGCGCCTTGTCGTTTGTCCAGAAACCCGTCGGGTTTTTTGGCAACATTGGCACCACGCGGTATTTGCCGGGTGGGCGGGGGTTTAAAAAGGCGGTTAGGGTGGCACCCAGTTTTGTAAATCTTAGGAGAAACGCATGGCTCATCCAGTGGACGTGCACGTGGGGAAACGTATCCGGCATCGCCGGTGGCTCATCGGCATGACGCAACAGCAGCTCGCAGAGCTGGTTGGTATTAAATTTCAACAGATCCAGAAATATGAAACCGGTGCAAACCGGGTCAGCGCCTCCCGGCTCTGGGATATTTCCGACGCGCTCAGCGTGCCGGTCAGCTTCTTTTTTGAAGGTCTGCAAGATGATGATGCCCCGGCGTCGGACAAGGCACGCGTGCCTGACGATCTGATGGGCGACAAGGAGGCATTGGATTTGGTGCGCTCCTACTATGCGATTCCTGAAAACCAGCGCCGTCGTCTGTTCGAACTGGCGCGCGTGCTCAGCGACGCAGCCTGATTTTCCCGCCTCAAGTGGGGGCTTGGGGCTTGAAATATGCGCGGTTGAATGTCACCCCTTCGGGTATGACTTCAGCCGCGTTTTCAGATCTGGACGTTGCCCATCGGATGGCCGATGCCGCACGTCAGGCGATCCTGCCCTATTTCCGCTCAGCCGGGCTGCAATCCGACAACAAGCTGGACGAAGGTTTCGATCCCGTCACCATCGCCGACCGGGCCGCCGAACAGGCGATGCGCGCGGTGCTTTCGCAACTCAGGCCCGACGATGGCATCCTCGGCGAGGAATACGGCGAGACCCGTGGCCAGTCCGGGCGCATATGGGTGCTGGACCCGATCGACGGCACCCGTGGCTTTATCAGCGGCACCCCGACCTGGGGGGTGCTGATTGCCCTTGGCGATGCGGATGGCCCTTTCCTCGGCATCATTGATCAACCTTATATCGGTGAGCGGTTCATTGGCACGCCCGAAGGGGCCAGTCTGACCGGCCCGCTGGGGGAGGTCGCACTCAGCACCCGCAAGACATCGGATCTGTCGGCGGCCACGCTGTTCACCACCTTTCCCGAAGTCGGCAGCGCAGCGGAACGCGCCGCCTTCCAGCGGGTCGCCAGCGAAGTGCAGCTGACCCGCTACGGGATGGATTGCTACGCCTACGCGCTGCTGGCCGCCGGGCAATGTGACCTGGTGATCGAGGCCGGGCTCAACGCCTACGACATCCAGGCGCCGATCGCGGTCATCGAGGCCGCCGGTGGCGTGGTGACCAACTGGCAGGGGGAGCCTGCGCATGAGGGCGGTCAGGTCCTGGCCGCAGCCACCGCCGAGCTTCATGCCGCGGCGCTTGCCCTGATCCGCAAAACCACTTGAAACGACCTCGGGCAATCCATTAGGGTTCGGCCACGCGCCGAGTCCTTTGCCCATATTCTGTCGGCGCGCCATCACACTTCTGAACCGAAATGGGCGGCCTGACGGAGTGTGACCTGTGCCTGAAATTCTGATCGAAGATATTGATATCGCGCTGACAATGGATGATCAGCGCCGCCAGCTGACCCATGCCGATCTGCGGATCCGCGACGGGGTGATCGCCGAGATCGGCAGCGATCTCACCACAGAGGGCGAGCGGATCAGCGGCCGGGGCTGCGTGGTGACCCCGGGCCTTGTGAACACCCATCATCATCTCTATCAGAACCTCACCCGCGCGGTGCCCGGCGCGCAGGACGCGCTGCTGTTTGGCTGGCTCAAACGGCTCTATCCGATCTGGTCGGCCTTCACCCCCGATGACATCCATGTCTCCGCCCAGCTGGGGCTGGCCGAACTGGCCTTCTCGGGCTGCACGCTCACCTCCGATCACCTCTACCTCTATCCCAATGGCACCCGGCTGGAGGACAGCATCGAGGCGGCGGGTGATATTGGTCTGCGCTTCCAGCCGACGCGCGGCGCCATGAGCATCGGCGAAAGCGCGGGCGGCCTGCCGCCGGACAGTCTGGTCGAGGAGGAACGCGCCATTCTCGACGATATGATCCGGGTGGTGGACCGGTTCCACGATCCCGCCGAAGGCTCCATGTGCCGGGTGGCGCTGGCGCCCTGTTCACCGTTTTCCGTCAGCCGCGAACTGATGCGCGACACTGCGCTTCTGGCCCGCGACAAGGGGGTGATGCTGCACACCCATCTGGCCGAAAACGACGAGGATATCGCCTATTCCCTGGCGCAGTTCGGCTGCCGTCCCGGCCAATATGCCGAAGATCTGGGCTGGACCGGCCCCGACGTCTGGCATGCCCATTGCGTGAAACTGGATGCCGGGGAAATCGACCTCTTTGCCCGGACCGGAACCGGCGTTGCCCATTGCCCCTGTTCCAACTGCCGCCTTGGCAGCGGCATCGCGCCGCTGCGCGCCATGCGCGATGCGCAGGTGCCGGTTGGTCTCGGCGTGGATGGATCGGCCAGCAATGATATGGCCAGCCTGATCAGCGAAGCCCGTCAGGCGATGCTCTTGCAGCGGGTCGCACAGGGGGCTGATGCCATGAGCGCCTATGAGGCGCTGGAGATTGCCACCCGTGGCGGCGCGGAGGTGCTGGGGCGGCGCGATGTCGGCCAGCTGGCGGTGGGCAAACGTGCCGATATCGCGATCTGGGACGTGACCGGCATCGCCTCCAGCGGCAGCTGGGATCCGGCGGCGCTGCTGCTGGCGGGGCCGACGCAGGTGAAACATCTCTTTGTCGAAGGGCGCCAGATCATCCGCGACGCCATGCTGGCGACCGTGGATCTGCCAGACCTTCTTGAACGGCACCAAAAAGCCACCACACGGCTGATGCAGCTGGCCTGACGACAGCTGACCAGATCGGCGACAGCGCGCGGCGCTCATCTTCTGGCCCGAAATATCCCCGCCGGAGGCAGAGGCGCATCAGCGCCTCTTTCCCCCTCGGTGCCCGGCTCAGCTGCGCGCGCCGTTGATCCAGACCTCGGTCACCGCCCGGTCATCGCCCATCATGATGGTGGCAAAGACCGCCTCCCAGAGATCGCGCGCGCCCGCGCAGCGCTGCGCAATCGCCGGGGTCGAGGCCAGATCCAGGACCACCAGATCGGCCTCCATGCCGGGGGCGAGATTGCCGATCTGGGCCTCCATGCGCAGCGCGCGGGCCGAGCCTTGGGTGGCCAGCCACAGCAATTGTGCAGCATGCAGCGGCGTGCCGCGCAGCTGGCCGATTTCATAGGCCGCCGCCATGGTGCGCAGCATCGAGAAACTGGAGCCACCACCGGTATCCGTCGCCAGACCAATGCGTTGCCCCTCAGCCATCAGCCCGGCCATGTCGAACAGCCCAGACCCGATGAAGGTATTGGAGGTTGGACAATGCACCAGCGCCGCGCCAACCTCGCGCAGACGGGCGCGCTCGCGGTCTTCCAGATGGATCGCATGACCGTAGAGGCCACGTTCGCCCAGCAGGCCAAATTGCTCATAGGTGTCCAGATAGTCCCGGGCCTCGGGAAACAGCGATTTCACCCAGGCAATCTCGTCGGTCTGCTCGCTCAGATGGGTCTGCATCAGGCAGTCTGGGTGCTCGGCCCAAAGCGCGCCCATCGCCTCCAGCTGTTCGGGGGTCGAGGTGGGCGAGAACCGTGGCGTGATCGCATAGGACAGCCGGTCCACGCCATGCCAGCGGCCAATCAATGCAGCGCTGTCGTCATAGGCCGATTGCGCGGTGTCGCGCAGGCCTTCGGGGGCGTTGCGGTCCATGCAGGTCTTGCCCGCAACCACGCGCTGCCCGCGCGCCTGCGCAGCGCTGAAAAACGCCTCCACGCTTTCGGGGTGGATGGTGCAGTAGCTGCACATCGTGGTGGTGCCATTGGCCCGTGTCAGATCCAGATAGCGGCCTGCGATTTCATCGGCATAGCCACGGTCGCCAAAACGCATCTCCTCGGGGAAAGTATAGCTGTTCAGCCAGTCGATCAGCCGCTTGCCCCAGCTGGCAATGATCGCGGTCTGCGGGAAATGCACATGGGCATCGACAAAGCCGGCGAGGATCAGGTGATCGCCGTGATCCACCAGGCTGGCGGAGGGGTGGGCCTTGCGCAGCGCATCAGCCGCGCCCAGTTCCAGCACCTTGCCACCACCAATCGCCACCGCTTCATGCAGCGTCGCCGCAGCCTCAGGGTGGTCGCCCTCAAACGGGTCTCCCGCAAATGACAGGACCTGCCCCCGTAAGATAAATTCTGCCTGCATCCAACGCGGTCCTTTCTTGCCAAACTGCGATGCGCAGGATACGCGCAGCGACATCGACGGTAAATTACGTCATTGTCATTGTTTTTCGGTAACAGCTTCTTTTATTCCAGAAGCAATCACCAAAAGGGGCCTCGGAATGATCGCAGATGACCAAAAAGAGCCAGTCGATGCCACATTCGAGGATGCCTACGAGCTGGACCGCAAACGGGTTGCCCAGATTCTGGAGGCGGTGGAGGCCGATGACCAGCCTCAGCTGACCGAGCTGATGGAGCCGCTGCACGCTGCTGACATCGCCGACCTTCTGGAACAGATCAGCGCCTACGAACGTGGCCGCCTGATCCGCCTTTATGACCGCGAATTCGACGGCGAGATCCTGTCGGAACTGGATGAATCGATCCGCGAAGAGGTGATTTCGCTGCTGGCGCCGCAGGTTCTGGCCGAGGCGGTGCGCGACCTCGAAAGCGATGATGTGGTCGACCTTCTGGAGGATCTGGAAGAGCCTCAGCAGGCGGCCATCCTCAATACGCTCGAAGATGCCGACCGGGTCGCGGTGGAGCAATCGCTGAGCTACCCGGAGAACTCCGCTGGCCGTCTGATGCAGCGCGAGGTGGTGATGGCTCCCGACCACTGGACGGTGGGGCAGGCGATTGATTTCATGCGTGAATCCGAACACCTGCCGGATCAGTTCTACCATGTGGTTCTGGTCGACCCGCGGCTGCACCCGGTGGGCAATGTCACGCTTGGCCGTATCATGTCCTCGAAACGGGAGGTGCGGCTGAGCGAGATCGTCGAAGACACCTTTCAGATCATTCCCGCCGATCAGGACGAAGAAGACGTCGCCTATGCCTTCAACCAGTATCACCTGATTTCGGCCCCGGTTGTCGATGACGAGGGGCGGCTGGTTGGTGTCATCACCATGGATGACGCCATGATCGTGCTGGATGAGGAACATGAAGAAGACATCCTGCGTCTGGCCGGTGTCGGTGAGGGCAGCCTGGCCGACCGGGTCATGGCCACAACGAAGCAACGCTTTCCCTGGCTGGCGGTGAATCTGGCAACGGCGATTCTGGCCTCGCTGGTGATTGCCCAGTTCGAGGCGACGATTGCGGAATTTGTGGCGCTGGCGGTGCTGATGCCCATTGTGGCCTCGATGGGTGGCAATGCCGGCACCCAGTCGCTGACCGTGGCGGTGCGCGCACTGGCCACCCGCGACCTCACCGGCTCCAACGTCTGGCGGGTGATCCGGCGGGAGGTCCTAGTGGGCCTGGTGAACGGCCTCGCCTTTGCGCTGATCATGGCCGTTGTCGGCATCCTGTGGTTCGGCTCACCTATGCTGGGCGTCGTGATCGCCGTCGCTATGGTGATCAATCTGGTCGTCGCAGGGCTGGCGGGGACAGCGGTGCCGATTATTCTGGAGAAAATCGGCGTCGACCCGGCGCTGGCCTCCGGCGCCTTTGTGACAACGGTCACGGATATCGTTGGTTTCTTTGCCTTTCTCGGGCTGGCCGGGGTGTTGCTGCTCTGATCCTGCCCGCTGTTGCCGCCCGTCCGGGTGGTGTTCACTTGCTTTGACAGGAGCCGCACCATGGATGACCTCACCCGGATCAAGGCCGACGCCCGCAAGGCGGCCTTTCAGCGCCGCAAGGCCGCCTTTGACATGAATAAACCCGGTGTGGCGGGGCATCTCTCGGAGGTGCTGGCAGGCTATCGCGGCGTGCCGCTGTCGGGCTATATGCCGATCCGCACCGAGATCGACCCGCTTCCTGCGATGGCGGAAGCCGCCGCCCATGGCCCTGTTGGTGTGCCGGTGATCCAGGCCAAGGATACACCGCTAAACTTCAGCCGCTGGCAGCCTGATGGCGCGCTGCGTGACGGTCCCTTTGGGGCAAAGGTGCCGGAGGTCGATGACTATTTCGAACCGGAAATCCTGATCGTGCCGCTGGTCGCCTTTGATGCGCGCGGCGGGCGGCTGGGCTATGGCGGCGGCTTTTATGACCGCACTCTGGAACTGCTGCGGGCCAAACGTCCAACCCTCGCCATCGGTTTTGCCTTTGATGCGCAGGAGGCCGAAAGCCTGCCGCTGGAGCCCACCGACCAGCCGCTGGACATGCTGATCACCGAAAGCCGGGTGTTGCAGTTCAGCTGACACCCGCTGCGACGGGCCAAGGGTTTGTCAAAAAACCTTGGCAAAACTTTTCAAAAAGTTTTGCACCCGCAACGCGGCTCTTGTCCTGAGCCTTGCAACGGCGTACCACGCGGCAATGCGACTATTATTTCTTGGCGATGTCATGGGCCGTGCGGGACGCAAGGCCATTTCCGAACACCTCTCGCAGATGCGCAAGGACTGGCGGCTCGATTTTGTCGTGGTCAATGGCGAGAATGCCTCAAACGGTATGGGGCTCAATGGCGAACACGCCAAGCTGCTGCTGGATGCCGGGGCCGATTGCCTGACGCTTGGCGATCATGCCTTTGACCAGAAGGACATGTTGCAGGCCATTGAGAAAGAGCCGCGCATCATCCGGCCGCTGAATTTTGCCAAAAACGCGCCGGGGCGCGGCTACCGGCTGTTCAATGCTCCGGGCGGGCGCAAGGTGCTGGTGGTGCAGGCACTGGGGCAGGTGTTCATGAAACGGGCCTATGACGATCCCTTCGGCGCCGTTGAGGCGGTGCTGAAATCGCACCCACGCGGTGGGTTGGCGCAGGCGGTGATCGTGGATATGCACTGCGAGGCCACCTCCGAGAAGATGGCGATGGGCCATTTCTGCAATGGCCGCGCGTCGCTGGTGGTGGGCACCCATACCCATGTGCCGACGGGCGATGCGCAGATCCTGTCGGAGGGCACCGGCTATCTGACCGATGCTGGCATGTGCGGCGATTACAATTCGGTGATCGGCATGGAGAAAGCCGAACCGATGCGCCGTTTTCTCACCGGCATGCCCAAGAACCGCTTTACCCCGGCCGAAGGCCCGGCAACCCTGTCGGGTGTTTTTGTCGAAACCGATGATCGCACCGGGGCGGCCAAATCGATCCGCATGATCCGGGTCGGCGGCCTTCTCGAGCAGGCAACTCCCTGACGCTGGCCACCCGATCCAGGCCCCCTAGTGCAGGCCACGGCAACCCCGCCCGTTCCATGCGCGAAATCTGGGCAGGCGGGGCGGGATATTCGCCCGCCAAACCCCTCAAATTCCGAAGCTTATTCGCAAAGGACCGCTAAATAGGGACCAGATGCTCCCATCGTGTTGCGAAACACTTGCCTCCGGTGACCGGATCAGGTTCACTCCCTTGGGCCGCGCGATATGCGAGGCGGTTCGCGCAGTTCTTTCAGGTCGCCGATGATTGATCTCTCAACCTCTTGGATGTCTTTACCCCTGATGCAGTTCATTCCCCTTGGCGAAACCGGTGGCGCGGTTCTGACGTTGCTGATCGTGGTGGCCATGTTTGCCGCTTTCCTGCGGGAAACCTTCCCGACCGAGGTGGTGGCGCTGGCCGGTGTCTCGGCGATGCTGGCAACCGGCGTTCTGCCCTATCAGGCGGCATTGCCCGTGCTGTCGAACCCGGCGCCCTGGACCATTGCGGCCATGTTCATCATCATGGGCGCGCTGGTGCGCACCGGTGCGCTGGATGCCTTTACTGCGCAGGCCCGCAAACAGGCCGAGGTCAATCCGAAACTGGCCATTGCGCTCTTGATGGTCTTTGTCGTAGCCGCCTCGGCGGTGGTGTCGAATACGCCGGTAGTGGTGGTGATGATCCCGGTGTTCATCCAGATCGCCCGCACAATGAACGTTTCCGCCTCCAAGATGCTGATCCCGCTCAGCTATGCGGCCATTCTGGGCGGCACGCTGACGCTGATCGGCACCTCTACCAACCTGCTGGTTGACGGTGTCGCGCGGGCGCAGGGGCTGGTGCCTTTCACCATCTTCGAAGTGACACCGCTTGGTATCATTCTGGTGATCTGGGGCATGATCTACCTGCGCTTCATCGCGCCGCGCCTGCTGCCGGATCGCAGCAGCATGGCCAGCCTGCTCAGCGACCGGTCCCGCATGAAGTTCTTCACCGAGGCAGTGATCCCCCCGGACAGCAACCTGATCGGCCGCGAAGTCACCGGCGTGCAGCTGTTCAAACGGCCCGGCGTCCGTCTGGTCGATGTCATTCGCGGCGATATCTCGCTGCGCAACGCGCTGAAAGGGGTTGAGCTTCAGGTCGGCGACCGCGTGGTGCTGCGCACCCAGATGACCGAACTCCTCAGCCTGCAACGCAACAAGGAGCTGAAGCGCGTCGATCAGGTCTCCACCGTGGAAACCACAACCGTGGAGGTGCTGATCACCCCCGGATGCCGCATGGTGGGACGGTCGCTCGGCGCGATGCGCCTGCGGCGGCGCTATGGCGTTTATGTGCTGGCGGTGCATCGGCGCAATCAGAACATCGGTGTGCAGCTTGAGGATCTGGTGGTGCGCGTAGGCGATACCCTGCTGCTGGAAGGCAATGTCGAGGATATCCAGCGACTGGCCGCCGATATGGATATGGCCGCCGTCTCGCAACCCTCGGTGCGCGCCTATCGCCGGCGCCACGCCCCCATCGCCATTGCCGCGCTGATCGGGATCGTGCTGCTCGCCGCGCTCAATGTGGCGCCAATCCTGCTGCTGTCGGTGCTGGCCGTCTCCACCGTGCTGATCACCCGCTGCATCGACGCGGATGAGGCTTTCTCATTTGTCGATGGGCGCCTGCTGACGCTGATCTTTGCCATGCTCGCGATCGGGGCCGCCCTGGAAAGCTCGGGTGCGGTGCGTCTGATCGTGGATGCCGTGGCCCCCTCGCTGTCGCTGCTGCCGCCGTTCCTACTGGTCTGGGCGGTCTATCTGTTGACCTCGATCCTGACCGAGCTGGTCTCCAACAATGCCGTGGCGGTGGTGGTCACGCCGATTGCGGTCGGGCTGGCACAGGCCATGGGCATTGATCCGCGCCCGCTGGTGGTTGCGGTCATGGTTGCGGCCTCGGCCTCATTTGCGACGCCAATCGGCTATCAGACCAATATGCTGGTCTACGGTCCGGGCGGCTACAAATTCACCGACTTCCTGCGCGTTGGCATTCCGCTGAACTTCAGCGTCGGCCTTCTGGCCTCCATCCTCATCCCCTTCTTCTGGCCGCTTTAACAACGGCCGGTAAG
Organism: Phaeobacter sp. JH20_02; assembly: GCF_048056915.1. Lineage (NCBI taxonomy): Bacteria > Pseudomonadati > Pseudomonadota > Alphaproteobacteria > Rhodobacterales > Roseobacteraceae > Phaeobacter > Phaeobacter sp. JH20_02. Next base: position 593,350 of record NZ_JAYMVP010000028.1, on the reverse strand, counting down.
GGTTTGTTAAACATAAGTTACCGCAGGTTTTGGCCGCTCATGCGATGGCGCGGGACCGGCCTGCCTGACGGCCGGTAAACAGGCAGCCGCCCAGAAAGCTGCCCTCCAGCGCATTGTAGCCGTGATAGCCGCCACCGCCAAAGCCTGCGACCTCTCCGGCGGCAAACAGTCCCTGCACCGGCGTGCCATCGGCGCCAATCAGCTGCCCGTCAAGATCGGTCTGCAAACCGCCCAGTGACTTGCGGGTCAGGATATTCAGCCGCACCGCGATCAGCGGCCCATTGGCGCGGTCCAGAATCCGATGCGGCTTGGCGGTGCGGATCAGCCGGTCGCCCCGGTAGTTGCGCGCGGCATTGATGGCGATGATCTGCGCATCCTTGGCAAATGGATTGTCGGCTTGGGCATCGCGCGCTTCGATCTGACGCCGCAGGTGGGTTTCCTCCAGCGCGACATCGCCGATCTCATTCATGCCCGCCACCAGCTCGCTCAGCGTGTCGGCCACCACAAAATCCGCACCATGTTTCTTGAAGGCCTCAACCGGGGCAGGGGCCATGCCCCGCGACAACAGCCGGGCGCGCAGCACCTCGCCCCATTTGCCGGAGGTGAGATCGGGGTTCTGTTCGGACCCCGACAGGGCGAATTCCTTCTGGATGATCTTCTGGCTCAGGATGAACCAGCTGTAATCATGGCCCGTCTTCAGGATCTCGCGCAGCGTGCCCAGCGTGTCGAATCCCGGCAGATAAGGCGCAGGCAGCCGGTCGCCTCTGGCGTCAAACCACATCGACGATGGCCCGGGCAGAATGCGGATGCCGTGGTTGGGCCAGATCGGATCCCAGTTGCGCAGCCCTTCGGTGTAATGCCACATCCGGTCGGCATTGATGACATGGCCGCCCGCCGCCTGCGCAATCGGGATCATCCGCCCATCGACGTGAAAGGGCACGCCCGCCACCATGCGGCGCGGTGCAGGTCCCAGCCGCTCCACCGGCCAGTTCTGGCGCACCGCATCCAGATTGCCGCCAATCCCGCCCGAGGCGACCAGCACCGAGGGAGCATAGACCTCGAATTCGCCGATTTCCTGACGGTTGGTGCGGGCCCCCTGCGGCGCGTCATCTGCCGCCAAGACCTCGCCGGAGACACCTTTGACAGTGCCGCCCTGAGTGATGATATGGCTCACCTGATGGCGAAAGCGCGGCTGGATCAGACCAGCCTCGATATGGGCCTCGACCCGCGCGGCAAAGGGGGCGACCACCCCCGGTCCGGTGCCCCAGGTCAGGTGAAAGCGCGGCACCGAATTGCCATGCCCCTCGGCGTCGCCACCGCCCCGTTCAGCCCAGCCAACCACCGGAAACCAGCGCATTCCCAGACCATGCAGCCAGGCCCGCATCTCGCCGCTGGCAAAGTCCAGATAAGCGCGCGCCCAGCGTTGCGGCCAATGGTCTTCGGGGCGGTCAAACTGGGCGCTGCCGAACCAGTCGCGCCGCGCCAGATCGGGACAGTCGCGAATGCCCATGCGGCGCTGCTCGGGCGTGTCGATCATGAACAGCCCGCCCAGGCTCCAATGCGCCTGACCGCCCAGGAAATGTGCAGGCTCCTGATCCAGCAGGATCACCCGCTTGCCCCGGTCGCCCAGTTCGGCTGCCGCCACCAGCCCGGCCAGCCCGGCCCCGACGATGATCACATCTGCGCTGTTGTCCGTCGGCTGTCCCATGGCGTGCCTCCGCTGTTGGTCCCGGTTGTGGGATCAGCCTAAGCGTGCAGAGGGGCGCGGCGCAAACCCTGCGGTCCCTGCCGTTGGGTCACAGCAGCGCCACAGCGCCGATCACAGCGCCGATCACAGGGGCCAGAACAGCAGGATTGCGGGGATGGAGACCGCGATGATCAGCACCTCCAGCGGCAGGCCAATGCGCCAGTAATCGCCAAAGTGGTAGCCGCCCGGACCCAGCACCAGCGTGTTGTTCTTATGCCCGATGGGGGTCAGGAACGCCGCCGAGGCCGCCACCGCCACCGCCATCAGGAACGGATCCGGCGACACGCCCAGACCATTGGCCATCTGGATCCCGACCGGGGCCGCGACAATGGCCGTGGCGGTGTTGTTCAACACATCCGACAGCGTCATGGTGACCACCATCAGCACGGTCAGAATGGCCCAGGCGGGCATGCCCGCGGTCAGCGTCAGCAGGCTCTCGGCGATCAGCGCAGTGCCGCCGGCACTGTCCAGCGCCGCCCCCAAGGGGATCATCGAGCCGAGCAGAACCACCACCGGCCATTCGATATGGTCGTATAATTCCGCCAGCGGCAGGATCTTGGTCAGCACATAGGCCACCACCACCAGCCCCAGCGCAATCGGCAGGTAGATGATACCCAGCGAGGCCGCCAGCACCGCGCCTGCAAACAGCGCGATGGCAAGCCAGGTCTTGTCATTGGCAGTGACCGACAGGCCGCGTTCCGCCAGCGGCAGGCAGCCCAGCCATTCGGTGACATCCGTGCCGCGATCACGCGGGCAGAGCAGCAGCAGGATATCCCCCGCCTCGATCTGTTCCTGCCGGATATGCCGGGTCAGGCGGCGGCCCTGCCGCGCCAGCCCCATCAGCACGGTGTTCTGCCGCCAGGCCAGCCCCAGCGCCTGCGCGCTGCGCCCCTTGATACGGGCGGTTTCCGGCACCACCACCTCGACCAGCTCCAGCCCATCACCGGCGGCGCCCAGCTTCTCCTGCCGGGCGGCATCGGCAAAATCGAGCGAGGCGGCGGTGCGGAATTCATCCAGCGCCTCGGGCGTGGCCTCCAGCACCAGCGCATCACCGGCCCGCAGCAGCTGACCCGCCGCGCGCCCATAGAGCCGCTTGCCGTCGCGGATCAACCCGAGGATCGCCACATCGGCCTTGTCGGCCTCCGCGTCCAGCTCGCCCAGACGCTGACCGATCAGGCCCGATCCTTCGGGCACCGTCAGCTCGGCGATATACTGCGACAGCTGTGCCTCCGAGTCGCCGGCCGCATTCTGGCGCAGCGGGATCAGCCGCCAGCCGATCAGCGCCACAAACAGCAGCCCCGCCAGCGCCGCAATGCCGCCCACCGGGGCAAAGTCGAACATTCCGAAGGGTTCGCCCAGAGTTTCGGCCCGGATCGACGCGATAATGATATTGGGCGGCGTGCCGATCAGCGTCACCATACCGCCCAGAATGGTGGCAAAGGACAGCGGCATCAGGCTCATCCCCGGCGCCCGCCCGGCCTTGCGCGCGGTCTGGATGTCCACCGGCATCAGCAGCGCCAGCGCCGCCACATTGTTCATAAAGGCCGACAGCACCGCACCGATACCACCCATCAGCGCGATATGTGCGCCCAGATTGCGGCTGCTGTCGACCAGCGTGCGGGTGATCAGAAACACCGCACCCGAGCGCACCAGCCCGGCCGAAACCACCAGCACCAGTGCCACCACCAATGTTGCCGGATGGCCAAATCCGGCAAAGGCGTCATTGGCAGGCACCACCCCCAGCAGGACCGCCGCCATCAATGCGGAAAAAGCCACGATATCATAGCGATACTTGCCCCACAGCAGCAGGCCAAAGACAGCAGCGAAGAGGGCGAACAATACAATCTGGTCAAATGTCATGGCGCCACTCTAGCGGTTGCGCGCTGCGGGACAAGCGCCTCCCTGCACGCCGGATGCAGTGCGGCTCACGGCTGTCACCGCCCGCATGGTGCGCCGGGCCGGATATGGGGCGCTTGAAAGCCCCCCGGTGTCGGGGCTATATGGGCGCCAGATCCGAAATTGAATTAGCAAGGATGCACCATGGCAGGCCATTCCAAATGGGCGAACATCCAGCACCGCAAGGGCCGTCAGGACGCCGCGCGGTCGAAACTGTTCTCGAAACTCTCCAAGGAAATCACCGTCGCCGCAAAGATGGGCGACCCCGACCCGGACAAGAACCCGCGTCTGCGTCTGGCCGTCAAGGAAGCCAAAAGCCAGTCCGTCCCCAAGGATGTGATTGACCGCGCGATCAAGAAAGCCACCGGCGGCGACGCCGAGAACTACGACGAAATCCGCTATGAGGGCTATGGCCCCAACGGTGTCGCCGTGATCGTCGAAACCATGACCGACAACAAGAACCGCACCGCTTCCAACGTGCGCTCCACCTTCTCCAAGAACGGTGGCAACCTCGGCGAAACCGGTTCCGTGGGTTTCATGTTCGAACGCAAGGGCGAGGTGACATATCCCGCCGCTGTCGGCGATGCCGATACCGTCATGATGGCCGCCATCGAAGCCGGTGCCGAGGATGTCGAAAGCGCCGAGGACGGGCATCTGATCTACTGCGCCGACACCGACCTCAACGAGGTCTCCACCGCGCTTGAGGCTGAACTGGGCGAATCTGAATCGACCAAGCTGGTCTGGAAACCCACCACCACAACCGAGCTGGATCTCGAAGGCATGCAGAAGCTGATGAAGCTGGTGGATGCGCTGGAAGATGACGACGACGTGCAGCGGGTCACCACCAATTTTGAAGCCTCCGACGAGGTGATGGCGCAGCTCTGAGCCAGCGTCCGATGCGATTTTCAAGGCCCGCCAGCCCGGCGGGCCTTTTTCTTTGACCCCTTGGGAATGCTGTAGAAAGGCCGCCCGATGCAGATCAGAGAGTTCCGCGCCGAAGATGCCGCCGCAGTGGCGCAGATCTTTCATGCCGCCGTGCATGGTGTTGCGCGGCAGGACTACACCGCCGCTCAATGCGCCGCATGGAGCCCGGAAGCCGCCCCCGCCACGGTCTGGCAAAGCCGCGCTCTGGACGGGCGGGTCATCTTCGTTGCGGCTGACGGCCGCGATCAGCCGCAGGGCTTTATCGAGCTGGAGCAGGACGGCCATATTGATTGTTTCTACTGCCACCCGGATGTGGCGGGCACAGGCGTCGGCGTGGCGCTCTATCGTCAGCTGGAGATCCGGGCGCGCGATCTGGGGCTGAAGATCCTCTATGTCGAGGCCAGCGAGGCAGCAAAGCGCTTCTTCACCCGGCAGGGCTTCAGCGATGAGGGGCGGCGCGATTTCGAACGGCGCGGCGTGATGCTGCACAACTACCGAATGACCAAATCGCTGCAATAAACCCGCGCCTTAGGGCCGGGTCAGCACACCTGCGCGCCGCAGCTCGTCCGCATCCGGTGTCCAGAGCTGGCGATGGTCGGTGGCAAACAGCCGCTCGGCAAAATCGGCGCTGACCCCCTGTGCAATCAGAAAATCGCGGTCGCGGGCCTGTTCGCGGTTCAGATCGACCTGCGGCAACCCACCGGGAAAGGCCAGCGCATAAGAATGGAACCCAAGGCTGCCTCCCTTGGCGAGCCTGCGCTCCTCTCCGGCGGCAAAGACCAAGGTGCAGGCCGAGGCGCAGGGACCCTCGGCCACCGTGTCCAATGCGCGCTCCCGGATCAGCCGGGCCACACCTCGCGCCTCATAGATCAGCCCGCCCGGACCGCTCAGCGCCACCTCGCGCAGGGCAGGGGCCTCGGCCATCATCGCCGCCACCCGGCGCGTCAGCCCATGCGGGATTTCCCCGGCAAAGACCAGCCGACGCCCATCCGGGGTGATCGACAGATCATATAGCGCCTCGCGCGCCAGCCGTTCGGTTTCGGCATAATCCGGCTCCTTCGGGGTGGTTGCGATCAGCACTGCGTCCCACCACAGGGTCACCGTTGCAAAACCGGCGAAGAGAATGGCCAGATAGCCGCCCCAGACCGGCGCCAGATGACCGGTGTCGCGAATATGGGCATCGGCGCTGCGCAGGAAACTGCGCGCCTGCCACAGCAGCAACAGCCCATCAATCAGCACCAGCGCATAAAGCAGCCGAAGCGGCAGCACGACAACCGTGTTCAGCAGCGCCCATGTCAGCAGCACCAGCAGCCGTGGCAACACCAGCTGCCACAGGAAACTGCGGCCCAGCGTCAGCATATGCAGCCGCTCCGGCGAGCTGCGGGCGGGATCTGTCTTCAGGCTGGATAACCTGCCGTCCGTTCTGTTGCCTTTGTGGTCCTCTGGCACTGTATTCGTGCCCCCGGTGGTTAGATCGGCGTCAGATGCCGACGGGCTGATTTGAGCACGGCACGGGTCACATCGGCAAGGGCCGGGGCCAGAACCCGGCTCACCTGCCAGGTCAGCGGTACATCCAGCGGGGTGTCTGGGATCAGCGGGCACAGCTGCTCGGCCATCAGATAGGGCGCAGCCAGCTGCTCGGGGTTCATCCCCCAGCCGACGCCCGCCAGCGCCGCATCGACGAATCCCTGGCTCGACGGCAGGAAATGCGCAGGTGGCGCAATCCCCGGCCCCACATGTGCGCCAAGCCAGCGCGCCTGAAGCTGATCCTTGGCGTTGAAGATCAGACAGGGCGCGCGGCACGCTGTCTCCGGGGTCACGCCGCTGGCAAACCAGCGGTCGCGGAACGCAGGCGAGGTGGTCGCGATATAGCGCAGCGCACCCAGCGGATGGGCATCGCAGCCGGTCACCGGCTTGGCGCGGGCCGTCACCGCTGCCGAAACCTCGCCCCGGCGCAGCCAGTCGGCGCTGTGGTCCTGATCGTCGATCACCAGATCAAACAGCAGCCCCTCGCAGGCCGCCATCACCGGAACGAACCAGGTCGCCAGACTGTCGGCATTGATCGCCACCCGCAGCCGCGAGGCACCGGGCGCGCGCTCCAGCCGCAGATCGTCGGACACTGCCGCCTCCAGCAGGGCGACATCCTCGGCATGTTTGGCGATCCGCAGACCGGCCTCGGTGCCCAGACAGGGGCTGCCGCGCTGCACGAGGCTGCTGCCAATGCGATCCTCCAGCGCCCGGATCCGCTGCGAGATCGCCGACGGCGTCACCCGCAAGGCCTGCGCGGCCGCCTCAAACGAGCCGAGCCGCAAGACAGCCGATAGCGCGGCGAGGTGATTGGGATCGAATTGCATTAGCAGATCTTAATTTGGGTAAGTCAGATTAATTTGCTTACACCCGCTCAGCGCCTTAGTCAAAGCACAGACCACGACCACCACCAGGTCACCTGTTGGACCAGGCCGCCTGCACCAAGATAACAAAGGACAGATCCCATGCCTTCCAGCCTGATTGCCGGTTTCTTTCTCGGCCTGAGCCTGATCATGGCCATTGGCGCGCAGAATGCCTTTGTGCTGCGGCAGGGGCTCAGACGCCAGCATGTGTTCTGGATCTGCCTCACCTGCGCCAGCTCCGATGCGCTGCTGATTACCGCAGGAGTGCTGGGCTTCGGCTCGCTGGCGCTGGCACTGCCGTGGTTCGAGCTGGCGATGCGACTTGGCGGCGCGGCCTTTCTGCTGTGGTATGGCGCGCGCAGCCTCAGGTCGGCATGGCGCGGCGGCGCGCATCTGGACAGCGCAGACGGGCAGGGCGCGCCGGTGACACTCTGGCCGATGCTGGCCACGGTGCTGGCGCTGACCTGGCTCAACCCGCATGTGTATCTCGATACCGTGGTGCTGCTTGGCTCGATCTCGGCGCAATATCCGCAGCCGCTGGTCTTTGGCCTTGGTGCGGCGCTGTCGAGCTTTGTCTTCTTCTTCACGCTTGGCTACGGGGCCAGCCTGCTGGCACCGGTCTTTGCCCGACCCCGAGCCTGGCAGCTGCTGGACGTGCTGGTGGGGCTGACCATGTGGGCCATCGCCATCAAGCTGCTGATGATGTGACAGTGCGGGGTGTCATACAGGTTCTGATGCGCCTCTGTGCGCGTCACGCACAAACCCGGTCGTGCCGCCCGGGACAAGAACATATTTCATATGTGAAGGGTTGTTCTGCGACCGCCCCGGTGCTCTCATGCGCGCCATGACCACTCCATCCGACGACCACCCCACATCCGACAGCGCCGCCGCCGCCGCCGCCGTAAGGCCGCCGGCGCCCCCCGTCGGCAACCCGGTAAAAGGGGTGTTCTGGATGCTGGTGACGGGGCTGTGTTTTGTCGCGGTGACCGCCCTTGTCAAATACCTCGGCAATCGCATCCCGCCTGCGGAATCGGCCTTTCTGCGCTACCTGATGGGGCTGGTGTTTCTGGTGCCGATGGTCGCGACGCTGCGCCGGTCGCGGCTCACCGCCCGGCTCTGGGGGCTGTTTGCCATGCGCGGCTTTGTGCATACGCTGGGGGTGATCCTGTGGTTTTTTGCCATGACGCAGATCCCATTGGCCGAGGTGACGGCGATGAATTACCTGTCGCCGATCTATGTCTCCATCGGTGCCGCTCTCTTTCTGGGCGAACGGATGGCCCTGCGCCGTGTGGGCGCCATTCTTGTGGCGCTGCTGGGCGCGCTGATCATCCTGCGCCCCGGATTTCGCGAGGTAGAGGCAGGCCATCTTGCCATGCTCTTTACCGCGCTGGCCTTTGGCGCGTCCTACCTTCTGGCCAAAACAACGGTTGATGGCACCAACCCGGTGGTTGTCGTGGCGATGCTGTCGATCTGGGTCACGGTGTTTCTGGCTCCCTTTGCCGCCGCGGTCTGGGTGACCCCGAACATCTGGGAGCTGGCTGTCCTCTTTGCGGTCGCCTGTTTTGCGACAGCGGGGCATTTCACCATGACGCTTGCCTTTGCGTCAGCGCCGGTGACGGTGACCCAGCCGGTAACCTTTCTACAATTGCTTTGGGCGACACTTCTCGGCGCCCTCGTCTTCGAAGAGGCGGTGGATATCTGGGTTGTCGCCGGTGGCTGCCTGATCCTGGCCGCTGTCAGCTTCATCACCTGGCGGGAGGCGGTGCTGAAACGCCGGGCGCTGACACCTGCCAGCCTCGCCACAAAGGTCTGATTTCGCAAAACCGTCACAGAGCACTGATAGGGACACCGGAATAATTCGAGAATAGAGGTGAACGACATGCGCGTCCGATGGATCTTGGCTCTTCTGATTGCACCGGCGGCGCTGGTGCAATCGGCTTGGGCCGACACCGGTCATGTCGGGCTGGAGATCTGCAATGACACCGCAGTGCCGCAGTCGCTCAGCCTGGCGTTCCGCGATGACGGGCGCTGGATCTCCCGTGGCTGGTGGCAGCTGCCACCCGCCACCTGCGAGCGGGTGATCGACGCCCCGCTGCGCAACCGCTTCTACTACTTCCGAAGCGAGGCACAGGACTGGCAGTTTCAGGATGAGCGGATTTCCTTCTGCACCGCGCCGGATGAGTTCACCATCTATGGCGACCATGATTGCGCCATACGTGGCTATGACAGCGCATTTTTTGCCAAGATCGACACCCAGGCGCCCGCCACCACCACCGATGCCCCCGGCGCCAAAATCGCCTATGTGGCGCAGCTCAGCGAACATTCCCGCCCGCGTCACGCCCCGCCTGAAAGCGCGGCGTCAGGTGCCACCGCGCCGCCGGACAGCGGGTTTGATCGGGATGTCACCTTTCAGGGCTGCGAGGTCCGGCAGAGCGACGGGCGGGTGATCTGCAAGCTGGTGATGGAGGAGGGGCAGATCTGCGTCATCAATGACGGCGCGACAGAGCCTGCCATCATCGAGCGTCTGCTGACGCTGGATGCAGGCGCTCCGGTGCGGGTGGCTGGCAATCGTCTGGCGATCGGGGATCGCGTCATCCAGGCCAGCATCAGCGCGCTGACAGAGCGGGACGAGACCCGATATGACACCCTGCTTACTCAGCTGGCGGGCAGGTGGGTCTCACAGTCGGATGCCTTTGATCTTTTTGTGGTCGAAGGGGCGGCGCGGCGCAATTTCTACGGCTCGGTCGAAACCATGACCGAACTGCTTTCGGTGCAGACCGCCTGCGCTGATGCTGCGGGTGCGGGCCCGTTCCTCGTCGCCCAGGCCCAGGACGGCGGGCCGACCCATTGTTACCGCATCCTCTCCCTGACGGAGACCGATCTGGTGCTGGGCTACATGCCGCGTGACAGCCGATTGCACTATCGCCGTCAGGACCTGCCGCTGAACTGAACTGCCATCCGGTCGACGGGCCAGATCGTCGGGCAACGGTCCGGCTCACTGGCTGTCAGCCGATCGCCAGATCCACAACCCGATGTGCCGCCCGGCGCGCCTGTTCGGGATCCAGCGGCGTTTCGGACTGGGCCGCCTGAAGCCAGACGCCATCCATATAACATTGCAGCGCCTGACGGGCGGTTTCGACCCGGTCCTGTGGCAACAGGCATTTCAGCTCGGCCCGGAAATGGCTGCGCACGCGGCTGCGGTTGATTCTGTGCAGCCGCGACAGACGACTCGAATAAGGCGCGCTGGCCCAGAACTGCATCCACAGGCTACAGGGCGCGACACGAAACAAATCATCGTCAAAATTGGCGTCCATCACCGCATAAAGCCGCTCTTTTGGCGTCTGCGCCGTGGCATATCCACGAATCATCGCCAGGCGCAGCTTGTTCAGCAGATGGCGCATCGTGGCCTCCATCAGCCCTTCCTTGGAGCCGAAATAATAGTTGATCGAGGCTGCCGAGGCCCCCGCTTCCTTCGCGATTTCCGCCATGGTAACAACACCATAGCCGCGGCGGTGGACCGCAACGATGGTTGCTTCGATCAGCTCTTCGTTCCGGATGTCGCGAATTCTTTTTCTAGCCATATAGAAGTCTTGCGCCAGCTCGGTCTGCGTTTCAACTCCTGTTATGACTATTCCGGATCTTGAATGGTCATTTAAAAACTATTTGGGGACCTCCCGTTTTCTGCTATGTCTGTCGCACACGTCAAAAGGGCGACCAACGCCCATCCAAGGGAGGGACGTATGACAACAATCATCTCAGCCGGGATCTTGCTGGCCTTTGCGCTGGTGATTTTCTGCGTGATCAAATGGTGGAACATGCGCATCGTCGGGGTCACCCCGGTGCCGCTGTTCACCTTCATCGCTATTCTTTTCACCTCGGGTCTGGATGTGGGGCTGATCATGTTCCCACTCGCCTTCGACTTCCCGCTTTACGCGGATACGGCGACAGAGCCCGCCTATGCCTTCACCAATCCGCTGGCGCTCGAATTTGGCTTCTGGGGCTTCCTGATCTGGGCGTTCTACTTCCTGACCGCCTTCTATTTCTGCGCCATCGAGCCGCGGGTGAAGTTCTTTGAAATCGGCATCGTGAAGCTGCTGAACAATCTGGTGATCATCACCACCTGCGCCTTCACCGGCGCGCTGTTCCTGATCTACATGCCATATTACATCGCCGAAGTCGGCGACGGCGAGACGGTCATCCCGGCCTTCTATGTGATCTGCTTCCTGGTGATCCTGGCGGCGGCCTATTCCTCGACCGATATCAAATACGTCCGTATCCTGTCGGTGGCCTCCACCTTCCTGTTCTTCGCGCTGATCCTCGGCATGTGGGCCTATGCCGGCATGGGGCTGGGTGAGTTTGTCAGCACGGCCGGCAATATCGGCGGCTACTTCGGTAATATCCACAAATTCATCCTGCCGCTGACCGAATACCATGAATTCTACCTGTTCTGGTGGTTTGCATGGTCGATCATGATCGGCCAGTTCACCTCGCGCTTTGTCGGTGGCCTGACCACATGGCAGCTGCTGGCCTCACTGCTGGTGTTCCCGTCGATCCCGCTCGCGGTCTGGTTCTCGGTGCTGTATTTCTACCACCTCAACACCATTCCCACCGCTGGTCTGATCAACTGGTCCATGACGGTTGTTGGCATCCTCTTCGTGATCAACTCGTTTGACTCGCTGATCCGCCTTTACACCGACAACATGAACCTCAGCGCCGAACGTCTGGGCAAGCTGCCTTACGTGCTTGGCAACGCCGTGGCGCTCTTTGCCCTGACCCTGGCCTTCCAGAGCCAGTGGCTGCAGATCCAGTGGGTCGGCACCGTGGTGATCGGCATCTACATCGCCTGCCTGATCTACATCTTCGTGAAGAAGCGCAGCGAAGTTGCGGCCATCACTGCCTCGCCTGAGGAAAACACCCTCGATTTCGATCGTATCAAGACAGCCCACTAAAAACCGGGCGCCCCGGCCCGCCAGATGGCAGGGCCGGGGCCTTTCGCGGCATCGCCGCACCGAGATATCCGACAGGTTTGGTCTTTTGCGCCATGGGCCTCGCGCCTTGGCTCTCTCCAATCTGTCACCCCAGATCACCCGGCCACAGGCCGCATCGCAGACCATAAGGAGCGCTTCGACATATGACTGCCCCGAACATCCTGATCGTGATGGTTGACCAGTTGAACGGCACGCTGTTCCCCGATGGTCCCGCCGAGTTCCTGCATGCGCCGAACCTGAAAAAACTGGCCGCCCGCTCCACCCGTTTTGCCAATGCCTATACCGCCTCGCCCCTCTGCGCGCCGGGGCGGGCGTCTTTCATGTCCGGCCAGCTGCCCTCGCGCACCGGCGTCTATGACAACGCCGCCGAATTTCGCAGCGACATCCCCACCTACGCCCATCATCTGCGCCGTGCGGGCTATTACACCTGCCTTTCCGGCAAGATGCACTTTGTCGGCCCCGACCAGCTGCACGGGTTCGAGGACCGGCTGACCACCGACATCTACCCGGCCGATTTCGGCTGGACGCCGGATTACCGCAAACCGGGAGAGCGGATCGACTGGTGGTATCACAATATGGGATCGGTCACCGGCGCAGGCATCGCCGAGATTTCCAACCAGATGGAATATGACGATGAGGTCGCCCATCACGCCAAGGCCAAGCTCTACGATCTGGCCCGTGGCAAGGACGATCGCCCCTGGGCGCTGACCGTCAGCTTTACCCATCCTCATGACCCCTATGTGGCGCGCCGCAAGTACTGGGACCTTTACGAGGACTGCGAGCACCTGCTGCCCGAAATCCCGGCAATGGCCTACGCCGACCACGACAACCACGCCAAACGGATTTTCGACGCCAACGACTGGCGCAGCTTTGATATCTCGCAAGAGGACATCAAACGTTCCCGCCGTGCTTATTTCGCCAATATCTCCTATCTTGATGACAAGATCGGCGAGATCCTTGAGGTGCTGGAAACCACTCGGCAAGAGGCGATCATCCTCTTTGTCTCCGATCATGGCGACATGCTGGGCGAGCGTGGATTGTGGTTCAAGATGACCTTCTACGAAGGCTCCGCGCGGGTGCCGCTGATGATCTGCGCGCCGGACCTGCCCGCGGGCCGGATCGACACCCCGGTCTCCACCCTCGATGTGACGCCAACGCTGGGCGCGCTGGCCGGTGTGGATATGGCAGAGATCGAACCCTGGACGGATGGGCAGAACCTGCTGCCTTTGGCCCTTGGGGAGGAGCGCAGCGCACCCGTCGCCCTGGAATACGCAGCCGAGGCCTCTTATGCGCCGCTGGTCTGCCTGCGCTATGGCAAATGGAAATACACCCGCTGCGCGCTCGATCCCGACCAGCTGTTTGATCTGGAGGCCGACCCGCACGAGCTGACCAATCTGGCAGCGGACCCGGCCCATGCCGGCACGCTGAACTCCCTGCGCGCCAAATCCGAGGCCCGCTGGAACCTTGAGACCTTCGACGCAGAGGTGCGCGCCAGTCAGGCCCGCCGCTGGGTCGTCTACGAAGCCCTGCGCCAGGGCGGCTATTTCCCCTGGGACTACCAGCCGCTGCAAAAAGCATCCGAACGCTACATGCGCAACCATATGGATCTGAACGACGTTGAGGACGGCAACCGCTTTCCTCGCGGCGAATAGACCACTCACACACTCCTACGCCAGTTCTTCTGGCCCTAAATATCCCCGCCGGAGGCATAAAATCATGACACACCCCGCACAGCCCAAAGCCAGCCATTTCATCAATGGCGCATATGTCGAAGACACCAGCGGCACCCCGATCCCGGTGATCTATGCCGCCACCGGCGAGCAGATCGCCACGGTCTACGCGGCCACGCCCGCAATCGTCGAACAGGCGCTCTCCACCGCCAAAGCCGCGCAAAAGGCATGGGCCAAGATGACCGGCACCGAGCGCGGCCGCATCCTGCGCCGCGCCGCCGACATCATGCGCGAGCGCAACCACGAGCTCAGCGTGCTGGAAACCTACGACACCGGCAAGCCGCTACAGGAGACGCTGGTGGCCGACGCCACCTCCGGCGCCGACGCGCTGGAGTATTTCGGCGGCCTCGCAGGCTCCCTCACCGGCGAGCACATCCCGATGGGCGAAGACTGGGTCTATACCATCCGCGAGGCACTGGGCCTGTGTGTCGGCATCGGCGCCTGGAACTACCCGACCCAGATCGCCTGCTGGAAAGGCGCGCCTGCGCTGGCCTGCGGTAATTCGATGGTGTTCAAACCCTCCGAGACCACGCCGCTCTGCGCTCTGAAGGTGGCCGAGATCCTGCATGAGGCGGGCGCTCCGGCCGGTATCTACAATGTCATTCAGGGCATGGGCGAGGTCGGGGCTGCGCTGGTCACCGACCCGCGCGTCGACAAGGTCTCGCTGACCGGCTCGGTGCCGACCGGCAAGAAAGTCTATGCGGCGGCAGCTGAGGGCATGAAGCATGTCACAATGGAGTTGGGCGGCAAGTCGCCGCTGATCATCTTTGACGACGCCGATGTGGAAAACGCCGTCGGCGGCGCCATCAATGGCAACTTCTATTCCTCCGGTCAGGTCTGCTCCAACGGCACCCGCGTGTTCGTGCAGAAGGGCATCAAGGAGAAATTCCTCGCCCGTCTCGCTGAACGCACCGGCAACGCAATCCTCGGCGACCCGATGGATGAGGCCACCAGCTTTGGCCCGATGGTCACCGAAAACCAGATGAACATCGTGCTTGGCTACATCGAAAAGGGCAAAGAAGAGGGCGCCCGCCTGATCTGCGGCGGCAAGCGCGCAGACATGGATGGTTTCTTTGTCGAACCGACCGTCTTTGCCGATGTGACCGACGATATGACCATCGCCCGCGAGGAGATCTTTGGCCCGGTGATGTCGGTCCTCGACTTCGACACCGAGGAAGAGGTGATCGCGCGGGCCAATTACACCGAATTCGGCCTGTCGGCGGGCGTCTTCACCAATGACTTCAGCCGCGCTCACCGGGTGATCGGCCAGCTGGAGGCGGGCAGCTGCTTCATCAACTCCTACAACGACGCGCCGGTCGAGGCGCCGTTTGGCGGCGTGAAGGCCTCCGGTGTGGGGCGAGAGAACTCGAAAGAGGCGATCAAGCACTTCAGCCAGGTGAAATCGGTCTACGTCCGCATGGGCGACGTCGAAGCGGCGTTCTGATTGCCCTTTTGGGCAACGCCCACCCACCCGCCCCGTTGCCCAAAAGGGCAAGAGGGAAGGGGATGCTGAGAGGCCCGCTGAGGGCGCTTCGCGTCCTCGGCGGACCACAACAATGATGAGGCAGATTCGGGGTGCCTCAAGGACAGGCCGCGCCATGGCGCGGTGCCACAGGCATCCTTGACCCAACCCGGATCCGCAATGGAGAGACGCAATGAACGCGGATTATGTGATTGTCGGTGCCGGCTCTGCCGGCTGTTCCATGGCTTACCGCCTGTCCGAGGCAGGAAAATCGGTTCTGGTGATCGAACATGGCGGCAGTGATGCCGGACCGTTCATCCAGATGCCGGGGGCGCTGAGCTACCCGATGAATATGTCGATGTACGACTGGGGCTACAAATCGCAGCCGGAACCGCATCTGGGCGGTCGCGAACTGGTCTGCCCGCGCGGCAAGGTGATCGGCGGTTCCTCCTCGATCAACGGCATGGTCTATGTGCGCGGCCACGCAGGCGATTACAACCACTGGGCCGAGACCGGGGCGACAGGCTGGTCCTATGCCGACGTGCTGCCCTATTTCAAACGTATGGAAACCTGGGACGATCGCGGCCATGGCGGCGATGCGGACTGGCGCGGCACCGACGGCCCGCTGCATGTGACCCGCGGCCCCCGCGACAACCCGCTGCACGCGGCTTTTGTAAAGGCGGGCGAACAGGCCGGCTATCCGGTGACCGAGGATTACAACGGCGAGCAGCAGGAAGGCTTCGGTCCGATGGAAATGACCGTCTACAAGGGTCAGCGATGGTCCGCCGCCAATGCCTATCTGAAGCCCGCGCTGAAGCGTGACAATTGCGATCTGATCCGCGCCTTTGCCCGCAAGGTGGTCATTGAAGAAGGGCGCGCCGTCGGCGTCGAGGTCGAGCGGGGCGGCAAGATCGAGGTGATCCGCGCCAACGCCGAGGTCATTCTTGCGGCCTCCTCGCTGAACTCGCCCAAACTGCTGATGCTCTCCGGCATCGGTCCGGCCAAACATCTGGCCGAGCATGGCATCGACGTTGTCGTCGACCGTCCCGGCGTGGGCCAGAACCTGCAGGACCATCTGGAATTCTATTTCCAGTTCGCCTCCAAACAGCCGATTACCCTGTTCAAATACTGGAACCTGCTTGGCAAGGCGATGGTGGGGGCGCAGTGGCTGTTCACCAAAACCGGTCTGGGCGCTTCCAACCAGTTCGAAAGCGCCGCCTTCATCCGCTCGGACAAGGGCGTCGATTACCCGGATATCCAGTACCACTTCCTGCCCATCGCGGTGCGCTATGATGGTCAGGCCGCAGCCGAGGGCCACGGTTTTCAGGCCCATGTCGGCCCGATGCGCTCGGACTCGCGCGGTGAGGTCACGCTGGCTTCCAGCAATCCCAAGGATGCGCCGAACATCCTGTTCAACTACATGTCGACCGAGAAGGACTGGGAGGATTTCCGCAAATGTATCCGCCTGACCCGCGAGGTATTTGCACAGGATGCGATGAAGCCGTTCGTGAAATATGAAATCCAGCCCGGCGATGGGCTGCAATCGGATGACGAGCTGAACGGCTTTATCCGCGAACATGTCGAAAGCGCCTATCACCCCTGCGGCACCTGCAAGATGGGCGCGGTGGAGGATCCGATGGCGGTGGTTGATCCCGAATGCCGCGTCATCGGCGTCGACGGCCTGCGCGTCGCCGACAGCTCGATCTTCCCGCGGATCACCAACGGCAACCTCAACGGCCCCTCGATCATGACCGGCGAGAAAGCCTCCGATCACATCCTCGGCCGCCGCCTGCCGTCGTCAAACGCGCAGGCCTGGTTCAACCCGAATTGGCAAACCTCCCAGCGCTGAACAGCCGGGGGATAGCCCTGAAACGCCCGCTGCACCCCGTTGCGCGGGCGTTTTTTAGTCGGACGAAGTTGCCGGTTTGATCCGCGTCAAAGTGGGCAGGGGCAGGGCTGGCTAAGGTCCGTCTGACGCTGAAAAATCAAGGAGCGAGCAGATGTCCAATACCCCCCACGAACTGGCCGAAGAATTCCCCGACAAGCAGTCGCAGATCCATGCGCTGAAGCAATCGGACGCCCATTTTGCCAAGCTTGCGGACAGCTATCACGCGGTGAACCGCGCGGTGCATCGCGCCGAAACCAATGTCGAGCCGATGTCCGAAACTGCCGAAGCCGACCTGCGCAAACAGCGCGCCGCCCTCAAGGATGAGATCTGGGGCATGTTGTCAAAGGCGTAAGAAACCCAGCCAACAACAGCAAAGAGGGGCGCCGCCGGTGCCCCTCTTTTCCTGTCACCCGCGCGATTATTCCTGCGATATCATGCCGAAGATCGGGGCCGAGATATCGCTCAGCCCATTTCTTCCTGACATTCGATTGCCGCTTCAAGCGCCTTGTAACTCCCGGTGAGGTCAATCGACATGACTTCGCCCTCGGTCGTGTAGAGCGTCATCGTCTGTTTGATCGCGAGGTCGAACAGGAAATCGGGGTTGTCAAAGGCGATATCCGCCCCGGGCACATCCTCAAGATAGATGCCCGTGGCATCGGCATCATAATCCTGACCGTCAAGCGAGAAGAGAACCGGATAGGAGGCCCCTTCCTCGATGTCGCCCCAGCCCATGTTGAAGGCAGTGACATAGCCCGTGCCTTCGGTGCGGTCAAAACCGATGCGGACAACGGATCCATCGGTGAATTCCGACTGGATCAGGCAGCCGTCGCCCAGTGAGGTATCAATCAGAACATCCCAGTAATCAGAGGCCCCCCATTGCTCCAGTGTCTGGGCACCGACCGCGTTGGTATGGACCGCACCGATCAACAAGAAACTGGCGGCAATAGCTGGGATTTTCATGTGGTTACTCTCTTTTCCGGGGGACACTCGTATCTGGCTGCCGAGCTTGGAGGCTCGCCCCTGTTTCTGCAAGAAACTTTTCTGCCGGGGCGCTCAGGTCCTGCTGGGCACCGTGGCTGGGTTTTCCGCATCCTTTCAGCTCACCTCATAAGGCAGCACGCCGCGCTGGTCGGTGTTGATGCTCAGCCGCCGTTCCAGCGGTGGCACCGATCGCTGATGGCAATCGCGCCGTTCGCAGATCCGGCAGGAGATGCCAATCGGCTCATAGGCGCTGTCCTGACTCACATCCAGCGTATCGGCATAGACCAGAGCGTCGGCATGGCGCACCTCGCAGCCCAGGGCAATCGCGTAGCGCCGGACGGGAGAGCCAAAGGAACCGCCCGGTTTCGACACATCCCGCGCCAATGAGATATAGCGCACCCCGTCCGGCGTCTCCGCCAGCTGCCGCAGGAACCGGCCCGGCGTCTCAAAGGCGCGGTGCACATTCCACAGCGGGCAGGCGCCGCCAAACCGAGCAAATTGCAGCCGCGTGGCCGAGTGCCGCTTGGTGATGGTGCCCGCCTGATCAACCCGGACAAAGAAGAACGGCACCCCCTTGGCGCCGGGGCGCTGCAATGTGGACAGGCGATGCGCCACCTGTTCGATCGAGGCGCCAAAGCGGGTGGCGAGCAGCTCCAGATCGTGGCGGCAGTCCACGGCGGCATCCAGAAACTGCCGGTAGGGCATCATCGCGGCCCCGGCGAAATAGTTGGCGAGGCCGATCTTGGCGATCGAGCGGGCCGCCTCGCTGTGAAACTTGGCAAAGTCCAGCGTGGCCTCCAGCAGGTCGTTCTGATGCAGCAGCGCCACCTGCAACAGCAGCTGGAACAGCTGCGTCTGCGGTGAGGCACGGTTGGACAACCGCAGCACCTTGCCAGCCGGATCAAACTTTCGCAGCCCGTCGATATCGCCGAAAACCACGCTGATCCCGGCCTGATCCAATGCGGCGATGGCGGCGCTGCGGGCGTCTAGCCTGCCACTGAAATTCTCTGCCGCGCGATCCACCGCATCAATGTAGTTGTCACAATAATGGAAGAAATCGCGCACCTCTTCCCAGGGCGAAGCCTGAATGCGCGCATCCTCGCGCCCCAGCGCCTCATCCAGCGAGGCCAGCCGCTCATGGGTCTGACGGTAGGCGCGATGCAGCGTCAGCAGCGCGCGCGCCAGCGCCGGCGCGTTGGAAGCCGTCAGCCGCAGATCCGCCATTGGTACTGCCGCATCGGCAAAAACCGGGTCGGCCATCACCTCACGCATGTCGCTGACCAGTCGTTCGCTGTCACCGGTGGACAGCTCGGTGACATCCAGCCCGAATTCCTGCGCCAGCGCCAGAACCACGGTCGTGGAAACCGGGCGGTTGTTGTTTTCCATCTGGTTGAGATAGGGCAGGGAGACCCCCAGCTTGGCGGCGAACTCCTTTTGCGTCAGCGACAGGCGCAGCCGCATTTCCCGCAGCTTGGCTCCGGCATAGAGTTTCTGTTGCGCCATGGGTGTCCCCTTTGCAAATATTGGATATTACAACTGTAGAATTGCAAATCATGCGGTGCAAGAGCGGCACGCCCATCGGACGCGCTGGCGGGGAAAGTGCAAGGTGATGATGGGAGGGCGTTATGCGAACACCCGAACCGGGCAGGGCGGCGCTGCTGCCGCTCAGATCCCGAGGTTTTTCTCGCGGCGGATTACCACCTGGATCGACACAAAGCCCAGAACAGCGGTGGCCAGCATGATGGTCAGCAGCGGCACCGGCGTCGATCCCGGCACCAGCAGGTAGCCCGCATAGGCGCTAAGCCCGGCGCCAACGCCAATCATGATCGCACCGGCAAGCCCTGAGGCGGTGCCCGCGAGATGGGGCCGCACCGAAATCGCACCGGCGGTGGCATTGGGGATCGCCATGCCGTTGCCCAGCCCGACAAAGGTCATGAAGCCAAAGAAGGAATAGACGCTGTCGGCACCCGCCAGCGCCAGTGTGAGCGACAGCGCCACGCCGATGCCGTTGATCAGACAGCCCCAGAGCACCATCCGATTGAGCCCGATCCGGGTCGAATAGCGACCGGACAGGAAATTGCCGATGAAATACCCCACGGCCGGCGAGGCAAAATAGACCCCAAGCTCGGCAGCAGACAGACCATAGACCTGTGTGCCGACAAAAGGCGCGCCGCCCAGATAGGCAAAAAACGCGCCCGACGACAGGCCCGAGGCCAGCGAATAGCCCCAGAACCGCGGCGACCGCAGCAGCTCGGGATATTCGCGGAACTGCGCCATCAGGGTCTTGCCGCTCTTGCGGGCGGTTTCGCCAAGGTCGAGATAGGCAATCGCGAATGTTGCCGCCCCCAGCACCATCAGCAGCCAGAAATTGGCTTTCCAGCCGAGGGTCTCTTCCAGCGCGCCACCGATCACCGGGCCGATCATCGGCACCACCGCCATGCCCATGGTGACATAGCCGATCATGCTGGCGGCGGCATCATTGTCGTAGATGTCGCGCACGGCGGCACGGCTCAGCACCATGGCAGAGGCGATAATCGCCTGACACATCCGAAACAGCAGAAAGATCTCCGCCGTCGGCGCATAAAGACAGCCCAGCGTCGCCAGCAAGAACAGCGCCACGCCCCACAGGATGACCGGGCGGCGCCCCAGCTTGTCGGAAATCGGCCCGACAAAAATCTGCACCGCCGCGCTGACGGCAAGGTACAGCGCGACCGACAGCTGCATCAGGCTGTAATCGGCATCAAAATATCGGGCCATCCCGGGCAGGGAGGGCAGAAAGATATTCATCGCCAGCGCCGACAGCCCAGAGAGCAGGATCAGCGTGCCGATATTGGGGTTGGACCGACGGTCCAGAAATCGCCGCGGAATGGTTCGCATGTGAACGAATTAGGTCACACCGCGGCGATTGTCCATAATGCGCAGCCTCAGACCAGCAGATCGTCGCTGATCTGATCCAGGGTCATATTGCGCAGCGTGACGCTGTTGTTGCCATCAAGGTCGAAGTATAGATCGTCGCCCACCTCGCTGGCGCGGGCGAGCACCTCGGTTCTGCTGCCGTGGCCGACGATGCGCAGCGTGTCGATATCGTCCTGAAAATCGCGGATGGTATCATTGCCGCCATTGCGGGCAAAGATGAAGATATCGGCGCCGCTGTTGCCCACCAGACGATCATTGCCGCCGGCGCCGTTCAGGCGGTCATTGCCGCCGCCACCGACGAGCAGGTCAATCCCGCTGTTGCCGTTCAAGGCATCATTGCCGCCATCGCCGCGCAGGGTGTCCCGTCCGCCGCCGCCGACCAGCCGGTTGTTGGCGTCATTACCGATGATCAAATCCCGGCCTCGCCCGCCGATGGCGTTCTCGATGGTGACGCTATGGGCAATTGTCACATCGCTTTCGGTGTCAAAGCTTGAGAAATGCATCTCGCGCAGATCCAGTGTCACCGCCGTGCTGCGGTCGCTGGCGTTGAAGGTGTCGCGGCCACCGGTGTCCCAGATCACATCCACGGTGTCGGTGCGCGATCCGCGATAGGTAGAGTTGCCGGTGCTGTAATCGACGGCACCCCAGATGTCCTGCAGCGCCAGCACGTCAAACAGCATCATCGCATCGCTGTCCTGACCGTTCAGCGGGTTCTCGCGGTAGGACATCACCGAATAGAGGTTGCTGTCATAGCCTTCGGGCAGGCTTGAATCATGGGTGTGCTGAAGACCAAGAGCATGTCCCAGTTCATGCAGGATGAGGCTTTCACGGTTGTCCTGTGACATATCCAGGGTGTTGTCAAAAACCGCATAGCCGTCCCAGCTGCTGATATCACTGCCGCGAAAGCTCATGCTGTAGCCGCCGATCCCGACCGTGCTGCCGGGGATGGTGACGGAGCCGAGGTTCAGGTCGGGATCAGCCGCGCCCCGCACCTCGACAAAATCGACGTTCAGGAAGGTTTCGATATGGTCGAACGCCTCGGCAAAGGCAGCCCGTTCCGCGGCGCTGAAACTCTGCCAGCCGGAATATGTGCTGCCGGTCGGCAGATCGCCGGGCGCGGAGCTGCCCGCGAATTGATAGGTGATGGTCAGCCGGGGGGCGTTATCCGTGTTGATCGGATTGCGGGTGTAGAACCCGTCGAACTGCATGGCCTGTATGATCTGGGAAGGGTGTAACATGGGGGGTGTTCCGTCTCCGTTGCTCGGCCCCGGTGATACGAGCACATCGGTCAGCACATCAAGAACACCCGCCGCTTCGGCGGTTTCTGCGCGGTTCTGTGCCTGTTTGCAAATTAGCGCATCTGTTACGCAAATGCTTTGCAAATTTGCCATTATTGACTTTGGCTTCTCCTGTGCAGCGTCTATGGTCGCCTGAAATTCAACAGGGGGCATGGCCATGAAAGATATCCTTTCCGAGCTGGAAGACCGTCGCAACGCAGCGCGACTGGGGGGCGGACAAAAGCGGATCGACGCTCAGCATGGGCGCGGTAAACTGACCGCGCGCGAGCGGATCGAGCTGCTGTTGGACGAGGGCAGTTTCGAAGAATTCGACATGTTCGTGGCGCATCGCTGCACCGATTTCGGCATGGAAAAACAGCGCCCGGCGGGCGATGGCGTGGTTACCGGCTGGGGCACCATCAATGGCCGGATGGTCTATGTCTTCAGTCAGGATTTCACGGTGTTCGGCGGCTCTCTGTCGGAAACCCACGCGCAAAAGATCTGCAAGATCATGGATATGGCGGTGCAGAATGGCGCGCCGGTCATTGGCATCAACGATTCCGGTGGCGCGCGCATTCAGGAAGGTGTCGCCTCGCTTGCGGGCTACGCCGAGGTGTTCCAGCGCAACATCATGGCTTCGGGCGTGGTGCCGCAGATTTCCGTCATCATGGGCCCCTGTGCCGGCGGCGCGGTCTACTCGCCCGCGATGACCGATTTCATCTTCATGGTGAAGGACACATCCTACATGTTCGTGACCGGCCCCGATGTGGTGAAGACCGTCACCAACGAGGTCGTCACCGCCGAGGAACTGGGCGGCGCCTCGACCCACACAAAGAAGTCCTCGGTGGCTGATGGCGCCTTTGAAAACGACGTCGAAGCCTTGGCGGAGGTCCGCCGGCTGGTCGACTTCCTGCCACTGAACAATCGCGAAAAACCGCCGGTTCGCCCCTTCTTTGATGAGCCGGGCCGCGTCGAAGCCTCGCTCGATACGCTGATTCCAGAGAATCCCAACACGCCCTACGACATGAAGGAGCTGATTCACAAAGTCGCGGACGAGGGGGATTTCTACGAAATTCAGGAAGATTTCGCCAAGAACATCATCACCGGCTTTATCCGCCTTGAAGGGCAGACCGTGGGTGTTGTTGCCAACCAGCCGATGGTTCTGGCGGGCTGTCTCGATATCGATTCCAGCCGCAAGGCGGCGCGGTTCGTGCGCTTCTGTGACTGTTTCGAGATCCCGATCCTGACGCTGGTTGATGTGCCGGGCTTCCTGCCTGGGACCAGCCAGGAATATGGCGGCGTCATCAAACATGGGGCAAAGCTGCTGTTTGCCTATGGCGAGGCGACGGTGCCGAAGGTTACCGTGATCACCCGCAAGGCCTATGGCGGCGCCTATGACGTGATGGCCTCCAAACATCTGCGTGGCGATTTCAACTACGCCTGGCCGACGGCGGAGATCGCCGTGATGGGGGCCAAGGGTGCGACCGAAATCATCCACCGCGCTGATCTGGCGGATGCCGACAAGATTGCCGAGCACACAAAGGATTACGAAGAACGCTTTGCCAATCCCTTTGTGGCGGCGGAACGCGGCTTCATCGACGAGGTGATCATGCCGCAATCCACCCGCAAACGCGTCAGCCGTGCCTTTGCGTCGCTGCGGGGCAAGCAGCTCAAAAACCCGTGGAAGAAACACGACAATATCCCGCTGTAACACCCGGACCCGTTCCGGATTTCCTGACCCAGACCCTTGCGGCCAAAGGTAAATATCGCCTTGGTTGCGAGGGGTGATGAGGATACAACTCAGATGTCAGCGCCTGCCTATGCCGCGATCTGCCGCCACCCCGATGGCAAAAGCCTGTTGGAAATCAGCGGGCTGGAACCAATCGCCGGCATATCGGGTGGATTGTTCGCAAAATGTGATCAATTTGAACAATCTCAGATGTTTGCGCCCACATTTGTATCTTTGTTTGACACCGGAACCGAATCTGACACATGATCCGCGCCAGCTCATATCGGACAGCGCGCACCGCGTGTGCAGCGCCTGCAGCCCCGACAGGAGGAGCCCATCGTTTTTGGGGTCGGGGCTGCGGTATTGGGCCTGTCATCAAATCTGCCGTGACGGCATCCGGGGTCTCGGTTCTGCTTGCCCTTGGCGCGGCTGCGCAGGCCGGATCGCTGCCAATTGATCTGCCATCGGGGCAGGAGGTCGATCTGCATGAGGTTCTTCTGGACGACAGCACCGGCGAGCTTTGGGTGCGCTTTCGCTTTCTTGCGCCGCAGATTGCCCGCGACGCGGCGCTGATCAGCTATGAACAGGCCGCCCCGGATATGGATCACCTGTGCCAGACCCTGGTTCTGGCCTATCTGCACCAGCATGGGCTTGAGCCGGTCCGGGTGGTGATATCGCTGTCGGACCGCGAAGTGCCCTTTGGGGCGGCGGATGCGGCGGCGACACAGTTCTTTGAAAGCTACCGCCCCGAGGGTGACAGCTGCATCTGGGAGGCATTCTGATGATCTGTTGTCTGCCCCGCGGGCTGCGGGCCGCTACAGCCCGGCAGCTGCCGCCGGTTCTGGTGTCCCCCGGTGTCACAAAGACGCCGATGCAGGCTGAAAACTGGCGCTTTTTTGCAGCTTTGCCCGCCGAAGTGTCGTCGGATCCGGCTTTGGGATGTGAAACCCCGCACATCTCCGCTACTCTCTCGTCAGATCACATGAGCGTGATCTGTTATTTGAGGATGAGGCAGGCGCCGGCCGTGGCCCGCGCAGGTTTCAAAGACACAATTGGGAGACAGAAATGTCCAAGAGCATCAAACTCGTTGCCCTGGCGGGCCTGCTTGCAGCCGCCGCAGCCTGCGCACAGCAGGAAGAAGAATACGTCGTTGTCGAGCCCGAGCCGATTTCGGCTGAGCCCGTTTACACCGGCAAATACAAGTAATCACGACAGGGGTCCGGCCCTGCGGCCGGACTCTACCGTCCCGCGGGGTGCCGGATCGGAGGCACCATCATGCTAAAACACCGCGGTTTCCCCGGCCGTCTGCCGGGCACCGATTTTCAATTCGTCATCCGCCGTCCCAACCCCAAGGGGGTTACGCCGATCACCCGTCGCGAACGGTTCCGCGACCGTCGCCCGGCAGACCGGCGCGCCGATGCGGGCTTCATGCAGGCGCTGTGGGACTGCTTTGGCGATCAGCCCTTTGAACGTGGTAATCTGGATGCAGGTCGTCTGAGCTGGCTGTTCGGCCGCGAGGTGATCCCGGCCGAAGACCCGTTTGATCCCGAAAGCTATGAGGCGCTGCTGGTCATCAATGTCGATGTTGCCCAGCTGTCCTTTCCCGAAGTCTTCGACGGGAGCGCGCGCTGAGATGTTTGCCGGGCCCGACCATATCCCTGTGCAGAGCTGTCGTCGCCTCGCGCGACCGCCGCGCGGTGGCTGTGATCGGGTCCCGGCGAATCTCTTGCCCCTGCGCGATGTGGCGAGCCCCGCGGCAAACCCGGCCGCAGGGAGGGTCAGATCGCGGGGCGGTGACACTATATGCGGCGCGAGCCGGGCATTCCGGGCCGATTTCGGCGTAATCCTGCAGGGCAGATCCCGGTTTGCGCAACTTCTCGCCAAATTGGCGTGTTTTGCAACTCAGGGGATGTTTCTGTGGCGCGGGCTGTGCACTCTGGTCGTGACAGGTCAGCCTGTCGTGCATCTGATCCAGCCCCTTCGCCTGGAAGGGCAGGTTTGCCCCCCCAATCGCGGCCTGCCCATTTTTTCCTTGGATGCAAAGGCGGAAGCTTGCCAATTGCCCCCCAGTGTTTGGCAGGCTTCTGCGCATTCCCCTGATCCGCAACAGAAATCCTTGTTTGCTCTGGACCGTGCTGCGAACAGTTGCGCAGAGCTTGGATCACAAAACGAAGGATCATTCCAATGCAGGCAAAACTCATTCTTGCGGCTTTTGGCCTCTGCACCGCGCTTGCGGCCTGTGGCGACACCACCGGCGAACAGGTTGTTTACGGTGCCGGTGCCGGTGCCGTCGGCTCGGCGCTGCTCAACGGCAACCTGGTCACAGGTGCCGCTGTTGGTGCTGCGGCCAACGTCATCTACTGCAAGGAAAATCCGCGCAAGTGCTAGGCCTGCCGGTGGCGCCGCAGGCACGCGCCTGTATCGCCGCAGCCATGCCCTGACAGCAACGCCGTCTGACCGCCTCGCCGCAGGGGCGGTGGCCGCGCGCCACATATATATCACCGCACAAAGGCCGCACCCGGAGACCCCTCCGGCGCGGCCTTTTTTGTGTTCTGACGAAGCCAAGACCGTGACGGGGCAGGGCTCCGTCACCCACCGAAGACAAGGGACAGCCAATGTTTGAAAAGATCCTGATTGCCAACCGGGGCGAAATCGCCTGCCGGGTCATCAAGACCGCCCGCAAGATGGGCATCAAGACCGTTGCCATCTACTCGGACGCCGACAAGCAGGCCCTGCATGTCGAAATGGCTGATGAAGCTGTCCACATCGGCCCGCCGCCCGCCAACCAGTCCTATATCGTCATCGACAAGGTGATGGAGGCAATCCGTGCAACCGGTGCGCAGGCGGTGCATCCGGGCTATGGCTTCCTGTCGGAAAACGCCAAATTCGCCGAGGCGCTGGCCGCCGAAGGCGTCGCCTTTGTCGGCCCGCCGGTGGGCGCCATCGAAAGCATGGGTGACAAGATCACCTCGAAGAAGATCGCGCAGGAGGCTGGCGTCTCCACCGTGCCCGGCTACATGGGCCTGATTGCCGACGCTGACGAGGCGGTGAAAATCTCCAACGAGATCGGCTATCCGGTGATGATCAAGGCCTCTGCCGGTGGTGGTGGCAAGGGGATGCGGATCGCCTGGTCCGATGATGAGGCCCGCGAAGGGTTCCAATCCTCCAAGAACGAGGCGGCGAACTCCTTTGGCGACGACCGGATCTTCATCGAGAAATTCGTCACCCAGCCGCGCCATATCGAAATTCAGGTGCTCTGCGATGGCCATGGCAATGGCATTTATCTGGGGGAGCGCGAATGCTCGATCCAGCGCCGCAACCAGAAAGTCGTCGAAGAGGCGCCGTCGCCCTTCCTCGATGAGGACACCCGCCGCGCCATGGGCGAACAGGCCGTCGCCCTGGCCAAGGCGGTGGGCTACGCCTCCGCTGGCACGGTGGAATTCATCGTCGATGGCGACAAGAATTTCTACTTCCTGGAAATGAACACTCGCCTTCAGGTCGAACACCCGGTCACCGAGCTGATCACCGGTGTCGATCTGGTCGAACAGATGATCCGCATTGCCGGCGGTGAGCCGCTGTCGATCACCCAGAACGACGTCAAACTGAACGGCTGGGCCATCGAGAACCGCCTCTATGCCGAAGATCCCTATCGGGGTTTCCTGCCCTCCATCGGCCGCCTGACCCGCTATCGTCCGCCCGCCGAAGTCGCCGCAGGCCCGCTGCATGACAGCGGCAAATGGCAGGGCGACGCCCCTGCGGGCGAACTCGCCGTGCGCAATGACACCGGCGTCTTTGAGGGTGGCGAGATCTCGATGTATTATGACCCGATGATCGCCAAGCTCTGCACCTGGGGGCCGACACGCGAGGCGGCGATTGCCGCCATGCGCGATGCGCTTGACGGCTTCGAGGTTGAAGGCATCGGTCACAACCTGCCGTTCCTCAGCGCGGTGATGGATCACCCGATCTTTATCGCGGGCACCATGACCACCGCCTTTATCGAGGAGCAATATCCCGAAGGGTTCGTCGGGGTGGAGCTGCCGGAGCAGGATCTGCGCAAGATTGCCGCCGCCTCTGCCGCCATGCACCGGGTTGCCGAAATCCGCCGCACCCGCGTGTCGGGCCGGATGGACAACCACGAACGCAAGGTCGGCAGCGACTGGGTGGTCTCGCTTCAGGGTATGGATTTCAACGTCATCATCGACGCTGACCGCGACGGCTCCACCGTGCGGTTTGACGATGGCAGCACCCTGCGCGTCACCTCGGACTGGACCCCGGGCGATCAACTCGCCCGGCTGACGGTTGGCGGTGATGCTCTGGTGGTGAAGGTCGGCAAGATCTCCGGCGGGTTCCGCATCCGCTCGCGCGGGGCCGATCTGAAGGTTCATGTGCGCACGCCACGACAGGCGGAACTGGCCAAGCTGATGCCCGAGAAAGTCGCCCCCGACACCTCCAAACTGCTGCTCTGCCCGATGCCGGGTCTGGTGGTGAAACTGGAGGTCGAAGTCGGCGACGAGGTTCAGGAAGGTCAGGCGCTCTGCACCATCGAGGCGATGAAGATGGAGAACATCCTGCGCGCCGAGCGGAAAGGCGTCGTCAGCATGATCAACGCCGCCGCCGGTGACAGCCTCGCCGTTGACGAAGTGATCATGGAATTCGAATAACACCAGATGATGTTGGTGCAGCCATATCGCAAACTGGCGCGTGTCGCCTGTCTGGCGCTGGTCCTTTCGGGGCTGGCGGGCTGTGCCATGCAAGATGAGGCGGCGGCCCGTGCCGCCGTCGGCGACTGGGTGCAGCTGGGGGAGACACAGTATTACTTCTCCCGCCGCAACTGCGCCGCAGGCGTGTTCGAAATCAAGGCCACCCGGATTTCATCGCTGCTGACCAAGGCACGGTCGGTCCGGGCGGGGCTGCGTCATCTCGATGACGACAAACCCGTCGCCTTTGAGGTGCCCGGACTGTCCCCCAATATGGTTTCGGTTCAGGTGATGACGATGGATCAGGGGCGCGGAAATGGCATCTTTGCCGCCGGGATCGTCGGCAAGGACTGCATGCTGGAGGAGGTGAGCCGCGCCTATCTGATCGCGCTGCTCGATCCGACATCGGTGTTGATCTTTGAGCCACGCGCCCGGTTCATGGCGGTGGTGGACCGCACCAACAGGCGTCTGTTCTACGCGCAGGGCGGGGCGGTGTGATGGGCCTGCGATCTGCCACCCAGCCGCTGCGGGACGCGGCCCCGGATCACGGCGCGTTTCATCGCGCGGGTGCGGGGCACGGTGCATCGGCGGCGGCTCAGCTGCCGCGCCGTTCCTTCACCTCGCGCAGCCGGTCGGGAAATTTGTCGATCGTCCGGCTCAGCTCGCGCACGGTCCAGGGCTGCGGCTTGCGCAGTTTGACGCCGCCGTCCTTGCCGATCAGAACCAGCATGAACCCGCGCGGCCGCAGTGTTTTGCGCAGCGCAGACGTCACGCTTGGATCGGTATCGGTCAGCACGATGACATCGCGATCCAGCAGCGCCTCGGCGCCGTCGGTCAGCCGCTCCATCTGCTCGTGGAACCGCGGATCGGCAGGGCTGTCGGCAAAGACCACGATGGGGCGGTATACCCACAGGAGACTGTCCAGATCGACGCTGTCACCGGCGCGGATCAGCTGGGTGATCGGATCCTGCGCCAGGTTTTCTGCGGTCTGCGGCAGCTCCTGCGCGGCGCTGGCGGGATCGGTGCCTTCGACCATCATCGTTGCGGTCTCACCGCGCGCGCCATCTGCGGCCTCGGTTGTTGCAGGCTCCTGCGCCATGGCCGGGCCGGGCAGCGCCAGCAGCAGCGCCAACGCGGCGCCCGCAGCTGGGACTGCGGGCCAAAATCGGGTTTTTCCAAAGACAAACAACTGTTTCATCGGCTCTCCTGTAGCGATGAATATATGCTCCGCCCCGCCAATTGCGATGGGCAATCCGGCTTGCCGGGCAAAAAAATCCACCCCGCACTTCGGGGCCAAAGCCGCTGTTAACCCTATTGTCAGCCTGCCCATGTCATCCTCCCGGCCTCTGCAAACCGGGCTGTCCGCCTCGCGCGGCGCCACCAACGGGAAGGGACCGGCTATGGATATCATGCTGCACATCGGCGCACATCGCTGCGCTACGGGATATTTTCAGGGCTTTCTTGCCCATCATGAAACGGCGCTGCGCCGTGACGGGCTGGCGGTCTGGGGACCGGCCCAGACCCGCGACGGGCTGTTCCACGGCATCCATCCCGGCCCGGCCCCGGTGACGGGCCGTGACCTGGCAACCCGCGCCCGTGGTCGTCTGCGCCTGCGCCTCGCGACCGAGGCCGCCAGCGGCAGCACGCGGCTGCTGATCAGCGACGCCAATATGATGGGCAGTCCCAATGACCTGCTGCAACAGAGCCAGCTATATGGCAGCATCGGCGTGCGTATGGCGCGGTTCGATGCCGCCTTTGACGGGCAGGTGCGCGATGTGATGCTGAACCTGCGCAGCCCGGAGCGGTTCTGGACCTCGCTGCTGACCCGGATGGTGACCAATGGCCACCCGTTGCCCTCGGCCGCGCTGCTGGGGCGGATCGCCGCCCATCCGCGCAGCTGGCGCGATGTGATCACCGATATTGCCTGCGCCATGCCCAATGCCCGCATCCGGGTGCTGCCCTATGAAACCTATGGCGACCGGCCAGAGGTGCAGATGGCGCTGCTGACCGGGACGCGGCTGGCGCGGTTCACCTGTTCGGATCGTCTCAACCGCTCAGACGGGCTGCCGACTCTGCGGCATCGCCTGTCGGCAGCCGTCGCCCGCGACCTGCCGCGCGGCGAGGGCCGCTGGACCCCGTTTTCCGACATTCAATCCGCAGCGCTGCGCGAGCGCTACGCCGATGATCTGATGTGGCTGCAAGGCGGCGCGGACGGTCTGGCAGAGCTGATGCGTGACCCTGACAAACATGCGGTGGGCTCGAACCCGCCCTCATACGACCTGACAAGAGGAACTTCCGATGACGACCAAAACCGACGATTGGCGGGCTCTGGCTGAAAAAGAGCTGCGCGGACGCCCGCTGGACGCGCTGACCTGGAATACGCTGGAAGGCATTGATGTAAAACCGCTTTATACTGAGGCCGACAGCAAGGATCTGCCTCATATGGGCACGCTGCCCGGCTTTGGCCCCTTTACCCGGGGCGTGAAGGCCACGATGTACGCAGGTCGCCCCTGGACCATCCGCCAATATGCGGGCTTCTCCACGGCTGAGGAATCCAACGCTTTCTACCGCCGCAACCTCGCGGCCGGGCAGCAGGGCGTTTCGGTGGCCTTCGACCTTGCCACCCACCGCGGCTATGACAGCGACCACCCCCGCGTGATGGGCGATGTCGGCAAGGCCGGTGTGGCCATCGACAGCGTTGAGGATATGAAAATCCTGTTTGATGGCATCCCGCTGGATCAGGTCTCGGTCTCGATGACGATGAACGGCGCAGTGATCCCGATCCTGGCCAGCTTTATCGTCGCGGGCGAAGAGCAGGGCCATGACAAGGCGCTGCTGGCAGGCACCATTCAGAACGATATCCTGAAGGAGTTCATGGTCCGCAACACCTATATCTATCCGCCGGAACCCTCGATGCGGATCATCTCGGACATCATCGAATATACCTCGAACGAGATGCCGAAATTCAATTCCATCTCCATTTCCGGCTATCACATGCAGGAAGCCGGCGCCAATCTTGTGCAGGAGCTGGCCTATACGCTGGCGGACGGTCGCGAATATGTCCGCGCCGCGATTGAGGCAGGCATGGATGTCGACAAATTCGCAGGCCGCCTGAGCTTCTTCTTTGCGATTGGCATGAATTTCTTCATGGAAATCGCCAAACTGCGCGCCGCCCGCACGCTCTGGCACCGGGTGATGACCGACTTTGGCGCCAAATCCGACCGCTCCAAGATGCTGCGCACCCATTGCCAGACCTCGGGCGTGTCCTTGCAGGAGCAGGACCCCTACAACAACGTGATCCGCACCGCCTATGAGGCGATGTCGGCGGTGCTTGGCGGCACGCAGTCGCTGCACACCAACGCGCTGGACGAAGCCATCGCGCTGCCCACCGATTTCTCTGCCCGCATCGCCCGCAACACCCAGCTGGTGCTGCAGGAGGAAACCGGCGTCACCAATGTGGTCGATCCGCTGGCTGGCTCCTACTATGTCGAAAGCCTCACCAATGAGCTGATCGAGAAAGCCTGGGCGCTGATGGAAGAGGTCGAGGAGATGGGCGGCATGACCAAGGCCGTGGCCTCCGGCATGCCGAAACTGCGCATCGAGGAAAGCGCGGCCCGTCGTCAGGCGATGATCGACCGGGGCGAAGAGGTGATCGTCGGGGTCAACAAATACCGCAAGGAAAAGGAAGATCCGATCGACATTCTGGATGTCGACAACGTCAAGGTGCGCGACAGCCAGATCGCCCGGCTGGAACAGATCCGCGCCAGCCGCGACAGCGCCGCCTGCGAGGCCGCGCTGGACAATCTGACCCGCGTCGCAAAGGAAGGTGGCAACCTTCTGGCCGCCGCCGTCGAAGCCGCCCGCGCGCGGGCCTCAGTCGGAGAGATCTCCATGGCAATGGAAAAGGAATTCGGCCGTCACAGCGCCGAGGTCAAGACCCTGGCCGGTGTCTATGGCGCCGCCTATGAGGGCGACGAAGGCTTTGCCGCCATTCAGAAATCCATCGAAGACTTTGCCGAGGCAGAGGGCCGTCGCCCGCGTCTTCTGGTGGTCAAGATGGGGCAGGACGGTCACGACCGGGGGGCCAAGGTGATCGCCACCGCCTTTGCCGATATCGGCTTTGACGTTGACGTCGGCCCGCTGTTCCAGACCCCGGAAGAGGCCGCGCAGGACGCCATCGACAATGACGTCCATGTGGTCGGGATTTCGTCGCAGGCCGCAGGGCACAAGACGCTGGCCCCGCAGCTGGTGCAGGAGCTGAAGGCGCAGGGCGCCGAGGATATCATCGTGATCTGTGGCGGGGTGATCCCGCAGCAGGATTACCAGTTCCTCTATGACAATGGCGTCAAGGCGATCTTTGGCCCCGGCACCAATATTCCCGAAGCGGCGCAGGACATCCTGAAGCTGATCCGCCAGGGTGGGTAACCGGCGCGGCTGATCAGGTCCGCCGGCATTTGCGGCCCGGCAAGGGCGGCGCTGCGGCCTGACCGCCTTGCCCATGCTCATAAGCGCTCCCGCGCCCGCGGGGGCCTTTGCCAGATGGGCAAATCCCCCCTTGCGGCCTTGGGCGCGGCAGCCAGCCTGTCCGGCTGGCTGCCGACATCGCGCGATGCGCGATGCCATGCCCAACGGGAGCGGGGGCGTCTGTGACGCCGCCGCCGACGGGCGGGAGAGCTGCTGCCTCCTATCTGTGCCCGGATGTATCTGTGCCCGGATGTTGGGCAGCCACCTGCCGTCACATCGCCAGTGTTGGGGGCGCCCGCACGTGGTTCCAACATTGCCGCTTGCACCCCGGCGGCGGGTGGCTAGTCTCGCCGCCATCAGCGGGGAGCATGTCATGGAACTCGATCATCTGGCCGTTTCGGCCGCGACACTGGAAGAGGCGGTTGCCCATGTGGAGGAGAGCCTCGGCGTGCCGATGCAGCCGGGCGGCAGCCATGCGGTCTTTGGCACCCACAACCGGCTTCTTGGGCTTGCTGATGGCCTCTATCTCGAGGCCATTGCCATCGACCCCGCCGCCACACCGCAGCGCAGCCCGCGCTGGTTCGATCTGGACCGCCGCCACGGCCCCGCACGGATCACCAACTGGATCTGCCGCTGCGCCGATCTCACGGCTGCGCTGGCGGCAGCCCCGGAGGGCACGGGCGAGATTGTCGATCTGCAACGGGGTGATCTCAGCTGGCAGATGGCGGTGCCGGCTGATGGCATCCTGCCGTTCGACAATATGTTCCCGGCCTTGATGCAATGGCACAGCCCCCATCCCGCCGCCGCGCTGGTCCCGCAGGGCTGCACCCTGCGCCGCCTGCATCTGTCGCACCCGGACAGCACAGCACTGGCGCAGGCGCTGCCGTTTGATGATCCTCGGGTCGAGATCCACAGCGGCCCTGCCGCCTTCGAGGCTGAGTTCGACACGCCCCACGGGCGCCGGGTGCTGCGATGATCGTCCGGGCGGCCACCGCAGCGGATGCAGAGGCAATCGCCGCGATCACCAACCAGATCATCCGCGACACGCTGATCACCTTCACCACGGCGGAAAAGACCGGCGCGCAGGTCAGCGATGAGATCGCCGAGAAAGGCACCTATGTGCAGGTGGCCGAGGAGGCGGGCCAGATCCTTGGCTACATCAGCCTTGGCGGGTTTCGCACCGGTCCCGGCTATGCCCGCACCGCTGAACATGCGATTTACCTCACCGAAGCGGCCCGTGGCCGGGGCACCGGCCGGGCGCTGATCGCCGCCATCGAGGAGGTCGCGCGCCGGGACGGCATCCACGTGCTGGTCGCAGGCATCAGCGCGCTCAATGCAGGCGGACTTGGCTTTCACGCGGCCATGGGATTTGTCGAGGTCGGACGGATGCCGGAGGTCGGCTACAAATGGGGCCAGTGGCTGGATCTGGTGCTGATGCAGAAAATTCTCTCTCCCAAAGGGGTTGGCCCCGCTGACAGTCCGGCCAAAGCAGGCTAGGCTGGCCATATGTCACTTTGGACCCGCATCACCGAAGCGCTCGCTGCGCTGGCCTCTGGCCAGAGCCTCAGCGATGTCTTCGACAGCCTGCGCGCGCCACCGGAACGCACCGTTGCCTTTGCCATCGCGGTGATTGCGCTTGGTGCCAAAATGGCCAAGGCGGACGGGCAGGTCACCCGCGACGAGGTCACCGCCTTTCGCGAGGTGTTCCAGATCGCGGCGGAGGATGAGGCAGGTGCTGCGCGGGTGTTTGATCTCGCCCGGACCGATGTTGCGGGCTATCAGGACTATGCCGCGCGGATCCAGAAGATGTTTGCCAATGACCCGCAGACGCTGTGCGATCTGATGGAAGGACTGTTTCACATCGCCATGGCGGATGGGTTTTATCATCCCGGCGAAAACGAATTCCTGTCCGAGGTCAGCCGCATCTTCGGTCAGAGCGAGCAGCAGTTCATGGCGCTGAGGGCGCGGTTTGTTGCCGATGCGCCGCGCGATCCCTACACGGTGCTGGGGGTGACCCCAGAGATGCCGCGCGAGGAGATCCGCAAACATTGGCGCAAGCTGGTGCGAGAGACCCACCCGGATGCGATGATGGCCCGTGGCGTCCCCGAAGAGGCGGTGCGGCTGGCGGAAAAGCGGATGATCGACATCAACCGCGCCTGGGATGAAATCAACGGATGTGCGGCCCATGCGGCTCGTCACCTATAACGTCGAATGGTTCTCCTCGCTGTTTGACGCCGGGGACCGCCTGCTGATGGACGCTGGCAGTTCGGGCCGCTACGGGGTGGATCGCAGCAGTCAGACACGCGCGCTGGCGCGGGTGTTTCAACGCCTCGATGCCGATGGCATCATGGTGATCGAGGCCCCGGATACCAATGGTCGCCGCCAGACCGTGCGCGCGCTGGAACATTTCGCGCGAGAGGCGGGGCTGCGCAGCACCGACGCGCTGATCGGTTTTGCCAATGACACCCAGCAGGAAATTGCCTTTCTCTACGATCCGCAGGTGCTGCGGGTGGCCCATACACCGGCGGAAACCACCGAGGCACCGCGTTTCGACGGTGTCTTTCACATTGATCTGGATATTGATGCCAAAAAGGATGCGGTGCGGTTTTCCAAACCGCCGCTGGAGCTGACCCTGACCACAAACGGCGGGCGCGAGGTGGCGCTGATCGGCGCGCATCTGAAATCGAAAGCGCCCCATGGCGCGCGCTCCGAAGGGCACGCGGTCAGCCTTTCGATTGCCAACCGGCGCAAACAGCTGGCACAGGCGATCTGGCTGCGCCGCCGGGTTGAGCAGCTTCTGGCCGAGGGGCGGGATGTCATCGTGATGGGCGATCTCAATGACGGGCCGGGGCTTGACGACTATGAGCAGCTGTTCAATCGCTCCTCGGTCGAGATTGTGATGGAGAGCGATCTCTATGATCCGAACGCCCAGAGCCTGCTGCAACCCCGGCTGCGGGTAATGCCCACCACGGCACGCTTTTATGACAAGGCAAACAAACGCTATTTCAGTGCCTTGCTGGATTATGTCATGGTCTCCTCCGGGCTGCGCCAATCGGCGCAGAGCTGGCGGATCTGGCACCCGTTCGAGGATGCCGCCTGTTATGAGGATATCGATCTGCGCGAGGCGCTGCTGGCGGCCTCCGATCACTTTCCAGTCAGCCTTGATCTCGATCTTGGGTGAAGGCCCTCAAAGGTTCACCGGCGGCACCGGGGGCTGCGCGACGCCGCCGGTGGTGGTCGCCACTTCAATCCTGGCGTGTTTCGCCTATATTGACGGCAAGCAATCCCGTCCAACCCTAAAGGGGGCAATGACATGATGCCTAGGTTCCGAATGACGCCTCAGTCGATGCGCGGCCTTGCGCTTGCGGGGCTGCTGGTGCTGCCGCTGACAGCGCCGGTGGCTGCCGAAACCGCACCCGCGCCAGAGGACGAAGGCAGCAGCCTGATGCAGCGCGGGGCAGAGCTGTTCTGGGAGGGGCTGCGTCAGGAAATGGCGCCCGCGCTTGACGATCTTCAGGCGCTGGCGGATGAATTCGGGCCAAGCCTGCAAGGGTTCCTGTCGGAGATGGGGCCTGCACTGGCCGAGATTGCGGGCAAGGTCGAGGACTGGAGCGTTTATGAACGTCCCGAAATCCTGCCCAATGGCGATATCATCATTCGCCGCAAGCCGCAGGACGCTCCAGACGTGCCGCCGGGTGGATCCCCGCAGGCCAGCCCGGACACCGATCTGCCCGAAGGCACAACCGACCTGTGACGCGCTGAGGATCGGCCCAGAGCGGCAAGGGAGGGTCTGACCCGATGCGGGGCAGGCCAGCGGTTACTTGCGGATCTTCACCCGTACCTCTGCCTCCAGCGACCGGGCAAGGGAACTTAGCCGTGCTTCGGCAACCTCGCCAAACAGCGGCTCCGCCTCGGCCGGCAGTTCCAGCAGCAGGTGTTTCTTGCGCGGTTGCCAGACCAGCTTGCCGATGTCGCCATCCTTGCTGACCATCAGCATGGCGCCGAACCGCATCGCCTTGCCCAGGATCTCGGCCTCTTTCTTGCCGCGCTCGTCCAGAAGATCATAGAGATATTCAAACGCCGTCCCCTGCCGCTTGTTGCGATAGCGGTGCAGCAGCGCAAGGCCGAGAAAGATCCGTTCGGAGTGTTTCAGCCCGCCCAGATTGGCCCGTGTGGCGTTGTCGAAACAGACCTCGGCGCGATAGTCGGGATGGGCGCGCCAGCTGACGTCATGCAGCAGGCAGGCGGCTTTCACCAGCCGGGTCTTGGCATGGTCGGAGGATCTGAACAGCGGCGAGACGAATTCATACAGCGTGCGGCCAAAACCGGGGATGCGGGCATCCTTCTGCTCGGCAAAGCGGCTGGCTTCGATCAGCGGATCGCGGTCGCGCAGGCGCTGGGGCATCTGCTCATAGAGGAGCCCCTCGCGGATGCCATAGCTGGAGACGGCGATATCCTTGGGCCGAAAGGTCTTGACCAGCCGCGACAGCACATCGGCGGCATAGGGCACCAGCGACATCCGGGCGCTGGAAACACCGCATTCGGCGCGCAGCTCTTCCAGGTCCTGGGTCTCGATATAGCGCAGGGTCTCGCGCACGGATTGGGCGCTCATGCGGTATTCATGCAGGACCCGCAGCGGGTAGCCGCGCCGCGCCATGTCGATCCGCGCAATCGCCCGCCAGCTGCCGCCGACCAGAAACAGCCGGTCGTTCTGCTGGCCCATCTCGCTGCGCAGGCCCTCCATCACCTCGGTGATATGCGCCTTGCGGCCACGCCGGCCTCCCGCAACGTCGCGCAGTTTCAGCGGGCCGAGTGAGGAGGTCACCCGTTTGCCGACCTCACCGTCATGGATTTCTGCCAGCTCCATGGAGGAGCCACCGATATCGCAGACCAGACCATAGGATCCGGGCCAGCCCAGCAGCACGCCCTGCGCAGACAGGCGCGCCTCTTCCTGACCGTCGATGACCCAGATCTTCAGCCCGGTTTCGCGCAGCACCTCGTCGCAGAAATCCTGCCCGTCGCTGGCATCGCGCACCGCCGCAGTGGCCACCACCGACAGCGGCGGCATGTCCATGCCCGCGGCCAGATGCTGGAACCGGCGCAGCGCCGACAGGGCGCGGATGCGCCCCTCCGGGTTCAGCCGCCCGGTCTCCGACAGGCCAGCGCCCAGGGCACACATGATTTTTTCGTTGTAGAAATAGGCGGGGCTACGGGCGGCCCCGTCAAAGATCACCATCCGCACCGAGTTGGAGCCGACATCCACCACGCCCACCCGTGACAGGGCGCGGGCGCCCGGATCGTCAAACAAGGGTCGGCCAAAAGGCCCCCAATCGGCGGTGGCAGGCTCCGGTGTCACGTGCATGTTGGCTCCGTTACGTGTCGTCAGGATGGGGGATCGGCAAAGCCGGGTCAATCGCAGGCTGCGGCAGCGCCGGACCTGTCTGCGGCATCGGCTGATGCGGTGGCGGCTGGTTTCTCCGCAGGCCGCGACGGGCTGCGCGCGGTTCGGGCAGGGCGGTCCGACATCAGCTCGACCGCCAGCACCCGCGACACCATCCGCCCTTCGGCGAGGGACAGGCGGTCCAGCTCCTCGACGATCTGCGAGGCCGCGGCAAAGGAGCGGTCCATATGCGCCACCAGATAGGGGATCACATCGGGTTTCGGGGTGATCTGCCGGTCGTTGAACAGTTTTGCCAGCACCACCGACAGCAGCGCGTCATCCGGCGGTTGCAGCTGGGCATGGGTCGCGCCTTCGACCCTGCTTTGCAGATCGGGCAGCGACATCGCCCACAGATGCGGTGCGGCCCGCCCGGTCAGCATCAGCGCATGGCCATTGGCCAGAACCAGATTATGCAGGTGAAACAGGGCATCCTGCGCCTCGGCGTTATCGGCAATATCCGGCACGTCCTCGATGGCGATCGGGCCGTCAGCCAGATGCGGCACATCCGCCTTGGTCAGCTGCCAGGCGGGCAGGATGCGCGCGCCGGAGTTGCTGGCCCAGACATGCACCAGATGGGTCTTGCCGGAGCGTTTCGGCCCGCTCAGCACCAGCTTGCCGCCGGGCCAGGCAAAGGCGGGATCCAGCATCGCCACCGCCATCGCATTGGAGGGCGCGACAAAGAAATCGTCCCGTCCAAGCGCCGGTTTCGCCGGGAGGTCAAAGCTCAGCTGTTGTGCCATGGGTCAGGTTCAGTCCGCGTCGTGAAAGGCTTTGCCCTGGTACAGGCGACTGTCCAGATAGCGCTCAACCAGGAACCGCGCAATCACCCCGAGTGCGGCGGCAACCGGCACCGCGATCAACATGCCGACAAAGCCGAACAGCGCGCCAAAGACCGACAGCGCCAGCAGCAGCCAGACCGGATGCAGCCCAACCGAATTGCCAACCAGCTTGGGGGTGAGCAGATTGCCCTCAACCACCTGACCGATCACGAAAATGCCTGCGACCATGCCGATCGACCACCAGTCGCCCCAGAACTGGAACAGCGCCAGCCCGATGGCCAGCGCGCCGCCGATCAGGGCGCCGAGATAGGGGATAAAGGTGACCAGACCGGCGATGAACCCCACCGCAAGACCGAAGTTCAGCCCCACCAGCATCAGCGCCACCGCGTAATAGGTGCCGAGAATCAGGCAGACCGTCCCCATGCCGCGGATAAAGGAGGCCAGCACCTTGTCGATGCGCGCGGCCAGCTCGCGGATGGTGGGGGCGTGATCGCGCGGCAGCAGCTCGTCGATCCGCGCAACCATGCGATCCCAATCGACCAGAAAATAGACCGCGACCACCGGAACAATCACAAACAGCACCATGACGTTGACCAGCGAAACCGCGGAGCCGACAACGCCCTCCAGCACGCTGATCGCCTTGCTTTGCAGGGTCTGGGCAATGGACACGATGGTCTGCTGGGCACGGCTGCCCTCGTCAAACAGGGACGGGGCCTGTTTCTGGGCAAAGTCGCGCAGGTTCTTGAAGGCCTCCGGCAGCACCTGCGCGAGGTCGATCATCTGGTAGATCAGCGTCGGCACCACCACCAGCAACAGCACCACGAACAGCAGTACCGCCGCAACGGTGATGGTTGCGGTGGCCGCCGTGCGGCTGAGCCCCGCCGCTTCCAGCCGGTCGGCAATCGGATCAAGGAGATAGGCAATCGCGGCGCCCAGGACAAACGGCAGCAGGACATCGCCCAGTGCCCACATGGTCACCGCAAAGACCACGGCGGCAATGCCCCAGTATTTCAATTGCTTCTGTGCCGGAAGTGCCATGTGTTGCGTCCTGCTCTCAGCCTGATCCTAGGGGCCTGTTTGGGCAGAAGTCTTCGCCCATGCGCCCCGTCGATGCAACCCCAATGACCGGCCACCGGTTCCCGCAGGGGGGGCGGTCAGGTCATTCGCCCGGTCAGCCATGTGCCGAAACGCAAAGCACGATTGCCTGAGGCGCGTCGATGGCTTAGACCGCTTGCGAACCCAGATTGATAAATGAGACCGCCATGCGCCTGTCCCGCTATTTTCTTCCCGTGCTGAAGGAGACCCCCTCCGAAGCCCAGATCGTCAGCCACCGCTACATGCTGCGCGCCGGCATGATCAAGCAGTCCTCTGCCGGGATCTATTCCTGGCTGCCCTTGGGCTTCAAGGTGCTGAAGAAGATCGAAACCATCGTCCATGAAGAGCAGATGCGCGCGGGTCATATCCCGATGCTGATGCCGACGCTGCAATCGGCGGATCTGTGGAAGGAATCGGGGCGCTATGATGACTATGGTCAGGAAATGCTGCGGATCTCCGATCGCCATGGCCGCGACATGCTCTATGGTCCCACCAACGAAGAGCTGATCACCGATATCTTCCGCAGCCATGTCGGCAGCTACAAGGATCTGCCGCTGACGCTCTACCACATCCAGTGGAAATTCCGCGACGAGATCCGCCCGCGGTTTGGCGTCATGCGGGGCCGTGAATTCTACATGAAGGACGGCTATAACTTCGACCTGACCAAAGAGGACGCGCTGCACGCCTATAACCGTCATCTAGTCAGCTATCTGCGCAGCTACGAGCGTATGGGGCTTCAGGCGATCCCGATGCGCGCCGATGGCGGGCCGATTGGCGGCGATTATACCCATGAATTCCTGGTTCTGGCCGAGACCGGCGAGAGCGAGGTGTTCTATGACAGCGCAGTCACCGATCTGACCTTTGGCGATCGCGAAATTGATTACGACAGCGTCGAGCAGTGTCAGGGTGTGCTGGAGGAGTTTACCTCGAAATATGCCCGCACCGATGAAACCCATGACGAGGCGCTGTTCAACGAGGTGCCGGAAGACCGTCGCCGGGTGGCGCGCGGGATCGAGGTTGGCCAGATCTTCTACTTTGGTACCAAATATTCCGAAGCGATGGGTGCCAATGTGCAAGGCCCCGATGGCAAGCAGTCGCCGGTCCACATGGGCTCGCACGGGATCGGCGTTTCGCGTCTCCTTGGCGCCATCATCGAGGCCAGCCACGACGAAAAGGGCATCATCTGGCCCGAAGGTGTGACGCCGTTCCACTGCGGGATCGTGAACCTCAAACAGGGCGACGAAGAAGCCGACGCCGCCTGCGAGAGCCTTTATGACGCGCTGACAGCTGTCGGGCTGGAGCCGCTCTATGATGATCGCAAGGAACGGGCAGGCGGTAAATTCGCCACCATGGACCTGATCGGTCTGCCCTGGCGCATCACCGTCGGCCCGCGTGGTCTGAAAAACGGCGTGGTCGAACTCACCTCGCGCCGGAGCGGCGAAAGCGAGGAACTCTCGCCCGAGGCGGCAGTGCAGAAGATCGTGGAGATCTATGCCAACCACCAGACCGGCCGGGGCTTCTGAAGCGGCGCATAGCCCGCGACACGCCCTTATGGAACGATCAGCACGGTCCGCGCCCCATTGGTGCGGACCGTTTGCGTCTGGGCCTGGAATTTTGCCAAAAAAACCAGCGCCCGGCCGATGGCGGTGGATTGGTGTCATCGCCGGGGAATGCTGCCGGGGCGGAAACCAGATCTTGACCTCGGGCCGTGGGCAGCACAGGTTGCGCTGAACTTTGCCCGGCAGGATCATTATGGCCACACCACTCCCGTTTTCCCGTTTTGAATGGCTGATCGCCTGGCGTTATCTGCGGGCGCGCCGGGCCGAAGGGGGCGTCAGTGTGATGACCTGGATCAGCCTCATCGGCATTGCGCTTGCCGTCTTTGCGCTGATTGCCACATTGGCGGTGCGCACCGGGTTCCGCTCGGAATTTGTCGGCACCATTCTGGGGGCCAATGCGCATGTGACGCTCTATTCACATGGCACGGTGACCGAACAGGGCCAGCTGGACCGCAAGCTGACAGAGTATGACGCCCTGGCCGAGGCCGCCGCCGCGGTGCCGGGTGTGATCCGCAGCGCGCCGCTGATCAAAGGGCAGGTGATGGCAAGCCTACGCCAGCGCAGCGCCGGGGTTGAGGTCTTTGGCATCTCTGCGGCCAATATCGCCAGCCTGCCGGGGATTGCCCAGAGCGAGGCGGCGATTGGTGACCTGTCGCGGTTTGACGAAGGCGTGGCGCTGGGATCTGGCGTGGCCCGTGAACTGGGCGTGAGCGTCGGCGACCGGATCAAGCTGATTTCCCCCGATGGGGTCAAGACCGCCTTTGGCACCAGCCCGCGCGTCAATGCCTATGAGGTGGTCTATATCTTCACCGCCGGGCGCTATGACATCGACCGCACCCGGCTTTACATGCCTTTTGCCGAGGCGCAGA
Source organism: Phaeobacter sp. JH20_02 (assembly GCF_048056915.1). Lineage (NCBI taxonomy): Bacteria > Pseudomonadati > Pseudomonadota > Alphaproteobacteria > Rhodobacterales > Roseobacteraceae > Phaeobacter > Phaeobacter sp. JH20_02. Next base: position 550,519 of record NZ_JAYMVP010000028.1, on the reverse strand, counting down.
GCTATTTCAACCGCGAAGGCTTTGCCGATGAGATCGAGGTGATGGTGGAGGATCCCGAAACCGTCGATCGCATGGTGCTGCCGCTGTTGCAGGCCGGGGATGAGGTTGCCCCGGGTATCGGGGTCTGGACCTGGCGCGATGCCTCGGGTGGCTTCCTGCGCGCGCTGGAGGTCGAGGACAATGTGATGTTCATCATCCTGTCGATCCTGGTGCTGATTGCCACGATGAATATCGTCTCCGGGCTGATCATGCTGGTCAAGAACAAGGGCCGCGATATCGGCATCCTGCGCACCATCGGCCTCAGCGAAGGGTCGGTGATGCGGGTGTTTTTTCTCTGTGGGGCCTGCACCGGCGTGATCGGCACTGTGCTTGGGGTCATTCTGGGCTGTCTATTCGCGATCTACATTGATCCGATTTTCTCCTTTGTGAACTATGTGATGGGGGGCGGGGTCTGGGATCCGGCGATCCGGGGCATCTATGCGCTGCCCGCCGAGCTGCGGCTGGCGGATGTGCTGTCGGCGGTGGCGCTGTCGCTGACCTTGTCCTTTGTCATCACCGTTTTCCCGGCCCGGCGCGCGGCGCGGATGAACCCGGTGGAGGCGCTGCGCTATGAATAACCCCGAAACGCAGACAGGCGCGCAATCTGCCGTATTGCAGCTGAGCCAGGTCGGCAAATCCTACAACCACGGCCTGCCAACGCAGGTGGATGTGCTGACTGGCATTGATCTGACGGTGAAGCCCGGAGAAATCGTGGCGCTGGTGGCGCCCTCTGGTGCCGGCAAATCCACCCTGCTGCATACGGCCGGCCTGCTGGACACGCCCGATCGCGGCACGGTGCGGATTGGCGGGCAGGATCTGACCGGCAAATCCGAGCGGCGGCGTACGGCGGTGCGGCGGCAGGATGTGGGGTTTGTCTACCAGTTCCATCATCTGCTGGCGGAGTTCACCGCGCTGGAAAACATCGTGTTGCCGCAGCTGGCCAATGGCATCAGTCAGGCCAAGGCAGAGGCGCGGGCGCAGGATCTGCTGGCGCGGGTCGGGCTGAGCGACCGCGCCGGGCATCGCCCTGCGGCGATGTCGGGCGGCGAGCAGCAGCGGGTGGCGTTTTGCCGGGCGCTGGCCAACGGGCCGCGTCTGCTTCTGGCGGATGAGCCGACAGGCAACCTCGATCCTGCTACCGCCGATCAGGTCTTTGCGGTGCTGATGGAGCTGGTGGCCGAGACCGGCATGGCGGCGCTGATTGCCACCCATAATCTGGAGCTGGCAGAGCGCATGGACCGGGTGGTGCGGTTGGACGGCGGGCAGCTCCATCCGGGGCTCTGAGCCGCATCGGTCAGGCGCAGATACCGCCCAGCTCGGCGCCTTTCCAGGGCAGGTAGACATCGCTTTCGCGGCTTTGCGGCAGGTCTGAGACGGGCATCGCCGCCTTCAGCATTCCATGCAGCCGCTTGGTGCGCGCGCCGGTTGGGTCCAGCGCACGGCAGCAGACGTATTCTTCGACAATCGCGCCCTGCTGTTCATAGGCAAAGTCGATGAAGCGGTCGTCGCCTTTCAGATCAAACAGATAGGGATCATCCGTCGCGCGGTGTTCGGCGGCGGCGCGCAGCGGGTGATAGCCGGTCTTGGCGCGTTGCTGCCATTGCCAGACATGGGTCGCCTCATGGGCCAGCAGCATCGCCTCCACCAGATAGAGCCGCTTGGGGTAGGCGGGCATGTAGTCGTCGATATACCAGTCGCGCACGAAGAAGATGCGGTTGAACAGCGCCAGTGCGGCGGGGGAAGAGGTGACGATCTCATCTTTTACGGGCGGCAGGATGCGTTCGCGGCAGGTCACGCGGGGGCGTGGCTTGCGGCGAAATGTGACCTGCGAGAGCGGCGCGCCCTTGACGATGCGCAGGCGGTTCATATCCAGTTCGGGCCCGTGAATACGGCTGAGGAACTGCTGCTCGCCTTCGGACAGCGGACGCCCGCAGGACAGCAGGGCAAGGCACCCCAGGACAAGACAGAACCGCGCGATCATGGACCCACCCTAGGACAAGTTGCGCCTGGGTGGGAACTGGTTTTGCGAGCTTTGTCGCGTGGTCAGCTGGCAGCGCGGCGCAGGTCCACAAAGGTCTCGTTATAGCAGGCGCCATCCTCGGTATCGGTGCGGATATCGGCGGGGATCAGCGCGTTCACGGTCAGACCCGTGGCGCTGCTGGCGCGCCAGGTGCCCTTGGGGCTGTAGAGCACGCCGGGACGGGTGGCATCGCTGATTTTCAGCCGCAGGGTGACGGTGGCCCGATCGTTGAAGACCTCCAGCAGATCGCCATCGGTCAGCTCACGGCTGGCGGCATCCTTTGGGTGCATTTCGACCAGTTCGGCCCCATCTGAGGGTGGCTGATCGCCAAAGGTGGCATTGGTGCGTTTCGCAGAGGACGGCGTGATCAGCACAAAGGGGGCGCTGCGCGGCACCGGATCATAGCGCGGCACGCCAAAGCCGTAGCGGGTCTCGTAGTCCTCGCTGAACAGCTCAATCTTGCCCGAGGCGGTGGCCGGCGCAATCGTATCACAGAGGATTGGTGCGGCGCCCTCGGCGGCGGTGATTTCCAGCGCCCGGTCGAGGGGGATTTCACTGGGGCGGTGGCCCTGAAGCTGTGGATGATTGCCGTCCAGCGCCTGATCCATCAGCTCGGCATCGCTGGCCTGAAACAGCGGGTCGTCATAGCCGAACCGCGCGGCCAGACGGCGGAAAATCTCGGTATTGGGCAGGCTGTCGCCCACCAGCGGAATGACCGGCGCGGCACGCTGGATGAAGTTCTGGCCGTAAGCACCATAGACATCGTCATATTCAAAATGGCTGGCGGCGGGCAGGATCACATCGCACATCCGCATGGAATCGGTCATCGCCACATCGCAGCCCGCGATAAAGATATCCTCCTGACTGAGCGCTTCGATCAGGCGGGCCTGATCGGGGTGGGTGGCGACCGGGTTGTGATTGTAGATCATCACCGCCTTGACCGGGATGCGCATGTTCTGGTCCAACAGTTTGCGCGCCACATCGACGATGTTGAACACCCGTGTGTCCGGGTCGATCAGGTGGCTGGCCTGCAAGCGGTCCTGTGTTTTGGGGGCGGCGAGGCCGGGTTTGGCCAGCACCCCGGCGCCCAGCCGCCCGTGATGGCCGGTCAGCGCCTGGAGCGCCATGGCCGCACGCAGGCCGGAGCCGCCTGAGCGTCCGCGTTCGATCCCGTTGCCAAGCGAGGTGGACATGCAGCGGGCCTGTGCGATCCAATCCGCCAGCTGGTGGAACTGCGCCAGCGGGATGCCGCAGACCTCGGCCACCTGATCGGGGGTATAGCTGCGGGCAGCCAGCAGGTATGGTTCTGATCCGGTGGTCCACTGGGCGATAAACTCATGGTCCAGCGCGCCGCGCCGCTCCAGCTCAGCCGCCAGTGCCATCGCCAGCACCACATCGGTGCCCGGCACCGGTTGCAGATGCAGGTCGCAGTGTTCGGCAATCTTGGTGCGTTTGGGGTCGATCACCACCAGCCGTGTGCCCTTGGCGCGGGCTTGTTTCAGCAGTGGCGCCATATGCAGGTTGGAAACCGTAATGTTATTGCCCCAGACCAGCACCAGATCCGAATGCAGCAGCTGCTGTGGCGGCGTGCCGGGAGCGGGGCCGAACAGGCTCTCATAGGCGCCACCGCGCACCCCGCCGCAGAGCGGCCCCCGGTTCAGCCGGGTTGCGCCCATGTGGTAGAAAAACCGCCGGTCCATCGACCCGCCGGCCAGCTCGCCGTGGGGGCCTGCGTAGTTGAAGGGCAGCACCGATTGCGCGCCGTGGGCGGTGATTGCGCGCATGAACCCGGCGTGGATCAGGTCCAGCGCCTGCTCCCAGCTGATCGGCTCATAGCTGCCGCTGCCGCGCGGGCCGCTGCGGCGCAGCGGCTGGGTCAGCCGGTTGGGACCATGCACGAAGCCTGCAAAACTGCGCGCCACCTTGTTGCAGATCACCGCGTCGGTCAGCGGATTGGCGTGTGATCCGCGCACCGCCGTGATCTCGCCATCCGTGACACTGACGCTGAGGCTGCAGGTGTCGGGGCAATCCAGCGGGCAGACGCTGGGCAACTGGGTGGTCGGGCTATCGGCAGGGGCGTTGTCGCGCATGGCTGGGCTCGCAAATCTGAAAGGGTCTGTCGCGGTCAGCCTAGCCTGGAATGTGACCTTGTCGAAATGGCCAGTTCGGTGAGTTTTGATAAGGCCAGGACCTAGCGCAGATCCACCACCGATTTGCCCAGCCGGAACGGCGCGGCAAAGGCCACCATGCAGAGCGCGAGGATCTGCAACACCAGAATATGAGCGTTGTCCTGAAGATATTCCCATTCGCTCTTGAGCTGGGTGATCTGCCCGATCAGCGCGTCATAGGCGCGGGCCAGGATCAGAAAATCGCCCGCAATGGTCGGCACCTTGCGGCGCAGGGTGTCGACGGCGGCTTTGGTCGGGGCATCCAGCGCGGTAAAAACGGTAAAGGCGGCGGGATCGAAGGCATCCGCCTTGGCGGCCATTTCCATCATCTCAGGCGTGTGCTCGGCGCGGCCAAAGATCAGTCGCAGCCCCTGCAGCGGGGTGACCTGATCGGTGACGGCGATGAACAGCGGCAGCTCGGCATTGCCCGCGGTGGAGGCGGAGAGAAACTCGATCTTGTCGCAGAGCGTGGCGATATCGCTGTCATAGGCCGGATCGCAGAAGCGCAGGCGAAAGCGCGCGGCGTCGCGGTCAAAAGAGGCGGTGGCGGCATAGGCGATGTCGATCTGCCGTTCCAGCCGCCCGGTATCGGCCTTGTAGATGCCCGCCAGCACAGCGACCAGCGCGCCGATACCGCCCAGCACCACCCAGCCCAGATCCGCCAGCCGCCAGACCCGGTGTCCTGCAGGATGGCGAAACAGCAGCGCAGTGCCGAGGCTGCCCGCGCCGAAACACAGGAGGATCAGCAGCAGCTGATTGTCGGCGATGGTCATCATGGCGGCGGCTCCTGCGGGTGGGTCCGGGGTGGGCTGGCTCAGGGGAAGTGTAGAAAGACCAGCGCCTTGCAGGCAAGCGCTATCACCGCGCGGCCGGTGATGCCCAGAGGCGCGGCGGGGGATGTCCTGATTGTGATGTCACCCGCGTGGTGGGGAGCGGGTAGTTGCTGCGGGCAGCAAAGAGCAGGCGGCGCCGCCAAGGGCCCAATGTCTCCACTGGGGCCAGAGGCGGAGGGTGGGATGGGGATTGCCCATCTTCGCGAGATATCTGCGAACCGCCCCGGTTGGTGGCCGTGGCGTCCGATCTCCAGGTGGTGGGGCGGGGTGTCAGTCCGCCCCGGATGTCGCGACGGGATCAGCCTGGCAGATCGGGTTTAAGCGAAGGTGGAAGGGGCGTGCGGTGGTCCGGGGGCTGGCGCAACGGGGGTACGAGCCACCTTGACCGGGCCGCGTGCCAGCCCCCGGCAGGCGCAGACCTATAGGCGGGATGCCTTCCCCCTCTCGGCGGCAAAGCCGCCTGCCGGGCAGGGGGCGGGAGTATTTGGGGAAGGTGAATTGGGAGCGGAGTTCCCCTTTGGGACGTGGGGCGCCAGCCGCACGGCCCGCGCCTGACCTTCCCCCCGGGAAGGCGCTTCACGCCTCCCCAAGGTCAGGCGCGGGCCTTGTGGTGCGGGAGGGAAGCAGGAAAGCAATGAAGCAACAGGATTTTGATAATGTGGGTTCGGCGCCTCGTCTCTTTCAGATGATCAGAGGCGGGGTTGTCTCGCAATAGTCGCGAGGGCCGACCACTTTCACAAGAGCGCCCAGACGAGACGCCTCAGACCTTATCCGCGGGGCGGCGAGCCCTATCGCCACATTCGGGTCCTGGGTTTGAGCCAGTCCTCCTGGGCAATCCGCTTTATTGCGGACCTCGTTGGTAGTGCGCAGAGGCAACAATTTGATCCTAACCCGGTTTCCCTTTCGGGCGCTCCAAGAGGCCACTACACCTCCTGCCTCAAGTCAGGGAGAAAGAAAAACGCTTCCAAGAGAAGCTCCTTCCTCCCGCACTTGTGCGGGTCCACTACATGTAGGGGGCGGATGAACTAATGCAAGCATATGGTGTGAAATTTATACATCCAGCTCCTCCACGAACTTCGCGTTTTCCTGAATATACTGGAAACGAAGCTCGGGTTTCTTGCCCATCAAGCGCTCGACCAGGTCGCCCGTTTCACCCGGCTCGTCCTCGTCGATGGTCACACGGATCAGCTTGCGGGTCGTGGGGTCCATCGTGGTCTCCTTCAGGTCCTTGGCGTCCATTTCGCCAAGACCCTTGAAGCGGGAGACGTCGATCTTGCCCTTGCCGCCGAGGCCCTTTTCCAGCCATTTGTCGCGCTCCGCCTCATCGAGGCAGTAGACGCGGCGCGCACCCTGGGTCAGGCGGAACAGCGGCGGGCAGGCGAGGTAGAGGTGGCCGCCGTCAATGAGCGGGCGCATCTGCGTGAAGAAGAAGGTCATCAGCAACGAGGCGATATGGGCGCCGTCGACGTCCGCGTCGGTCATGATGATGATCTTGTCATAGCGCAGATCGTCGAGGTTGAATTTGGTGCCAAGGCCGACGCCAAGCGCCTCGCAGAGGTCGTTGATCTCCTGATTGGAGCCGAGTTTGTTGGAGGCCGCGCCCAGCACGTTCAGGATCTTACCCTTGAGCGGCAGCAGCGCCTGATTGACCCGGTTGCGCGCGCCCTTGCCGGAACCGCCCGCGGAGTCACCCTCGACAATGAACAGCTCGGTGCCGGCGCGGTCCTTGGAGGTGCAGTCGGTCAGCTTGCCGGGCAGGCGCAGTTTCTTGGTGGCGGATTTGCGCTGGGTCTCTTTCTCCTGCTTGCGGCGCAGGCGTTCCTCAGCCCGCAGCACGAGAAAGTCGAGGATGGCGCCGGCCGATTTGGTGTCAGCCGCCAGCCAGTTGTCGAAATGATCGCGGACCGAGTTTTCCACCATCTTGGCGGCGGCCTCGGTCGACAGGCGGTCCTTGGTCTGGCCGACAAAGGCGGGATCGGCGATGAAGCAGGAGACCAGCGCGCAGCCGCCCGCCATCAGGTCGTCGCGGGTGATGTTGCCAGCCTTCTTGTTGCTGACCAGCTCGCCGTAGGCCTTGATCCCTTTTAGGATTGCGGCCCAGAAGCCCGCCACATGGGTGCCGCCCTCGGGTGTGGGGACGGTGTTACAGTAGGACTGGGTGAAGCCGTCGCGGGACGGCGTCCAGTTGATCGCCCATTCCACGTATCCCGGCGCGTTGAATTTCTCGCGAAACTCAACCTTGCCGGCAAAGGGCTGGTCGGCGTAGACGGAGGATTTGCCGAGCACCTCTGTCAGGTAGTCCTTAAGGCCGCCGGGGAAGTGGAAGGTGGCCTCGGTCGGGGTCTCATTGTCGTCGATTTCCGATTTCCAGCGGATTTCGACGCCGGAGAACAGATAGGCCTTGGAGCGCACGAGGGTAAACAGGCGCTTGGGCTTGAACCGGTGGGAGCCGAAGATCTGCTCATCGGCGTGGAATGTGACGAAGGTGCCGCGCTTGTTGGGGGCGGCGCCGATTTTTTCCACCGGACCCTGGGGGAGGCCGCGGGAGAAACGCTGTTCGAACAGTTCCTTGTTCTTGGCCACTTGCACGACCATGGAATCCGACAGCGCGTTCACCACGGAGGAGCCGACGCCGTGCAACCCGCCCGAGGTCTGATAGGCCTTGCCGGAGAATTTGCCGCCTGCGTGCAGGGTGCAGAGGATCACCTCAAGTGCCGATTTGTCCGGGAACTTCGGGTGCGGATCAATCGGGATGCCACGGCCATTGTCGGAGATGGTGACGGAAAAATCCGCGTGCAGCGTCACCTCGATCCGGTTGGCGTGGCCCGCGACGGCCTCGTCCATGGAGTTGTCGAGGATCTCGGCGACCATATGGTGCAGCGCGCGCTCATCGGTGCCGCCAATATACATGCCGGGGCGCTGGCGGACCGGTTCGAGGCCTTCCAGAACCTCGATCGAGGAAGCGTCATAGGTCTCAGAAGCGGGCGTGCTGAGGAGGTCGTCGGCCATATGCGGGGCTGCTCTTGGTTGGTTTTGATTGGCCGCCATTATGGCAGGTGTTGGGGCCGGGTGGAAGAGGCACGCAAGGGGCTGTGGATAAGGCAGGGCAGGGTGCGCGGCGATCAGTTCATCGGTGGTAAGGCCGGGCAACCGGGCTGCGGCGATATTCTTCGTGCGGTGCCTGGGCTTGCGGGCTACACCTGTGGGCAACGGCAGGCAGGAGGAGGGCGCGCGGGTGGCTGAGACTGGGATCAAGACGCAGGATTGGGCGGTGTTCCGCGCTGAGGCGCAGCGGATGCTGGAGGCGGCGCTGGACCAGATGCAAGAGGCAGCGGAGCGCCCCTGGCAGCCGGTGCCGGAGGATATTGACGCGCGCTATGCGGTGACGGCGGAGGCGCTGGGGCCGCAAGAGACGGTCGACCGGATCATCCGGGACGTGCTGCCCTATCACGGTGGCAACACCCATCCGCGGTTCTGGGGCTGGGTGCAGGGATCGGGTCTGGCGACGGATCTGATCGCCTCGGTTGCGGCGGCGGCGGTCAATGCCAATATGGGCGGGCGCGACCATGGCGCGAACTACATGGAGCGCGCGGTTGTCGACTGGACGCGCCGCAAAATGGGGATGCCGGAGGGGGCCAGCGGCATTCTGGTGACCGGCACCTCGCAGGCGACGGTGATTGCCTTTCAGGCGGCGCGGCTGCGGGTGCTGAAGGATGTCCGCAAGACCGGCCAGGGCGCGGTGCGGCTGACCGCCTATGCGGGCGAGGGCGTGCATAATGCCTCGCTGAAGGCGGTGGAGCTGTTGGGTATCGGTTCGGACAATCTGCGCAAGGTGCCGCTGGTCGATGGCCGGCTGGACTGCGCGGCCTTGGCCCGGATGGTGGCCGAGGATCGGGCCAGGGGCGCGCTGCCCTTTCTGCTGGTGGGCAATGCGGGCACCGTGGATCTGGGGCAGTTTGACGATCTGAATGCCTTGGCCGATGCGGCAGCGGATTTGGGGCTTTGGCTGCATGTGGACGGGGCCTTTGGCGCCTGGACGCGGATTGCGGCGGAGCCTTACCGGTCGCTGAGCGACGGGATCGGCCGGGCCGACAGCATCGCGCTGGATTTCCACAAATGGATGTATGTGGGCTATGACTGCGGCATGGCGCTGCTCAGGAATGAGGACGAGCACCGCGCGGCCTTTGCGGCGCGGCCTGCCTATCTGGAAGGCGCCGAGCGCGGGCTGGCGGGCGGTGAGCCGTGGTTCTGCGACTATGGCATTGACCTCAGCCGTGGCAACCGGGCGCTGAAGGTCTGGACGGCGCTTGAGACCTATGGCGAGGCGGCGTTCTGCGAGGCGATCACCGGCAATTGCGAGCTGGCGGCGCTGATGGCGGCTGAGATTGAGGCGCAGCCGCTGATGGCACTGGGCGCGCCGGTGGTATCGAATATCTGCGTCTTCACCGCGCGCAGCGATCTGGCGCCGGAGGCGCAGTCTGTGATCAACGCGCATATTGCCCAGACCCTGCAGGAAAGCGGCGAGGCGGTGTTCTCGACCACCCGTGCGGATGGCCGCGTGATGCTGCGCGCGGCGATCACCAATCACCGCAGCCGCGCGGCGGATGTGCGGGCGGCGATTGCCGCGGTGGCGCGGGAGGCGGCGACGTAAAGCGATGAGCCCCGCGCCTGCCTGGGCGGGCGCAGGCGTGACGGCGCGGCTTGGCGCCCGGCGCGATAGATGATTGCCGTTGCGTCTTGTTGCGCCGGTGAACGCGCCTGCCGGGGGGCAGGCAGGCGCGGGGCGGCGGTGCCGCCTTGCGTAACATCTGTGACGTTCGGTTCCGTCTTTCCGCCACGTCAGATCCCGCTACTCTCCGGGTCAGACAATCAGGGAGAGTGACATGGCCTGGATCAGGACCGTTCCGTTTGAAGAGGCAACCGGCAAGCTGAAAAAGCTCTACGAGCGGGTGACCGGGCCGGGCAACAATGTCGACAACATCATGATGGTGCACAGTCTGCGGCCGCATTCGATGGAAGGGCATATGGCGCTTTACAAGAATGTGCTGCACCACAGCGGCAACAGCCTGCCGAAATGGTATCTGGAGGTGCTGGGAGTCTGGGTCTCGTCCCTGAACGACTGCGCCTATTGCGTGGAGCACCATTTTGCCGGCCTCCAGCGGCTGCTGGCGGATGAAGCGCGGGGGCAGGAGATCCGCGCCGCGATCGAGGCGCGCAACCCGCAGCTGGCGCCGTTGGATCCGGCGCAGCGGGCCGGGCTGGTCTATGCGCGCAAGCTGACCGAAGCCCCGGCCGCGCTGATCGAGGCGGATATCCATGCGCTGCGGGCCGCCGGTCTGGATGACGGGCAGATTCTGGAGATCAATCAGGTCTGCGCCTATTTCTCCTATGCCAACCGCACCGTGCTGGGGCTGGGCTGTTCAATCCGGGGGGATGTGCTGGGGCTGAGCCCCAACAACAGCGACAACCCGGAGGACTGGGGCCACAGCTGATCCCGGCGATCAGGCAGCGACCGGCTTGGTCAGGATCGGGCGCAACAGGGTGAAGACGGGTGCCAGCACGAGGGCCGCGCTACAGATCGCGGCCTTTGGATCCACCGGCGACGTGAGGTCGAGATCAGACCACAGGGTCAGCGACTTGCGGCGCAGGAGATCGGCGTGGGGATGGGTCTGATCCTGTGGCCCCGGCACCCGTTTCAGCTCAGCCGCATTGGGTCGAAACCCCTTGAGGGTGAGGATATCCAGCAGCGCCGCCAGCTCATCGGCAAAGCCGCTGTCGGGGGGCTGTCGGCGCCCGTCGATCTGGTCGAGGCCTGCCGTCGGATAGACCCGGACCAGCGGCCGGCCCGCAACCGCAATGCGCCAGCGGCTGAGCGCAGCACCGTCAAGGCTCATGACACCGCCGCCGACGCGCAGCCGGGCCGGGTCGATGCCAAAGAACAGTCCGGCCCCCGGCAGCAGCGGCAGCTTCCACAGCATATGCAGATGGGTGTGATAGGGGGTCTTGTCCCTGGAAAACCGCAGATCGCGCTGGGGCCGGAACAGCTTGCCCTGAATGCCGGGATGATGCGGGCGCAGGTAATCGGCAACCTCAGCCAGCAGCGCCTCTGCTGGGCGGCGCAGCTGGTCGTCATAGCGGGCCTTATGCGTCTGGAACCAGTCGCGGCTGTTGTTCTGCGACAGCTCCGTCAGGAAGGCCTGCGCATCAGGGATCAGCTGGCGTGTGAGATCGGACATGCAGGCGCTCCTTGCTGGCGATGATCGGCACCGCCAGCATATCACATTTGCCGCAGATCGTACGCATAAGACGGCGCGCATGACCGGCACGGCAGAAGCCGGCGGGCAGATTGCAACCGGAGCGGAAATGAGGCTTGCCGTCCTGTCGACCCGTGCCTAAGGCTTGCATATGACACAGAGATTGCCCGCGCCCGCCCCGAACACACTCCTCGCCCATAGTCGCGCCATTGCCGTGCTTGGCCTGCCGTTGATTGGCGGGCATGTGGCGCAGTTTGCCATCGGGCTGACCGATACGGTGATGCTGGGCTGGTATGGGGTCGATGAGCTGGCGGCGGTGACGCTGGGCTCGTCCTATTTCTTCTCGATCTTCCTGTTCGGATCCGGTTTTGCCTTTGCGGTGATGCCGATGGTGGCCGCCGCAGCCGGTGCCGGCGAAGAGCGTCAGATCCGGCGTTCTACCCGCATGGGGCTTTGGCTGTCGCTGGTCTACGGGGTGCTGGCGATGCCGCTGTTGTGGTGGTCAGAGGCGATCCTGCTATTGCTGGGCCAGGAGGAGAAGGTGGCGCATGACGCGGCGGAATACCTGCGGATTGCAGGCTGGGCGCTGTTTCCGGCACTGCTCTACATGGTTGCGAAATCCTATCTGGCGGCGCTGGAACGGACCCAGATCGTGCTGTGGCTGTCGGTCTTTGGGGCGGTGGTGAACGGGCTGGTGAACTATGCGCTGATCTTTGGCAACTGGGGCGCACCTGAACTGGGGATTGCCGGGGCGGCGCTGGCCTCGCTGGTGACCAATGGCCTGTCCTTTGTGCTGGTGCTGGTCTACGCGCTGAAGGCCTTGCCGGAGCATGAGCTGCTGAAGAATTTCCAGCGTCCGGACTGGGAGATGCTGGGCCGGGTACTGCGCATGGGGCTGCCGATCGGGCTGACCACGCTGGCCGAGGCCAGCCTGTTTGCGGCCTCGGCGATGATGATGGGCTGGCTGGGCACGGTGCCGCTGGCGGCCCATGGTATCGCGATTTCGCTGGGCGGGCTGACGTTCATGGTGCATCTGGGGCTGTCGAATGCGGCGACCATCCGGGCGGGCAATGCCTATGGCCGCGGCGACCGCGAGCATCTGGCACGCGGCGGCAAGGTGGTGACGCTGATGTCGCTGCTGGTATCGTCGGTGGCGATTGTCCTGTTCCTGACAGTGCCCGGCCCGCTGATGTCGCTGTTTCTGGACAGCGCCGACCCGCAGAAGGCCGAGATCCTGCTGATCGGCGGCGTGCTGCTGGCGGCGGCGGCGCTGTTTCAGCTGATGGATGGTATGCAGGTCATCGCGCTGGGCCTGTTGCGCGGTGTGCAGGACACCGGCGTGCCGATGGTGATTGCGGGGCTCAGCTATTGGGCGGTCGGGATACCGGCCTCTTATCTGCTCGGCTTTACCTTCGGCATGGGCGGGCTTGGCGTCTGGCTGGGGCTGGTGATCGGCCTGTCGGCGGCGGGGCTGTTCCTGATGATCCGGTTCTGGCGCCGCTCGATCAAGCGGGTGGGCGCCCCCTCCGCAACGCTGACCACCGGATAACGGCGCGAGGCACCTGTCAGCCGCGCACCGGAAAGGGGGCGCTATCGCCCCCTTTGGTCCTGTTGCCGGGTCATCACCGCGACCACCGGTAGCCGTGGCGGCGCGGGCTAGTTGCTGATCGGTGCCAGCAGATCGGGGTTGGTCACCAGATTGCGGACGCCATGGGCGTGGGTCTCGTTGAAATAATTATGCTCGAGCCAGGTGCCGACGCTGTGGATATTGACGCGGATCACCTTGGGCCGGACGCTCCAGGTGACCTGAAACGGGGAGCCTGTGGTATTGTACCCCGGACCGGTGGTGGAGCCGGCATAGCTGATCGGGGTGCCGGAATTGGCCGGGATGTTCTGCGCCTGATAGAGGTTGTTTCGGACGGTGAGACGGGTCAGCTCGGTGAAATCGGCGGCGTTTTCGTCATTGACCAGCACATAGACCTGCGCCTCAACCCGCAGCTGCGGGTTCTTGATCGCATCGCTGAGGCAGGCGCCCAGCGTTGGCCCCGGGGTCACCTGCGCGGTGGTGTGGACGTAATGCACCTCGATGGTGTCGCCCGGTTGCAGATCGCCGTGGCCGCCCTCGGCGCCGATGGGGCTGTCCAGCGGCGCCAGTTCCGCCTCGCTCAGCGTGCCGTCGTATTGATAGCCGGTGCCATAGCCTTTGCCATCGCCATTGCCCGCGTAGCTGGTGAATTCACCGCCGCGATGTTCTGCGTTTTCATGGAAATGGATATTGCAGAGGTTCATCTCGGTGGCGGGCGGTGCCGCGCTGAAGACGCGCAGGTTCTGCCCCTCGACCATGTCGATGTCGCGCGGTGATTGCGGACCAAATCCGGCCCCGAAGGTGCTCATGGCCAGTGCCGCACGTTGCCGGTCGATTTCGCTGTCCTTGACGGTCTGCGCGCTGTCTGCGGCCAGTGCGACACCGCTGGCGAGGGTCAGGGCGGCAAAAGCGGGCATGATCGAAATATATGACGTCATCGGGAATCCTGTTGTGACTGAATGATACTGGTAACAGTGGCGGCAGTGGCGGATCTGCGCAGGACCAGAACAGGGGGCCGGGGTGATCGCGCTACAGTCCGAAACTGCCGCCAATGGTTCCTATAATGATTGTGTGATAAAAATATTAATCGCCTTATGGTTGCCATTGCAACCCACCCCTCACCGAAGGGCTGGCGGTGGCGTCCAGCGACAGAGGACGTAAGGAGCGGCGGCGCGACACGCATGATGTGCAAGCCGCCAAAGATCCGCGCGTACGCATCGGGTGATGTTCAGATCCGGCGCCACCGATGGCCGGTCATGCCCACGCTGATCAGGAGGGGTCGCTGTCCTTGGCGCCACGGGCCAGATGATCGGCCTTCTTGCGCACCAGCACCGAGCGCAGGTCGTGCATGGCGAGCAGCAGCTGGTCGGTGATCTCCTCCAGCTGCGCGGCGCTGGCCTTGCTTTGTGCCCAATGGGCGGTGCTGTTCAGATGCTCGATGGTGCGGTGAATGTCATCCATCTCGCGCGTGGCCAGCGTCTCGCGGCGCTGATCCATCCAGCTGCGGATCGCGTTCAGATCCTCGGCACTGAGGTCACGGTCGCCATGGGCGCGGATCTCGCCGCTGCGCAGCTTCACCACGGCGATCTGATCCATGTCCAGCCGCCGTTGCCGGTTCTCACTATCGACGCGGAACACAAAGGCTCCGTTGTCGCGCAGGCGAAAGTAATAGTCCGGCAGGGAGGCAGCCATGCGAAACGCTCCGTTCAGCGCAGCGCGGCGCAGAAGGCCTGAATGCGGCGGCAGGCCTCGGTCAGGACGTCATCGGCCGCGGCGTAGCTGATGCGGAAGTTCGGCGACAACCCATAGGCGGCGCCATGGACCACGGCCACATTTGCCTCCGCCAGCAGCGCCTTGGCAAAGGCCTCGTCGTCGGTGATCTTGACGCCCCCGGCAGAGGTCCGCCCGATCAGCGCATGGATGGAGGGGTAGACATAGAAGGCCCCATCCGGCACCGGGCAGGCTACGCCTTCGATCTGGCTGAGCATCGAAATCACCAGATCGCGGCGACGGCGGAACACAGCGGTATTGGGCAGGATGTAATCCTGGGTGCCATTCAGCGCCTCAACCGCGGCCCATTGGCTGATGGTGCAGGGGTTCGATGTGGATTGCGACTGGATCTTGCGCATCGCGTCGATCAGATGCT
This sequence comes from Phaeobacter sp. JH20_02, assembly GCF_048056915.1. Lineage (NCBI taxonomy): Bacteria > Pseudomonadati > Pseudomonadota > Alphaproteobacteria > Rhodobacterales > Roseobacteraceae > Phaeobacter > Phaeobacter sp. JH20_02. The sequence goes on along the minus strand of NZ_JAYMVP010000028.1, from coordinate 535,474 downwards.
TGGGACCGGCGGCATAGCCGATCCGCCAGCCAGTCATCGCATAGGCTTTGGAGACGCCATTGCAGGTCAGCGTGCGGTCATAGAGCCGCGGTTCGATCTGCGCCGGTGTGCAGAAGGTGAAATCATCGAACACCAGATGCTCATACATGTCATCGGTCATCACCCAGACATGCGGGTGGCGCAGCAGCACCTCGGTCAGCGCCTTCAGCTCCTCCGGGTGGTAGCCGGCCCCGGTCGGGTTCGAGGGTGAGTTGAAGATGAACCATTTGGTCTGCGGCGTGATTGCCTCCTCCAGCTGGGCCGGGGTGATCTTGAACCCGGTGTCCAGCGAGGAGTCGACACAGACCGGCGTGCCACCGGCCAGCCGCACCATATCCGGGTAGGACACCCAATAGGGGGTCGGGATCACCACCTCATCGCCGGGATTGAGCGTTGCCATCAGCGCATTGTAGAGAATCTGCTTGCCGCCGGTGCCAACCGAAACCTGCGCCGGGGTATACTCCAACCCGTTGTCGCGGGCGAATTTATCGCAGACCGCCTGCTTCAGCTCGGGGATGCCGTCGGGGGCGGTGTATTTGGTCTTGCCTGCCTGAATGGCGCGGATCGCGGCGTCCTTGATATTGTCGGGCGTGTCAAAGTCAGGCTCACCGGCGCTCAGGCCGATCACGTCACGGCCGGCCGCACGCAGTTCAGCGGCCAGCGTGGTGACGGCGATCGAGGGTGACGGTTTGACGCGGGAGAGGCTATCGGACAGAAATTGCATGGAAAGACCTCTGTTTGAATGTCATCTAGAACTGTCATAGGGTGCCGCTAACTTCCGATCAAGCGGGATCAGGAGACCGACAAACCGATAGGCCAACAGGAGCGGGCAAATGAGCAACGACGACATGAATTGGTATGGCCCCGACGCGGCAACCTTTGGTGACCGGGTGGCCGCTGCACGCGATGCAGCAGGCATGACCCAGGCGCAGCTGGCCCGTCGGCTGGGCATCAAGAAATCAACCCTGACCGGCTGGGAACAGGATCTGTCGGAACCGCGCGCCAACAAGCTGTCGATGATGGCGGGGCTGCTGAATGTGTCGATGCGCTGGCTGCTGACCGGCGAGGGCGAAGGCATGGAAGCCCCGGCTGGCGAACAGATGCCGCAGGATCTGGCGGCGGTGATGACCGAGCTGCGCCAGCTGCGCGAGGATCTGCGCAGCAATGCTGACCGGGCGGCGCGGCTGGAAAAACGCCTGCGCCTGGTGATGGAAGGCAGCGCACAATGAGCGAACTGCCTGCCCACCGGCTGAAGCGGTTGCAGATGCGCTCGATGCGGCGCGGAATCAAGGAGATGGATATTCTTCTTTCCGCCTATGCCGAGCGGACACTGGCCACGATGGGCCCGGCGGATCTTGATCTCTACGACCTGCTTTTGCAGGAGAATGATCAGGATCTGTACCAGTGGGTGACGGGGCAGGTGGCGGCGCCGGATCGGTTCTCGGCGCTGATCGACGACATAGCGCAAACCCATCAAAAAGAATAAAATTTCAGCTTAACGGATTTTTCGGGAATTTTCCGCATTGTTGCTCTCAGACACCATCGAGTCGGAGATGCGGATGAGTATGGAAATGCCAATCGGCCAGCAGGACACCAAAGGGTTCATGACTGGCTACCTTGAGGCGCTCGCAATGGTTGAGCGTCTTCACCGTCTGCTGCTGGACGTCATCAAGGACGAGTTTGAGCGTGTCGGCGTGCTGGAGATCAATGCGGTTCAGGCACTGCTGCTGTTCAATATCGGCAACAATGAGGTCACGGCGGGCGAATTGAAATCACGCGGCTACTATCAGGGCAGCAATGTCAGCTACAACCTGAAGAAACTGGTCGAGATGGGCTATATGCACCACCAGCGTTGCGAGATTGATCGCCGTTCGGTCCGGGTGCGCCTGACCGAGCGCGGTCGCGAGATTCGTGATATTGTTGCGGCGCTGTTCTCGCGCCACGCAGAAGGCCTGGAAGGCAAAGGTGTGATCAGCAGCGAGGGCATCGCGGATATCACAGCCTCGCTGAAGCGGGTGGAGCGTTACTGGTCCGACCAGATCCGCTACATCTATTGAGCCGGGTTTTGCACGCCTGAAACGGGGCGTGTTCCATCGGTCGCAACGCATATCCCTCTCGGCAGAACGCCGACTATCACCGATATGCCTGACCCTTTTGATTTGCTGCGCGGTAGCTGATCTGACCAAGCCATACCGACGCTGACCGGGCAGAAGGCCGGGAGCGGAGCGGATCCGGGGACCAGAAGGCCCATCAGGCTTGGACCATCTTTTCGGAAAGCAGCATGGCTGACACACCACCGGGGCAACCGGCTGGTGCAATTTTGCGTGCCCTGCGGGTTGGCATGCCCTGATGGTGCGGCTGGGACAGTGCGGTGCGGCTGGGGCGTCCGGTACGGCTTGGCGGCCTGCGCGCAGGGCGGCACAGATATGCCGCAGAGGTCAGGCGCCGGGAGGACAGGGCGCGCGATGATGGTGCTGCCCTCCTGGCGGTTGCGGCTTACCAGCTGCCGGTGTTTTCCATGCTGGCCCAGGGTTCTGCCGGGTCCAGCGCGTCGCCGTTCTGCAGCAGTTCGATCGAGATATTATCGGGCGAGCGGACAAAGGCCATGTGGCCGTCGCGCGGCGGGCGGTTGATGGTGACGCCATTGTCCATCAGATGCTGGCAGGTGGCATAGATATCATCCACACCATAGGCCAGATGGCCGAAATGGCGGCTGTCGCTGGGCAGGCCATCATCGCCGTCCCAGTTATAGGTCAGCTCGATCGGGGTTTCTTCCTGCCCTTCGGCGGCCATGAAGATCAGCGAGAAGCGGCCTTTTTCGCTGTCGTAGCGTCGGGTCTCCTTGAGACCCAGCAGCTGGTAGAAGGCCATGGATGTCTCCAGGTCTTTGACGCGAACCATAGTGTGCAGATATTTCAGCGGCATCGGTGTGTTCCTCATGTCAGGATGGCTGGCCCAGGGGCGCGGCCTCGTGTCAGATATCTCAGGCCCCTGACCATAATGCGTCCGGAGCCGGTGACCAGAGCGATTGCGGGATCCGCTTAGAATTTGGACTGAACACCCAGCGAGAGCGATAGCTCGCGCGACTGGAAACGGCTGTGATTGCTGTCTTTTTTGCCCGCGCGCAGGCGCAGCGTCGGGGCAAATCCGGCATAGTCGTAGTCCTCGAAGAAGAGGTTTACATCGGCATAATAGGACCGGTCTTCGCGGCCATCGGCCAGGTAGCGGGCGGGAAAGCCTGCGATGAACTGCGGGTAGTCGGATTGGCCAAGGATCAGTCCGGTGCTGATTTTGGCCGGCCCCAGCGGTTTGGCGAAGTGATAGCCGAGCCGCAGCGTGGCGCTGCGGCTGGAGGTGTTCACATGGCCCGATCTGCTGTCGCGCAGCGCAAGGCTGACGTCGATCTGATCGCCATTTTTCAGCGCGCGATTGACACGGAGGCCCAGGCCGAACACCTCGCCATCCTGCGAGGGGCCGCGCGGGTCGAGCCGCTGTTCTGCCATGCCATCCAGTGTCAGTCCGGTGCGCGCCGATAGCTGCCAGCTGCGCCGGGCGGTCAGTTTGACCAGATCATAGCTTTTGTCGCCGCCATACCAGGCGGTCCCAAAGCTGAGCCCGAGGGCGGCGGAGCCTTTGCGTTCGGGCGGGCCAGCGGCAAAGGCATGGGTCAGGGTGATCTCGCCGTAGGTCGATCCGAATTCGCTGTTGCGCGGCACCGTGGTGCCGGACTGCTGGGCGAGGGGGGCGGCCTTGGCCTTGGCGGCTGACGACAGTGCCACCCGCTGGACATAGCCGCGCGCGCTCAGCGTGGTGAGGCTGCTGCGGCTTTCCCGCAGGCGGTAGCCGATCGCGGCATCGAGCACGGCGACGGTCCCCTCCAGTGCCACCGACCGGGGACCAAACCGGCCCAGTGTCGGCACGCCGTCGATCACTTCCAGCGTGTTGTCGGCGCCGTTGTTGACGTTGTTTGAGGGCTTCAGCTCACCGCGCAGCTGGAAGGACCAGGGGTTGATCCGCCGCAGGACCTTATAGTCGGCGGCGATGCGTGTTTCGCTGATCTCATCGGGGGCGTGAATGGCGGTGCGGCGCAGCCAGACCTGCGCCAGCGTCGGCCGGGCGTCCTGCACCGCCAGCCGTGCGGCCAGCTGGGCTGCGCGGAATTTGCCTGCGCTGTCAGGGGCAAAGCGATAGGCGCGCGCCGCAGAGCGGCGCCCGGCGCCGGGCGATTTCAGCTGCGCCTGCGCGGCGGCCCGCAGGTACCAGGCCAGGTGATCGCGCCGGTCGGCCCGCAAGAGGGCGCGGGTCAGGTCCAGCGTCAGCTCCGGTTTGCCGGTGCCAAGGGAATGCGCCGCCAGCAGGCGGCCCTGTTCCAGGCTGAGATGATGTTCGGGGGTCGGCTCGGTCGCCGTTGCCGGCGCTGCGTGCAGCAGCGCCAGCGTCAGGGCTGCGGCCAGACAGCGCCGCATGAGATCAGGGTACCGGCTGATCGCAGACGGCCGAACTTTCTGCGGTGCCGCATTGGCCCAGAACAAAGATCCCGTATTCCTCGATGCCGTCGATATTCTCGACGTGGTTCTGGGCAAAGACGGACCCGGCAACCGATGTGGCATCGGTCCCGGCGAAGATGCCGCCATAGGTGCCGACATTGGTGCGGGTGCCGTTGACCACCTGCGAGGCGGTGCCGGTAAAGGTGCCATTGTCGGCAATATCGGTGGGCGCGAGGTCGAGTGTTACCAGCGTCTGTGGGGTGCCGCCCGCTGTGGTCGGCTCAATCTGGCGGTTGTAGATGGTGCCATTGACGACATTGTCGCGGAAATCGGCATTGACGAAGGCATCGCCGGTGACCTCGGCCGACTGGGCCGGGCGAATGTCAGCCGGAGTGCCGGGGGCGACGGGCAGCAGATCGCCGCCATCGCCTGCGATGTTCATCAGGCCCACGTAGGTGCCAGCATAGCTCACCACACCTCCGGAGGCGACGTCTTCGGTCGGGGCGGAATAGCCGCCGCGACGGCCAAAGCTGGTGCCGGCAAAATAATAGGAGAACTGACCGCCGGTGGCGACGGCCACTGCAAAGCCGCCGTTTTCGATTTCACGGACATAGGCGGTGACATGACGGTCAAGCGAGCTGTCCTGCGCGGTATAGGCCTGATAGCCCTCGCGGTCGAGCGCCGGGCGGCGGCGGTAGTTGGCGGAAAACGGTGTGTCGTCAAGGCTGAGACCGCTGATCACCAATGTGCCCGCAGCGGCGTCATAGGCGACGCTATCAACGTCAGATGCCAGCACTTCGGGGACAATCGGATCGGTGGTGCCACCATCGGTATCATCCCCCGTGTCAAAGGGGTTGGTGCCCCCGCCACATGCCGACAGCAGCGTTGCTGCCGCAAGTCCAAGCATTGCCCGCTTCATATGAACTGACCTCAAATTTTCTTTGTTTGCGGCAGTGTCTTGTCATGGTTGCGGAAAGTCAATTGAATTGCCGCGCCGCCTGGGCTGTCCGCAGCCGACCGTGGCGCATCGGTGACCTTTTTGTTGCGGGGTGCGCGGGGCAGGGCAAGCCGCTAGGGTGTGGATCAGCTGCGCCACTTTGGGGGCAGATGTCCGAGTGGATGTCGGGCATGTGTCTGGCCGGCTGTCTGGCCGACTGTCTGGGCAGGTGTCTGGGTGCGGGGCGCCCTGCGGCTGCGGCTTACACACTCTTGAGATCGGGGGCGGCGGCAGGCTAGACAGAGGAGAAAACCTGCGGGCGCGCTCTGCGCCCCGACGGCAGGCAGATCACGAGGGAGAGATCGCAATGCGCCAGTACCATGAGGCCCTGCAGTATATTCTGGAACACGGCGAGGCCAGCAGTGACCGCACAGGCACCGGGACCATCTCCTGTTTCGGGATGCAGACCCGCTATCCGCTGGCCGATGGATTCCCGCTGGTGACCACCAAGAAGCTGCATCTGCGTTCCATCATCCACGAGCTTCTGTGGTTCCTGTCCGGCGACACCAATATCGGCTACCTGAAGGACAATGGCGTGTCGATCTGGGACGAATGGGCGGATGAGAACGGCGACCTCGGGCCGGTCTATGGTCATCAGTGGCGGCATTTTCCACGGCTTGAGCTGGTCCCCGGCACCAGTGGCGATGAGCCGCTTTATCGGGCGGGCACGGTCGATCAGATTGCGCAGCTGGTGGAGATGATCCGCAAAAGCCCCGACAGCCGCCGCCTGATTGTCACCGCCTGGAACCCCGGCGACGTGCCCGATATGGCGCTGCCGCCCTGCCATACCCTGTGGCAGGTGCGGGTGCAGGGGCGGCGGATGCACCTGCAGCTCTACCAGCGGTCGGCAGACATGTTCCTCGGCGTGCCGTTCAACATCGCCTCTTATGCGCTGCTGCTGAAGATGCTGGCGCATGTGACCGGCTATGAGGCGGGGGATTTCATCCATACCATCGGTGATGCCCATATCTATTCCAACCATATGGATCAGGTGACCCTGCAATTGTCGCGTACGCCGCAGCCGCTGCCGGAGCTGCGCATCACGCGCGAGGTGCCCTCCATTTTTGACTTCAAATATGACGATTTCGAAGTGCTGAATTACACCCCCGATCCGGGCATCAAAGCTCCGGTTGCGGTTTGAGAGAGGACTGACATGATCACGCTTATTGTTGCCCGCGACCAGAATGGCGCCATTGGCAAGGACAATACGATCCCCTGGCAGGCGCCCGAGGATCTGAAGTCTTTTCAGCGCGAAACGCTGGGCGGGGCTTTGATCATGGGGCGCAATACCTGGGACAGCCTGCCGGTGAAGCCGTTGAAGAACCGGCTTAATCTGGTGGTGTCCTCAAACCCGGGTGCCGCCGATCTGGTCTGCCCCAGCATCGAGGCCGCCCTGGCGGAGGCGCGCGCGCAGGGCTATCACCGGATTTACGGCATTGGCGGCGCGCGGATCTACGAAGGTCTGATGGAGATCGCTGACCGGATGCTGATCACCGAGGTCGAGACCGAGGTCGAGGACGCCGATACCTATTTCCCGCCGTTCCGGGCCGGGCAGTGGGGGATCGCCAGCCAGACCCAGATCCGCAGCGAGGCACCGGCCTGCGTGGTGGTGGAGTACATGCGCCGCTAGGTCTGTGCCGCGCGCCGGTCTGTCACAGCTCAGATCACCGGCAGCTCTGGCGCCGCACGGGTGCTGAGCAGGCGGCCCCCCTGCGGCGTCACCACGATGTTTTCCTCATGGACCATCATCAGCCCGTGGCCATAGGACAGCGATGGCTCCAGCGTCAGGACCATGTTCTCTTGCAGCTCGGTGGTGTCAAAGGCGGCGTGTGAGGGCTGTTCGGTCAGCTGTAACCCCAGCCCGTGACCCAGACGGCCAATGTCGCCGCCGCTGTCGTCCATCTCTGCAATCACCGCAGACATCGCCTGAAACAGATCGCGGCAGCTGTTGCCGGGGCGGGCGGCGGCGAGCCCGGCTTCGGTTGCGCGCCACAGCACATCATAGGCGCGGCGCGCGGTGTCATCGGCATGGCCAATTGCCCAGTTGCGGTCGAAATCGCAGTAATAGCCGTCCAGCACCATGCCGCTGTCCAGCATCAGGATATCCCCTGCCGCCAGCGGTGTGGCATCGGGCGGCGAGATCACATCGGCATAGCCGCCCTGCGCGCTGGCCCCGACCACATAGGGCGCGCCATCGGCCCCCTGCGCCAGCGCCTCGCGGCGAAAGGCGCGGAACACCTCGTCCAGCGGCACATCTTCGCGGGCGAATTCCGGCACCGCGGCAAAGGTCGCAGAGCCAATGGCGCAGATCCGGGCGAGCTTGTCGATTTCCGCCGGGGATTTCACCATCCTCAGCCCCTGCACCAGCCCGGTTGCGTCGGCAATGCGAAGGTCGGGCAGGGCGTCCATCAGCCGTTCCCAGTCGCCCAGCGGCATCCGCAGATGGGTCTCATGTCCCTTCATCACGCCAAGCGTCTTCAGCGGCGACAGCGCCTCGACCAGCAGGCTGATGCCGTCATCTTCGGGCGCGGGCGCCGACCAGCAGCGAATATCGTCAAGCCAGCTGCGCCGCATCAGGCTGGCGCCGATTTCGGGAATGATGGCAATCGGTTTGCCGCTGGCGGGGATCAGCACAAACCACGGGCGCGTCGGGCTTTGCCAGAACAGCGTCTGAAAACCGGTGAAATACTGCACGTCGGGTTCGGTCATCAAGAGCAGCGCGTCGAAACCGGCTTCGGCCATGCGGGCCTGTGCCCGCCTGGTACGGGCGGCGTATTCTGTTTCGGGAAATCCGCGCATCGCGAGAGGTGCTGTCATAGTGATCTTCTTTGCAGGTGGACCGCCCGTCGGGCGTTAAGGGCTCAGAAACCGGCACCGGGAGGGCACCGGCCGGGGGCAGAGTGTCGGGGTCAGAGGGTTGGCGTCAGCGCGTGGCCGGGATGTTGGAAAATCTGCCCAAACCCCTGCAACTGATCGGTGATTCCGGCCCGGCGCAGGCAGGACCACATCAGCGCCTGATTGGACGTGATCACCGGCTTGCCTGCGGCCTGTTCGATCTCATCCACCACCTCAAGCGCGCGAATGCCGCTACAGGAGAGAAAGATCGCATCGGCCTCCGGCTGATCAATCTCCAGCGCAAATTCCTTCCAGTAGGAGGGTTCGACCCGGCCGAATTCCAGACCTGTTTCCAGCCGCAGCCCCTGAATGTCGAGGATATCAAACCCGGCCGCCAGCAGATATTCCGCCTCGGCGGTGTTGATATCGTCAAGATAGGGCGTGCCGACCACGATCCGCTTGGCGCCGACTTCGCGCAGCGCGTCCATGACGCCGGTAACAATGGTCATCGGCTGCGTCTGCGGCGCGCCCTTGCGGATTTCGCGAAAGACGTTCTCTTCCCGGCAGACAATCGAGCCGGAGGTGCAGCAATAAGCGATGACCTCGGGGTTCATATCCGGTTGCAGCCGGCTGGCCGCCTCGGCCATGTGGTCGATGTGCCGCGCCAAGGTCTCGTTGGTGGTGTAATCATCGGTCCTGAGCCGGGTGATATGCACGCCGACCCCTTCGGGCGCCATGGCAAAGAGGTCGGTTTCGCAGGCCAGATCGGTGGACATCAGGATAAAGCCGAGACTGGCGCGATGGGCGGTGCCCTTGCCCATCAGCGGGGTGCGGGGGCTGGACTGAACGGTTTGACCGGATTGAAACATCTGAGAAGGTACCTCGCTGTCGGCTCTTGGCCTGTTGACGTTGCGCTGTGAGGAGGGGGCAGGACTGGCTTCTGCGGGCCGGTGCGGCTGCGGTGTCAGCCCGCGTCTGTCTGGTCCAGAACCGTCCGGGCGGCGCGGAAACACTCCAGCCCCTGCGGAACGCCGCAATAGATCGCAACCGCGTGGATAATCGCGCGGATCTCTTCGCGGCTGACACCGTTGTTCACCGCCCCCCTGCAATGCAGCTCCCATTCGTGCATCTTGCCAAGCGCGCCGATCATGGCAAGGTTCATCATCGACCGGGTCTTGGCATCTATCGTGTCATCGCCCCAGCCAAAGCCCCAGCACCATGCGGTCATCGCCTCCTGAAAGGGGCGGGTGAACTCATCCGCGGCGGCGAGGTTCTTTTCCACATATTCCGCGCCAAGGGTGGCCTTGCGCTGCTCCAGACCCTTCAGGAACAGATCCTCGTCAAAGGTGCTGGTCCGGTGGGCTGTGGCGCCGGGTGTGTCAGGTGTCGTTGGACGGCTCATCTGCTGGCTCCTTCAGGAAGCGTTCGGCCGTGCGGGCAGCATCGGCGATATGGGTCTCAACCGCCCGGCGCGCGGCCTCAGGGTTGCGGCTGAGAATGGCATCGTGAATGGCGGTCATATGGCTCATGCCGGAGGTTTCGCGGTCCTTTGCCGCGATGGTAAGGGCGCGCAACCGGCTGATCCGACCGTTCAGCCGCTGCACGATATCCCAGGCAATCGTATGGCCGGCCTCAAGGAATATGAGCTGGTAAAAGCCGGTGGTGGCGCGCAGCAGATGGCCCCATTCGGTGTCACTCATCGACGCCTCAACCTCGGCAAGCGCCCGGCTGAGGTCGGCGGCAAACTCCGGCCGCTGCACCTCGGCGCTGGCCGCTGCCGCTGCCGCTTCCAGCTGGCGGCGCACATCGTAGATCTGCCGCGCCTGATCCCAGGTCAGGCGGGCCACGACCGGGCCGCGATTGGGGATGATCTCGACCAGCCCTTCAGCCTCAAGATAGCGGATCGTCTCGCGGATCACGGTGCGACTCACACCCAGCTGATCGCAGAGCGGGCGTTCCACCAGCCGCTCACCGGGGGCGAAATGGCCGTCGATGATCGCCTCCCGCATCCGTTCCTGCACGATATCGCGCAGGGTTTGCGGGGCTTTTTCGATTTTGCGGAGCGTTGTCTGGCTGGGTTCCATGGGATTTCCATAGCAGCGCGTCTGGGCTGCGGCAAGTATGATTGACATACCGTATAATGGTATACCATGATACCGCAGAGCTGCCGATCAGGAGATTCCCATGCCCGCCATCATCCGCAAAACCCTGCTTCACGTCGAAAAGACCCTGATCGAAGGCGGTAAGGCGGCGCCGGTGCCGCTGACGCTGATTGCCGCCATCGCCGTTATTCGCAATCCTTGGGCAGGGCAGGGGTTTGTCGAGGATCTGACGCCGCAGATCCGGGACTGCGCGCCCGGTCTGGGCACCCTGCTGACCGGGATGATTCTGGAGGCCGCAGGCGGTGGTGACCGGGTCGAGGGCTATGGAAAATCCGCGATCGTCGGGATGAACGGCGAGGTGGAACATGCCTCCGCCCTGATCCACACACTGCAATTCGGCAATCCCTACCGCAGCGCTGTGGGGGCCAAATCCTACCTGTCATTCTGCAATACGCGCGGGCCTGCCAATGCGCCGCTGATGATCCCGCTGATGGATAAATGCGATGGCGGCAGACGGTCGCATTACCTCACCATCCAGACCTCCGTCGCCGATGCGCCCGGTGCCGATGAGGTGCTGATCGCGCTTGGCGCGTCGATCGGCGGGCGGCCGCATCACCGGATCGGCGACCGCTATCAGGATCTGAAAGAGCTTGGCAATGATGTCGACAACCCTGCAGCTGTCTGAGCCCACCCGCAGCGTCGCGCTGCGCGACTGCGGGCAGGGGCCTGCGCTGGTGCTCCTGCACGGTGTCGGAATGCAATCGGCAGCCTGGGGACCGCAGATTGAGGATCTGAGCCGGACCCATAGGGTGATTGCGCCGGATCTGCCGGGGCATGGCGGCAGCGCGCCGCTGCCTGCGGACAGCGAACTGCCGGATTTCGTGGCCTGGCTCAGGGATGTGCTGCGGGCGCTGGACCTCGGCCCGGTCAGCCTGGCGGGCCATTCGATGGGGGCGCTGATCGCGACCGGTTTCGCAGTGAGCCACCCGGCGCTGACCACACGGGTGGCGCTGTTGAACGGCGTCTTCTGCCGTGATCCGGCGGCGCGGGCGGCCGTTCAGTCCCGCGCCGCTGAGATCGCTGCGGGTCGCTGCGATCTGGACACGCCGCTGGCCCGCTGGTTCGGCGACAGCCCGACCGATATCGACGCCCGCGACCGGGTTGCGGGCTGGCTGAAATCGGTTGATCCCGCAGGCTACGCCACCGCCTATGCGGCTTTTGCGCGGGGCGATGCGACCTATGCCGGGCGGCTGGCCGAGATTGCCTGTCCATTTCTGGCCATCACCGGCGATGGCGATCCCAATTCCACGCCTGAGATGTCGCAGGCCATGGCGCTGCGGGTGCGCCGGGGGCGTGCGGTGACCATCACCGGGCACCGCCATATGGTGAACCTGACCGCGCCGGATCTGGTCACCGCCCATCTGCGCGACTGGCTCGCCACGCCCACCCCTGAGGAGGATCCGTCATGACACCCCTTGATCCACGCGCCCTGCGCCAGGCCTTTGGCAGCTTCATGACCGGGGTGACGGTGGTCACCTCCCATGATGCCGGGGGTCGACCCATCGGGTTCACCGCAAATTCCTTTACCTCCGTTTCGCTGGATCCGCCGCTGCTGCTGGTCTGTCTGGCCAATAGTTCGCGCAACTACGGCGCGCTGGTCGGCGGCGAGGGGTTTGCCGTCAATGTGCTGGCGGAGACGCAGATCGAGATTTCCAATACCTTTGCCCGCCCGGCTGAGGACCGGTTTGCGGGCATCAGCTGGCACCGGGGGCCTGCGGGCTCGCCGCTGATCGACGGGGTGTCGGCCTGGTTCGATTGCAGCCTGCACAAGACGGTTGAGGCGGGCGATCATGTGATCCTGATCGGCGAGGTCCGCGCCTTTGGCACCGGCACCAGCCCCGGGCTTGGCTATGCGCGCGGTGCCTATGTGACGCCTGCAATGACCGCAGAGGCGGCGGTGGCCGGTCCAGATCTGGTGATCTCGGCCCTGATCGAGCGCGACGGCGCGGTGCTGCTGGTCGATGACGGATACGGCGGATCTACGTTGCCGGAGGCCTTGGTCGATGCCGAAGGCGCTGCCGCAACCATGCGCCGACTGATCGCCGAAACAGGGCTGAGCGGCGAGCCGGGCTTTGTCTATTCGATCTATGAGGACGTTGCCCGCAAACGCCAGCATATCGCCTTTCTGTGCCATGGCGCCACCGGCACCCCGTCGCGCGGGGTCTTTGTGCCGCTGGACAGCAGCGCGCTGGACGATGTCAGCGATCCGGCGATCCTTGCCATGCTGGACCGTTTCACCCGCGAGGCGGCTCTCGGCGATTTCGGCATCTATTCAGGCAATCAACGCAGCGGCGAAATCCGCCAGATCGCATAACGGCAGGTGGCATCATGCGCTTTTCTCTTTTTGTCCATATGGAACGCACGTCGGCGGAGCAGGACCAGCGGGATCTCTACGATGATTTCGTCACCCTGGCCAAAATCGCCGATCAGGGCGGGATGCACGCGGTCTGGACCGGGGAGCATCACGGAATGGATTTCACCATCGCGCCGAACCCCTTCCTGAACCTTGTCGATCTGGCGCGCCAGACCCGCAACGTGCGGCTTGGCACCGGCACCATCATCGCGCCGTTCTGGCATCCGATCCGCCTTGCAGGGGAGGCGGCGATGACCGATATGATCTTGGACGGGCGGCTGGAGCTCGGCATTGCGCGCGGCGCCTATAGCTACGAATACGAACGGATGGTGCCGGGCATGGATGCCTGGGACGCAGGCCAGCGGATGCGCGCGCTGATCCCGGCGCTACGGGGGCTGTGGCAGGGCGATTACGCGCAGGAGGGGGCCTATCATTCCTTTCCGGCCACCACATCCTCGCCCAAACCGCTGCAACCGGGCGGCCCACCGATCTGGGTCGCCGCCCGCGATCCCAACAGCCATGAATTTGCCGTTGCCAATGGCTGCCATGTGCAGGTGACACCGCTGTGGCAGGGGGATGAGGAAATCACCCGGCTGATGGAGACCTTCAAGGCCGCCTGCGCCAAATTCCGGGATATGCCGCGCCCGGATATCATGCTGTTGAACCACACCTATATTGCCGCCGATGCCGCCGACGCCCAGCAGGCAGCGGAGGAGATCAACCGGTTTTACTGCTACTTCGGCGCCTGGTTCAAAAACGAACGGCCCGTATCGCAGGGGCTGATCGCGCCGTTGAGCGAGGCGGAAATTGCCGCCCATCCGTTCTATTCGCCCGAGGCGATGCTGCGTGACAATGTGATCGCCACCGCCGAAGATGCGATTGCGCGGATCAAAGGTTATGAGGCGCTGGGGTACGATGAATACAGTTTCTGGATCGACAGCGGCATGAGTTCTGAGCGCAAGCGCGCCTCGCTTGAACGGTTCATTCGCGACGTCATGCCGGCCTTTGCCTGAAGGGGATCACCATGCAGCAGTTCCAGCAGTATATCGGCGGGGTGTTCTCGGATGGCTCCGCCCGTTTCGAGAGCCGCGATCCGGCAACCGGCGAGGTCTGGGCGATGATGCCAGAGGCCCGCGCGGCGGATGTGGAGGCGGCCGTGGCAGCGGCCCGTGCCGCGTTCCACGCACCGGACTGGGCGGGCATCACCACCACCGCGCGTGGCAGGCTGCTTTACCGGCTGGCGGATCTGATTGCCGAAAACGCCGAGACCCTGGCCCGGATCGAGACCCGCGATACCGGCAAGATCATTCGCGAAACCTCGGCCCAGATCGCCTATGTGGCTGAGTATTACCGCTACTACGCGGGCCTCGCCGACAAGATCGAAGGCGCCCATCTGCCGATCGACAAACCGGATATGGAAGTCTGGCTGCGCCGCGAGCCGCTTGGGGTGGTGGCGGCGGTGGTGCCGTGGAATTCGCAGCTGTTTCTGGCCGCGGTGAAGATCGGCCCGGCGCTGGCGGCGGGCTGTACCGTGGTGCTGAAGGCATCGGAGGAAGCCCCGGCGCCGATGCTGGAATTCGCCCGCATCTTTGATCAGGCCGGTTTTCCGCCGGGGGTGCTCAATGTGATCACCGGCTTTGGCGCCGACTGTGGCGCGGTGCTGACGGCCCATGCCGGGATTGACCACGTGGCCTTTACCGGCGGGCCGGAGACCGCGCGCCAGGTGGTGCGCAACTCGGCTGAGAACCTTGCCTCCACCTCGCTGGAGCTGGGCGGCAAATCGCCCTTCATCGTATTTGAGGACGCCGATATCGACAGTGCGGTGAATGCGCAGGTCGCCGGGATCTTTGCCGCCACCGGGCAGAGCTGCGTTGCGGGCTCCCGGCTGATCATCTCAAACCGGATCAAGGCGGATTTTCTGCGCCGTCTGACGGAAAAGGCCGAAAGCGCCCGGATCGGTGCACCGGACGCGCCGCAGACCGAGATCGGCCCGCTCTGCACCGGCGCGCAGATGCGCCGGGCGGAGGATTTGCTGGCGGCCTCGGTTGCGGCGGGCGCGCGGATCGTGACTGGCGGGCAGCCGTTGCCGCAGGCCGGTCATTTCTTTCCGCCAACCATCGTGGATTGCAGCAACGCGCCGCAGGCGCCCTGTCTGAGCGAGGAATTCTTTGGCCCGGTCCTGTCGGTGTGCGGTTTTGACACCGAGGCCGAGGCGCTGGCGCTGGCCAATGACACCGCCTTTGGTCTTGCTTCCGGGGTGTTTACCCGCGATCTGACCCGTGCCCATCGCATGATCCGCGGCATTCGTGCCGGCATTGTCTGGGTCAATACCTATCGCGCGGTCAGCCCCATCGCCCCCTTTGGCGGGCACGGGCTATCCGGCCATGGCCGCGAGGGCGGGCTACAGGCGGCGCTGGATTACACAAGGGTAAAGACGGTCTGGCTGCGCACCAGCGACGATCCGATCCCGGATCCCTTTGTGATGCGCTAGGTGATGCGCTGTCGCAGGCGACGGAGTGGCTGCGCGCAAGGGGGAACCCCGGCGCAGCCGGAGTGTGGTCACAGTGGGCGGATGTCGCTGGCCATCTGGCGACCGTCACGCCCTTCGGTCATTTCAAAATCGACTTTCTGATTATCTGTCAGCCCGGTCAGCCCGGATCGCTCAACCTGAGAGATGTGCACAAACACATCCTTGCCGCCGCCTTCAGGCTCGATAAAGCCATAGCCCTTGGTTGTATTGAACCATTTCACGGTGCCACTCGCCATGTTCCCGTGTCTCCTTCCTGCTAGTGAGCCGCCCTGAATACACGATAATTTCGCGGCGCAGAGCGGGGTGATCGGTTTTGCCGCAGTGCGCAGACAAAACAGGCCGGGGAAGTTGTCCCAACCCGGTTTCAACTTTTGCACGGACCATGTAAAAATCAAGCAAAACAGTGCGGCTCTACCATAAATTGTGCTGAGCCGCCCCCTCGGGAAAGGAAAAAACGTGCAACTCTATGGATTGAAGACCTGTGACACCTGCCGCAAGGCGCTGAAACAGCTGCCGCAGGCGGAGCTGGTGGATGTGCGCGCCGATGGGGTGCCGGAGGCGATTTTGCAGGCCGCACTGGCGCAGTTCGGCGACCGGCTGGTCAACACACGTTCCACCACATGGCGCGGGTTGAGCGAGGCAGAGCGGGCGGGGGAGCCGCTGGATCTGTTGACGGCGCATCCGACGCTGATGAAACGTCCGCTGATCAGATCCGGTGAGGATCTGCACCTCGGCTGGGACGCCAAAACCAAGGCCGCCCTTGGCGTCGAGGGCTAGAACCCCCATCTGCATATCGGATTAGGTAAGGAGAGCGGCAATGCGCAATGCAGCGCTGGTGCTGGGCATCGTGGCCGGGTTGATCGGCATGGTGGTGGGGTTTGCGGGCTATGGTTATACCGCCGCCGTGGAGTATTTTGGCGAAATCGACGGGGTGGCCCGGCAGGTCGACGATGTCGAACAACTGCGGCTCCTGGCCGTGATCTCGCCCATCCTTGCGCTGGCCGGTGGCGCGATGGCGCTGTCGCGGGCGCTCTGGGGCGGGGTGCTGCTGCTGGCCTCGGCGGCGGGGCTATACGCCGGGTTCGGGCTTAATGTCTTTACCATCTTCCCGATCTCGCTGGCGCTTCTTGGCGGGCTGCTGGCGCTTGCTGCCGGCAAACCGGATGAGCCGAAGGCGCATTTCTGAACCGGATCGAACGCAAGGAATGAAAAAAGGCGCCGCTGCGGATGCAGGGCGCCTTTTTATGTTTAAGGACTGGCCGGATCAGGCGGTGGCAGGCGCCGTGGCGCGCCGCGCCAGCGCATCAAGGGACAGCGGACCAGCCCCCTTGAACACCAGCACCAGCAGCAGGAAGGTCCACATCACCCGCTGGTCGACCAGACCAATGGCGTTGTCAAAGAGACTGCCCAGTTTCACGCCATGGCCGGTCACATCGACGATGGTCTGCACCCAGATGAAACCGATGGTGCCAAGAGCGGCCAGACGGGTGAGCAGACCAACAAGGATCAGCGCGGGCAGCACATATTCGGCGACAGTGCCGGCAAAGATCACCAGCCGCTGAAAGATATTGAGCTGGCTGACATCATAAAGCACCGCCTCGGCGGCCTTGGGGAAGATCTGACCAAAGGCGCCGGCAGAGGGCGAGAAAATCGAACCATCCGTCTTCAGCCCGGCAGAGTTCCAGTAGTAGACCAAGAGCACCGCGGCAAAGACCAGCCGGGCCAGGGTCGGGACGATGATATCGGACAGCCGGTCAGCCTTGCCGAAGATCGAGGTATAGGAGGAAACAAGCGCGTGCATCGGTTATCCTTTGCGGTCTAGGTCAATGATTGCACCGCCTTGCAGCAACAGGGCGAGCGGGTGTGAGAGGTCGAAATCCGGCTGGTCGGCCTGAACGGCGGTCAGCGCCTCGTCCAGCGTGGCACCAGAGATGAGGGCGGTGATCCAGTCCGCGCCCCCGGCGGGCAGCTCCTGAACGATGGGGTCGAATTCGGGCCGGGTGATCAGCACGTCCTGCGCGATATGGCGGGGCTTGGGCGCGTTCTCTTCGGTGTTGAAGCGCCAGATGTCATAGATCGGCCAGGGCGAGCGCAGCAGGGTGACGGCGGGGGCCAGTGTCAGCCGGGTCGCCATCAGCTGATCGGGTGCAAGCGCTGCCAGACGCGCCGGGTCAACCGCAGTGGCGTCGCCTGCGTGATACGCCCGGCGCAGGGCAAGGTCGAGCCGCGCCGCATCGGGCAGATAGCCGAGATGTTTCAGCTGCTCCATCCCGGCGAGAAACGCGGGAAACTCAGCGCCATAGTGCATCATCAGCGGCGAGGAGGGCGGATGGGCGCGCAGATATATGCCCGCCAGCCCGTCGAGGTTCTGCTTGCCCAGAAGCTTGCCGATCAGGGGAAAGGCGCTGTGCATCGCCTCGGTCAGGGAGACCGCGATATTATTGCGATAGACGCTGAACCGCCGCCCGGCCGGCTGGCCGGTCGCATCCAGCAGCCCCTCAGGCACCGGCTTGCCCGCATCCATCATGGCGTGGGCGAATTCTGTCTGGCTGACAGTCATGCCGGCACCCGCTCTAGCGCGGTTGCGGCACGGGCGGCCTCGGCCTCCAGCACCGGCCAGGCGGGCACATCGGTGTCCCACTCGACCAGCACAGGCTTGGGGCCGGATTTTGCCAGCGTATAATCCAGCAGCGCCCAGACCGGATCCACCACCTCGGCGCCGTGGCTGTCGATCAGCAGCGGTTTGCCGTGGTCGTCCTGATCCTCATCATGGCCGCCAAGGTGGATTTCACCAACCTGATCCAGCGCAAAGGCGTCGATATAGCCCTGCGGCGAAAAATCGAGATTGGTGGCGGAGACAAAGACGTTGTTCACATCCAAGAGCAGCCCGCAGCCGGTGCGGCGGGTGATCTCGGCCAGAAATTCCGGCTCGGACCAGCTGCTTTCGGCAAAGGCGAGGTAGCTGGATGGGTTTTCCAGCAGCATCCGCCGCCCGATGGCGTCCTGCACCTGATTGATATGATCGCAGACCCGCGCCAGCGTGGCATCCGTGTAGGGCAGCGGCAGCAGGTCGTTATAGAAATGGCTGTCATGGGTGGACCAGGCGAGATGTTCGGAGAAGCTGGCAGGATTGAGCCAGCCCACCAGATGCGTCAGCCGTGCCAGATGATCGGCGTCCAGCGGCCCTTCGCCGCCGATAGAGAGGCCGACGCCATGCACCGACAGGGCAAACTGTTCAGCCAGATGACGCAGCTGCGCGATCGGGCGGCCACCGTCGCCCATGTAGTTTTCGGCGTGGATTTCCAGCCATTTTACCGGGCTCGGCCGCTCAGCGCCGACCGTTGCAAGAATATCGGCGAAATGCTGCGGCTTGTAGCCAACACCGGCTGCGGCGGGCAGGGAAGGGGCGGCATCCAGCATGACAGGTCCTCTGATCCGGTTACAAAAAGGGCGGGAGAAATCCCCCGCCCCGCTGGTCTGGCCTGTGCTTATGCAGGCAGGTCACGTTCCAGCGGCTCCAGCGAGCCCTTGCGGTCGCTGCCATCGGCCATAGCGGGCAGTTCCATACCTTTGCAGCTGCCGGCATCGACCAGGGTCCAGGCGTTGCCCTGATAGTCGACGGTCGAGGTGCCGGCGCAGGTGGTGCCGGGACCGGCGGCGCAGTCGTTCTGACCGGCGAGGGAGACGCCATAGCATTTCTCTTTGGACTGGGCGGCAGCCGGGGTGACCATGGCAGAGGTCAGTGCGGCAGCAACGGCACCAGCGACGGCGAGGGATTTTGCGGTGTTGGACATCGGTGTCTTCCTTCTTTGGAATTTGGTTGCGAGGCGGTTGTTACAGGTCAGACATTAGCTCAGCCTGAGAAGTGTTTGAATTCACGAGCCTGTGTCTCACGCGGGCGTCAGCAGTCGTGACCGCTTATTACAGTGAAGTGGCTGCTGAACCCTTAAAACCATGCGCAAAAAGAAACCGGCCCCGCAAGTGGGGGCCGGTGAAAAGGCAAAGATCAGCAAAAGACCGCAGGAATGTTACAGAAGATCCGGCGGAGTTGCCTCAACCGCCAGCGCTTTTGTTACAGCCTCCAGGGTTTCGACCTTGGTCTGTTTTTCGCCAAGACGGCGGACGGAAACGGTGCGCTCTTCGACCTCGCGGTGGCCGACGGCGAGGATGACCGGCACCTTGCCCACCGAATGCTCGCGAACCTTGTAGTTGATCTTCTCGTTGCGGATGTCGGCCTCCGCGCGCACACCGGCGGCGCGCAGGGTCTCAACAACCTCGTTCACA
This sequence comes from Phaeobacter sp. JH20_02, assembly GCF_048056915.1. Taxonomy (NCBI): domain Bacteria; kingdom Pseudomonadati; phylum Pseudomonadota; class Alphaproteobacteria; order Rhodobacterales; family Roseobacteraceae; genus Phaeobacter; species Phaeobacter sp. JH20_02. The sequence continues at coordinate 515,787 of NZ_JAYMVP010000028.1, read as the reverse complement.
TAGTCATCGGCGTCGGAGGTGATCGAGGCGACAACCACCTGACGCGGCGCCAGCCAGAACGGCAGCTTGCCTGCGTGTTCCTCGATCAGGATACCGATGAAGCGCTCGAAACTGCCCAGCGTGGCGCGGTGCAGCATGAAGGGGCGGTGCTTGTTGCCGTCCTGGCCGATGAAATTCGCATCCAGCCGTTCGGGCAGGTTGGGATCCACCTGCAGGGTGCCGCACTGCCAGTTCCGCCCGATGGCGTCGGTGAGGGTGAATTCCAGCTTCGGACCGTAAAAGGCACCTTCGCCCTCCAGCAGCTCGTAGTCATAGCCCGCCGCCTTGCAGGCATCGCCTAGCGCCTTTTCCACCAGATCCCAGCTCTCATCGCTGCCGATCCGTTTTTCCGGGCGGGTCGAGAGCTTGATGGTCCAGTCATGGAAGCCGAGATCGGCATAGACCTTGGACAGGAAGGCGATGAATTTTGCGGTTTCAGACTCAATCTGATCCTCGGTGCAGAAGATATGCGCGTCGTCCTGGGTGAACCCGCGCACCCGCATGATGCCATGCAGCGCGCCCGACGGTTCATAGCGCGCGCAGCTGCCGAATTCGGCCATGCGCAGGGGCAGGTCGCGATAGCTTTTGAGGCCCTGGTTGAAGATCTGCACATGGCAGGGGCAGTTCATCGGCTTCAGCGCATTGATCGCCTTTTCGCGGGCATGGTCCTCATCCACTTCGACGATGAACATGTTTTCCTGGTATTTCTCCCAGTGGCCCGAGGCCTCCCACAGCTTGCGGTCCACCACCTGCGGGGTGTTCACCTCGACATAGCCGTCGCGGTCCTGCATGCGGCGCATGTAGTCCTGAAGGGTGGTGTAGATGCGCCAGCCGTTGGGGTGCCAGAAGATCTGGCCCGGCGCCTCTTCCTGCATGTGGAACAGGTTCATCTCGCGGCCCAGCTTGCGGTGGTCGCGTTTGGCGGCCTCTTCCAGCATGGTGAGATGCGCCTTCAGCTTTTCCTTGCCGGTGAAGGCAACGCCGTAGATCCGCTGCAGCATCTGGCGGCTGCTGTCGCCGCGCCAGTAGGCGCCTGCGATGCTCATCAGCTTGAACGCATCGCCCGGCAGCTGGCCGGTGTGCTGCAGATGCGGGCCGCGGCAGAGGTCCTGCCAGTCGCCATGCCAGTACATGCGCAGCGGCTCGTCGCCGGGGATGCTCTCGATCAGCTCGACCTTATAGGGTTCGTTCAGGTCGGTGTAATGCTGGATCGCGCGGTCGCGCTCCCAGACCTCGGTGCGGACCTCATCACGTTTGTTGATGATCTCTTTCATCTTTTTCTCGATGGCGCCGAGATCTTCCGGGGTGAAGGGCTCGGCGCGATCAAAGTCGTAATACCAGCCGTTTTCAATGACCGGGCCGATGGTCACCTTGGTGTCGGGCCAGATGTCCTGCACCGCGCGCGCCATCACATGCGCCAGATCGTGGCGGATCAGCTCATTGGCCTGAACCTCATCCTTCATGGTGTGGATGGCAATTGCGGCGTCCGCGTCGATCGGCCACTGAAGATCCCAGTGCTGCCCGTTGACGGTGGCGGAGATGGCCTTTTTGGCCAGCGAGGTCGAGATGTCAGCGGCCACCTGCGCAGGTGTTACGCCTGCGTCATAGGAGCGTGCATTGCCATCGGGGAAGGTGAGAGAGATTTGGGCCATATCGGCTCTCCTCGTCGGTTTGGCGCCCACAGAACGCCCGGTTGCGGGTTATGGTGTTCTGCCCGTTTGGCAGGGGTATGCGAGGCTGTCAAGCAGGCGAGGGGCCAGCCCCTCGCGCTCCCCGGGATATTTTTCGCCAGAAGATGCAGCAGCCGGATCAGGGGGGGCTGGATCAGGGGGGCTGGATCAGCGGGCGGGGGTTGGGACACCTTTGCGGATCAGGGCTGAGTAGTCTTGCGTGATGCCCCGGGCCTGCGCCCTGGCGGTGATGCTACCGCGTTCGCGCAGGTCTTCGGTGCTGTAGCCTGCGGCCAGAACGCCCTGTTCATGGGCATATTCCGGCAGGTAGCCATTGGCCAGCAGCCGCCAGTCCAGCGGCACATCCTGCAGGATGGTGCGGATCATCGTCATCACCACGGTGGTGCAATTCGAGGTGAGTGAATTATACCACTGCGGCTGTGCGGCCAGCCGGTTGGCGGCCTCGACATATTGCATCAGCAGCGCGCGGGCGGTGTCGGGGTCGGTATTGATGCGAAACAGCTGCACATCCTCGCCGCGGGCATTGGTGCGGGTGCCCACCACATCGCGTTCATCGGCGGCGATCAGCACCAGCGTATTGGTCTTGAAAAGATCCGCGACGGGGGAGAAGCCGCCGCCGACCTGACGGCGCACCTCGACCGACCAGGCGATATGGGCGCCATCGGCAAAGCCGAAGCTGACCACCATATGGGCCATCTCCGGTCCGGCCCAATAGGACATGAAGAGATCGACGGTGGTCAGCTGGCTGAGATCATAGCTGCGGGTCTCCCAGCGCGGGGTGAAGTCGGTCGGTGTGGTCCAGTCGAAATTGCGCACATCTGTCAGCGTCAGGATATCGCCATCGCGGGTGCCGGTGACCTGGCGGGCCACATCGGGGGACCAGTTTGCCGCGGCCGGCGGGGTCAGGCTTGCCCACCACCAGATCAGCGCGGCCAGCGCCAGGCAGAAGGTGGCCAGCCCGCGCAGCGCACGGCCCCGGATCACCGCCCAGAGCGTGGCCAGACCAAGGCCCGCAAAGCCGGATGCCGCAGCTGTACGCCAGAGGCCGTCCACGGGCAGCCGGTACCAGAGCGCCAGCGCGCCCCAGAGAGTGGCGAGCAGGATCAGCAGGCAGAGAAGCCCGAGGCAGAGAAGGCGGAGGGCACGGGTCAAGGGAGGCTCCTGATTTGCGGCGGTTCTGATGTCGCGCGGACCCTAGGCAGGGCTGCGGCTGGCTGCAAGGGCATCAGGCGGTCGGGGCGGCGGCATCCGGGCGCCAGCCATCTGCCGGCGGTGCCTCCTGCGGTGAAACCGGCCATTGCGGCGGCGCGGCTGCCGTGGCAGATCTGACATCAGCATAATGACCGGACTGCATCGCGGGGGAGACCATGGCAGCAACCCAATTTCTGGACTGTGACAGCGGCCGCCGTCTGGCCTATCACCTGAGCCCGGCCACCGGCGCGGCCAAGGATGCGCCGACGCTGGTGTTTCTGGGGGGGCTGAAATCCGATATGGAGGGCACCAAGGCGGTGCATCTGGAGGCCTGGGCCCGGGCGCGGGGCCTCGGGTTTCTGCGGTTTGACTATTCCGGCCACGGCGAAAGCTCCGGCCGTTTTGAAGAGGGCTGCATCGGCGACTGGCATCAGGATACGCTGGCGGCGGTAAAGGCATTGACCACAGGGGCGATCCTGCCGGTTGGCTCCTCCATGGGGGGCTGGCAGGCGCTGCTCCTGGCGCGGGCGATGCCCGAGCGGGTGGCCGGGCTGGTCACCATCGCCGCCGCGCCGGATTTCACCGAGGATGGCTATTGGGCCAATTTCACCGATCCCCAGAAGGCGGAGCTGGAGGCGCGCGGGCAGGTCGAACTGCCGAGCGACTACATGGAGCCTTATGTGATCACCAAACGGATGATCGAGGACGGGCGCAACCATCTGGTGCTGCGCGATCCGCTGGTGCTGGCGATGCCGGTGCGCTGCCTGCAGGGCACCGCCGACACCGCCGTCAGCACCGAGACCGCGCTGCGGCTGCTGGATCATGCCACCTGCGCCGATATGCGCCTGCATCTGGTGAAGGACGCCGACCATCGGTTCTCCGACCCGGCCTGTCTGGCGCTGATCGAAACCGCCGTGGCGGAGGTGCTGAGGCTATCTGGCGCGCCAGATATCGGCTAGGTTGAGTGGCGGGGCGGGCGCGCAGGTTCTGATGTAGTGACCTGCATCCACCACGCGACAGCTGACGCAGGCTATGGCAGAATGTCCGGGATGATCTGCCACAAGATCTGCCACATAGCGCAGGGCGGCCCGAAAGGGGGCAACCCGACAGCAGCAGGACAGAGGCAGGAGAAGGGCAGGAGAGGATCCGATGGAGCAACGTATCAGCCTGATCACACTGGGCGTGCCGGATATGGAGCGGGCGGCGGCCTTTTATGAGGCGCTTGGCTGGCAACGCGCAGACAGCCCCGATGGGGTCATTGCCTTTGATCTGATGTCGCAGACGCTGGGGCTTTATCCGCTGGCGTCGCTGGCCGAGGATATTGGCCTGCCGCTGGATGAGCTGGGCACCGGCGCGATGACGCTGAGCCATAACACCCGCACTGCGGCAGATGTCGCTGCGCTGATGGCCCGGGCGGAGGCGGCAGGCGCCACGGTGCTGCGCCCGGCGGGAGAGGTGTTCTGGGGCGGCACCATCGGCTATTTCCGCGCCCCGGACGGCCATATCTGGGAAATCGCGCATAACCCGTTCTCGCCGCTGTCCGATGACGGCGCGTTCCGCTGGAACGGCTATGGCGCCCAAACCGAGGGATAAGCACAGGTGACAGACCGGTCAGGCGACGCACCGCAGAACATGAGCCGCCCTTCGCAGGCCCCGGCAGAGCGCGCCGCTGGCGCCCCGCTGGTGATGCTGCCCGGTCTGATGGGCAATGCCGAGGTGTTCCTGCCGCAGCTGCGGGCACTGTCCGGGGTGGTGCCGACGATGATTGCGCCGCTGCTCGGCGGCGACCGGATCGAGCTGATCGCCGATCATCTGCTGGCCCGGCTGCCGACGCGGTTTTCACTGGCCGGGCTGTCGATGGGCGGCATTGTTGCAATGGAAATCCTGCGCCGCGCGCCGCAGCGTGTCAGCCGGCTCTGCCTGATCTCCACCAGCCCCTTGCCCGACACGCCTGCCCAGGCCGCCGAATGGGAGCCGCTGATCATCGCGGCCCGCAGCGGTCGTCTGGCGGATGTGCTGCGCAGCTGCCTGCCGGTGGAGTGCCTGGCCCCGTCGCCGCAGCGGCTGGATATTCTGAGCTCGATCTATGAGCAGGCCCTTGCACTGGGGCCGGAGCTGTTCGTGGCGCAGGCGCGGGCGTTGCAGCGGCGCACCGATCAGCAGGCGGCACTGCGTCGTTTCAAAGGGCCCTCCCTGATCCTCTGTGGAGCGCAGGACCGGCTGACGCCGCTGAAACGCCATGAATTCATGGCCGCGCTGATGCCCAATGCGCGCCTTCATGTGGTGGAGGAGGCCGGACATCTGCCGACGCTGGAACAGCCGGATCAGGTGACCGGGGCGATTGCGGAGTGGCTGGCGGAGGAGGACCGGCAGCTGGGCTGCCCGGCGGATCTGCCCGCAGACCGTCAGAGCGCTGCCGCCACAACCCAGCCGCAGCGGATATCGACGCCACCGGCGGAACCTGCGGCGGCATCGCCGTCAAAACCGTTGCCGCCCCTGACACTCACCAACCCACTAAAGCCATCAGATCCAATCGGTTAACCTGCAAAGCTTGTGCGGTTCGCGGCCCGGTCGGCCGTAATGAGGGCACGGCGCTACCTGCGCAGCAGTTCCGCGCGCGCCTCCTTGCTGATCACCTCCGGTTCGCTGATTGGCGCACCGCTGTCGATGTCGAAGAATGGCGTCTCTTTCCAGCGGCCCGAGAGGCGCGCCGATATCATCCGGCTGAGCAGCGAGATGACCATCCGTGCGGCGCCTTCGGTGCGGGGCTGTTTGCCTGCCTTCGGAACAAAGGCGCGGGCGCGCACCTTGCCAAGCGCGGATGGGTCGGCAAACCGGTCCGACCGCATCCCGGCAAAGGGCAGGGTGGGTTTGGCCAGCGTATTGGCCATCGGGGTGCCGCAGCAGCCCGCATACCAGCGCAGCAGCCCCTTCGGGCTGAGCCGCATCACCCGCAGCAGATCCTGCCCCTGATGAAAGGTCACCCCATCGGGATTGACCTGAAACAGATCAACCGGTCCGGGGGCGGGGTCCGGCTGATTGTGGTACAGCTCATTGGCGCGGCAATCGGCGCAGAAACAGACAACGCGGGTGCCGGTCTTGCGGGCCTCTGGCGACAGCGCGCCACGGATCTGGCCGCAGTCACAGGCGAAACTCAGGGGATCGGCCATTGCTGAAATGGTCCTTGGGCTGAAATGGGCTTTGGTCAGGGCTGGTCGCCCGTCTTATTTGGTCTGGCCTCAGCCTCGCCGGTCAGGCGGTCGCCTTGGTGCGTTTTGCTGCGGTTTTCTTCGGCGTGCGGGCATTGGCGTTCATGAATTCGATCACCAGCGGGCGGATATTGTCGCGCCAGCTGCGGCCGGCAAAGATGCCATAATGTCCCGCACCCGGCTCCACATGGCTGGCCTTCTTTACCTCCGGCAGACCGGTGCAGAGATCCAGCGCCGCGATACATTGTCCGGGGGCCGAGATATCATCATTGGCGCCTTCGACGGTCATGACCGCCACATCGGAGATCTTGCCCATATCGACCTTGTGACCGGCGACAACAAAGTTGTTGCCGGCAATCTCGCCGCCCTTGAACACCCGCTCCACCGTCGACAGATAGAACTCCGCCGTCATGTCCATCACGGCAAGATATTCGTCATAGAACCGGTTGTGGGCATCATGATCCGAGGCTTCCCCCCGGCTGACCCGCTGGATCTGATCCATGAAAGCCTTGGAATGGCGCTCGCCGTTCATCGACATAAAGGAGCTGAGCTGCAACAGGCCCGGATAGACCTTGCGGCCGACGCCCTTGTATTTGAAGCCGACACGCTGGATCATCGTCTCTTCCAGCTGGCCCATGGTGACCCGGCGGCCAAAATCGGTCACATCCGTCGGGGTTGCATCGGGATCCACCGGTCCGCCAATCAGGGTGAGCGACGACGGCTGCGCGCCCGGATCCTGCTCTGCCAGATAGGCGGTGGCGGCCAGCGTCAGCGGGGCCGGCTGGCAGACCGCGATTACATGGGTGTCGGGGCCCATTTCACGCATGAAATCAACCAGATATAGCGTGTAATCCTCAATGTCGAACTTGCCCGCTGAAACCGGAATATCGCGGGCATTATGCCAGTCGGTGACATAGACTTCGCAATTCTCGATCAGGCTTTTGACGGTGGAGCGCAGCAGGGTGGCGTAATGGCCCGACATCGGCGCGACCAGCAGAACCTTGCGCGGCTGCTCGGCGCGGCCTGCGACGCGGAAATGGATCAGATCGCCAAACGGGCGCTCAACCACCGTGTCGATTTCCACCACGTGATCGCGGCCATCGGCGCAGGTCTGGGTATAGATGCCCCAATCCGGTTTGGTCACCATGCGCTGAAAACTGCGCTCCGTCACCTCGCCCCAGGCGGCCATCCAGGCAATGGCAGGATTGGGGATTGCGGCCAGCGCCGGGTTCGATGCCATCGACAGGGCGGTGGCCCCCAACCACTGATTGGTGTTACGCATTGTTTCCATCAGATCGTACGACATCATGTAACGCATGTTATATCTCCATTGCGTTGGCCGCTTGGATCCGATCTGAATCCACGTGCGGTTGTGTCACAACCCATCGGACGTTTCATGGCTTTGTCGTATGATGGGCGGACAGTATTCTGCATAGCAGAAAGATTACGGGGGATTTGTTAAGATGACAACAAGCGACAGTACGGATCCGGCAGTCTCGCCGGAACATATTGAACGAATTAAAAAAAATATGGAGCAGGTTGAGCAACTTTCAAAACGCCTGATGGATGTTCTGGCTCAGAAAAAATCTCACCCCCCTTCTCTGGACGGTCCGAATCAAGAGCTTTTTGCACGCGCAGCAACCGCCTATTGGGCCGAAATGGCCAAAAACCCCGCCAAGCTGTTGGAAAAACAGGTGTCTTACTGGGGGCAGGCGGTGGTGAATTTCGCCGAAGCCCAGGCGCTTCTGGCCAAATCCATGGAGGGCGACAGCCCCGAGGACGCCGATGAGGGCGCGCCCGATGACCGCCGCTTTGCCAATCCGATGTGGCAGTCCAACCCCTATTTTCACTACATCAAGAAACAATATCTCACCAATGCCGAGGCAATTCGCAACGCCGTCGCCGAGGTCGATGATCTGGAAGATGTCGACAAACGCCGCCTTGGCTATTTCGCCGATCAGATCGTGCAGATGATGGCTCCCACCAATTTTCTGGCAACCAACCCCGATGCGCTGGAAAAAGCGGTGGAGACCGAAGGTCAGTCACTGATCAAGGGGCTGGAGAATCTGGTTGCCGATCTGGAGGCCAACGACGGCGAACTGGTGGTGCGGCTGGCAGATGAGACCGCCTTTGAGATCGGTCGCAATATTGCCACCACACCCGGTGAGGTTGTATTTCGCAACGAGATGATGGAGCTGATCCAGTACCGGCCGACCACCGAAACCGTGCATGAAACCCCCATCGTGCTGTTTCCGCCGTGGATCAACAAATTCTACATCCTCGACCTCAAGGCGCAGAACAGCCTGATCAAATGGGTGACCGAACAGGGCTATACGCTGTTTGTGGTGTCCTGGGTCAACCCCGGCGAGGATCAGGCGGACCTCGGTCTGGAGGATTATATCGAGAAGGGCTATCTGACCGCGATCGAAACCGCCAAGTCGATCTGCAAGGTGAAACAGATCAATGCCGTTGGCTACTGTATCGCGGGCACCACGCTGTGCCTGACGCTCTCGTTGCTGAAACAGCGCGGCGACACCTCGATCAAATCGGCGACCTTCTTTACCGCGCTGACGGATTTCTCCGATCAGGGGGAGTTCACGCCCTTCCTGCAAAATGATTTCATCGACGGCATCGAGGAGGAGATCACCAACAACGGCCTGCTGCGCTCGTATATCATGGCGCGGACCTTCTCCTTCCTGCGCTCCAACGATCTGGTCTACGGGCCTGCGATCCGCAGCTACATGATGGGGGAGACGCCGCCGGCCTTTGATCTTCTGTACTGGAATGGTGACGGCGCGAACCTGCCGGGGCGGATGGCGATGCAATATCTGCGTGGCCTGTGTCAGCGCAATGAGTTCGTGCGCGACGGGTTCGAGCTGATGGGCCATACCCTGCATGTGCGCGACGTCACCGTGCCGGTGATGGCAATCACCTGCGAGACCGACCATATTGCCCGCTGGAAAGACTGCTACCGCGGTGTTCAGCAGATGGGCTCGCGCTCCAAGAGCTTCGTTGTGGCGCAGTCAGGCCATATCGCGGGCATCGTCAACCCGCCGACCCGCAACAAATACGGCCATTACACCAATCCCGATATGAAAGGTGACGCAGAAACCTGGAAAGAGGCGGCGAGCTTTCACGAAGGCTCCTGGTGGCCACGCTGGGAAAGCTGGCTGAAGAAGCGCTCCGGCAAGCAGGTCGAGGCCCGCGAACCGGGCGATTCGCAGCATCCCCCGCTGACACCGGCCCCCGGCGACTACGTCCGGGTAAAGGCAAAGCGGTCCGCAAAGCCCTGATTTTCCGGGTATTCGCAAATTATTCTGCATCGCAGCAAGAAAAACCTTGAAATGCTGCGATGCAGAAACAATATTGGGGTCATGCGAAGGCGGCAGAACGTTCTGGCCGCGTAACCAAGAGGAACCAGTACAATGGCTAAGACCCAAGATTTTACCGCGATGATGAAAGACATGATGGGTGCATTCCCGGTTGACACAACCGCGATGGAAGATGCGTTCAAATCGACCGCAGCCCTGAACGAAAAACTGTCCCAGGTTGCCCTGCAGGCTGCCGAGAAATCCGCCGAGATTTCCAACAGCTGGGCCAAGGAAACCCTGACCAAGCTGAGCGACGTCTCCAAGGCACAGGCCGAGCCTGCTGACTATGCCAAGGCAGCAACCGATTTCGCCTCCGCCTCCGCTGAAGTGGCCGCCGAGAACATGGCCGCCTTCGCCGAAGTTGCGAAAAAGGTTCAGATGGACACCGTTGAGCTGCTGATGTCGGCTGGCAAGGACATGTCCGAAGAAGCGTCCGCCGCTGTGAAGAAGGCCACCAACGACGTGACCTCCGCTGCGAAAAAAGCCGCAGCAAAGTAAGCGCTGAGCGCATCCGCAAAGGGGTTTTGCACTCCTCCCAATGAAATCTCTTTGCACCGAAGGGGGCAGGTCACCGGACCTGCCCCTTTTTCATTGGCGCCACAGACCGCCTGGGGCCGCCCGCGATGGCCAGCCCGCTGATATTGGATCCGACGATCATTTGTTGCGCGTTCCGGCGTAACGCTTCCCTTTTGTTCTGCGCTCGCATAGGCTTTGCTGCAATGCATCATGTCTGGGGAGAAATGACATGTCGGATCAGGATAAACCCTTGTTGATCAAACGATATGCCAGCCGACGGCTCTACAATACGGAGACCAGCGACTATGTCACGCTGGAGGATATCGCCGGTTTCATCCGCGAGGGGCGTGAGGTGCAGATCGTTGACCTCAAGACCGGGGACGACCTGACCCGCCAGTATCTCCTGCAGATCATCGCCGAACACGAAAGCCGGGGTGAAAACATTCTGCCGGTCAATGTGCTGAACGATCTGGTGCGCAGCTACATGGTGCCCGGTGGCGGGGTGATGCCGCAGTTCCTGCAAAGCTCCTTTGAGATGCTGCGCGAAAACCAGAGCAAGATGGTCGAGAATATGAACGCCATGAACCCGATTGCGCAGATGCCGGGGTTCGAGGCGATGAAGGCGCAGCAGCAGGCGTTTCTGAAGGCGATGACCGGCGGGTTCTCCGGCAACTGGCCCGGCGCTGCGAAATCATCCGGCGACAGTGACAGCGGCGAAGACGGCGACGGGCTGGACGATATCAAGCGGCAGCTGGCCGAGTTGCAGGACAAGCTCTCCAAACTGAAGTAAGATCCGACAGCGGCACGGGTGTTGATCCTGCGACCAAAGTCGCAGGGCTGCGCGCGTGTTTTTGATCCCGCTTGCGGGGCGGCGGCGTTAGACTCGGCGCGTCCCGTCTGCGGCCGGAATGCCACCTGCCATGGACCACATACGGCAATCGCCGCAACCCCGAGGTTCCAGATGCCCATGTCCAGTATCGCGCCCAGCATCGCGTCCAGTATCGAGCGTTTTGATGCCATCCCCGAAACCGCCCTGGCGTGGTATCGCGCGGGCCGGGCAACCGGCGGCGGGGCGGCGCTGGCCACGGTGGTCGAAACCTGGGGATCCGCGCCGCGCCGCGCCGGCGCGCAGCTGGCGGTTGCCAGCGATGGCCGGATCGAAGGGTCCGTTTCGGGGGGCTGCGTCGAAGGCGCGGTGATCCTGGCCGCGCAGGAGGCGATCGCCTCGGGGCGGCATCAGCTTCTGGAGTTCGGCGTCAGCGACGGTGATGCCTTTGCGGTCGGGCTGGCCTGTGGCGGCACCATCCGCATTCTGGTCGAACCGGTGGGCGGCTCCCTGTCAGAGGCAACGCTGGCCGATCTGGTCGCTGCCCGCGCGGCCCGCCGCGCCCTGGCCTATGTGGTTGATCTCGACAGCGGTGCCGGGCGGCTGGAGACCGACGCCCACGCCGAGCGCAAACGCATGGACCGCTCCGGCGTCGAAGAGGACGGCAAGACCTTTGTCGCCGTTCACAACCCACCCCTGCGCCTGATCGCGGTGGGGGCGGTGCATATCACCCAGGCGCTGGTGCCGATGGCGCGGATTGCCGGCTACGATCCGGTCATCCTCGACCCGCGCGCGGCCTTTGCCTCGGCGGCCCGGTTCCCCAATGAACGGCTGATCGAGGACTGGCCCGACGAGGCGATCGCCGAGCTTGGTCTGGATGGGCGCAGCGCGGTGGTGCTGCTTACTCATGATCCGAAAATTGACGATCCCGCGCTGGAGGCCGCCCTGCGCTCGGACTGTTTCTACATCGGCGCGCTCGGTTCGACGCGCACCCATGCCAAACGGATTGCACGGATGCAGGAGGCTGGTTTTGACGAGGCGACGCTCGCCCGTATCCACGGTCCCATCGGGCTTGATATCGGTGCCGCAGGCCCGGCGGAAATCGCCGTGTCGATCATCGCCGAGATGACGGCGGTTCTGCGGGGGCGGCGCCCATGATCTTTGGCGAGGTGCCCCTCAATGAGGCGTCGGGATGCTATCTGGCCCATTCACTGCAGGGGGCGGAGCACCGCATTGCCAAGGGCACCAGACTGGCAGCGCAGGATCTGGCTGACCTTGCCGCCGCCGGCCACCGCGCGCTGACCGTGGCGCAGCTGGAACCGGGGGATATCCACGAAGACCGCGCCGCAGAGCGGCTGGCCGAGGCGCTGTTGCCGGATCCTGCCGCATTGGGGCTGCGCATCTCCGGTGCCGGGGCAGGGCGGGTCAACCTTCATGCGCTTGGTCCCGGTCTGATCCGGGTCGATGCCGAACGGATCAACGCGCTGAATGCGGTCGATCCGATGATCACGCTGGCCACGGTGCCCGATTTCCACCGCGCCGATCCCGGCGGTATGGTCGCCACCGCCAAAATCATCTCCTACGCCGTGCCGGATGAGGCGCTGACGGCCGCCACCCGCGATGTGGCCGGGGCGATCCGCCTGATCCCGCCACAGCTGCGCCGCGCCACCCTGATCGAGACGCGCACCAGCGCGCAGACGCCCCCGGACAAGGGGCGCGCCGCGATGATCGGACGGCTCGACCGGTTCGACATGGCGATGGCGCCCCGGCAGGTGGTGCCGCACCGCGAGGCGGAGCTGGCCGCCGCGCTTGCGAGCCTTGGCGATGATAGCGATCTGATCCTGATCCTCACCGCTTCGGCCACCTCGGATCCCCTGGATGTGGCGCCCGCGGCGCTGCGCCGGGCGGGCGGAGAGGTTCTGCGCTTTGGAATGCCGGTGGATCCCGGCAACCTGCTGTTTCTCGGCCAACTGTCCGGTCGGCCGGTGCTGGGCCTGCCGGGCTGTGCGCGCTCGCCTGCGCTCAATGGGGCGGATTGGGTGCTGGAACGGCTGGTCTGCGGCATCGAGGTCAGCAGCGCCGATATAGCCGCCATGGGCGTCGGCGGCCTCTTGAAGGAAATCCCCACACGTCCCCGCCCAAGGCGCAGCGATCTCTGACCCCGACCTGCGGCTGCACCTGCGACTTTAGTCGTGGCGATGCGATTAGGGCTTCGCGCCGGCAAGCTCCCCGTGCTTAACTTCGGCCAGCGAGTTTTTGCGAGCCAAGGGAGGAGTTGATGGTGAAAGTCACAATGACCGTAAACGGTCGGACTGCCAGCGGAGAGGTCGAAGGGCGCACGCTGCTGTCCAGTTTCCTGCGAGAAGATCTGGGGCTGACCGGCACCCATGTCGGCTGCGACACCAGCCAATGCGGCGCCTGTGTCGTGCATGTGGATGGCAAAGCGGTGAAATCCTGCACCATGCTGGCGGCCGAAGCCGAGGGCGCAGATGTCGCCACCATCGAAGGGCAGGCCGCCCCCGATGGCACGCTCAACGTCATTCAACAGGCGTTTCAGGACCACCACGGGCTGCAATGCGGCTTCTGCACGCCGGGCATGGTGATGTCCGCAGCCGCGCTGTTGAAGGACAATCCAAAACCCAGCGAACAGGAAATCCGCGAATACCTTGAGGGCAACCTGTGCCGCTGCACCGGCTACCACAATATCGTGAAGGCGATCATGGCGGCCTCGGGTCAGGATATCTCTGCGCTGGCGGCCGAATAACGCCCGCCGCAGCTGCAAAAGGACCCACGACTGAACCACAGCATGACCAAGAGGTCTGCCTCTGCGCAGACCGTCCAGGGAGGAAATTTGGACAATGCCAAAGGATAGCGGCATCGGCGCCAGCCCGAAACGGCGCGAAGACATCAGGTTCCTGACCGGAACCGGCAATTACACGGATGACATTAATCTCAACGGCCAGGCCTATGTGCATTTCCTGCGCTCGGATGTGGCCCATGGTCGGCTGACCTCGGTCGACACCGCCGATGCAGCCGCCATGCCCGGCGTTGTGCGCATCTTCACCGGCGCGGACTTCGAAGGTGTCGGCGGGCTGCCCTGCGGCTGGCAGGTGACCGACCGCTTTGGCGAGGTGATGCAGGAACCGGCCCATCCGGTGCTGGCCCAGGGCAAGGTGCGCCATGTCGGCGATCCCATCGCCGCCGTTGTGGCCGAGACCCCGGAACAGGCGCGTGATGCCGCCGAGGCGATTGTGGTCGACATCGAAGAGCTGCCCGCCGTCATCAACATGAAAGAAGCGGTCAAGGATGGCGCCACGAAGGTGCATGATGATTTGACCTCAAACCTCTGTTATGACTGGGGATTTGTCGAGGATAACCGCGAGGCGGTGGATCAGGCGATCAAGGACGCCGCCCATGTCACCACGCTGGAGCTGGTCAACAACCGTCTGGTCGCGAACCCGATGGAGCCACGCGTGGCGGTGGGGGATTTCAACCGCGCCACCGGCGACAGCACGCTTTATACCACCTCGCAGAACCCGCATGTGATCCGTCTCCTGATGGGCGCCTTTGTGCTGGGCATCCCCGAACATAAACTGCGCGTGGTGGCCCCGGACGTGGGCGGGGGTTTTGGTTCCAAGATCTTCCACTATGCGGAAGAGGCCTTCTGCACCTTTGCTGCCAAGGCTCTGAACCGGGCGGTGAAATGGACCTCGTCCCGGTCCGAGGCGTTTATGTCCGATGCCCATGGCCGCGATCACGTGACCAAGATCGAACTGGCGCTGGACGCCGACAACAATTTCACCGCGCTGCGCACCGAGACCTACGCCAATATGGGCGCGTATCTGTCGACCTTTGCCCCCTCGGTCCCGACCTGGCTGCATGGCACGCTGATGGCGGGCAATTATAAGACGCCGCTGATCTATGTGAATGTGAAGGCGGTGTTCACCAATACCGTTGCCGTTGATGCGTATCGCGGGGCGGGTCGGCCAGAGGCGACCTATCAGCTGGAGCGCGTCATTGATAAGGCGGCGCGTGAGCTGGGGGTTGATCCGATCGCGCTGCGCCGCCAGAACTTCATCACCGAATTCCCCTATGCCACACCGGTTGCGGTGGAATATGACACCGGCGATTACCACGCCACGATGGACAAGCTGGAAGAGATCGCCGATCTCAGCGGCTTTGCCGCGCGCCGTGCCGCCAGCGAGGCCAAGGGCAAGCTGCGGGGCCTTGGGGTGAACTGCTATATCGAGGCCTGCGGCATCGCGCCCTCGAACCTTGTCGGGCAGCTTGGCGCCCGTGCAGGCCTCTATGAGAGCGCGACCGTGCGGGTCAATGCCACCGGCGGCATTGTTGTCATGACCGGTAGCCACAGCCACGGGCAGGGGCATGAGACGTCTTTCCCCCAGGTGATCGCCGAGATGATCGGCATCCCCGAGGATATGGTCGAGATCGAACATGGCGATACCGACAAGGCACCGATGGGCATGGGCACCTATGGCTCGCGTTCGCTGGCGGTGGGGGGATCTGCGATGGTCCGTGCCACCGAGAAGATCATCGCCAAGGCGAAGAAGATCGCCGCCCATATCCTTGAGGCCTCGGACGCGGATATCGAACTGAAGGACGGCCAGTTCACCGTCGCAGGCACCGATAAGTCGCTGGCCTGGGGCGATGTGACCCTTGCGGCCTATGTGCCGCATAACTACCCGCTGGAGGATATCGAGCCGGGGCTGGAGGAAACCGCGTTCTATGATCCGGCGAATTTCACCTATCCCTCGGGCGCCTATGCCTGCGAGGTGGAGGTCGATCCCGACACTGGCAAGGTCACCATCGAAAGCTTTGCCGCGGCGGATGACTTTGGCAATATCGTCAATCCGATGATCGTCGATGGTCAGGTGCATGGCGGCATTGGTCAGGGCATCGGTCAGGCGCTGCTGGAGGCCTGTGTCTATGATGACGACGGGCAGCTGCTGTCCGCCTCCTTCATGGATTACGCCATGCCACGGGCCGATGATCTGCCGTTCTACAAGGTCGATCATTCCTGCCAGACGCCCTGTACCCACAATCCGCTGGGTGTGAAGGGCTGCGGCGAGGCCGGCGCCATCGGCACCCCGCCCTCGGTGGTCAATGCGGTGGTGGACGCGCTGCAATCCGCAGGCAAGGATGTCACCCATATCGACATGCCCCTGAGCCCTGCACGGGTCTGGGCGGCGATGAACGGCTAAGGGCTCATGGGGGCGCTGCCCCCATACCCCCGGGATATTTCTAGCCAGAAGAAGGGCCTCATGCGCTCTTTGGGAAGGAAGCGAAGATGTATGAATTTGAATTCGAGAAACCCGCAACCATTGCGGATGCGGTCAAGGCGCTGGGTGCGGAGGATGCCCAGGCTCTGGGCGGTGGGCAGACGCTGATTCCGACGCTGAAGCAGCGGCTGGCGATGCCCAGCACATTGGTGAGCCTGAGCGGGATTGCCGAGATGCGCGGTGTCTGCCCGGATGGCGATGCCATCGCCATCGGCGGCGCCACCACCCATGCCGAGGTCGAGGCGGCAACCGCCAAGAGCTATCCGGCGCTGTCGGCACTGGCGGGCCATATCGGCGATCCGGCGGTGCGCAACCGTGGCACCATCGGTGGCTCGCTGGCCAATAACGACCCGTCCGCCTGTTATCCGGCGGCGGCGCTGGCCAGTGGGGCCACGATTGTGACCAACACCCGCGAGATTGCGGCGGATGATTATTTTCAGGGGCTGTTCACCACCGCGCTGGAGGAAGGTGAGATCATCACCAATATCCGCATGCCGGTGCCGCAGGCGGCGCATTACGAGAAATTCGTCCAGCCTGCCTCGCGCTTTGCCCTTGTGGGGGTGTTTGTGGCGCGGTTTTCTGACGGTGTGCGGGTGGCAGTCACCGGCGCCTCGGAGGAGGGCGTGTTCCGCTGGAGCGCGGCTGAGGCGGCGCTGTCGGCGAATTTCGCGCCCGCAGCGATGGAGGGGCTGAGCGTGGATGCAGAGGGCATGATCGGCGATCTGCACGGCAGCAAGGCCTATCGCGCGCATCTGGTCGGCGTGATCACCAAACGGGCGGTGGCGGCTGCGGCCTGAGCCATCAGCGCGAAACGGCAAGACGGCCCCGGCGATCTGCCGGGGCCGTTTGCTATCTGGTTTCTATCTGGGCCGGTACTGACTGCCGGCGGCGATGATTATCAGGCGCGCAGGTAGCCGGACATCGTGTCGAGCAGCGTCTGGGTGCGCCCGGAGAGGTTGCGGATTTCCGAGGCGATGACGGCAAAGCCCTTGCCCTGATCGCCGATGCGCGCGGCCTCGATCGAGGCGTTGAAGGCAATCAGCTGAATATGACGGCCGACGGTTTCGGCGTTTTCGATGGCTTCGCGCATCCCGTCATCCCGGGCGCTGTCGCGGGCTTTCTGCGCGTCGAACATGTCTTTGGTCATGTCGATCAGAAAGGCGGAGACCTCCGGTTCGACCTTGTACAGCGCCTGCGCCGTGAGGGAGGGCATGTCGCGTACCCGCTTCAGCACCTCGGCATCCGATTTCGTGTTCAGCACCTCGGCAAAAGGGGTCAGCGCGTCGATGGATTTCTTCCGTTGCAGGCAGAGATCCTCGGGCAGTTCGTATTCGCTTTCGGCCAGCAGCTTGTCCAGGCCCTGGGTCAGCATCTCATAGGCGGATCTGATCCGGCTCACCGACTGGTCCAGCAGGTCTTTCATCGTGTCGGGCGCGTGCTGGGTGTCTTCATTGGCCAGCACCACCAGCGCGAGAGAGGCGGCGCGGCAGGGCGCGATGGCCATGAAGGCACTGTTTTGGACGTCGCTGAGAGGCTTCAAGGGAGGCTCCATATTTGGCGGTGATTTTATTGTCGGCGGCGACCGATCGTCCTCTATCAGGTAAGCTGCGGGCGTAAATAAAACGTGACCATAAAATACATCTAAGCCGTGTGGCGCGAAAAAATATCATCGGCGCCAATGGTGCAAGCCATTGCCGCGACGACGAAAAAACCCCGCTCCGATTGGGGCGGGGTTCGAACGGTCGCGCGTGTGATCGCGGTTATTTCTGCGGCAGGGGGCCGATCATCATGATCATCTGACGGCCTTCCATCTTGGGCATGTTTTCGACCTTGCCCAGTTCCTTGATGTCTTCTGCAACACGCAGCAGCAGGTCGCGGCCCAGGTTCTGGTGGGCCATCTCGCGGCCACGGAAGCGCAGGGTGATCTTTACCTTGTCGCCGTTTTCCAGGAACTTGTACACGTTGCGCATCTTCACTTCGTAGTCGTGGGTGTCCGTATTGGGACGGAACTTCACCTCTTTGACTTCGATGATCTTCTGCTTCTTGCGTGCTTCGCTTTCCCGCTTCTGCTGTTCATATTTGAACTTGCCGTAATCCATGATCTTGCACACGGGCGGGGTGGCATTGGGCGAAATCTCGACCAGATCGAGACCGGCCTCTTCTGCCATCTGCATCGCCTTGGCGGGGTGGACCACGCCAACGTTTTCCCCCTCAGCGCCGATCAGGCGAATCTCAGGAGCACGGATTTTTTCGTTGATGCGCGGGCCGGTGTCGCGTTGCGGCGGCGCATTATGGGGTCTGCGGGCTATGACGTCTATCCTTCTGTCACTTCGGAAAAGTGCCCGGAAAGTAACGGTCCCGGGCCTGCGATTCAAGTCAATTGCGGGTATGACTGCGCATACCGCTGTTTTCAAGGTTTGTTTGCACAGAACAGCGTCATCAAAGGGTTAATTCTGCCTTGCGCTGATGTCGGCAGGCCGGGGTGGGCCAGACTGGCGGTGTTTGGCCGATGGCGGCGCCTGCCATTTATTCCCCTTGTAGTTTCAGGCGCCTAGCCCCAAGTGCTAAGCCATAAGCCTTGCCATGCTGCGGGGCATATGGAGAGATAAGGAGATCCATCATGAAACCGATCGTCATTGGCCTGGGTGTGGGAGCCGTCGCATTGGGCGGATATTTCTACGTCTCCTCCATGGGGACCGATCCCGAAACCGGCGCGCCTGCGACTGAAACCGTTGTGGTGACACCGGAGGCAGAACCTGCCGGTGAGACTGCCGCAGAGGTCGCTGCCGAAATCGAGAATGATGTGGCCACCGCCGCCGAAGAGGTCGAAGGCGCTGTCGACAGCTCCGTCGATGCGGCGGCAAAGGCCGTGAGCGATGCGGCCGCAGCGGTTGCCGAGGCGACCGAGGAAACCGTGAACGAGATTGCCGAAGGTGTCACCGACACTGCCAATCAGTTGCAGGACAGCACTGCGGCTGCTGTGGATGCGGCGGGTGACGAGGCAGCGGCGGCAGGTGATGCAGTTGCCGATACGGCAGCTGCGGCAGGCCAGGCGGCAGAGGATGTTGCCAATGACGCCGCCGAAACCGCCGAGGCGGCAGGCGACAGCGTGGCGGATGGCGCCTCCGATGCAACGGCCGCGGCTGAAGAGAACGGCGAAGCCGCCAGAGACGCGCTGCTGACGCCTGCGGGCTTTGACTATGACAAGGTGATCGCGATGATCGAGGACTCCTCGATGGAGGCGACACAGAAGGCGCTGCTGGTCACCACCCTGGGTCAGGCGCGTGACAATCCGGCCCTGCTGGAAGCGACGCTGAAACGCATCAAGGACGCGCTGCCGCAGTAACGCGGGCAGATGTGCCAGACGACAAAGGCCCCCGCCAAACTCTGGCGGGGGCCTTTTTACATCAGTGCCGTCGCTGCGGATCAGTCGAGGAAGGCTTTTTCCACCACGAAATGCGCAGGCTTGGAATTGGCACCTTCTTCCAGACCATAGGTGTTTTCAAACAGGTCCTTCAATTCGAGGTTGAACGCCAGGTTGCCACAGATCATCGCGCGGTCGCTTTCGGGGTTCAGCGGCGGCACGCCAAGATCGGCAAAGGCCTCGCCCGAGCGCATCAGATCGGTGATCCGGCCCATCTTGGGGCTCTCCTCGCGGGTGGTGGTCGGGTAATATTTGATCTTCTTCCAGAAGCCTTCGCCAATCACCTCATTGAGCAGCTCATCGGTCTTCAGGCTTTCGATCAGCTCGGCGCCATAGGTCAGCTCCCCGACTTCGCGGCAGGTGTGGGTGATGATCACCTCATCGAATTTCTCATAGGTTTCCGGCTCCCGCAGCAGGCTGGCAAAGGGCGCAAAACCGGTGCCGGTGGCAAAGAACCAGATGCGTTTGCCGGGGACCAGCGCGTCATGCACCAGCGTGCCGACGGGTTTGGGGCGCAGGATAATCTCATCGCCCACCTTGATGTGCTGCAAACGCGAGGTCAGCGGGCCGTCCTGCACCTTGATCGAGTAGAATTCCATTTCCTCGTCCCAGCTGGGCGAGGCGATGGAATAGGCGCGCAGCAGCGGTTTCACCTTACCGGTCTTGGGGTCGGGATCGTTCATCAGACCGATCATCACAAACTCGCCCGAGCGGAACCGCAGGGAGGCAGGCCGGGTCACGCGGAAGGAAAACAGCCGATCCGTCCAGTGCTTGACCTCGGTCACGGTCTGGGCGTCGGGCAGGGCCGGTACGGCTTTGGCCGGTTTCGGATCGTTGGCAATGTCGGTCACAGCTTCAGTCACGGGGGTCATCTCGTTCATCGGTTGCTCTGCCGGAGGAGTAGCCGGCACCTCTGATTAGTCTTTGATACAGGTCAGGAAAACCCCCTGTTTTGCGAAACCGGCTCCGCGCAGGGCGCAAGGGAGCCGGGCCGACAGCGGGTCGTCCCATGAAGCGGAAGGGGGTGGCTCAGCGCGCGGCGGTGCCGCGCAGGCGGGCCTGATAGTCATGCGCCTGCCAGTTGGCACGGTCGAGCCACTGGTCCTCGGGCTGGCGGGTGGCCAGATCGTCGCTGATCTCCACCTCGTCAAACCCGGAGCGCCGCGCCATCGCATATTGATCGGCCAGCACATGGCCATAGGCGCGCAGACGGCCGGTGTAGCCTGCCAGCCGCAGGCGCCGGGCGAGGGTAAAGCCCCGGCCATCGGCAAAGCTGGGGAAATGAATACGGATCATCTCCAGCCCTGGCAGCTGGTTGGACAGCGCCGAAGGGTCGGCATCAGGCTGCATCTCAATGGCGGTGTCGCTGTCAAAGCCCGCTGTCCAGCTGTCGGGGCCAAAGCCCGTATCGGTCACAATCACGCTCATCTATCAGGCTCCTGTGCGAATGAATTTGCCATCCACCACGTGGATGCCGCATTCTTCCTTGTCTTGGTTGCGCCAGCGCCCGGCCCGCGGATCTTCGCCTTCCTTGACGGGCGAGGTGCAGGGGGCGCAGCCGATTGAGGGGTAGCCCTTGGCCACCAGCGGGTGACGGGGCAATCTGTTTTCATCCATATAGGCGCGCACATCCTGCGGCGCCCAATGGGCGAGGGGGTTGATCTTCAGCCGACCGGTGGGGCCGGTGGCGGCCTCTTCCACCTCGAAGAACTCCAGCGCCGCACGGGTGCCTGCCTGGAACCGCTTGCGTCCGGTGATCCAGCCGTCGAACCCCGCCAGCGCCTTTTGCAGCGGTGCCGTCTTGCGCAGGGCGCAGCAGGCGTCTGTATCCGAGAACCGCAGCGCGCCATAGGGGTCTTTTTCGGCGATATCAGCGGCGCGGATCACCTGCACATTGCGCAGGCCCAGCCGCTCGCTCACCTCCTGCTGGTAGACCAGCGTTTCGGTGAACAACAATTCGGTATCGACAAAGACCACCGGCGTCATCGGGTCGATCACCGCCGCCATATGCAGCAGCACGACCGATTCCGCGCCAAAGCTGGAGACCAGCGCGATATGGCCCGCATCCTTCAGCGCGCCTTCCATCACCGCGGTGGCAGAATGGTGGCGAAAGCGCGCATTGAGCGCATCCACCTTTGTTGCCAGTGCCAGTTGATGCGCACTGCTGGGGCCTTGGTGTGTGTCAGCCGGTAGTGCCGCTGCATTGACCATGGTGCTAAGCAACCTTTTTCTGGGCCTCGGGGTAAAGCGCGGCCTTGAACGGATCCATGCCGACGCGACGATAGGTCTGGAGGAAGGTTTCCTCGGCGCTGTCGCGCAGAGAGAGATAAGCGGTGATCAGCCGTTCCACCGCAGGCACGATTTCATCATAGGCAAAACCGGGGCCTGTGCGGGTGCCAATGGCGGCGGTTTCTGTCGCGTCGCCACCAAGGGTGATCTGGTAGTTCTCCACCCCGGCGCGGTCGAGGCCAAGAATGCCGATGTGGCCGACATGGTGGTGACCACAGGCGTTGATGCAGCCCGAAATCTTGATCTGGAGATGACCCACCTCATGTTCCAGCTTCAGCTCTTCAAACCGGGTGGCAATCTCCTGCGCCACCGGGATCGACCGGGCAGTGGCCAGCGCGCAGTAATCCATGCCGGGGCAGGCGATGATATCGGAGATCAGCCCGACATTGGCGGTGGCCAGCCCGTGGTCCTTCAGCGCGGCGTGCAGGGCCGGCAGGTCCGATTTATGCACATGCGGCAGGATCACATTCTGCTCATGGCTGATGCGCAGCTCGTTATAGCCGAACCGCTCTGCCAGATCGGCCATTGCCCGCATCTGCGCGGCGGTGGCGTCACCGGGGGTCTGGCCATGCGCCTTGATCGAGATGGTGACGATGGCGTGGTTGTCATCGCGGTGCTCGGCCAGATTGGTATCCGCCCAGGAGCGGAACACCGGATCGGCATCATAGGCGGCCAGATAGGTCTCCAGATTGCCGCCGCGCAGTTTGGGCGGGGTGAAATGGGCCTTGATCTCCTCCAGCAGCACTTGATCGGTGCCGTCAAAGGTCTTGCGACGCTCTTCAAACCGCTCCTCCACCATCTCGCGGATGGTGTCGATGCCGTTTTCCAGTACGGTGATCTTGATGCGGGCTTTGTATTTGTTATCGCGCCGACCCAGCAGGTTGTAGACCGCCAGCACGGATTCCAGATAGGGCAGCAGATCGGCCTGCGGCAGGTAATCGCGGATCACCTTGCCAATCAGCGGCGTACGGCCAAGGCCGCCGCCCACGATCACCTCAAACCCGGCAACGCCTTCGCGTTCGACCATGCGCAGACCGATGTCATGCGCGCGGGTCACGGCGCGGTCGTTGGAGCTGCCGGTGATGGCGATCTTGAACTTGCGGCCCAGGAACTGGAATTCCGGGTGGTCGGTGGACCACTGGCGGATCAGCTCGGCATAGGGGCGGGGGTCGGTCAGCTCATCCTTGGCGGCAGCGGCGAAATGATCCGAGGTCACATTGCGGATGGTATTGCCGGAGGTCTGGATCGCGTGCAGGCCAACCTCGGCCAGCGCGTCCAGCATATCGGGCACGTCGCGCAGCTTGGGCCAGTTGTACTGGATGTTCTGACGGGTGGTGAAATGGCCATAGCCCTTGTCCCACTTCTCCGCCAGCAGCGCGAGGGTGCGCATCTGGTCAGAGTTCAGCGTGCCATAGGGGATCGCCACCCGCAGCATATAGGCGTGCAATTGCAGATAGAGACCATTCATCAGGCGCAGCGGCTTGAACTCATCCTCGGTGAGAGAACCGTCAATGCGGCGCTCCACCTGGGCGCGGAACTGGGCGTTGCGTTCGGCGAGGAACGCGGTGTCGAAATCGTTGTACTTATACATTTGCTGCGGCCTCCTGCTTGCCGTGGCGATAGTTGGATGGGCCGGTGCGGCGGAAATCTTCGCGGAAATGGGTGGGTTCGGGGCCGTCAGCCCCCGCTTTTGCATCGGTCAGGTAGATGCCCACCACATGCTGCGCGTCTTTCTCCGCTTCGAGCAGGCGCAGCTGGGCTTCGGCCTCATCTTCGATCAGCTCGGCCTCTTTCAGCTCGCGGCTCCAGCCGTTGGTGTCGGTGAAATAGATCACGTCGCCCTCAAGCAGGTCGTTGGCGGTGATGATTTTCGGGGTAAAGGGGCGGGGCATCAGGCAAGCTCCATTTTCAAATCTGTCAGGGCCTGGGCGCTGGCGCGCGGGGCAAGGCCGAGGAATGTCAGCGCCGGGCCGGTCAGTTCGGCGGCGGCAAGATCGTTGGGCAGGCGATCCAGCGTGGTTTCGATCACCCGCTGATTGGCGCGCGAGGCATTTTCGACAATGGTCATCGGCGTGGCGCGGTCGGCGCCGTGCATGATCAGGCGGCCCTGCACGAAACGCGCAGATTTCTTGCCCATGTAGATGGCGGCAACCTCACCCGGACGGGCGAGAGCGGCCCAGTCGTGATCGGCAAAGCCCTTCATGTCGTGGCCGGTCAGAAACCGCACCGAGGCATTGCGCCCGCGCTGCGTCAGGCTCTGGCCGATGGAGGCCACGGCTGCGGAGGCGGCGGTAATACCCGGCAGGATCTGATAGGCGACACCGGCAGCCTCGCAGGCGGTGAGTTCCTCATCGAGACGACCATAGACGGTGGGATCGCCGGATTTCAGGCGCAGCACCTTCTTGCCCGCACGGGCATGGGCCACCATGCGGGCGCAGATCTCCTCCTGGCTTACCTGCGGGCCGAATCCTTCCTTGCCGACGTCTTCCAGCTGGGCCTGCGGACCTGCAAGGGCCATGATCTCGGCGCTGACCAGACGGTCAAAGAGGATCACATCCGCCTGCAACAGCGCGCGCGCCACCTTCAGCGTCAGGAGGTCAGGATCGCCGGGGCCGGAGCCGGCAAAGGCGACCTCGCCTGCCACCAGCGACGTCGCGGCGACGGAGCCACAGGCCTGCGCGGGCTTCGGCAGCGGCGCAGGGGGCGTTCTGGTGTCTGGACCGGTCATCTGGGGCCTCGTCTGGTTTGTTTGACTTACCCCTGAATATAGGAAATATTCCCCCTTATCCGCTATATGGCGCGGCAAATAAGGAAGATTGTTCCAGCTGGCGGCAGATGCAGGCGGGTTGATCCCCAAACAAGGAGAAAACAGGAATGACAGTGCGGATCGACGGCACGGACCGGAAAATTCTGGCGGAGCTGCAACGCGATGCGGGCCAGTCGCTGGATGAAATCGCCCGCCGTGTGGGCAGTTCCAAGACGCCGGTGTGGAATCGCATTCGCAAGCTGCGCGAGGCGGGCGTCATCGGGCGGCAGACCATGGTGCTGGATGCCGAGGCGCTGGGGTTTGAGGCCTGTTTCTTTGTGCTGATCCGCACCTCGGCCCATGAGGCGGAGTGGCAGGCGAAGTTCCTGAAGGCGTTGCAGGATCGCCCGGAGGTGCAGGAGGCGCACCGGCTGGCGGGGGATATCGACTATATCCTGAAGGTGCGGGTGAAGAACGCCCGTGCCTATGACAACTTCTATCAGGCGCTGATTTCCGAGGTACGGGTGCATAATGTCACGGCCCTGCTGTCGATGGAGGAGATCAAATCCACCACCCTGCTGCCGCTAGAAGCCATCGCAGAGGAATAGCGCGCGGTTGTCTGATGGCGCCAAAGGAAAGGGGGCGCTGCCCCCTTTTTCGTGACCCACGCCTGCGGCGCAGGTCACATCCCCCGGAGTATTTCTGGAAAGATGACGGGGCGGCGGGGCAGCCAGTCTGGACGCTGGGCTTGCGCAGCGGGGACGCTCCGGCAAGGGTGAGGCATTTGCAGTTGAGTTGACTTGATCATGGCCATTTCCCCATCCTCTGCGGCACCTGTGGGTGCGGTGACGGCACGCCTGATGTTTCTGCTGCTGTTGTTCTGCGGCACGATCTGCACCGCCATGATTGTGCCCTTCATGAGCTATTTCCTGGTCAGGGGATTGGGGTATGAGCCCTGGATCATCAGCGTTTATGCCGGGATGGCGATCAGCCTCACCTTGGTGGCCAACCGGCAGTTTGCCCGCCGCATCGATGCCGGCGCGCGGGTGTTTCCCTTGATCGGACTGGCCGCGGCGGGGTTTGTGTTTGCGGCCGGATCGCTGGCGCTGCTGCCCGCGCTCTGGGTGGTGCTGACGGCGGGTGTCCTGGGGTTCGGGATCAGTTCCAGCGCGGTGTCGACCATGTTCAGCCTGGGCGGCAGTCTGGCCGAGCGTCACAAGGTGGAGCGGGTGCGGTTCAATGCGCATATGCGGGCCACGACTTCAACGGCCTGGATGATCGGCCCGGCTGTCACGTTTCTGATTGCGGATGGGATTGGTCTTCGGGCGGTGTTTGTGATGGCTGTTGCGGTGTCGATGGTCTGGATCTCTTTGTGGTGGTTTACGCTGCCCCGTGACATCACCGCGATGCCGGGCCGTGCGCCGGCGCAGGACAGCGCCGGCCAGACCGCAGTGGCGCCGCAGGGTTTGTGGCTGGCGGCCGGGTTTGTGTTCTGCCTGTCGAGCGCGCATTCGCTGACGTTTTCCGCCTTGCCGATCTTTTACGTCGAAGAGGTGGGGCTGCCCGGCTATGCGCCGGGGTTTGCCTTTAGCATCAAGACCTTTGTCGAGGTGATTGCGATCTTTGCCACCCCTTGGGTGATTGCGCGCATCGGCATGTGGCGGGCGCTGCTGGCGGTCACCGGGCTGGCGGTTGTGACGATCCAGCTGCTGGCGGCGGTGCAGAGCTTTCCGCAGATGCTGGCGGGGGCGGCGCTGGAGGGGCTGTATTACGGGTTCTATGCCAGCCTTGGCATCAGCTATGTGCAATCCTTTGCGCCTGACACACCCGCCCGCGCGACGGCGATCTACTGGAATACACTGATGGTGAGCGGGGTGATGGCGGGCCCGGCGGTCGGGCTGATTGCGCAGGCCTATGACTTTCAGACCGTGATCCGCTGTGCGTCGGCTATGGCTGTTGTCGCTGCTGCGGTGCTGATCTTTGGACGGCCGCGAAGCCCAGCCTGAGGGGGGCGGTGGTGTTGTGGCAGGCCGCGCCGGCCCGCCACGTCGGGGATCAGACCTGAACCATCAGGCCTGTCAGCCCGTGGAAATGGTAGGTGTTGTTATACTCCGGCGCCGCGGCCAGTTTCAGGTCCGGGCAACGCTCGAACAGGATCGGCAGGGCGATCTGCATCTCCATCCGCGCCAGCGGTGCGCCGACGCAGAAATGCAGCCCTGCGCCAAAGGAGGTGTTCACCTTCGCCGGGCGCGTGGGATCGAAGCGCTCGGGATCCTCCAGCATTTCGGGGTCGCGGTTGGCCGCCGCCAGCAGCAGCGCCACCTCATCGCCGCGCTGGAAGCTATGGCCGAACATCTCGACCTCTTCATAGGCGTAGCGGGTGAACATATGCAGCGGCGGGTCATAGCGCAGGATTTCCTCAACCAGACCTTCTATGCCGTCGGGAGCAAGCCAGCTTGTGTCCCAGCCCTGTTGCAGCATGGTTTTCACGCCATTGCCCAGTGAATGCACCGTGGCCTCGTGCCCGGCATTGAGCAGCAGGATACAGGTGCCGATCAGCTCATCGGTGGAGAGGCTTTCGCCGTCTTCCTCGGCCTGAATGAGGCGGGTGATCAGATCCTCGCCCGGGGTCTTGCGGCGTTCGTCCACATAGGCGGTGAGGAAGTCGATGAATTCCTGGCTGGCCTTCGCGGCGGCATGTTCGGTCTCAACCGTCTTGGAGGCCTGATACATGGCGACCATCTTGTGCGACCAGTCCAGGAGCTGCGGCGCCATATCCTCGGGCACGCCCAGCAGGCGGCAGATCGCGATCACCGGGACCTGAGTGCAATAGGTGGACAGGAGGTCAAAGGGCGCGTCCTGAGGGAAGGCGTCGATCAGCTCGTGGCAGAGGGTTTCGAGACCGGGCGCCAGCGCCTTGATCTCGCGGCTGGTGAAGGCGCGCAAGACAAGGCGACGCAGGCGGGTGTGGCGGGGTGGCTCTGCATCCAGGAGCGAATGCGCCTCGACCTGCAGGAAGGGGGCGAGATGGGCGGGGCTTTCGCGCGCCATCTCCGGCGGGATCTCGCGGCCAAAGCGGCGGTCGCGCAGCAGGGTATGAACAGCCGGGTGCGAGAAGGCCGCAACCATCTTGTAGTCCTGCCAGTAATGCAGATGTCCGTTCGCGCGGGCCTCGGCGTAAAAACCGTAGGGGGATTGGACAAAATCGGGGTCGGTGGGGGATTGGGTCAATGTCTTCATCCGCGCAGCTTTTGCCAAGGCGGCTGGTCAATGCAAGGGGGGCTTTGCTACTGTGCGGCCAATGACGCAGTTTCACGCACATCGCTGGATCATTCTGGCGCTTCTTCTGGGGGCGGTGGCGGCTGTGGCAACGGGTGTCTACCGGCTGGGCTATCGCCAAGCGCTTGATTCGCTTGCCGAACGCAGTGCAGCGGATCTGGCGCTGGCCTCGGACCGGGTGACCACGCAATTGCAGGTCTATCAGGAGCTCGCCGTGCTGATGGCTGATCACCCGACGCTGAAGCAGCTGGACCGCGCCGAGGCACGGGCGGCGGCGCAGGGGCTGCTGCGCGAGGTGGCGGACAAGACGGCGGCGCTGGATGTGTTCTTTGTCGACCGGGCGGGGCGGGTGGTGGTCGCTGCTGAGGGTGTGATGGGGCGCGATGTGACCCAGAGCCGCTACTTCCACCGTGCGATGCAGGGGGCGCTGGGCACCGGATATGATGTGCTGCAACCGGATGGGCGGCGGGCCTATGTCTATGCGGCCCCTGATTTCGACGGCGATGGCCGGGTGCGCGGCGCCTTGGTGGTGGTGGCTGATGTCGAGGATGTTGAGCAGACCTGGCGCGGCTCGCTCCCGGCAGTGTTTTTCACCAATCGCGGCGGTGAAGTTTTTATCGCCAACCGGCGGGAGCTGTTGTTCTGGCAGCGCAGCACCGACGGGCCGGGGTTGTCGCCGCCCGATGGGCGACAGGTGGCGCTTCGGTCCTGGCTCGAAGGGCCGCATGAGATCTGGGATCTGCGCTGGTCGCCCTATCTGCCGGAGCGGGCGCTGCATCAGGCGGTGAACCTGCCGCAGATCGGCATGGTGGGGGAGATCCTGGTGGATGTGGCCCCGGCGCAGCGTCTGGCAGGATTGCAGGCGGCGGCGATGGCGGCGATCGTGCTGGCGCTGGGCACGATGCTGGCGCTGGCGCTGGAACGGCGGCGCACGCTGGCGGAGGCCAATGCGGCGCTGGAAAGCCGGGTCGAGGCGCGCACGCGGGCGCTGTCGGCCACCAATATGCGGCTGACCCGCGAGGTGCAGGAACGTCAGGAGGCGGAGGCGGCGCTGAAACGCGCGCAGGAGGAGCTGGTGCAGGCGGGCAAGCTGTCGGCGCTGGGGCAGATGTCGGCGGGGATCAGCCATGAGCTGAACCAGCCGCTGATGGCGATCCAGCAATATGCCGAGAACGGCGAGGCTTTTGTGGCGCGCGGCAAGCCGGAACGGGCGGGCGAGAACCTGGGCCGGATTGCGCAGATGGCCGGTCGGATGGCGCGGATCATCAAGAACCTGCGTGCCTTTGCCCGCAACGAAAACGAACCGATGGGCCGGGTCGATCTGGTGCAGGTGATCAATACCGCCGCCGAGCTGACGGAGCAGCGGCTGCGGCAGGACGGGGTGGCGCTGGTCTGGCAGCCGCCTGCGGAGCCGGTCTTTGCCTGGGGCGGCGAGGTGCGGCTGTCGCAGGTGTTTGTGAACCTGATCAACAATGCCGCCGATGCGATGCTGGATCAGGAGCGCCGCGAGATCAGGATGGCGATTGAGACCCGCGGCGGGGATGCTGCTGCGCGGCTGGCGGTGACGGTGCGCGATATCGGTCCGGGGCTGAAGGAACCCGAGAAGATCTTTGAGCCATTTTATTCCACCAAGGCGGTTGGCAGCGCCGATGGCATGGGGCTGGGTCTGTCGATCTCTTACGGGCTGGTACAGAGCTTTGGCGGCGATATCCGGGGCGTCAACACCGGCGATGGTGCCGAATTCACGGTGGAGCTGGACCGCTGGCGCGCGCAGGCAGGTGCCGAGCCGCAACAACAGGATGAGGTGGCATGACCAATCGTGTCTTGGTGGTGGACGATGATGCAGCGGTGCGGGCGGCGCTTGGCCAGACGCTGGAGCTGGCGGAGTGTGACGCGATCACGGTCGGATCCTTTGTGGCGGCCAAGGATCTGATCACGCCCGATTTTGACGGGGTGATCCTGTCGGATATGCGGATGCCGGGACGCGACGGGTTTCACCTGTTGCGCTATGTGCGCGAGGTGGACAGTGATCTGCCGGTGATCCTGCTGACCGGCGAAGGTGACATCCCGATGGCGGTGCAGGCGATGGCGGAGGGGGCGTTTGATTTCCTCGAAAAACCCTGCGCCACTGCGGATCTGATGACGGTGGTGCGCCGGGCGCTGAAGACGCGGGCATTGGTGCGGGAGAACCGCGCACTGAAGTCGCGGCTGGAAAGCGGCGATGCGGCGGCGCGGATGATCTTTGGCACCTCGGCGCAGGTGGCGGAGCTGCGCGCCCGTGCCCGCGCGGTGGCGGCCACCGGGGCCGAGGTGCTGGTAACCGGTGCACCGGGTGGCGGGATCTCCAAGGTGGCGGAGGTCATTCACCTGATGTCGCCGCGTGGTCAGGGCGCGTTTGTGAAACGCCCGGCGGCGGGGCTGACCCCTGATGGGTTTGCGGATCTGTGCCGCGAGGCGGCGGGCGGATCGCTTTACCTGGATGAAATCGCCGCCCTGCCGAAAGAGACGCAATATGCCATGCTGGAGGCGCTGGAACAGCGAGTGGAGGCGCGGGTTCTGGTTGGGACTGTCGCGGATCTGGCCGAAGAGGTGACGCGTGGCGGATTTCTGGCGGATCTGTTCTATCGGCTGGACGTGATGCGGGTGCGCATTCCGGCGCTGTCGGAGCGGCCCGAGGATATCCCGGTGCTGTTCAGCCATTACGTGGCGCAGGCGGCAGAGCAGGCGGGCATTGCCGTACCGGATATTCCACCGGACCATCTGGCGGCGCTGATGGCGCAGGATTGGCCGGGCAATGCGCGATCGCTGATGTCGGCGGCCATGCGTTTTGTCCTCGGCATGCCGGAGGAGGCGGCGCAATCGGCGGAACTGGGGCTGGCCGAGCAGCTGGCGCAGGTCGAGCGGTCCTTGCTCATAGCGGCGCTGGGGCGGCAGAATGGCCATGCCTCTGCCGCGGCCAAAGCCCTGAAGCTGCCGCGCAAGACGTTTTATGACAAGCTGGCGCGCTATGGCATCCGGCCTGAGGACTATCGCCGCTGAACGCGGTCTGCTGTGTCTTTCGCTGTTTCTCGCCATGCCTGATCGGGCGGCGAGGGCAGTGAATGGCGGCGCCGCCGGATGGCCCCTAAGGGCGCATAGGCGGAGGGGGATGGGCGCGGGTGTCAGCCGGGGCCCATGTCCGTCAACCATGGCTGTCTGGACGCCTGTACCCTGCATGCTGCGGGGCGCGGGCCGGTCTCCTGCCGGGGCATGTGCCAGATGCCCCGGATCGGTGGACCGTGTGTCAGACGGCCCGGATGTCGCGACCGGCCCAATGTGACAGCTGCGGGTTAATCAAACGCGGGCAGGGCGCGCGGCGCCTGTGCAACGCCCCGGCGCCGCTGGCTCTGCCCGGTGCGGGCGTCGGATTTGAGTATTTATGGAAAGATGACGGGCGCTGATTCCCAAGACCGCATCTCGGGCCGCGTCTCTCGCACGCGCAGAATGTGCGGAAATCCGCACAGCAGGGCCGCCTCCCTGTGCGGGAATTCGCACAACCATGGTGGTGTCGCTGAGAGGTGACCTGAGATTGGTTCGGTAAGCTTTTGTTATAAATTCATAAATTTCCAGTCTCGTGACGCTGTAACAAAGGCTTGAGCGGAGAGGCCAGCGCCGTGATGCTGCCGTCGGGGTCTTTGCTGTTGCAAAGGCCAAGGAGATATTCTGGGAGGAAAGACATGAAATTTGTAACTGCTGCTGCCACCGCCGTGGCGCTGACCATGAGTGCCGGTGCCGCCATGGCGGCCTGTGAGGAAGGCGAAATCGTCGTCAAGTTCAGCCATGTGACCAATACCGACAAGCACCCCAAGGGGATTGCCGCCTCGCTGCTGGAAAAGCGCATCAACGAAGAGATGAACGGCACCATGTGTCTGGAGGTCTATCCGAACTCCACGCTTTACAATGACAACAAGGTGCTGGAAGCGATGCTGCAGGGCGACGTGCAGCTGGCCGCGCCAAGCCTGTCGAAATTCGAGAAATTCACCAAGCAGTTCCGCCTGTTCGACCTGCCGTTCATGTTCAAGAACATCGACGCGGTTGATGCTTTCCAGGCCTCTGACAATGGTCAGGCGATGCTGGATTCGATGCAGCGCCGCGGTCTGCAGGGGCTGGCCTATTGGCACAATGGCATGAAGCAGATGTCGGCCAACAAGCCGCTGATCGCGCCGTCGGATGCCAATGGGCTGAAATTCCGCGTGCAGTCTTCGGACGTGCTGGTGGCGCAGATGGAAGCGATCGGTGGCAGCCCGCAGAAAATGGCCTTCTCCGAAGTTTACGGCGCGCTGCAGCAGGGCGTTGTGGACGGGCAGGAGAACACCTGGTCCAACATCTACGGCAAGAAGTTCTTTGAGGTGCAGGACGGTGTGACCGAGACCAACCACGGCGCGCTGGACTATCTGGTGGTGACTTCTGTTGACTGGCTCGACAGCCTGGAGCCTGCTGTCCGTGAGCAGTTCCTGACCATCCTTGGCGAGGTCACGGCAACGCGGAACTCCGAATCCACCAAGGTGAACGCCGAAGCGCGTCAGGCAATCATTGATGCCGGTGGCGTGGTGCGTGAGCTGACGCCCGAGCAGCGCGCGGCCTGGGTCGAGGCGATGAAGCCGGTCTGGGAGAAATTCGCAGGCGACGTTGGTCAGGACATGATCGACGCGGCACAGTCGATCAACGCAGGCATGTAAAGGCCACAGGCTGAAGATCCGGGGCTGGCGCGACTGACGCGCCGCCCCAATTTGCACGGTGCGCCATCCGCGCCGGTATCCCATTATCCAAACATCGAGGGAGAGCGATATGGCGGGGGCAAAACCTGGCCCGACCGGGCTTATCAATACACTCGAAGAGACGCTGATTGCGCTGCTGCTGGGGCTGATGACCCTGATCACATTTGCCAATGTGGTGGCGCGATTTGTGTTCAATTCCAATATTCTCTGGGCGCTGGAGCTGACGGTGTTCCTGTTTGCCTGGCTGGTGCTCTTGGGCGCATCCTATGCGGTGAAGGTCCATGCGCATCTGGGGGTTGATGCGATCCTCAACATGGTGTCGGCGCCGGCGCGCCGGGCGATCGGGCTGATCTCGGTCGGCTGCTGCCTGGTGTTCTCGCTGCTGCTGCTGAAGGGGGCCTATGACTACTGGGCGGTGTTTGCCGATCTGCCACCCACCTCCGGGCGCTGGTTTCCCACCGGTTTTGACATGTCAGCGCGCAGCCAGAGCTTCTACGAGGTGCAGGATGTGCCGATGGTGGCGGTGTTCGGATTTCTCGAAGAGCTGATCAACTACGGCGACTCTTACGAGAAACTGCCCAAAGTGGTGCCCTATGTGGTGCTGCCGCTGTCGATGCTGCTGATGTTGCTGCGCTTTGGTCAGGCGGCGGTGCAGATCCTGCGCGGCGATGTCGATCGTCTGGTGGCCAGCCATGAGGTCGAAGATGAAATTGCCGAGGTTCAGGCGCAGCGGGGGGAGCACGACTGATGGATGTCGTCCTATTGTTTTCCATGGTCATCGGCCTGTTGCTGATCGGGGTTCCGATCGCGGTGGCGCTTGGCCTCAGCTCGACGCTGTTCCTGCTGATCTATTCCGACAGCTCGCTGGCGTCGGTTGCGGGCACGCTTTTTGAAGCCTTTGAGGGGCATTTCACGCTGCTGGCGATCCCCTTCTTCATCCTCGCGTCAAGCTTCATGACCACCGGCGGCGTGGCGCGGCGGATCATCCGGTTCTCGATCGCCTGTGTCGGTCATCTGCCGGGTGGTCTGGCGATTGCCGGCGTCTTTGCCTGTATGCTGTTTGCAGCCCTGTCCGGGTCGTCACCGGCCACCGTGGTGGCCATCGGATCCATCGTGATCGCCGGGATGCGTCAGGTCGGCTACAGCAAGGAGTTCGCGGCCGGTGTGATCTGTAACGCGGGCACGCTGGGCATCCTGATCCCGCCGTCGATTGTGATGGTGGTCTATGCGGCGGCGGTTGAGGTCTCGGTGGGGCGGATGTTCCTGGCGGGCGTCATTCCGGGCCTGATGGCCGGGTTCATGCTGATGGTGACCATCTATGTGATGGCCAAGGTGAAGAACCTGCCCAAGGGCGAATGGCTGGGCTGGGGGGAAGTTGCAGCCTCGGCGGCCAATGCCTCGGTAGGTCTGCTGCTGATCGGGATCATTCTGGGCGGCATCTATGGCGGGATTTTCACCCCGACAGAGGCAGCGGCTGTGGCGTCGGTCTATGCCTTCTTTGTCGCGACCTTTGTCTACCGCGACATGGGGCCGCTGAAATCGGCGCCAAAACCGAAGGATCTGGGGCAGTTTGTGACCATGCTGCCCAAGATGCTGGGGCAGACCGTGGTCTATTTCATCCCGTCCTTCTTTCACGCCGATACGCGCCATGCCCTGTTTGAGGCAGGCAAGCTGACGGTGACGCTGTTGTTTGTGATTGCCAATGCGCTGATCCTCAAACATGTGCTGACCGATGAGCAGGTGCCGCAGCAGATTGCCACCGCGATGCTGTCGGCCGGCTTTGGTCCGGTGATGTTCCTGATCGTGGTCAATGTGATCCTGCTGATCGGTGGTCAGTTCATGGAGCCGTCGGGGCTGTTGGTGATTGTGGCGCCGCTGGTGTTCCCGATTGCGATTGAACTGGGGATCGACCCCATTCATCTGGGCATCATCATGGTGGTCAACATGGAGATCGGCATGATCACCCCGCCGGTTGGTCTGAACCTCTTTGTGACCTCCGGGGTTGCGGGGATGCCGATGATGGCGGTGGTGCGGGCTGCGCTGCCGTTCCTGGCGGTGCTCTTCGTGTTCCTGATCATGATCACCTATATCCCGTGGATATCGACGGTGCTGCCCAATGCGGTGATGGGGCCGGAGATCATAACGAAGTAGCGCTGCGGCGCATCCCCCCGCATATGAAAAGGCCCGGGAGCAGTTCCCGGGCCTTTTTCTGTCTGGCGTTATGTCAGGGGCTTTGCCCCTCTGCGCTGGCGCGCATTCACCCCAGAGTATTTTGCGAAAGGTGAAAAGCGGGCACGGGGCGATGTCATCTTTCCCCAAATACTCCCGCCGGAGGCCGCGCCGTCAGGCGCGTTCAGTCGCTGGCGTCGAGAGCCGCGACGATGGGGGCGAAATCCGCAGCCTTGAGGCTGGCGCCGCCGACCAGCGCGCCATCGACATGGGCCACCGCGAAGATCTCCTTGGCATTGCTGGATTTTACCGAGCCGCCGTAGAGCAGGCGGATGGCATTGGCGGTTTCACCGCCGAAGCGTTTGACGAGGCTTGCGCGCAGGTCGTTGTGCACCTCTGCGATCTGTTCGACCGTGGGCACTTTGCCGGTGCCAATAGCCCAGACCGGTTCATAGGCGACCACCACACTCGTGCCGCTGGTGTCGTCCGGCAGCGAGCCTGCCAGCTGGGCGCGAACCACCTCCAGCGTCTTGCCGGCCTCGCGCTGGTCCTGCGTTTCGCCGACGCAGATGATCGCGGTGAGTCCCGCTGCAATGGCGGTCCTGGCCTTGGCGCGGACCATGTCATCGGTCTCGCCGTGATTGGCGCGCCGTTCGGAATGGCCGAGAATCACCGCGCTCGCCCCGGCGTCATGCAGCATTTCGGCGCTGAGGTCGCCGGTATGGGCACCGTAGGTCGCGCTATGGCAATCCTGGGCGCCGATGTCGACCTTGCTGTCGACGCAGACATTGGCTGCCCGGTAGAGCAGCGTTGCCGGGGGGCAAATCACCACTTCGGCTTTGGCCGACTTGCAGCTATAGGCCAGATTGCCCAGCTCGGTCAGCGCACTTGCGGTGCCGTTCATTTTCCAGTTGCCTGCGACCATCTTGCGACGCATCTGCGTATCTCCCTCAAAATCGGTGCTGCCTTCATGCCCCTGACGGGGGACAGCTTGCTGCTTGGCCTGTCCTAGCATTGTTCGGATTGGGGAACAATTCGCCTGTTCGCATGGAGCCTGTGGCCTGCACATGTTGAACATTACCGAAGTTGCGCGCCAAGGCTGCGAAAAACGGCAATGGGGCGTCTATTTTTTTCAGGCTGCACGTCTGGGTTGTGATCTGCATCTGCCCCAGTCCATCGGGGCTGGCAGGTCAGCCTGCGGGCATATCCTTGAAGCTGATTGATTCCCCGCAGCCGCAGGCCTCGGAGACATTGGGGTTGTTGAACTTGAACCCGGCCTCCAGCAGCGAGACCTCATAGTCGATTTCGGTGCCGAAGAGGAACATCTGCGCCATCGGTGCAATCAGCACACGGGCGCCATCCTGTTCGACCACCTCATCGTTGGGATCGGGGGTGTCGACATATTCCATCGTATATTCCATGCCGGCGCAGCCGCCCTTTTTCACGCCGATGCGCAGGCCGGAATGGCCGCCCTTGTCCATCAGCTTGGCGATCTGGGCCGCTGCCTTGTCGGTGATGGTCACCGCTTGTTTGCCGGGAATGCCGAACATCTCTGTCTCCACTATCGCGCGTTACCTCCAATTTAGGGGGGCGATGGCGCAGGCTCAAGGGGGGAGGGGTCAAAGCCCCATGCAATTGGCATAATAGGTGACTGTTGCGGGCCAGTCGGAGAATACGCCGACAACCCCCACATCCTGGGCCAGAACATCAAGGACCTGGTAGACGGCCGCATCCGAGGTCACCGCATCCGAGATCGACTGGAAATACCATCCGCCGCCGCTGGTCAGCGGACCGGAGCGTTCCAGCGTCCAGGTGATGATGTTCAGATCGGCCTCCTGCGCGGCCCGTGCATAGGCGGAGGGCACGATCCGGTCGCCATCAAGCGTCAGCAGCATCCAGATCGGTGGGGCGATGTAATTGAGGCCCATCTGCTTCAGCTCCTGCATCGAGGGTCGGAAGGTTGCGGGATCCATCGGATCAATCTGCCCCTCATCGGCGTCATGGCGGGCAAAGCGGTCGTCGAGATAGACCGCCTGACGGCCGAACTCCGGCGTATGGGTGAGCCAGTATTTGATATCGCTGAGGTCAAAGCTCTGCACCCAGACATCCGCCGCAGGGATGCCGGCGGCGACATAGGCGTCGATCAGTTTCTGCGCATAGGATTCCTGTGTCATCCCGTTGAAGGGCATGGCGACGGCGGGCGCCTTTAGTTCGGGCGTGAAACGGGCGCCCAGCTCGCGGAACAGGGCGATGCTGTCGGCATGGCTGAGCAGTGTTGCCTCGCCCTGATGCAGATTGCTGCGCCAGGGGGCCAGACCGCCCTGAAAGGCCTTGGCGCTGGTGGCGGTGGCGTCGCTGCTGTCCATCTTTGGCTGCAGGGTCATCAGCTCTTCCAGCGTCAGATCGCTGGTTCGGCATTCGGCGGTGGCGGGGGTGTCGGCACTGGCCGGGGTAAAGGGCTGGGTGCAGCGCTCGGCGAGGGGGCTGGTGAGGATATCGGTGGTGGTGTGCAGATCGTTCTGCGAATGGCGGCAGACCAGTTCCAGGTCTTTGGTAAAGGTCACGTCGCATTCCAGGATCCCGGCGCCCATGGAGGCGGCGGCGCGGTTGCCCTCAACCGTGTGTTCGGGAAACATCAGTGGCGCGCCGCGATGCGCGATGGAGAACTCGGTGGCATGCGGGGTCTGCGCGGCGCAGGATTGCAGCTTCGTTTTCAGCGGGCCTTCGGGCAGGGCTGCGACCAGATACGCGGGGCGCGGCCCGTAGCTGAGGCTCATCGCCTCGGGCGCGGTGTCGGCAAGGGCGGGGCCGGTCAGGGCAGGGCCGGTCAGGAGCGGTGCGGCAAGGGCAAGTGCGATCAGCGACGTCGGGCAGGCGAAGATGCGGGGCAAAATATGGAACTCCAAATTGGGTGCGCGCGCCCGCGGGTGGTGTTGCGCGCTGCCGGGGCAGCTGTCGCGGAGGATCGGGCGGCTGCGGCTGAGGTGCCGCCAATAATAAGGCCGATATTACGGGGGGATGCGCCCTCGGGGCAAGGGGGGCGGGCAGGGGGAGGCGCATTTATCCTGCGTTATGATCGCGCCACGGGACGGCCACGGGGCGTCGGGTCGGGCGTCGGCTCGGGCGTCTGGGCGGTCGGCAATGGCGGCAGGGAGTGCAGCCTCGCGGCGGATATGACAAACGCGGCAGGCCAGAAGCGCTGCCGCGTTGCGGATGGTCGGTGCGGACGCAACGATGGGCGACCGCAGGATCAGGCCAGATCGTTCCTGCGTGGGCTCACATGAAGCCCAGTTCGAGGCGGGCCTCATCGGACATCATGTCCATGCCCCAGGGCGGCTCCCAGGTGAGTTCAACATCGACGCTCTTGACGCCGGGCACCGGCGAGACGGCATCCACGATCCAGCCCGGCATCTCGCCGGCCACGGGACAGCCGGGGGCGGTCAGGGTCATGATGATCTTCACGTCATTCTCGGCAGAGATGTCGATCGTGTAGATCAGGCCCAGCTCGTAGATATTGACCGGGATCTCGGGGTCATAGACGGACCGGCAAGCGTCCACCACAGGCTCGTACAGCTCGTGGCTGACAGAGGAGGGGGCGATCAGCGGTGTGCCTTCCAGCGGTTCGGATGCGTTGGTCATTCGGGCCTCGGTTCGTTTCCTGACTGTTTATATAGGGAAGCCGGGGCCGGGGGTCCAGTGGCGGATCGGTGGCAGCTACGAGATGGTCGAGATTGGGGGCTTGGTGAAACTGAGGGATGAGCGGGCCGGGGCGGGTTCCGGCCCGATGCAGGCATGGACAGGGGAGCCTGGCTGACCAGGCTGCACATGCGCCACGATTGGGGTTGTTTTTTGCAAATAAGGCAGCCGTTCATTGTGGGGCAAAACGCTGATCGAGGGTGAGAGTTGTCCTTCAACTTCTAAAAAGGTCACTTGCTGAAGAAAAATGCGGCACTCCGTAACAATGGAATTGCTCTCTGCATCAAATAAGATTTTCAATAGAAATTGGTCCAAAAACAGATAACTGAAAGGGGGATAATGAGTGGAAACTGCTTCGATCCGCCTCGCCATAATTGATGATCATGCGATTTTCCTGCAGGGGCTCTCTTACGTGTTCGAGAGCAGCGCTTTGGACCTGGACGTGACGAGTTTCACGACGGCCACCGATTTTTTGGCAGAGATAGACAGCGGTCGAACCTGGGATGTGGTCATCACTGATCTGGCGATGAAGCCTTTCAACGGGATCGCGCTGATCGGCGCGTTGCGCGCGCGCAATATTGGCGTTCAGGTGATCGTTCTGTCGGCGTCGGAAGATGCGAAAACACGGACCAATGCCCAGATGGTCGGAGCGTTTCGCTTTGTCCACAAATCGTGTGAAGAGCAGGTTTTACTGGACGCGATCCTTGCTGCCGTCGATGAGGGGCCGCTACCGGCCAAATCTATTGAGAATGGCGCCCGTCGTACGATGTTCCAATCTGATGGAATGGACACGATCGTCCGCCCGAAGCTTGGGCCGCAACAGCAGCGCATATTGTCGATGATGGCGGAAGGCCACACCAACAAGAGCATCGCCGGCGCCCTTTCAATCAGCGAGAACACTGTCAAAACTCATGCCAAAACGATCTTCAGGGAACTCTCTGTGGGCAACCGTGCCGCAGCGGTTCAAAGGGCGCGCGAATTGGCGCTGTTCTGAAGGCGGCTTTCCAGCGCGCGCCGCAAGTTGACTTCCCGGTCCGGCAATTCGATCCCGTTCCTGTCTTGACCGTGCGCATCGCCGACAGGGGCACGCAAGAGATAGGTCGTCGGTGCGAATTTCTGTAGGTCACTGATTTCGCTTTCGGAAAACGATTGCCCGGCGACGGGATCCAATACAATCAGATCGGGGACTTGTCCCAGCAGCGTGATCGCGTCTGCCGCTCCTTGGCAGGTGTCCGCATGGGCAAATTTCCAGTACCAGGACGAGACCAGATCCGCCCATGCGCCCATGTTCGGAAGGGTATCCTGTCCAATAACCAGGACAAAGGCCTGATCGCGCGCGACCTCGACAGGCTGGTGTGACAGTCGCAGCGACACCTGCGTGCCTGTGGTTGTGCTGGACTTGATCTCAAATGTGCCGCCCAGCTCTTGGGCAAGTTCCCGTACGATGCCCAGTCCCAACCCCTGACCATTGCGGGTTGCGGGCAGGTTTTCGCGTTGGCGCACCGCCTGAATCTGGTCCTGTGTCATGCCTCTGCCCCGATCCGTGACCTGCCACCAGCTCTCGTCGCCGGTCACGAAAACCGACAGCTGCACATACCCGCCGGAGGCCCCGTATTTTACTGCGTTGCTCAGGAAATTTCGCAGGATACGCTCCAGCTTGGGGCGGTCACTCTCGATGATCCCCAGATCATTTTTTACTACGAAATCACAGCCTAGTGCGGCAAATTGCGGGCGATACTCCTCGTCCAGCCGAGACAGCAGATCTGCCACGTCGATTTCGGTATGCGTCAGTCTTGATGCGGGTTGCTCCACATTCGAAAGCTCCTCGACCAGCGCCTCCTGACTGATCAATGCAAATCGGATTTGGCGCACCAAGACCGCCTGTTCCGGCGAAGTGGCCTGGCGATCCATCTCGGCCAGGAAGTTGCGCAGGGCCAATAAAGGCTGGGTCATGTCGTGCTGAATTGCCTTCAGGGAACGTTTGGCCGCGTGTTGGTGCCTGGCGGCTTCGGCAAATTGCTCCAAAGCCTTTTCAGCCTGCCGACTGACCAATTGGGCTGCGAGCGCATCCCTTGTCTTTTGACTGGCCGTTAAATTGGTGGCGACACAGAAGCTGAAATAGAACAGGATGAACCCGCCATAGATACGGATCACGCCATCTGTTGTGATCAAGAGAAACAGGCCGAACGGCAGGAGTGAGCATATGGCAATGGCGAGGTAGCCAGGCCGGTACACGGTTCCTGCCATGACCCCACCGGCGGTGATTGATGTCAGAAACAGCCCCGCCATAAAAGTCTGGAGTTCAGATGTCGGGCTGGCCAGCTGGATCGCGCAAATGCCCCAAACCAGGCCGGTAAAGGCTGAGATCGCGATGTGGCCCATCAGGTACCGATCAACCTGTTCCGGGGTCTCCTCTGCCTGAGGCCAAGCGCGCGCGTAGAGAACCGTGATCACCACCATGATCGAAGCAAGGCCCGCCCATAGGACCGCCTCGCGGTAGAGATGCACGGAGGCGAGGCTGACGGCGATCAAGGCAATCAGAGTAAAGGCGAAGCGGGCGGAACCTCTGGCCCGCTCTCGCAACATACGGGCTTCTTCTGCCCGTATTTCGACCGGGGTCGGTGGAACAAGGGCCTGGCTCATGCTGGGGTGGTTGTGACCGTCACATCACCTGCCCGGCGCCAGAGATATCCTGCAACCGCCAGCCGCAGCACAGCGGGAAGCCCGGCAAAGAAGAATAGCAGGATGCCAAAGGTCTCCGGGCCATTTACGCCGGATTTGTCGAAACCGGCCAAACCCAGGATCGGAAAAGCGATCCCCATTGGCGCAACAAAGGCCATCTTGGAAGCCGCGTTTTTCAGGGCCAAATAGCTGGCAGCTCTTGGGTGGCCGCTGTCGGCTTCATCCCGAGCGACGATATCTGCAAGCATCGACGTTGGCATCACCGCATCACAGGTCATGCAGGCCCCCAGGCCGACACAGATCACCTGCATCAATAGGATGTCGCCGGCGCCAACCATGTAGCAGCCCGACAAGACACCGGCGCAAATCGTGATCGCGACTGTCCAAGTTCGGCGCTTGCCGATCATGCTGGAAAGCCAGATCCACAGTGGCACAAAGACTGCCGTGCCCACCAGCAGCAGCAAGAACATCTGACCCACCACCGCAGGTGAATTCAGAACATGGCTGACAAACAGCACCAATAGGCCGACCGTCATCGCGTTGGCTGCCTGCACGGCAAAGAACGCAATCATCAGCTTGCGAAACGCGCGCTCCTGCAAGCAGTTACGCCACGCAGTCCACAGGCTTAAACGGGTCCGGGCCTCCCGGCTTTGCTGTCGCGGCGCCCAGATCAGAAAAAACGCCATCGCGACGGGCATCGTTATGAGAAAGGCCAGCGCCAATGTGCGCAGCGACAGACCCATCTGCGCCCCAATGATCACGGGCGCCAGTGACGCGGCCAGGGCGCCCAGGATTTGAAACACAGCCTTGGTGCCAGCCAGCACCGAGCGCTCGTGCACATTGGGAGAAATCTCCAAACCAATGCTGGAGTAAGGCACATCAAAAGCGGTCACAAAAAGCAAATAGCCGGAGATCACACAGAACAGATACACCGGACCAACCCCGTCCGGAGGCGAGAGCAGTAACCAGGCAAACAGCAAAACCCCGGGGAAAGAAAACAGCATCCACGGTACTCGGGGGCCGCGTGCGCCGAAGGTCCGATCGCTCAGCGCACCAATCAGCGGGTCCGTGAACACGTCAAACAAGCGACCAAACATAAACACGGCCCCTACAACCGCCAGCCCCAGCCCCATGTCTATTGCGTAAAAGGTTGGCGCAAAGCTCACGATTGCGAAGCTGACCATGGCCAATGGTGCGCTGAGAACGCTGAAACAGAAAAGCTGCCAGCCGCTCATAACCCGATTGGTGGTTCTCATTATCTCCCCCAACTCATTTGGGTTATTTTGAACGCATTACTGTTTCCAATGGAATAACTTTCTGTTTCGCCCATAAAAATCACCCGTTCGGGTGATTGTCGCTCCCATCCTTAACTTATTAAAAATTAGCTTGTTTTTGCGTGTTTCTGGTCTCGGATCAGAGGTCGCAGGAAGGCTAGGGGATGGGGCCCGAAAGCTGTCCAATGACAATAACGGAGTATCACCATGGGATATCGCGGTCGTGGTTATCTGAGAAATACTGATATGGAAGTAGATGCGTCGGACGCATCCCGTGGACAATTCATCTGGACGCGCCGGGGAAACGATGAGGTCACCGGCTCCGAGTACCGTGACCGTATCTATACCGGACGAGGTGACGACACCGTAGAAGGCGGCGGCGGCAACGATGTCATGTTTGGTGGCAAGGGACGGGACACTGCGGTTTTTTCCGGTTCTGTGCTGGACTATCAGGTTTCAGGTTTTGGCCGTGGACCCTGGACCTATGTCCAGGGCGAGGACGGCTGCGATTTCCTGCACAGTTTTGAAGTGCTGCAATTCGACGATTTCACATTTGATCTGGCGGGCGACAACGCGCCTCTGGTGATCCTGCGCGATGATGGTTTGAGCACGTCAGAAGGTGACGCGCTGCAGTTCCAGGTGGATTACTACGACCTGGACGGGACATCGGTGGAACTGGTATCGGCAAGTGTTACCGGCGGCGGGACATTGACCGCGCAGGACAGTGGAGCCAGCCAGACCAGCCAAATCGGGGTCGGCGGCGGTGCAAGCCTGTCCTTTAATCCCGGGACCGCCTACGACAGTCTCGGCGCGGGCGAGAGCACAACCGAAACCGTGACGCTGGTGATATCGGATGACGAAGGCAATATCACAACTGTCACCTATGATATTGTGATCGAAGGACAAAACGACGCCCCTGTAGCCATGGCCGTGTCTGCGACCGTTGACGAAGACGGCCCGGCCGTCACCGTTTCGGCTGATTACTCGGACGTGGATGCCACCGACACCCACACATTCAGCATCGACACGAGTGCTACGCTGGGAACGGTCACCGACAACGGCGATGGCACGTTTGGCTATGACCCCAGCGGCGCGTTTGACAGCCTCGCGGTTGGAGAAACAGCAACCGACAGCTTCACCTACACTGTGGATGATGGCAATGACGGCACTGCGACCGAAACCGTGACGATCACCGTCACCGGCCAGAACGACGCGCCGGTTGCCATGGCGGTAACCGATACTGCCGACGAAGACGGCCCTGCCATCACCATTGCGGCGGACTTCACAGATGTCGATGCCGCTGACAGCCACACGTTCAGCGTCGACACCACAGGCACGCTTGGCGCGGTCACCGACAACGGCGATGGCACGTTTGGCTATGACCCCAGCGGCGCGTTTGACAGCCTCGCGGTTGGAGAGACAGCAACCGACAGCTTCACCTACACTGTGGATGATGGCAATGGCGGCACTGCGACCGAAACCGTGACGATCACCGTCACCGGCCAGAACGACGCGCCGGTTGCCATGGCGGTAACCGATACTGCCGACGAAGACGGTCCTGCCATCACCATTGCGGCGGACTTCACAGATGTCGATGCCGCTGACAGCCACACGTTCAGCGTCGACACCACAGGCACGCTTGGCGCGGTCACCGACAACGGCGATGGCACGTTTGGCTATGGCCCCAGCGGCGCGTTTGACAGCCTCGCGGTTGGAGAGACAGCAACCGACAGCTTCGCCTACACTGTGGATGACGGCAATGGCGGCACTTCCACTGAGACGGTCACTGTCACCATCACCGGCCAGAACGACGCGCCGATCATCGATGTCGCGAACTCTGATCTGGTGGAAGAGATCGGCGCGGGCTTTACCACAACCGGCAGCTTTGACGCGCAAGATTTCATCGAGGCCTTTGATCCCACAAGCGGCACGGCTTCGA
Organism: Phaeobacter sp. JH20_02; assembly: GCF_048056915.1. Taxonomy (NCBI): domain Bacteria; kingdom Pseudomonadati; phylum Pseudomonadota; class Alphaproteobacteria; order Rhodobacterales; family Roseobacteraceae; genus Phaeobacter; species Phaeobacter sp. JH20_02. The sequence goes on along the minus strand of NZ_JAYMVP010000028.1, from coordinate 471,389 downwards.
TCCAGACGGTCGGCGGTCAGGATGCGATGCGGGTGAATATCAACACCGAAGACAGGCGTGCGCCACACACCGTTTTTGATATTGTCGAGCAAGGCGCGTTGGAGGCGAACGACAAAGTCGTCGTGACTGTTCAGGGTGAAGTCGCACGGACAGGCGGCGATCAGGACGTCTTTTTTGGTCTCACCGATGGTGTCGGCCAGGTGTCGTATTTCTCTGTCAACAGCAGGGCGGGACGCCTGTATAACGGCGAACTCAAGACGGACTCGCAGCCGGGAGACTCGCTACAGGATGGTGCGATTGAGCTGAACCTACTCAATCTGAGCGGCGGGCAGCAGAATACCTTTAGCCTCGAAATCGTCCTCGACGGCCTCAGCGATGTCATCTCGGTGTTCAGCAGTTCGGGTGCGCTGATTGGCACGTTCGATGGCTTTGACCCGGCGTCCTCAACACCCGATCAAACCAACGCGATTGATCCGTCTTTGGGTCTCAAGCTGTTTCTGGCGAGTGATGGTGACAACGAGACCAATTACTTTGTCGGCCTTGACTACGATATGGAGATCACCCGTCAGGGCACGATTGAATTCAACGATGTCGATGTCACGGATGAGCACACGGCAGAGATTGATGCGGTGCGCTTTGTGGGCGATGCAGGCGGGCTGACCTCGGCGCAGGCGCTGGCCCTGATCGAACTCAGCGTGAACAGCACCGCAGCGCAAGCGTCCGGCTCCGTGGACTGGGCTTTTGACATAGGCGCGGTGGATGCGGCCTATCTGGCCGCGGGCGAGACGCTGATGATCGAGTATGACGTGACCGTGCAGGACGGCAACGGCGGCTCTGACACGCAAACCCTGTCGTTCACAGTGAACGGCACAAACGACGCCCCGGTGGCACAAGCGGTGACCGGCACGGTTGGCGAAGATCCGCAGGTCGCCAGTTCCGACAGCGTCGGGGCCCAAACGATCCCCAATATCGGGCGTTTCTATGTCTACGATTTCGACACGGGCACGGCGGCGTCTATCCAGCGCGACGGGGGCGCGAATTTCACCTTTGATCAGATCGCCGCGCAGTATCTCAGCGAGGGCAACGGCGTGATCGTCCAGCCCAACCCCAATAGCACCGGCTGGGCATTCGCGGGCGAGGTGTTCGTGGATGGGACGGGACAGACAATCGCCTCGACCGATTGGGTCATCAACGGGGGCAACGGCGATGTCGACCTGTCGAACCCTCAGTGGATTTTGTTTGCCGACACCAATCAGAACATCGACAGCATCGAGCTGGACATCTCAGGCCTGGATCTTGGAGGCGGTGTCACGGTGGATGCCCAGATTTCGGTCGGCCCGCTGAACTACGAGTTTTTGCGGACGGATGATCTGCGTGTCGACGGCGCTTCTTTCAGCTCGACCCTGAATGGCCCAAGCCCCTCGGTTACGGTTGCGGCGGATGTCACCGATCCTGACAGCGATACCTTTGTGTTCACGGTTGATGACAGCGGCACCCTTGGCAACGTCATCAACAACGGCGACGGCACGTTCACCTATTCCGCCGACGGTATGTTCGAGCATTTGAACAGCGGGGAGACGGCCACAGACAGCTTCGCCTACACGGTCGATGACGGCGATGGCGGTCTGGATACGGAAACTGTGACGATCACCATTTTGGGATCAGATGACATCCTGTTTGCCTAGGGGACCATTATAGCAATCGAAGCAGGCACCACATCAAGGTGCCTGCTTTCGCACGGTTTGCGGTTGCAACTGTCCATGCGCCATACGTGTCTGGTGTCAGGGGGCGTTTCTGGCCGATGAGGCCGCCCGTGTCTGAAGCCCTGCCTTTCGGATGGGTGCGGAGTGTTGGATGTTTGGCATGACACGGCTGCCAATGCTCATTCCCCCCTTTGCCGGATGTGCCGTCAGCAAGCGGCACCAAAGATGAACCGGCGGCAAACGTCAGTTCGCGGTATTCGCTCGACAGCCGGTGCCGGAGCTTCCCTAGGCTATCGAAGTTTCCTCGACGGCTTTTCGGACGGTCTGGAAAACCTCCCTCAACTCACTCTTTGAAATGCCACCGAAAGCGAGCCGCAATGCCTGTGGCACAGCAACGGTTGTCGCAAAGGGGTCTGCTCCCGATGCCGAGATGCCGTGTTCTTTCAGACGTGTGACGATAGGCTCGGCGCGGACACCCTTCTCCAACGGCAGCCAGGCAAAACCTGCATTCGGGTGCGACAGGATGCGCGCGCCACCCAACGCGGTCCGGCAGAGCTGCTGGCGCTCAGCGCCATCCCGTCTGCGGTTTTCCTCCGAAGCCACCAGCGTGCCATCTTCCACCCAGCCCGTGACCAGACCGGAAATGAGCGCCGGGGTGTTCCAAGTCGTCGCCCGGATCGCTTCAAGCAGTCTGTCGCAGTGGTTTGCAGGGGCGATCACGTATCCCAGGCGTAGCCCCGTGGCGAGGCTCTTGGAGAAGCCGCCCACATGAACGGTACGCTCCGGCGCAAGCGAGATGAGGCTCGGCGGCGGGTCCGGCTCCAGAAAGGCGTATGCAGCGTCCTCGATCACCAGAAGATCATGTTTGCGCGCGACGCCGATCAGACGGTGGCGCGTTGGTTCGTCCATGACTGCGCCCAGGGGATTATGGACGGTGGGCATCAGATAGATTGCCCGGATCTTTCGGTCGCGGCACTGTCTGTCCAGATCATCCGGGCTCATCACGCCGTCCCGCCCGTCCACCGGGATAAGGTCAATCCCCTGCAATGTCGCGATGGATTTGAAGCCGGGGTAGGTCAGCGTGTCGGTGGCGATGGCGTCACCGCGTTGAAATAGCCCAAGGGCGATGATGGCCAATCCATGCTGGCCACCGGAGGTGACCAACAGGCATTCGGGATCAATGGGACCAAGCGTTGATGTGAGATTTTCGGCGATGATCCGGCGTTCGTGGGTGCGTCCGCCATGGGGCTGGTAGCGCAGCATCGCCTCAAGATCACCCGTGGTCGCAAGCCGCCGAAGGCCAGCACGCAGCATATCTGCATCGGCTGCGTCACCCGGCATGTTGAAGACGAGGTCTACGAGACCATCGCTGACGGTCTGTCGAACACCAAGCGTCGTCGGCAGGTCAAGGTCGCGCACATAGGTGCCGCGACCAGCCTCGCCGATAATCAGCCCGCGGCGTTCAAGCTCCCCGTAGGCGCGCGTCGCCGTGGCGAGGGCGACGTTGAACTGCTCCGCAAACGCCCGATGTGTCGGGAGTTTCGTGCCCGGGGCAAGCTTGCCCTGCCGGATCACTGCCGAGAGCATGTCGGCCAAGCGTATGTATCTGGATTTCCTCATCTCTTCACTGTCATTAGTACAATAGAAAAATTGTCATATTTAAAGGCTCATGGCATTCCGATCTGAAGTCAACCTTCAAGGTCCACCCCATGTCCAAACTCATCCCGATTTCGCTTCTTGCCTTTGGCTTGTTCACGGTGACATTCGCCGTGAACCTTCAGGCTCCACTCTATGATGTCTATGCCGCCGAAAGCGACGTTGGGGCGACGGCAGTGACGGTCGCGTTCGCGGCCTATGTCGGAGGTCTCATGCCGACGCTGCTGCTGGTGGGCGGGCTATCGGATCGGATCGGTCGCCGGGTTCCGATTGCACTGGCGCTGATCTTCGGAGTCGTCGCAACCGCGCTGCTGGTGCAGGTGCCAAGCTGGACAAGCCTGGTCATCGCGCGCTTCCTGCTCGGGATCGGGACAGGTCTCGCGACGACTGCCGGAACCGCCTATATGACGGAAATTCGCGGCGCGGAGCGCGCAAGGAGCGCCGCTCTGATTGTCACCTCGGCAACATCTCTCGGCTTTGGTGGTGGCGCTCTGGCGACCGGTATCAGCCTTGGTGTGCAGGGGCCAAGTTTGCTGCCTGCGAGTTATATCGCGCTGTTTGTGGCAGCACCGGTGCTTGCGGTCCTTGTCCTTGCATTGCCGCGGGTCGACACGCCCAAGCCGGTATCGGTTCTGCGCCTGCCGGTGTTCCCGGCTGGCGCTTGGGTCTTCGGGGCCGCGATGGCGCTGGCCTGGTCCACGACAGGCATGACCATTGCGGTTGTTCCGCTGGAACTTGCCGCGAACGACCTTGGCGGCTGGACGGGCCTTGTCATCTTTCTTGCGATCTTTGTGGGCTTTCTGTGCCAGCCGATTGCCCGCCGCATGACCAACGAACGGGCGCTCGCCCTCGGGTTTGTCCTGATCCCGCTCGGCTTTCTCATTCTTCTGGCCGGTGTCTGGTTGAAGGTTCTGGCATTTGTTCTGATCGGCACCTGCATCACCAGTGCGGCCAGCTATGGCTTTACCTATCTCGCCGCTCTGGCAGAGGTCTCGTTACATGCGCCGGATGATCGGGCGCGGGCGACGGCGGGTCTCTTCGTCTATGCCTATTTCGGCTTCTCGCTGCCCGTGATTGCCAGCGGCGCACTGGCGGACAGGCTCGGCCTGCTGTCGGCCATGTTCGTTTTCGCATCTGTTCAGATCGTGGTGACAGCGATCATCGTGATGCTATGGCAACGGCGACCCGTCCCGTCCTGCGCCGCTGTCAAAGCTGGGTAGCAGCGCAACCGCTAGTTTTGAAAGCCACGGTCCGTCTAAGGTGCGGCATTGGGTGATTTCGGCGGGCCTGAGCCGGGACAAGCTTGGGCTGGTCTCTCGGCGCCGCATCGCCTCAAGTATGCTACCGGCCCACTGTGTCTAATGCTGCTGATCGCATGGAAGTCTGTCTCATTCCGAAACTGCCTATCGGCTTATGCAACGACGCTTTTTAATAAACGTTCGGTCATCAGTGGTGCATCGACCCAAGGGTAATCAGGGATAGTGTTCATGCAAAGAGCAATGCCGATCATTCCCGATATGAGCGTGTCGGTCCTCACTTGAACATCGGCTGCGTCCGGAAGAACCTCTCGGATCAAATCTGAAAAGACTGCGAAATGTGCCAGGGTCTTCTCATCGCTCACGAAGGTACTGACATCCGCGCGGTTCACGTCGTTGGACATAAAGACAAGTCGAAAATGATCGGGATGATTGGTCCAATAGGCGACAAATGTTTGTGCCGCCGACTGCAACCGTTCATATGGAGCAGCGATATCCGTTAGCGTCTTCCGGATTTCATCTGACATGTCCGATAGGACGTCCGCCCAAAGGTATCGCAGGATATCTGTCTTGCCCTCTAAATGCGCATAGATCGTCATCGGCGCGCATCCAACCTCCTTCGCCAGACGCCGGATTGAAATCGCTTCGAAGCCTTCTGCTTGGTAAATCTCAAGCGCGTGCTTCCCAATTTTTGCCTGGAATCCAAGGATATCGGTCTCGCTTCGGCGAGGTCTGCCAGCGCGTCTAGCCATGGTTGGACACTCCAATTTAATCTGGAACGCGTCCCAAATAAATCTTGCAATGTCAAGTTTTCATTAATATGGAACGCGTACCAATTATTATTCAGCCTCAGCGCCAACCTCTAGGAGACATGAAATGAAGAAGATCAAACTACTGAACGCGGTCGTCGTGATCATTGGTGCCGTCATCGTCCTCCTAGGTTTGAACGTCGGCCTTGGCGGGATAAAGACACTGGGATGGCAATCGACACGTGACTTCGTTTCGATCACCGATGCGGCAACATTCCATGCTCAAGATAGTCACATACGATTTATTGGTGGTGTCTGGTTTGGCGTCGGTGCTGTGTTCATGATCGGAGGTTTTGCAATGCGCCAGCTTCGCCCAACCTTGATCATTCTGTCGGCGATGATTGCAGTTGCGGGTCTGTTCCGACTTAGCGCCATGGACACCGGCGGGGTATTCAGCGCTGCCATTGCCCCTTCGTTCGCCTTCGAGCTTGTTGGTTTTCCGCTACTTGGATGGTGGCTGATGGTGTCTGCCAAACGAGAGGCCTAGGGACAGGATCAGAAGGTTTCTGCTGCAACGCGTGATTCACGGTTCCGAAAACGGAGCGGTGAATTGTCTGATTTTTTTGGCTGACGGATGCGCATATGGCTCGCCTTGAGCCCTTCTTTCCCAAGTCCCACGGCGAGCCCTGCGTTGATGGCCGACGTGTGTTGAGCGGAATATCTTTATCAACTGCAATGGGTTGCGCTGGTGCGATGCTCCTCGGGAGTACGGCCCGCATAAGTCTCTCTACAGCCGCTGAACGCGCTGGAGCGAGAAAGGCATCTTCGCGCGGATGATGGCGGGGCCGGCCGCCGGGCACGGCGAAGAACAGGCCGTGATGATTGACGCGACGTATCTAAAAGCCCACCGCACAGCGACCAGCACGGCCGCGAACTATGGAGGATAAGGAACTGATCCAGTGGATCAATTCCCCGACGAAGGGAGGTGCGGCCGCCTGATCCCTTGCCCGGCAGGGCATTGCGCAGCAATGTCCAGAGAGGGGGCGAGGCAAGTGTAGAATGAACACCAAGCTGCATGCCATCTGCGACAGCCAGGGCACCCGCTCGATCTGTTCGTTACCGACGGTCAGGTGCGACTACATCGGCGCGCGGGCGCTGCTCAGTGGTCTCCCAAATGTCGATTGGCTGCTCGGGGATCCCCGCCCAGTGCAGACCGGACGGGGCTTTGTTCAATCGTTGATATCGTGGTCGAAGTGTTTCACCTGGCCTTTGGGGCCCTTGAAGAAGTGGCGCAAGACCAGCCAGGCGATCAGGGAGAGGGTGGCGTAGATCAGCAGCAGCACCGGCAGGGTGATGCTGCCTGCGGGGGTGGCGACCAGCAGCAGGGCCACCAGCACCGCGCCGGCGGCAAAGCCTATCACGTCCTCGGCCCCGGCTTGACCCATATGGGAAAAGTCGGCGCATACTGCGGCAGCCCTGGTGCCCAACGCCCTGATCTTCATTTGCAAAGCCGAGCTTCTGGGCTGTTGGTCAAACCTCGGCCACCTTGTCGGTGGAGACGCCGGGTTTGATCGTCGCGATGGAGGCATCAATCCATTCGCGCGCCTTCACATAGGCGTCATTATGCCATGGGGTCGCGCGGCCGACGTTGAACCTGCGGTAGTAGCAGGTGCGATATCCCTGATAGGATTGCAGGATATCAAAGAAGGCCTGATCGCCGGGTCGGATCAAAATCCGAAGGCTGTCTGGCAGTGCTGACCCCTGTGGATCTGGCGGCGCGGGCCGACATCGTTGTCACGATGTTGGCCGATGACGCGGCCTCTTATGCAGTGCATCTCGGACGCGGCGGATTGTTTGCCTCGACAGGCAGCGCGACCTTGGTGGAAATGGGCAAGATGAGGCCTGACCACATCGCCGATCTGTTCGCAACGGCGCCAGAGAATATCTGGGTGATTGATGCGCCGGTTTGCGGGGCGACACAAGCTGCCGCGGATGCAGACCTGCTGATCATGGCCGGCTGCCGTGACGATGATGCGGACCTCGCGGCCGTATTCGATGCGGTGAGCCGACAAACCATCTATCTCAGTCAGTCCGGGGCAGGGGCTGTGATGAAACTGGCGGTGAATTCGCTGATCCACGGGATTATTCAGACGCTTGCCGAAACGATGACCCTGGCCGAAGCCTCCGGCATCACGTCTGAGCAGGCATTCGATGTGATCGCTGCCTCTGCGGCCTGTGCGCCAATGCTCAAATACCGGCGGCCGCTCTATCTGAACGAGGCAGATCACGATGTCACCTTTACCGTGGCACTGGCCCGCAAACACATGGAGGTGACGGCACAGCTTGCAGATCGACGTGGCACTGCGATGCCGCAAGGCCGAACCACACTGGCCAAATTGATCGAGGCGGAAAAGGCAGGTTATGGCGCCCGCGATATGGCGTCGATATCGACCTACATGCGAAAGGATACACCATGAAAGCGGCGCGGTTTGTTGGCGGCTGGTTGGCACGGGCATATGGGGGATGCGTTCCGTGATCGCCCGACCTATCATTTCCTGATCGGCGGTCAGTTTGTGGCTCATCCGCCCGGATGGCCCGACAACCTGCAGCCGCGCGAAGACCATATTGATTACGATGTGACCATCTGCAAACCCGACGATCCGATTGTGCAAGACATCAAGAGTTTCCGCCTGACGACCGAGCAATACCATATGCTCGTCGATCCATCGAACGAGGTCCTGGCGACCACGACGTTTTCGGGCGATCATCTGTGGTTGATCGAAGGCACCGTGATCCCGGTTGTCTGGAAACGCCGCTGGGACATGGGCCGCGTCTTCTATTGCTCAATCGGCCACGAGTTGGACGACCTGAAGGTGCCGCAAGTCACCGAGATTATCCGCCGTGGCGCCCTGTGGGCGGCACGTGGCGCTGCCTGATGACACGATATTCAAGTCATAATTATGAGGACACGATATGAAGCTTCTCCGCTACGGCGCGCCCGGCGCAGAAAAACCCGGACTTCTGGATGCGTCAGGCCGCGTGCGCGATCTGTCGGGCGTGGTCCCGGATATCTCTGGTGAGACATTGCGCCCCGCTGGCCTGAAGGCGCTGCACGGGCTGGACCCGGAAACGCTGCCGCTCGTTGACGGCACACCACAGGGCGATCTGCGCCTTGGGGCCTGTGTCGGGAATATCGGCAAATTTGTCTGCATCGGCCTGAACTACGCCGATCACGCCGAAGAGGCGGGGATGCCGATCCCCGAAGAACCCATCATCTTCAACAAATGGACCTCTGCGGTGGTCGGCCCGAATGATGACATTCAGGTCCCGCGCGGTTCGGTCAAAACCGATTGGGAGGTCGAATTGGGCGTCGTGATCGGCGAACCGGGCTCTTATATCGACGAGGCCAACGCGATGGACCATGTCGCAGGGTTTTGTGTGATCAACGATGTGTCAGAGCGCGATTTTCAGCTCAATCGGGCAGGCACGTGGGACAAGGGCAAAGGCTGCGATACCTTTGGGCCAACAGGGCCTTGGCTCGTCACAGTTGATGAGATCGCAGACATGGACAACATGGGGATGTGGCTGGATGTGGATGGCAAACGCATGCAGACAGGATCAACCGCGACATTGATCTTCAAGATCCCGCACCTCGTGTCCTATTGCAGCCAGTTCATGAGCCTGCAGTCGGGGGATGTCATTTCAACCGGCACGCCTCCGGGCGTGGGGATGGGTCAATCCCCGCAGCGGTATCTGCACGGCGGGGAGGTTGTGACCTTGGGTATCGACGGATTGGGCGAGCAACGATCAAAGGTTTTGCCAGCCTGACAGGATCGCAATTGACACCGGCTTACTGAGCCGGTGTCATTTGACCTGCATGTGCGTTTTCCGCGATCTTCTGGGCCTGATCGCGCAAGATGAATTTCTGGATCTTGCCGGTTGACGTGCGCGGGATCGGCATGAACACGAACTGTCCGGGCACCTTGTAGGGCGCAAGCTGGTCCTTGCACCACGCGCGCAGTGTGGCGGCATCTACATGTTCACCTGTAGCCAGTTCCACAAAAGCACAGGGCGTTTCGCCCCATTTTTCGTGCGGCATGGCCACCACGGCAGCAATCGCGACGGCGGGGTGACGATAAAGCGCTTCTTCCACCTCTATGGACGAAATATTCTCGCCGCCCGAAATGATGATGTCCTTGGAGCGATCCTTCAGCTGAATATAGCCGTCCGCGTGCCGCACGCCGAGATCGCCGGAATGGAACCAGCCGCCTGCAAAGGCCTCTTGGGTGGCTGTGGGATTGCGGAAATACCCCTTCATGACGACGTTGCCGCGAAACATCACCTCGCCCATGGTTTTCCCGTCGCACGGCACGGGCAGCATGGTGTCCGGGTCCAGCACATCCAATCCTTCCAGCGGCAGATAGCGCACGCCTTGGCGCGATTTCAGCTTTGCCTGCTCGGCGGGCGGCAGATCGGACCAGTCCTGATGCCAGTCATTCACCACGGCAGGGCCGTAGGTTTCAGTCAGCCCATAGAGATGCGTGACGTCAAAGCCTGAGGTTTTCATATCCGCGAGTAGCTTCTCCGGCGGCGGGGCGGCGGCGGTAAAGAATTGCACGGTATGATCAAGTTGGCGCTTTTCGGCCTCGGGGGCCGAGATCATCAGCGACATGACAATTGGCGCGCCGCACAGGTGGGTGACGTGCTCATCTGCCAAAGCGGCCCAGATTGGTCCTGCCCGCACCTGACGCAGGCAGACATGGGTGCCGATGATCGCCGACAGCGTCCATGGGAAACACCAGCCATTGCAGTGGAACATTGGCAGCGTCCACAGATAGACCGCATGTTTCGCCATCGACGTCGTCAGCGCATTGCCCTGCGCCAGCAGATAGGCACCACGGTGGTGCGAAACCACACCCTTTGGATCGCCTGTCGTCCCCGATGTGTAGTTGATCGAAATCGCGTCCCATTCATCCAGCGGCATCAGCCAGTCGAATTCAGGATTGCCCGTCGACAGGAAGGCCTCGTAATCCTGCGCATCTGCCTCGGTAACGGGTCCGCAGAATTCAGCGTCGTCGTATTGGATGACAAGCGGGCGCACTGTTGCCAGCGCCAGCGCATCCTGCATCAAGGGCATGAATTCGCGGTCTACGATGACGATTTTGCACATGGCATGGTCCAGCTGAAACGCAATCACCGACGCATCTAGCCGTGTGTTCACGGAATGCAGGACCCCGCCACACATGGGAACACCGTAGTGGCATTCCAGCATTGCGGGCGTATTGGCCAGCAGGGCCGACACCGTGTCACCGCGCCCGATGCCTTGCTGTGCCAAAGCAGAGGCCAACTGACGTGATCGCGCATAAAACGCCGAATAATTGCGCCGCAACGGGCCATGCACGATCGCAGTGTGATCAGGAAAGACCGAGGCCGCGCGTTCCAGAAATGTCAGCGGCGTCAGCGGCTGATGGTTTGCAGGATTGCGGTCCAGATCGGTATTATAGGGGTTTGCGGTCATGGCTCAGGCGTCCTGCCATTGGGGCGCGCGCTTTTCGAAGAAGGCACCAATGCCTTCTTCGGCGTCTTGCGCTAGCATGTTATCGACCATCACAGCAGAGGCGTAATCGTAGGCATCGGGCAGCGACATCTCGCGCTGGGCGTAATAGGCGCGTTTGCCGGTTGCCAGCGTCATGCTGGATTTTGACGCAATCTTGCGCGCCAACTCCATCGTTACCGTTTGCAACGCGTCAGGTGCCGCGACGCGGTTCACAAGGCCGATTTCGGCGGCCCGCGCGGCTGAGGTTATGTCACCGGTCAGCAGCATTTCCATCGCGTGTTTGTCCGCCACATTGCGCGACAGCGCCACCATCGGGGTCGAGCAGAACAACCCGATGTGAACACCCGGTGTGCTGAATTGCGCCGTGTCCGCCGCAATGGCCAGATCACAGCTTGCGACCAGCTGGCAGCCTGCGGCCGTTGCGATGCCTGTGACCTCAGCGATGACGGGTTTGGGGCAATTCACGATGCCTTGCATCACGCCTGCGCACATGGACATGACATGGGCAAAATAGGCTTTCCCACCATCTCCGTTCAAACGCCCAGCGGTCATTTCCTTGAGGTCATGGCCTGCACAAAACGCAGGGCCATTGGCCGCCAGGACAATGACCCGCACATTCGGATCGGTCCCGGCGGCTGCAAACGCAGCACCGAGTTCCGCCAGCATCGCCTCGGACAAGGCATTGCGCCGACGCACGTCATTCAAGGTCAGGCGCAATATTCCGGTCCCGTCCAGAACGCGCAGCAGGATGTCAGATGTGGTCACGGGGGGTATCCCTTATTCGAGCGCTAAAGAATGTTGATTTCGACACTGTCGGCGAGGGTGTTCGCAATAAAGCAGTAGCGGTGCGCGCGGTCCTGCATCTGCGCCAGTTCGGCGTCGCCCACCGTAAAGCCGGTGTCAAAACGCACCACCGGATGCAGATCAATCCGCGTTACCGACATCTGGCCCTTGGGGTTCTTGCCCAGATGGGCCTCGGCATAATCGTGGTAGCTTGCCACCGGCCAGCCCGCCTTTGCGGCCAGCGCAAGAAAGGTCATCATATGGCAGCTCGATAGCGCCGAGGCGAGGGCCTGTTCGGGGTTTGTGTTCTCCGGGTTTCCGCCCCAATCAGGGGCGGAATCGACCAGCAGGTCATAGCGGTTGTTGTATTGCACGGTGTGCTCGTTCGAATAGGCACCGGTTTGCAATACGGGCGCTGCGCGCTGCCAGTGCAGCTCAATCGCGAGATCTGACATTTCGGTATTCTTTCATGTAGCAGGACGTTAAGCGGCAGCGATCTGTTTTTTGGGATCATAGAACGGGCGCTCGCAGATTGTTGCGCGGACGGGGCCGGATTTCGTGACGACCTCAACCTGTGCACCGATGTTGGCGTGTTCCGCTGACACCATGGCCAAGGCGATGTTCTGCTCCAAACGCGGGGAATAAACCGCAGAGGTGACCTTGCCGATTGCTTCGCCACCCGAATTGATGTCCCAGAATGTCGTGTTGGGACCCGCAAGAGGATCGCCGTCGATGATCAGGCCGATCTGCTTACGGCTGACACCTTCGTCCCTGATACGGCGCAACGCGGCCTTGCCGATGAAATCAGCCTCCATGTCGAGGTTCACCAACCGGTCAAACCCAAGCTCAAAGGGGTTGGTGCCCATGTCGGCATCCGCGTGATACGACAACATCCCACCTTCGATGCGGCGGATGGAGGATGTGTGGCCGGGCTTGAGGCCAAATTCCAGACCGGCTGCCATAATGGTTTCCCACAGCAGATCGCCTTTGGAACCGTCGCGCAGGTAGATTTCATAGCCCAGCTCGCTGGACCAGCCGGTGCGGGACACGATCAGCGGGATGCCGTTCAGCTCGACTTCGCGCAGCCAGTAGTAGCGCAGGTCCATGATCCCGTCGCCAAACAGCGCGCGCATGATCTCGCCGGATTTGGGGCCTTGCAATTGCAGCGGCGAGACATCCGGCTCACCAATCGTGACATCAAGGCCAGAGTTGACCGCAACCCCCTGCGCCCAAAGAAGAATGTCGCTATCAGCAAGAGAGATCCAGAAATGGTTCTCGGCAAGACGCAGCAGGACCGGATCGTTCAGAATGCCGCCGTCGGCATTGGTGATCAGGATGTATTTGCACTGGCCGACCGCCATCTTGGACAGATCGCGGCAGGTCAGCATCTGGGTGAATTTCGCCGCGTCAGGACCGGTGATTTCAACCTGCCGTTCAACGGCCACATCACAGAGTGTCGCGTCATTCACGAGGTTCCAGAAGTTCTGCTCGGGATCACCGAAATCGCGCGGGATATACATGTGGTTGTAGACGGAGAACCCCTGCGCGCCCCAACGCACTGTCGCGTCAAAATAGGGCGACTTGCGGATCTGTGTGCCGAAACCGAAATCATCTGCTTGCATTGGAACTACCTCCCGTTTTGTCCCCGACCGCTTTGATCGGAGACTGTCAAAACCTTTGCGAGATGTAGTCCAGGAGAGGCGGCAAAAGTGGTCCGAAGATTATCACTTCTCAGACCATTCAGGCCGTTTGCGGGGCCATATCAGGACCGATTGGGCCAGAGCGGCAATTTCGGATTTGCAGCGGCCAATTTCGAGAGGTTCGGCAAAGCTGATTTCACTTGGCGCGTGGCAAAATGGGTCATGTAGCGGTCAATGCCGAGGTCTTCGGCATGGAAATCTTCCATCAGGTCTTGAAATGCGGCGAGGCTGGGGCTGATGATCTTCATGATGTAATCGACCCCACCACCGGTGGCGATGCAATCAATGATCTCATCCCGGCTGTTGAGAAAAGCTTCAAAGCGCTCAAAATCAGCCTTTCGATGACGGCTGAGGGAAACCGTCACAATCACCTGCGCGAAATCTGCGAGCCGCTCCAGCGCGATATCGGCATGATAGCCGCGAATGTATCCGCCCGCTTTCAACCGGGTCAGCCGCGCCCAGCAGGGGGTCGCGGAAAGCCCGCTCAGCTCTGCCAGCTTGGCCTTGCTCAACTGCCCATGCTGCTGGAGCGCGCTGAGAATGCGGATGTCTGCTGCATCAAGGGCAAGTCTCTTCATTCGCTCTGGTCTTTCCTTGTGTGGATGCGCGGTCATATGACCGACGATCACATGCTAGATTAGGATATCCCTACCTGAAAGCCCTCCGTCAGCTCAGTGGCTTTGCGACCGAAATGAGCGCGACCACGTCCAGCTGATCGGCGTTGCCCGCCAATTGGGGGCATATCTCCGTGTGATATCAGCATGTCGCGGGTAGACGTTTCGCAACGGCAGAGCAGGCCGACCCGGAGCAGAAAAAGGTTTCGAGCCGCAGCCGGATCGCAGTTGCATAACATCCGATTGCAGACTGGACGCTGGACAGGATTTGCAGAGAGGAGAGTCTTGCAAGACAACATAGCCTCTGGCCGCTTCGGACGCTGTGTTGCGTTCCAGCAGGGGAGACGGGCGCCAGCTCCGAATGTCGCTATCTATACACTGCTGAGCCTGACGGTTGCGGCTGTTGTATTGGATTGCGGGACTGGTGAGGCTAGGGGGATCCCCGCCCAGTGCAGACCGGACGGGGCTTTGTTCAATCGTTGATATCGTGGTCGAAGTGTTTCACCTGGCCTTTGGGGCCCTTGAAGAAGTGGCGCAAGACCAGCCAGGCGATCAGGGAGAGGGTGGCGTAGATCAGCAGCAGCACCGGCAGGGTGATGCTGCCTGCGGGGGTGGCGACCAGCAGCAGGGCCACCAGCACCGCGCCGACGGCAAAGCCGAGGAAGATGAAGCCCGGCGCCAGCACCTCGACGATGGCGAGGCCGATGGCAATCGCGATCCAGACCCACCAGACCGAGAGCAGGGCCGTCATTTTCCGGCCCCTTTCAGCATGTTGAAGGCGTTGCCGAAGGCCTCAATCGCATTGGCGGGCACCAGGATGGTCTGTTTGCCTTCACCTGCGCCAAGGGCATTGAGCGCCTCGACCTGTTTCAGGGCCACCTGATATTGCGCGGCCTCCAGACCGTTTTCGGCAATGGCTTTGGCGACCACCCCGGTGGCATAGGCCTCGGCATCGGCCTGAATGCGGCGGGCCTTGGCGATCTGCTCGGCGGCGTAGAGCTCGGCGTCGGCGGCCAGTTCGACCGCGCGTTTCTGGCCCTCGGCCTTGGTCACCTCGGCGCGGCGGGCGCGCTCGGCGTTGAGCTGCTGCAGCATGGCGTCGCGGGTGGCCTGATCGAGGTTCACGTCGAGGATCTCGGCGCGGGTCACTTCGATGCCCCAGTCGTCAACGGCGCTTTCGACCAGATGCTGGATCTGACCGATCAGCTGCGAGCGGTTTGACTGCACCTCATCCAGGTCCATCTTGCCGATCTCGGCGCGCACGATGCCGGCCACGGTGGTGGCAATGGCGCCGTCAACGTCGCGGATCCGATAGACGGTCTTTTCCGGTTCCAGAATGCGGTAGAACACCGAGGTGTCGATCTGCACCAGCACGTTGTCCTTGGTGATGGCGTCCTGGCTGGCGTTGGGCAGCTGGCGTTCCAGGATCGAGACCTTATGGGCGACGGAGTCGAGCAGCGGGACGATGAAGTTGATGCCGGGGCCAAGCACCGCATGCAGGCGGCCAAAGCGTTCGACCACGTATTTTTCGGACTGCGGTACGATGCGGACGCCCTTGAGGATCAGGATGATCAGGAAGATCGCGCCCAGGATATAGATGATGTTCTGCGTCAGCAGGCTCAGCAGGAGTTCTTCGGTCATTATGCCTCGCAATAAATTTGTATGCTATGGTATGCAGTTGGGGGTCGTAGACCCGGGATTCAAGCGTGGGGGGACGGCGCCCCGTTCCTCTTCTCTATGGCGTGTGCGGTGGTGGCAGGCAAGGGGAACGGCCCCGTCTGCGGCGCATCCGTGGCGTGCGGGGTGGGGGCTGGCTAGGGCTGCCGGGGCTTTGGCGCGGGCTGCGGTCATGCAGGCTTGAAAACCGCGCCGGGATAAGGCACATCCGGCAGGCTCTGCCGGTATGGTCCCGGATCGCGGCGGAGCAGGGTTCAGGTGGCAGATGATCCCGTAGGAAATTCCCCGCAGCGGCGGGACCCCGCACAAGACAGCCCAAGGAAGAGAACATGGCGCCGAAAATCTCATTTGACCTGAAAGCCACCGATGGCAAGGCCCGCACCGGTGTCATCAATACGCCGCGCGGCGAGATCCGCACGCCTGCGTTCATGCCCGTGGGCACGGCCGCAACGGTGAAGGCAATGCTGCCGGAGAGCGTGCGTGCGACCGGGGCGGATATCCTGCTGGGCAATACCTATCATCTGATGCTGCGCCCCACGGCAGAGCGGATCGACCGTCTGGGCGGCTTGCACAAATTCATGAACTGGGAGCGGCCGATCCTGACGGACTCGGGCGGGTTTCAGGTGATGTCGCTGGCGGGTCTGCGCAAGCTGACGGAAAAGGGTGTGACCTTCAAAAGCCATATCGACGGATCCAAACATGAGCTGACGCCGGAACGGTCGATGGAAATCCAGCGCCTGCTCGGTTCGGACATCGTGATGTGTTTTGACGAATGTCCGGCGCTGCCTGCGGACCGCGACCGGATCGCCGAGTCGATGCGCCTGTCGATGCGTTGGGCGGAGCGCTCGCGCGAGGCCTTTGGCGACCGTCCGGGCCATGCGCTGTTCGGCATTATGCAGGGCGGGCTGGAGCAGGATCTGCGCGAAGAAAGCGCCGAGGCGCTGAAGAAGATCGGATTCGAGGGCTATGCGGTTGGCGGCCTGGCAGTGGGCGAGGGGCAGGAGGCGATGTTTGACTGTCTTGATTATGCGCCCGGTTTCCTGCCTGAGGACAAGCCGCGCTATCTGATGGGGGTGGGCAAGCCTGATGATATCGTCGGTGCGGTGGCCCGTGGTATCGACATGATGGACTGCGTGCTGCCATCGCGCTCGGGTCGCACGGGGCAAGCGTTTACCCGCTACGGTGTGGTCAATATCAAGAACGCCCGCCACCAGGATGACCCGCGCCCGCTGGATGAGCAGTGCAGCTGCCCGGCGTGTTCGAACTATTCCCGCGCCTATCTGCACCATGTGTTCCGCAGCAACGAGATGATTTCGGGGATGCTGCTGACCTGGCATAACCTGCATTACTTCCAGGAAATCATGGGCGGCATGCGGGACGCGATTGCTGCGGGCACCTTCGAGGCCTGGCAGAAGGATTTCCACGACACCCGTGCCGAAGGCGATATTGAGCCATTGTAGGGGCCAGCAAGGGGGATGCGCCCGGATTGTCGAAAACTTGAGCGAATGTTCATCGGCGGGTCCTGCCCTGAACACGTTTGCGCCACAAATCAGCGGTGATCTGTCAATCAGGCACATAACGACCCAAGCGGAGAGATCCGATGAATGACACCGCTTCGACTGGACTGGCGCATTGTTCGCTGATGATTTTGCTGGCGGCGGGCGTTGCTGTTTTTGCGCTTTTGGACCATGGCGGATCCTATGGGGAGCAGCCGGGGTCGCTGGCGCATCTGACGTCGGCCGCGCAGCGGTAAGGATTGCCAGAGCACGACTGCACCCAAGGCAACGGCCTGATGTCGTGCGCTTTTTGCTGCGATCTTTGGTAGGGATGATCCCGGTCCGCGTTCACCGGTTATGAAGACCTCGCTGCTAGATTCCGCCAAAACGGGAAGGGTCGCGATGAGCTGGTTTCAGTCATGGGGGAGCGTGGTGCTGCTGGGCGGCCTTGTGGCTGCCTCTGGCGCTGTGGCGCAGTCGGATCAGGCAGCTAAGGCGCCGGGATCTCTGGCCGAGGCCTCCAGTTTTTTCAAGGCACCACCGCTTGATGGCTGCCGGATCGCATTTGACGATCTGATCAAGGGCGGCTCCAAAGCGCTGCGGGGCCAGTGGTTTGTGCAGAAGGGGCCGGGGGAGACCGGGCTGCCGGTTGGCGGCCGCGTCGATATGCAACCGCTGCCGCAGCGCGCGGGTGAGGTGCTGACACTGAGATTTCGCAATGGCCGTCTGGTGGCGGATTCTGCCGTGTCCGGGGTGATCCCCATCGGCGTGCTGGACCGGGCGCCACCTGAGCCGGGCACGGGGCTGAGGGCCGAAAGCGTCGGCCGCGGCGATCTGGCGGATGGTGCGGAGGTCTTCTTCGATGAGCTGGGCGTGGGGCGGCTGCCCTGCGGGGTGGAGCAGATGCTGCAACTGAGGCTGCAATCAGAACGCGACACCGGCACCGGAGACGTGTTGCGGCAGGATATCCGTCTGTTCCTGATTGATCAGACCCGGATGAGCGGCACCTACCGCGAAACCGGACCGGGTGGGCGGCTGGAACGCGGGGTGATCACCCTGATGCGGCGCTGATGCTGCGGGTTCGGTCATCGGCGGAGGCTGCCGCGCGCGGCCTTCACCATTTGCTCACCCTAGCTGCATTTGCGCCCTTGTGGTCCGGGCGCGCTGCGGGCAATGTGACACCAAACATTGAGGCACGGCGGTTGAAATCCCAACACCGCTGCACCAGATAAACAGCCAATGAGGAGACGCGCCGAAGCTGCCGATAATCGGGGCGGGGGCGTCTTGCCAAACCAAAGGACCGAGTATGCAAGAGCCACTCAATTCATCCTACCCCGTCCTGCCGCTGCGCGATATCGTTGTGTTCCCGCATATGATCGTGCCGCTGTTCGTCGGGCGGGAAAAATCGGTGCGTGCCCTGGAAGAGGTGATGACCGACGACAAGCAGATCCTGCTGTCCAGTCAGATCGACCCGGCGGAAGATGATCCGCAATCCGATGGCATCTACAGTGTCGGCGTGCTGGCCAATGTGCTGCAGCTGCTGAAACTGCCCGACGGCACCGTGAAGGTGCTGGTCGAAGGTCATGCGCGGGTGAAAATCACCGAATATCTGGACAACGACAACTTCTTTGAAGCGCGCGCGGAGTATCTCAGCGAGATTCCCGGCGATGTCACCACCGTGGAGGCGCTGCTGCGCACGGTCGGCGATGAGTTCGAGCGTTATGCCAAGGTCCGCAAGAACATCCCGGAAGAGGCGCTGAGCGCCGTTGGCGAGACCACGGAACCGGCCAAGCTGGCCGATCTGGTCGCCGGTCATCTGGGGATCGAGGTCGACAACAAACAGGATCTTCTCGAAACCCTGTCGGTGAGCGAACGTCTGGAGAAGGTCTATGGCCTGATGCAGGGCGAGCTGTCGGTGCTGCAGGTCGAGAAGAAGATCAAGACCCGCGTCAAATCCCAGATGGAGAAGACCCAGCGCGAATATTATCTGAATGAGCAGATGAAGGCCATTCAGAAGGAGCTGGGCGACAGCGAGGACGGTTCTAACGAAGTCGCCGAGCTGGAAGCCAAGATTGCCGAGACCAAACTCTCCAAAGAGGCGCGCGAAAAGGCCGAGGCCGAGCTGAAGAAGCTCAAGAACATGTCGCCGATGTCGGCGGAAGCCACGGTTGTGCGCAACTATCTGGACTGGATTCTGGCCCTGCCCTGGGGCACCAAATCCCGCGTGAAGAAAGATCTGAGCCGGGCGCAGGATATTCTGGACGCCGATCACTACGGGCTTGAGAAGGTCAAGGAACGTATCGTTGAATATCTCGCGGTGCAGCAGCGCTCGGCCAAGCTGAAGGGGCCGATCCTCTGCCTTGTTGGCCCTCCGGGTGTCGGCAAGACCTCGCTGGGCAAATCGGTGGCCAAGGCAACCGGTCGCGAGTTCATCCGCATTTCGCTGGGTGGCGTGCGCGACGAGTCCGAGATCCGCGGTCACCGCCGGACCTATATCGGCTCCATGCCCGGCAAGATCATTCAGGCGCTGAAGAAGGCCAAGACCACCAACCCGCTGATCCTGCTCGATGAAATCGACAAGATGGGGCAGGATTTCCGGGGTGATCCGGCATCGGCGATGCTGGAGGTGCTGGACCCGGAACAGAACGCGACCTTCATGGACCACTATTTGGAAGTGGAATATGACCTGTCGAACGTGATGTTCCTGACCACCTCGAACAGCTACAACATGCCGGGGCCGCTGCTGGACCGGATGGAGATCATTCCGCTGTCCGGTTACACCGAGGATGAAAAGCGTGAG
Source organism: Phaeobacter sp. JH20_02 (assembly GCF_048056915.1). NCBI lineage: Bacteria > Pseudomonadati > Pseudomonadota > Alphaproteobacteria > Rhodobacterales > Roseobacteraceae > Phaeobacter > Phaeobacter sp. JH20_02. Next base: position 451,398 of record NZ_JAYMVP010000028.1, on the reverse strand, counting down.
ATCGCCAAGCAGCACCTGATTTCCAAGCAGGTGAAGAACCACGGTCTGAAGGCCAAGGAATTCGAACTCACCGATGAGGCGCTGACCGAGATCATCCGCACCTATACCCGTGAGGCGGGGGTGCGGAATCTGGAGCGTGAGATCGCCAAAGTGGCGCGGAAATCGCTGACCAAGATCGTCAAGAAAGAGGCGGAGAGCGTTTCTGTCACGCCTGAGAATCTGGATGAATTCCTTGGGGTTGCGAAGTATCGCTATGGTCTCGCCGAGAAGGAAGATCAGGTCGGTGTTGTCACCGGTCTTGCCTATACTTCGGTCGGGGGTGAGCTGCTGAGCATCGAGGCGCTGCGCCTGCCGGGCAAGGGTCGGATGAAGACCACTGGCAAGCTGGGCGATGTGATGAAAGAGTCGATCGAGGCGGCTTCAAGCTATGTCCGCTCGATTTCGCCGCAACTTGGGGTGAAGCCGCCGAAATTCGACAAGCTGGACATCCACGTCCACGTGCCGGATGGCGCAACGCCGAAGGACGGCCCAAGCGCGGGTCTGGCCATGGTGACGGCGATTGTCTCGGTGCTGACTGGGATTCCGGTCCGCAAGGATATCGCCATGACCGGCGAAGTGACGCTGCGCGGCAATGCGACCGCGATTGGCGGTCTGAAGGAGAAACTGCTGGCCGCGCTGCGCGGTGGTATCAAGACGGTGCTGATCCCGCAGGAGAATGAGAAAGACCTGCCGGATATCCCGGATAACGTGAAGGAGGGGCTGGAGATCATCCCCGTCAGCCACGTCTCCGAGGTGCTGAAACATGCGCTGACCGATACGCCCGAACCCATCGAATGGGATGAGGCGGCAGAAGAGGCCGCCGCCGCTGCCAAGGCAGCATTGGGTGTTCCCGAGGATGGCGCCAGCGCCACCGCGCATTGATCCAGGCCACGGGTGCTGCCCCTAAGCTGTTGAGATCAATCCGCAATAGGTAACAATAGATGGGCGTCCCTTATCCGGGGCGCCCATCTGCCTTATGTCCTGTGAGATGCGCTTGCGACCTTCTTGAAGCAGGCGACCTGTCGGTTCGTCGACGGTGGGAAGAGGAAGAAATAGATCAGTTCGCCGCATTGTTGGGCCGCTTGATTGCCGAAGCAGGGGATACGCTGGCCTGATACGACAGGGCGACGAGAAACCGGTTGTTGGCCGGTCCGCCGGGCGGTGGCTTGGCGGAGACGCGGGCGCGGGCCGTGTCATTGGCGGGTGATATCGTCATAATCGCCAAGTCGCAGATAGGCGTATTCACGGTAGAGTTTGATCGTCGGGCGCAGGCCGAAGAGGATGGATCCTACCAGAAACAGCCATGTGCCGGGGGTGACGGTTGCGTCGTTGAAGAACAGGATCGAACCTATCACAAACAGCACCGCAGCGGAGACATCGACCATCGTGTAGACGATTTCACAATAGGCGTAGATCTTCTTGTGGCGGTCGCTGCGATTGCGATTGTCGGGGTGGAACAGGGCCATCATGTCCTCCGTCGGTCTGTGTCGGCTGCTTTTACCCTAACGCGCGGGGGGAGGATTGGTTCAAAGGGGATCTTCATAGCGGCAGTCAGTGCCTCTCAGGGGTTCCCCGCAGGCCTCGCAAGAAAAAGGGCGACCGCAAAGGGCCGCCCAAATCAGGTTTTATTATTGTTTTCCCGAGGTTTCGGGTTCTTCCGTCTGGCGCCCGCTCTTATTCGGCGGGCTTGATCCAAGGCGCTGCATTGGGCAGCGCATCTTGGATGTTCGGGGCGGGCGACAGGGTCGCGATGCCGGGTCAGGCCGCTTTAGGCGCCATTTTTGCCTGCACGGTGGCGATGGCCACGGCGTCGGGGCTGACGTCATCGGCGGTGGCCTGCTTCAGGATTGCCGCCATGGTGACCTCCAGCGCCTCAAGCCGTTCGGCCACAAAGCTGTTGCGGTTGCCGATTTTCAGGATCTCGGTGGCGACATTGATAATGCCGCCGCCATTGGCCACGAAATCGGGCGCGTAGAGGATGCCGCGTTTGTGCAGTGCGGCTGCATCCTCGGCCGAGGCCAGCTGATTGTTGGCACCGCCTGCGACCAGGGCAACCTTCAGCTGCGGAATGGTTTCGCTGTTGAGGATGCCGCCGATCGCGCAGGGGGCAAAAATATCGGCCTCCACCGCGTAGATCTCATCGGGGGCGACAGCAGTGGCGCCAAAGGCGGCAACTGCGCGTTCAACCTGTGTGCTGTTTACATCGGTGACGATCAGCTTGGCGCCGGCCTTGTTGAGAAAATCGCAGAGATACCAGCCGACATGGCCCAGGCCCTGAACCGAAACAACCCGGTTTCTGAGGTCGATCTGACCTGTCTTATGCGCCCAGGCGGTGCGGATCGCATTGAAGATGCCGCGCGCCGTGATGGGTGAGGGGTCACCGGAGGCATATTCACCATCGGCAAGCCCGGCGACGGAGCTGGTTTCCTCGGCCAGGATGGCCATGTCCGCGGGGCTCATGCCCATATCCTCGGCGGTGATGTAACGCCCGTCCAAGCTGTCGATGGCGCGGGCAAAGGCGCGCAGCAGCTCCGGGGTTTTCTGGGTGGCGGGATCGCCCATAATCACCGCCTTGCCGCCGCCAAGCGCGAGGCCTGCTGCGGCGTTTTTGTAGGTCATGCCTTCGCTCAGGCGTTTGACATCGGTCAGCGCGTCATCGGCGCTGGCGTAGGGGCGCATCCGCAGCCCGCCGGCCGCCGGGCCAAGCAGGGTGGAATGCACGGCGATAAAACCGGTGAGACCAACCGAGGCATCCTCGACGCGGTAGATTTCTTCATGTGTCGAGGTGGCGACGGGGGTGATTGTGGCTGTCATCTTTGGATTGCTCCTCCATTTCACCGCAGAATACCGCCACGCAACCGCCGGTTTCCTCCAAAATGCGTCGCAGTTATTGATGCTGTTGGTGGTTTTCCCTAATATCGGGCCAAAATTAGGGGGAAACACGTGGATAAGATTGATCGCAGGATTCTGGCCGCCCTGCAGGAGAACGGTCGGATGAAGATCGCCGAGCTGGCGGAGAGAGTCGGCCTCTCTGCGACGCCCTGTGCGCGGCGGGTCGCCAATCTGGAGGACAGCGGCGTGATTTCGGGCTATTCAGCGCGGGTCGATCAGGCCGAGGTTGGCCTGCCGGTCACCATCTTTGTCGCGGTGGAGCTGGAACGCCAGTCCAGCGAGGGATTGCAGGCCTTTGAGGCGGCGGTGCGGCGGTTCGATCAGGTGATGGAATGTTATCTGATGACCGGCAGCCGCGATATTCTGCTGCGGGTCGTGGCGCAGGATCTGACCGATTTCGATCAGTTTCTGGAGCATCGTCTGATGCGGGTCCCCGGCATTCGCAACACCCGGTCCAGTTTTACCCTGCGCACGATGATCTGCCGCAATGTGCTGCCGCTGGAGTAGGAGGGGGCAGCGCCCGTGCGGCGCAAAAATCGCAGCGCAGCGGGATTTTTCATCACCCCCCTCTTGCAGCGACGCGCGACCGGCGGTATGACCGCCGCCAAGGGTGATTAGCTCAGTGGTAGAGCGCTTCGTTCACATCGAAGATGTCAGGAGTTCAAATCTCTTATCACCCACCATCCTCCTTTTGCAGTGCCGATTAGCTGACCTCTGCGTCTTGTGGTGCGGACGTGGTGTCGCGTTTCGCGCTTGGTTCTTCTCAGGCCGGAGAAACCTGTCTAGATGTTTAGGCAAGGGCCCGAGGGTCGGGCATCAACGAGGGCGGGCATGGACTATCCGAAGATCTGGTTTCTGCGGCATGGGCAGACGGAATGGAACGCCGAAGGGCGCATTCAGGGACAGCTGGAATCGCGGCTGAGTCCGCTGGGGATTGAGCATGCGCAGCAGCAAGCGGGGCTGATGGCGCCGATTCTGGCACAGGGGCCTGCCTGCTATGTCTCGCCGCTGGGGCGGGCGCAGCAGACGGCGCAGATCGCGCTTGGCGGTCAGCCCTATGTCACGGACGCCCGGCTGGCCGAGGCGCAGGCCGGCGTGTTTCAGGGCATGACCCGTGCCGAGGTCGCGGCTGAATACCCGGATATCTACGCCGCCAACCCGCTTAATCTGGATTTGTTCTGTGCGGCGCCACAGGGCGAGGGCTTTGCTGCGTTTCAGGCCCGGATCACGGATTTCCTGACCGGGCTGAGTGAGCCGACCGTTGTGGTGGCGCATGGGCTGTGGGGGCAGGTCCTGCGCGGGGTGATCTGCGGCTTGTCGCGCGCGGAAATGGCCGCCTTGCCCAATGAACAGGGCTGCATCTACGAGTTGTCGCAGGGCATGGAGCGGGTGCTGCGCTAGGGGCGGGAATTTTTTCGCAGATTTTTGCGATTTGCCTCTTGCGCAGAGCGCGCGCATTCTCTAAATCCGCGCTCACCGGGTCGTTAGCTCAGTTGGTAGAGCGCTTCGTTTACACCGAAGATGTCGGGAGTTCGAGCCTCTCACGACCCACCATCCCCCCCTTGAATTCCATATCAATAAGCTCTGCCAGCGCCAAAGTTGCGAGACATATGGTTTCGCAGTAGGCTCATGTCGCTCCTTCGGTGAATTGCCCGCCGGAGGGGAGTTTTTTTACCGAGTATATGACGTGGAGTTTATGTCGTGAAATATTTTGCAATCCTTTCAGTCGTGGTCTCTGTCCTGTTCTGTCTGCCCGCAGCGGGGCAGGCCGGGTCCTACAAACCAATCAAGACCGAGGCGGAGTTTCTCGCTCTTGTCGGTGGCAAGACCCTCAGCGCCGATTGGGGCAGTATGCAGATCCTGCCCAACGGGAAAATCAAGGGAAAGACCAACCAGGGCAAGCTGGTTGGCGCCTGGCAGTGGAATGGCGCCCTGTGGTGCCGCAATGTCCGCATCGGCAAGCAGCCGGAGCGGGGGACGGACTGCCAGAAAATCGGTGTCTCTGGAAATCAGATGCAGTTTATCCGTGAGCAGGGCCGGGGCGCGGCCGTTGTCATGGTGATCTCCAACTGATCAGGACTAACCGCTGGCGCGGCTCTGGTACGGCGCGCCATCGGTGCTGTCTGCGGCACCTTGCGGCTGGATGGCGCTGTTGTTGTCGCCGCGTGGCTCCGTGATCCGCGGATCTGAGGTTGGCTGTGATTTTCCTGATCGATTATCCCTGGTGTCCGGCGGGACGCCAGATGGGAATTTCGGAAAAACAATGGGTTAGGCGGTAATTTGGCGGTGGCTTTGTTTTTTTTCACGGAAACCGGAGAAAATGCCAAAACACCGCTTGACGATCCCTCGGTGCTGCGAATATTACAGCCCAACATTCAGCGGCGACGTTGGATGGAACAGCAAGCGGTTGTAGCTCAGTTGGTTAGAGTACCGGCCTGTCACGCCGGGGGTCGCGGGTTCGAGCCCCGTCAACCGCGCCACTGCTGTCCGCCCCGGATCCGGGTTAAGGGATCCAGATGAAAGTAAATGCGCGGTTGTAGCTCAGTTGGTTAGAGTACCGGCCTGTCACGCCGGGGGTCGCGGGTTCGAGCCCCGTCAACCGCGCCACTTTCATACGATGCCCTGTCGTTCAGGGTCCGCCCCGGAGGGGATATATAGGTCAGGCTGCTGCCTGATTTGCCGAAAGGCCCATGCGCGGTTGTAGCTCAGTTGGTTAGAGTACCGGCCTGTCACGCCGGGGGTCGCGGGTTCGAGCCCCGTCAACCGCGCCACTTTCTCCCCTAAATTTGTGGATGAACGCTCCCTGCTTCGGCGGGGTTTTTGCGTTTGTGGGGGGCGTTACTGTGATTGCCCCGTCGAGATGTGGTGCGCGCCGGAACGCACACCACTGGCCTTGTTATTTCGTGGTCAAAGCATCCAGCACCCGCGCCCAGGAGCGAATACCTTTGTGGAAGCTTTCCAGATCGTATTTCTCATTTGGGGAGTGGATGGCGTCATCTTCATTGGCAAAGCCGATCAGCATCGCATCCATACCGAGGATGGATTTGAAGAAGCCGGCAATGGGGATCGAGCCGCCCATGCCGCAGAATACGGCTTCGCGGTTCCATTCATCCGACAGCGCACCGCGGGCGGCTTCGAACTCAGGGCGGGCGATATTCATCACCGAGGCACGCGAGCCCTCCAGGTCATTGTCCCAGACCACCTTGCAGTCAGGCTTCAGCCGGTCTTCGACATGTTTGCGGATCTTCAGGCGCAGCGCATCCGGGTCCATGTCGCCGACCAGACGGCAGGTGATCTTGCAATGCGCCTCAGACGGGATCACGGTTTTGGAGCCGGCACCGTTGTAGCCACCCCAGAGGCCGTTCACCTCCAGCGTTGGGCGGGCCCATTGCTGTTCCAGAGCCGAGCGGTCCTTTTCCCCGTGGGCCTGAGTATAGCCTGCGTTGGAGAGATAGTCCTTTTCATCAAAGCCGCAGCCTTCCCACTGGCGCAGCTGCTCTTCCGGCACCTCATGCACGCCCTCATAGAAGCCCTCAACCGCGACCTTGCCGGTGTCTTCGTCATAGAAGGACGCGACGATGCGGCTGATTTCGCGCAGCGGGTTGAGGCCGGGGCCGCCGTAATGGCCGGAATGCAGGTCGATGCGCGGGCCGATCAGGGTGAGCTCATCCTTCAGCATGCCGCGCAGCTGCGAGGAAATCGACGGCACCCCGCGCGACACCATCGAGGTGTCGCAGATCAGCGCCAGATCCGCTTTCAGCTCGGCTGCGTGCTGTTCCATGAAGGGCACGAGAGAGGGCGAGCCGCTCTCTTCCTCGCCCTCAAAGAAGAAGGTGATACGGCAGGGCAGGGTGCCATTGACCGCCTGCCAGGCGCGGCAGGCTTCGACAAAGGTCATCAGCTGGCCCTTGTCATCCGAGGCGCCACGGCCGCGAATGACGGTGCCGCGCGCGGTCTCTTCCAGCTGCGGCTCAAACGGGGGGGTGGTCCAGAGGTTCAGCGGATCCACCGGCTGCACGTCGTAATGGCCGTAGAACAGCACATGCGGCAGCGCCTCATCCTGAGGGCCGACGTGACCCACCACCATCGGGTGGCCGGGGGTGACGCGCTTTGCCGCCTCGATGCCGATGGATTGCAGATCCGCCACCAGCCAATCGGCAGCCTTGTCGCATTCGGCCTTATAGGCGGGATCGGTTGAGATCGACTGGATGCGCAGCAAATCCATCAGCCGCTGCGTCGCGGCATCAAGGTCGCTGTCAATCCGGTTCAGGACGTCGTTCAAGGACATGGTCAGGGGGCTCCTGCAATTGATGATTGGCTCGCCGCGAAGCCTAACAGTGCCCGTCGGCAGGGGCCAGAGGCCGCCCACCTGTGATGTGCCAGTGATAAGCCTGTGATATGCGTCGGTTTGTAGCGTCAAACGGGCGTTACAATTCTTGCTGCCGTCGGCGCAAAGGTCTATTTGACCTGCATCAAGGCTGGACCGGCCCCTTCACCGTATTTGATTGATCAAACGGAGGGATCGGGTTATTTATTCGGTAACGTGAATATATCAGCCCGACCACAGCTCGCGCCAGATCCGCTGGTGCCAACTATGCCATGGAGATGCCGGTGGACTATACCGCGAAACTCGACCAAGCGATTGCTCAGCTTCACACCGAAGGTCGCTACCGGACATTTATTGATATCGAACGGCAGAACGGTCAGTTTCCACATGCGGTCTGGACCCGTCCCGACGGCAGTAAACAGGACATAACGGTCTGGTGCGGCAACGATTATCTGGGCATGGGTCAGCACCCGGTTGTGCTGGAGGCAATGCATGGGGCCATTGATGCCACCGGTGCAGGCTCCGGCGGCACCCGCAATATCTCGGGCACCACGGTCTATCACAAACAGCTGGAAGCCGAGCTGGCGGACCTGCATCAGAAAGAGGCGGCGCTGCTGTTCACCTCGGCCTATATCGCCAATGATGCCACGCTGAGCACGCTGCCCAAGCTGTTTCCCGGTCTGATCATCTTTTCCGATGCGCTGAACCACGCCTCGATGATCGAAGGTGTGCGGCGCAATGGCGGGGCCAAGCGCATCTTCCGCCACAATGATGTTGCGCATCTGCGGGAGCTGCTGGCGGCGGCGGATCCTGCGGCCCCCAAACTCATCGCCTTTGAATCGGTCTATTCCATGGATGGCGACTTTGGCCCGATTGCCGAGATCTGCGACCTGGCTGATGAATTTGGCGCGCTCACCTATATCGACGAAGTTCATGCGGTTGGCATGTATGGCGCGCGCGGTGGCGGTGTGACCGAACGCGACGGGCTGATCGATCGCATCGACATTGTGAACGGAACCCTGGCCAAGGCCTTTGGCGTGATGGGCGGCTATATCGCCGCATCGGAAAAAATGTGCGATGCCATAAGATCTTATGCGCCGGGCTTCATCTTTACCACGTCGCTGGCCCCGGCGGTAGCGGCAGGGGCGGCGGCCTCGGTTGCGCATCTGAAGACGGCGCCGGAACTGCGCGAACAGCACCAGTTGCAGGCACGGATCCTGAAGATGCGGCTGAAGGGGCTTGGCCTGCCGATCATCGACCATGGCAGCCATATCGTGCCGGTGATCGTCGGCAACCCGGTCCATACCCAGAAGCTGAGCGACATGCTGTTGTCGGATCACGGGATCTATGTGCAGCCGATCAACTTCCCGACAGTGCCGCGCGGCACCGAGCGGCTGCGCTTTACCCCATCCCCGGTACATGGTCCCAAAGAGATTGACGCCCTGGTCAAGGCAATGGATGGGCTCTGGTCGCATTGTGCGCTGAATCGTGCCGAAATGGCGGGCTGAATCATAGCGCTGTGTCAAAATGGTAAGATTGTGGTAGTATGACCATAATCAAAGGGCGCAGGCGAATCGCATTCCGCGGATCCATGACGTCCTGAATGTCGAATGCGGCAGGCTAAAATGGGACAGCAGGCATGATCGGGCGCCTTACTCAGCGCAAATCGAAGACGCACGACGAATCGCCAAGGCCTCGCAGCTTTGATGATTACGAGCTTCGGTTGGGTGACATTATGCGCGGTGAACGGGCCACGATGGGCAAGTCGCTGCTGGATGTCCAACGTGAGCTGCGGATCAAAGCCTCCTACATCGCCGCGATTGAGAATTCTGACCCGACTGTCTTTGACACGCCGGGTTTTATTGCGGGTTACGTGCGCTCTTATGCGCGCTATCTCAATATGGATCCCGACACCACATTTGACGCCTTCTGCCAGGAAAGCGGTTTCCAGGTGGCCCATGGCATGTCCGCCGAGGCATCAGTGCGCAAATCCGCCGGGAAACCGATTGCAACCGGCATGGGTGGGCTGCGCAGCGATGCCTTCACCTCTCCCAATACTCCCTTCGTACCCGCAGCCAGCAGCGTCTTCAGCCAGATCGAGTTGCGCGCGGTGGGGTCGCTTGCGGTGCTGGTGGCGCTGATCGGCGGCATTGGCTACGGCGGTTGGGCGGTTCTGAAAGAGGTCCAGCAGGTGCAGATGGCGCCGGTGGATCAGACCCCCATCGTGCTGGCTGATCTGGATCCGCTGGCCGGGGCTGCCCGCGAGGGGAATGCCCAGAACGAAGATCCCGCACTTGAGGCGCTGGATCGGCTCTATCGCCCACAGGCGCTGGACGTGCCGGTCATGGTGCCGCGCGACGGCCCGATCGCGACGCTTGATCCACGCGGCTTCGGCAATTTTGTCATGCCGGAGCTGCCCTCGGTTGCGCTGGCAGATGCCAGCCTCAGCACGGCAGCACCGCTGCCCGCCATGCCGCAGGTCGTGGAAGAGACCGCGCCCGCGCTGCAGATGGTCGCCGTGCGCCCGTCCTGGGTTCAGGTCACTGCCGTGGATGGCAGCGTGATCTTTGAAACCATCATGGAGCCGGGTCAGCATTTCGAAATTCCCGCCACCGAAGAAGCACCGCTGCTGCGCACCGGCGAGAGCGGAGCGATTTACTTCGCAGTGAACGGCGCCCATTACGGACCGGTCGGCGAACGGGGGCAGGTGACGAAGAACGTCGTGCTGTCCTCCGATGCGCTCACCGAACGGTTTGCGCTGGCCGATCTGAGCGAGGATCGCAACAGCGCACTGGCCACGCTGGTCGCTGAATTGCAGGCCAGCAGCCTCACCGTTCCCGTGACCGAGACCACGGGCGAATAGGCCCCGTCCGGCCCGGATGTTTCCACCCGGGGCGTCGGACCTGCCTCTGACGTACAGCTGACCTTTCTGAGCCCGGGCCTCCCTCATGGGCCACGCGGGGTGATTGCGACATCTGGCCTGCGACCTTCAGGATTGCCCGCCTCCCATTGAAGCTGCGCGAGACTGCGCGTATCTATGCCCGGAACCCTGAACAGCGCGGACCGGACCTCATGTCGATCAACCACATTCGCCCCTGGCGCCACATCGAACGCCGCAAGAGCCGCCAGATCCATGTCGGCAATGTGCCTGTGGGTGGCGATGCGCCGATTGCGGTGCAGACGATGACCAATACGCTGACCACGGATGTTGCCGCGACGGTGGCCCAGGTGCAGGCCGCAGCGGAGGCTGGCGCCGATATCGTCCGGGTCTCGGTCCCGGATGAGGCCTCCTCCAAGGCACTGAAGGAAATCGTTCGCGAAAGCCCGGTGCCTATCGTTGCCGATATCCATTTCCACTACAAACGCGGCATCGAGGCCGCCGAAGCTGGCGCTGCCTGCCTGCGCATCAACCCGGGCAACATCGGGGATGAAAAACGCGTGGCCGAAGTGATCCGCGCGGCCCGCGACCACAATTGTTCGATCCGCATCGGCGTCAATGCCGGTTCGCTGGAAAAACACCTCCTCGACAAATACGGCGAACCTTGCCCGGAGGCGATGGTGGAGAGCGGTCTGGATCACATCCGTATCCTTCAGGATCACGATTTTCACGAGTTCAAGATCTCGGTCAAAGCCTCCGACGTTTTCATGTCCGCCGCCGCCTATCAGCAGCTGGCCGAGGCAACCGATGCGCCGATCCACCTTGGCATCACCGAGGCCGGGGGCTTTGTCTCCGGCACCATCAAATCCGCCATCGGCCTCGGCCAGCTGTTGTGGATGGGCATCGGTGACACGCTGCGGGTCAGCCTCTCCGCCGATCCGGTGGAAGAGGTGAAAGTGGGCTTTGAAATCCTGAAATCCCTCGGCCTGCGCCACCGTGGCGTCAATATCATCTCCTGTCCCAGTTGCGCGCGTCAGGGGTTTGATGTGATCAAGACGGTGGAGGCGCTCGAAAAGCGCCTGGAACATGTGAAGACCCCGATGAGCCTCAGCATCATCGGCTGTGTGGTGAATGGCCCGGGCGAGGCGCTGATGACAGACGTGGGTTTCACCGGCGGCGGCGCGGGAGCCGGCATGGTCTATCTGGCCGGCAAGGCCAGCCACAAGATGTCCAATGATCAGATGGTGGATCACATCGTCGAAGAGGTAGAGAAAAAGGCGGCTCAGCTGGATGCAGAGGCCGCCGCGGCGGAATAGATCCGCGACCACCAACTGACAACGAGATGAGCAAAAGGGCGCTATGATGACATCAGCGCCCTTTTCTCGTGTCTGTTTCGCCCGTCATCTTTCCAGAAATACTCCGGGGGTCTGGGGGCTGGCCCCCAGTCCGCCCTGCATATAGGGGGCAACCTGCGTCACACCCCCAGAAAAAGATCAGCTGCGGTTCTCGCGGATCTCGGCGACCATGATTTCCATCTGATCGGCGGGCAGGTAGCCACGCAGCAGCTCATCGCCGAGGACAAAGGTCGGGGTGCCCGAAATCGCCAGCTGCTGGGCCAGCGCGCGGGTTTCCTGCAGCTGACGGGCAATCTCGGGATCTGACATCCGCGCGAGGATCGCATCGGCGTCCAGATCCAGCCCCTCTGCCAGACGGCGCAGCGTGCCTTCGTTCGGCTCGCCTCCGAGGGTGATCAGCGCGTCATGCACCATCTTGTAGGCTTCATCCCCGGCGACCATCTTGGTGGCGATCGCAAACCGCGAGGTCAGCACGGAAGCCTCGCCGAGGATCGGGAATTCCTTGATGATCAGGCGGATATTGCCATCGCCGGAGACCAGTTTTTCCACCTCTGGCGCGGCGCGGCGGCAGTAGCCGCAGCGGTAGTCCATGAATTCGACCAGCGTGATATCGCCCTCGGGGTTGCCGCCGACCCAGGAAAACCCGTCATCATGCAGCGCGGTCATATTCTCGGCCACCAGCGCATCGTCGCGGGCGGCCTCATCGGCGGCCTGCTGCTGTTCCAGCTTGTTGACAGCCTCCAGGATCACTTCCGGGTTCTCCAGCAGATAGGCACGCACCTCGGCGCCAAAGGCGGCGCGTTCCTCGGCGCTCATCTTGCCGAGGTCGAGCGCCGAAGCGGCAGGAGCGATCATCAGCCCAAGCGACAGGGCGGCCGCCGACAGAACAGGCAGCGCCGGGGCGGGAAGGCGGGCAATACGGGTCATCTCGATTTCCTTTTTTCGTGTTGTTCGGCGGCAATCAGCACATCTTGTGCACGTCGCCAGGCAGGGGATCCGGTGGGCAGCTGCGCGGTGGCCCGTTTGGCATGGAGACCCGCATCCTTCAGCCGACCCTGTAGCGCATAGCGCTCGGCGGTGGCCAGTGCTGCCATGCCGGACTGGCCAAGTTTCGCGTAGGCCTGCGCCATGTCCCGCAGCATGTTGGCGTTGCGGAAATCCTGCGCGCGGGAGGCCTCAAGGGATTTCAGCGCCGCTTTCGGCTGGCCCGCCGCCAGTTGCGCGCGTCCAAGGCTGGCGAGGATCAGCGGATCACGCCCCGCCTTCTGAACGGCCCGGCCATAGGCGGCAAGTGCCGGCTGCCAGCGGCGGTTCTCCATCAGGATCTGGCCTTTCAGCTCCTGAAAATAGGGATCGGAGGGGCGGATCGCGAGGGCGCCGTCGATGGCGCGCAGGGCCTTGTTCAGATCGTTGCGACGGTGATGGGCGATGGCTTCGCGCATCAGGCGCACATCCTTGTAAGGCTCATCCCCGATCCGGCGCAGAGTCCATTTGGGTGACCGGGTAAAGGCTGACAGCTTGCCGCGCACCCGCGCAAACCAATAGATCGCGTTGGCATCGGGTTTGGCGCTGTCACCGTGGCTCGCCAGATAGGCCTCGGCGGCGCGGATCCGGTCGCGGCTGAGCGGATGCGAGCGCATATAGGGATCCTGATTGACCGGGCTCAGCAGCTCTTGCCCGGCAAAGATCTTATGCACATCGACCAGTCCGCGCGGGCTGACACCGGCCCGTTGCAGGATGCCTGCGGCGGTGCGGTCGGCAGAGGCTTCCTCGGCGCGGGTATGAGCCAGAAAGCCGCGCAGCGCGGAGGATTGCGTGCCAAGCGCGATTCCGGCGGCGGCTTCCCCGGCGCCAGCGGCAGCCGCCAGCACCGCAAGAGCTGCGCCAAGCCCCGCCGCAGATCGCGCAGAGCGCATGTTCTGCATCCGCCGGGACAGGTGGCCATTGGTGATATGCGCGGCCTCATGGGCGATCACGGCCTGCAGCATCTCGGGGCGGTCCACTTTCAGGATCAGCCCGTAATGTATGAAAATCGTTTGGGAATCGATGACGAAAGCATTGAAGGAGCCGTCATTGACCACCAGCACCCGCACCCGTTTGGCATTCAGCCCGGCGGCGCGCAGCACCGGGGCTGCCAGCTCGTTCAGTCCGTGTTCGATATCAGGATCGCGCAGCAGCGAGATCGAGGCCGCCTGCGCCGCGGGGGCCAGTGACCCCGCGACGAAACACAGCGCGGCAAGGGCCAGAGCCGGGATTGACGCGAGGCGGGAGAAGCGGTCAAAGGTCATGGCCGCACCATGGGAGATCAACATGCGAAACTCAAGCCGGTCCAACGTGGATCCCTTCATTGTGATGGATGTGATGGACGCCGCACGCCGGGCCGAGGAAGCTGGACGCCATATCATTCATATGGAGGTGGGCCAGCCCTCAACCGGCGCGCCGGATGCCGCGCGCAGGGCGCTGGCGGAGGCGCTGGATCGCGACAGCCTCGGCTATACGGTGGCGCTGGGTCTGCCGGCGCTGCGCAAGCGGATCGCGCAGCTATATGGCGACTGGTACAATGTTGATCTGAATCCGGAGCGGGTGGTGATCACGCCGGGCTCTTCGGGGGCGTTCCTGCTGAGCTTTACCGCGCTGTTTGACAGTGGCGACCGGGTCGGCATCGGTGCGCCGGGCTATCCCTCCTACCGTCAGATTCTGCATGCGCTGGGGCTGACGCCTGTTGATATCGAAACCTCGCTTGATCACCGCCTGCAACCGGTGCCGCAGGATCTGGCGGGGCTGGATCTGGCGGGTCTGATGGTGGCCTCACCGGCCAACCCGACCGGCACCATGCTGGACCGGGATGCGATGGCGGCGCTGATTGATGCGGCCCAGGGGCAGGGGGCGGCCTTTATCTCGGATGAGATTTATCACGGCATCGAATATGAGGCGAAAGCGGTCACCGCACTTGAGGTGACTGATGAGTGCTATGTGATCAATTCCTTTTCCAAATATTTCTCCATGACTGGCTGGCGCGTGGGCTGGATGGTGGTGCCGGAAGACCACGTACGGGTGGTCGAGCGCATCGCGCAGAACATGTTCATCTGCGCGCCTCATGCCAGTCAGGTTGCCGCGCTTGCGGCGATGGACTGCGGTGCGGAGCTGGAGGAGAATCTGGCGGTCTATGCGCGCAACCGAGCGCTGATGCTGGAGGGGTTGCCAAAGGCCGGGTTTGACCGGATCGCGCCACCGGACGGGGCGTTCTACGTCTATGCGGATGTTTCCGAGCTGACCAATGACAGCCGCGCCTTTGCCAAGGAGATCCTGGATCAGGCCGGGGTGGCGGTGACGCCGGGGCTGGATTTCGATCCCAAGCGCGGCGCGACCACCCTGCGGTTCTCCTATGCGCGGTCGACGGCGGATATCGAAGAGGGGCTGGCGCGGCTCATGAGCTTTATGGAGCAGCGTCGGGTCTGAGAGCGCGTCGCGAAAGGGCAGGCCGTGCGGGGCAAGCGGATGAGGCTGGCAATCAGGCCTCGCGATGGCTTAGTCTTTGGCCAAAAGCCGTGCCGCCACCAGCCGCGCGGCCATCCTGTGTCCTTATGGCCGGGCAATACAAAAAAACGGGCGGAGCAACAGCCATGAGCAGACCTATAAAAGCCCTCGCAGCCCTGCTGCCGGCCCTGGTGATCGCGATGACGCCGCCGGTTGTCGCTGAGGAAACAGCTGCTGCCAGCAGTCAGATCAGCGGGCAGGGCTTCAGCGGTCTGGCGCGGATCCTGCCGCAGGACAGCCGCGCCGCCGATCGCCGCTCGGGGGTGGATGTGACATTGGCGCTGAGCCAGGGGGTGCCGTATCGGCTGTTCACGCTGGATGGCCCGCCGCGCGTGGTGCTGGATTTTCAGGAGGTCGACTGGAGCGGCCTCGGCGCCGAGGCGCTGGTGACAGAGGACGGCATACGGACGGCGCAGTTTGGCACCTATGTGCCGGGCTGGTCGCGGCTGGTGCTGGAGTTGACGCGCCCAATGCAGGTCGAGACGGCGGCGATGGAGGTTGATCCGGTGACAGCGGCTGCGGGGCTGACCGTTGCCCTGCGCGAAACGAGCGCGGAGCAATTTGCCAAAACCACCGGCGCGCCGCGCGATGCCCGCTGGGATCTGCCCGCACCGACGCCAATGATCGCACCCGAGGATAAGGATTCGCTGGCGCCGCTCTTGGTGGTGATTGATCCGGGTCATGGCGGCATTGATCCGGGGGCGGAGGCCTTTGTTCAGGGCGGTCTGGTGCAGGAGAAGGATCTGATGCTGCAATTCGCCATCGAACTGGGCGAGATGCTGGTGCGGTCGGGCCAGTTCAATGTGCAGCTGACGCGCGACGACGATTACTTCGTCTCGCTTGAGCGGCGGATCGCGCTGGCGCATCAGGCCAAGGCGGATCTGTTCCTGTCGCTTCATGCCGACAGCCTGTCCGAAGGGCGCGCTCATGGCACCACGGTCTACACGCTGTCGAAAGACGCCTCTGATGCGGCCTCGGCGACGCTGGTGGAACGTCATGAACGCGGTGATCTGCTCGCGGGGACCGATCTGAGTCAGGTCGATGACCGGGTGACCGATGTGCTGCTGGATCTGGCGCGGGTGGAGACACATCCGCGCAGTCAGGCGCTGGCCCGGGCGCTGGTCAAGGGGCTCAAGACCCAAGGTGGGGCAATGAACCGCCGACCGCTGCGCGAGGCGGGCTTTTCTGTGCTAAAATCGGCCGACATCCCCTCGGCGCTGGTGGAAATCGGATTCCTGTCCAGCCCGCGCGATCTGGCCAATCTGATGGACCCGGAGTGGCGCGAACGCACGGCGCGGGGCATCCTGAATGGGCTTTTGTCCTGGCGTATTGCCGATGATGAGACCCGCCCGCTGGTGCGTCAGTAGCTGCCGCTCGCCGGGATCGCCGGTCAGGCGGAACGGATCTGGCCCAGCGGCGTTTGATATCCGGGGACGGCCAGCGCCGCTTTCCCCCTGTTTTCTCCGGGTCAGCGGCATCAATATGCCGTTTCCCGTTTTGACCCCACGCGCCGCTGCACCTATATAGGCGGCACTGCGCGAGAAAGGCTCTACAGTGGTCAGATATATTCTATCGTTCTTTGGTTCCATCTTCAGCACCATCACGCTGGGCATCGCGATGATCGCGCTGACCATTGGTGCGGTGTTCTGGATCTATGGCCGGGACCTGCCCAGCCATGAATCGCTGGCGCAGTATCAGCCGCCGACGATCAGCCGGATCTACTCCGGCGAGGGGCAGCTGATTGACGAATTTGCCCAGGAACGCCGCCTGTTCACGCCCTCCGAGGAAATTCCCGATCTGGTCAAACAGGCTTTCATCTCGGCCGAGGACAAGAATTTCTACAGCCACAAGGGCTATGACATGCGCGGCATCGCCGCGGCGGCGGTCGAGGCGGTGCGCTCGCGCGGGTCGAACGTGCGCGGCGCCTCCACCATCACCCAGCAGGTGATGAAGAACTTCCTGCTCTCCGGGGACCGCAAGGCGGAGCGGAAGGTGAAGGAGCTGATCCTGGCTTCCCGTCTGGAAGATACCCTGAGCAAGGAAGACATTCTCGAACTTTACATGAACGAGATCTTTCTGGGGCAGAACTCCTATGGCGTGGCCGCAGCCGCCCAGACCTATTTCAACAAGACACTGAGCGAACTGGCCCCGCATGAGGCCGCGACGCTGGCCGCCATGCCAAAGGCGCCGTCGGATTATCACCCGGTCCGCCAAAAGGACCGCCTGCTGACCCGCCGCAACTACGTGCTACGCGAGATGCGCGAAAACGGCTATATCTCTGATGCGGTCTACAAGGTCGAGGTCGATCTGCCGCTGCGCTCGGTGCAGAATGGCGATTTTGAGAGCTTCCGCACCGCGCTGCCGCCGCGCGATTATTTTACCGATGAAATCCGTCGTCAGCTTTCGGAGGATTTTGGCGAGGGCGAATTCTTCACCGGCGGCTTTACGGTGCGGGCGACGATCGACGAGGAGATGCAGGCCGAGGCCGCTGTTGCGCTGCGTGCGGGTCTTCAGGACTATGACCGGTCGCGTGGCACCTGGCGGGGCACTGGCGTGACGCTGGACGCCGATTTGCTGGCATCCGAAGACAGCTGGCGCGCGGCGCTCAGCGCTGCTGCCGTGCCGCGTGATATCGAACTGGGCGGCAAATGGCATCCGGCGGTTGTGCTGGAGGTCGGTGACCAGAGCATCAGCGTAGGCGTCGAGGAGGTGGCCGAAATCGGCTCGGTTCCGCGCTCTGACATCAAATGGATGAAGGGCAGCTTCAAGGACAATCTCGCCACCGGGGATGTGGTGCTGGTCCGCGCGGTCGAAAAGGACGGCGCACTGCAACATTGGTCGCTGCGTCAGGTGCCGGAAGTGCAGGGCGGCTTTGTCGCGATGGATGTGAATACGGGCCGGGTTCTGGCCATGCAGGGCGGGTTCTCCTACCAGCATTCGGTGTTCAACCGCGCCACACAGGCGCAGCGCCAGCCGGGCTCCAGCTTCAAACCCTTTGTCTATGCGGCAGCTTTGGACAGCGGCTATAGCCCTGCGACCATCGTTGTGGACGCCCCGATCGAGATCAACACCCCGCAGGGGCTGTGGCGCCCCAAGAACTCCACCAACAAGTTCTACGGCCCGACACCGCTACGGACCGGAATCGAGATGAGCCGGAACCTGATGACCATCCGACTGGCCCAGGAGGTCGGCATGGAGGTGGTTGCAGGCTATGCGGAGCGTTTTGGGGTCTATGACAATATGGGGGCTTTCCTTGCCAACTCGCTGGGGGCCGAGGAAACCACACTCTACAAGATGGTCGCGGCCTATGCGATGTTTGCCAATGGCGGCGAACGGGTGCAGCCGACACTTGTGGACCGCATTCAGGACCGCCGGGGCGAGACCATCTATCGCCATGATGACCGTGACTGCGTGGACTGCGCCTCGCCTGCGCTGGCACAGGGGCAGGCGCCCCGGATCGTGGACAACCGCGAGCAGGTGATGGATCCGATCACCGCCTATCAGCTCACCTCGATGATGCGGGGCGTTGTGGAGCGTGGAACCGCCTCCAGCGTGATCAACCTGCCGGTGCCGACCGCAGGCAAAACCGGCACCACCAATGACTCGCGCGATGTGTGGTTTGTGGGCTTTACCTCCAATATCGTGGCCGGTTGCTACATGGGCTTTGACCAACCACGTCCGATGGGCCGCGGGGCCTATGGCGGCACCATGTGTGGTCCGGTGTTCCAGCAGTTCATGCAGAAAGCCACGGCCAAATATGGCGGTGGTAAGTTTGCGGTGCCGGAGGGTGGCCATTTCATCAAGATCGACCGCTATACCGGGGCGCGCCTTGCCGATGGGGCTTCGGGGGGCAATGTGGTGGCGGAGTATTTCCGCGATGGCGCCGAGCCGATCTTTGGCCTGGCATTTGACGGTGGCTTTGCGATGGGATCTAACCTGCCGCTGTTTGAGGAAGCCGCGCAATCAGCGCGCCGGGTGACCACATCGGATGGTGGCACGGCGGTTCTGGGACCGAAGGCGAGTTTTGGCACCATCAGTTCAGGCGGGCTTTACTGACGCCGACTGTTTTGGGCAGAACCTATCTGACGGGCGGGGCGTGGAAATCATGGCCCCGCCCGTTTTATGCTCTGCGGTGGCGTGGTGCGCCAATCGCGCTGCTGCCTGCTGCGTCGGCTTGCCCGCAGGGCGCGGGTGGTTTATCACGCAGGCCTGATACGTGATTTCAAGGGATTGCCATGCGCGCCGAAACTCAGAACATCGTGGCCGATATCGAAAAGTCGCTGGAGCTGTTGGCGCAGCGTCTGGATTGGGAAACCGCAGAGTTCCGCCTGGAAGAGTTCAACGCCCGCGTTGAGGATCCCAACCTTTGGGACGACGCCGAGGCGGCGCAGGCCCTGATGCGCGACCGGCAGATGCTGGTTGATGCAATCGACACCTATAAATCCATCAAGCAGGATCTCAGCGACAATATGGAGCTGATCGAGCTGGGCGAGATGGAAGAGGACGATGAGGTCATCGCCGATGCCGAGGCCGCGCTGAAGGCGCTGAAGGAAAAGGCCGCCGAAAAGGAGCTGGAGGCGCTGCTGGATGGCGAGGCCGACAGCAATGACACCTTCCTTGAGATCAATGCAGGCGCAGGCGGCACCGAGAGCTGCGACTGGGCGTCGATGCTGGCACGGATGTATGTCCGCTGGGCAGAGAAAAAGGGTTACAAGGTTGAACTTCAGTCCGAAAGCGCGGGCGAAGAGGCGGGGATCAAATCCGCCGCCTACAAGATTTCGGGCCACAACGCCTATGGCTGGTTGAAGTCGGAAAGCGGTGTGCACCGTCTGGTGCGGATTTCCCCCTATGATTCCGCAGCCAAGCGTCATACATCGTTCAGCTCGGTCTGGGTCTACCCTGTGGTGGACGACAATATCGAGATCGAGGTGAACCCGTCGGATATTCGGGTAGACACTTATCGCTCCTCCGGTGCCGGTGGCCAGCACGTCAACACCACCGATTCTGCGGTCCGCATCACCCACGTGCCCACCGGCATCGTGGTCACTTCCTCCGAGAAGTCGCAGCACCAGAACCGTGACATCGCCATGAAAGCGCTGAAGTCGCGGCTCTATCAGCTGGAGCTGGACCGCCGGAACGCTGATATCAACGCCGCCCATGAGGCCAAGGGCGATGCCGGCTGGGGTAACCAGATCCGTTCTTACGTGTTGCAGCCCTACCAGATGGTGAAGGATCTGCGCACGCAGCACGAGACCTCCGACACCAAAGGTGTGCTGGACGGCGATCTGGACGGGTTCATGGCGGCAACGCTGGCGTTGAACGTCGCCGGAAAGAGCCGCTCGGAAGCGCAGGGCGAGTGATTTCGACGCGGCATCCTGCCGCTTTGCGATAGCAGCACCCCCGGTTGAGAATTTGCAGACCCGTTTGCCTCGGCAAGCGGGTTTTCTTTGTGTTTTTCTGCGGCTAGGCTGACATCATCTGCCAGCCAGGAGCCCCCGGAGATGACCCAGATCCAGACCAGCGCCCGCGAGATCCTGCGCGATCTTTCGACCGGGCGTCGTCGCGCAGAGGCGCTGATGGAGGAGACGCTGGACCGCATCGAGGCGATCAACCCGAGCGTCAATGCAATTGTGGCCCTGCGGGCGCGAGACGTGCTGCTTGCCGAGGCGGCCGCTGCCGATCGGGCAGAGACGCGGGGGCCGCTGAACGGGCTGCCGATGGCGGTCAAGGATCTGGCAAATGTGGCTGGTGTTCCTTCGACGCAGGGTTCGCCATTGCTCGCAGATTTCGTGCCGCAGACGGACGATCTGATGGTGGCGCGGTTGCGGGCGGCGGGGGCTGTGATCATCGGCAAGACCAACACCCCGGAATTCGGCCTTGGGTCGCATACCTATAACCCGATCTACGGGGCGACGGCCAACCCCTATGACCGCAGCCGCAGCTGCGGCGGTTCCTCCGGCGGCGCGGCGGTGGCATTGGCGACCGGGATGGTGGCGCTGGCGGACGGGTCCGACATGATGGGATCTCTGCGCAACCCTGCCGGCTGGTGCAATGTCTACGGTTTCCGTCCCAGCTGGGGGCGGGTTCCGAATGAGCCGCGCGGCGATCTGTTCCTGCATCCGCTGTCCACCAATGGGCCGATGGCCCGCAGCCCCGAGGATCTGGCGCTGCTGCTGGATGTTCTCTCCGGTCCCGATCCGCGTCAACCGTTCTCGACCGGGTTTGCGGCGGCGGATGGTGTCGCCCCCCTGCCTGCCGCGCGACCGATGCGCATTGGCTGGCTTGCGGATTGGGGCGGTGCCTATCCGATGGAGGCGGGCATATTGGAGACCTGCGAGGCCGCGCTGGAGGTGCTGCGCGGCTTGGGGCATCTGGTCGAGCCGATTGCACCGCCTTTTTCGGCGGAGCGGATCTGGCAGAGCTGGAGCACGCTGCGCTCCTTTTCCGTGGCCTCTGGTCTCAGGGTGTTTTCCGGGCAGCGGCAACAGCTGAAAGCCAGCGCCCAATGGGAGCTGGAACGGGGAATGGCGCTGAGCGGGCAGGAGGTTCAGGCAGCATCTGATTTGCGGTCGGACTGGCAACGCGTCGCGGCGCGTCTGTTTTCGCAGTATGACGCACTGGTGCTGCCGACCGCGCAATGCTGGCCCTTTGATATCACGCTTGAGCACCCGCAGGCGATCAACGGCACCGCGATGGACAGTTACCACCGCTGGATGGAGGTGGTGACACCGGTCAGCCTGCTGGGCCTGCCCTGTCTGGCGGCTCCGGCGGGGTTTGGAGCTGGTCAGCTGCCGATGGGACTACAGATCTTTTCCGCCCATGGCCGCGACCGTGACCTGCTGGCGCTGGGGCAGCAGTATCATCTTGCGACCCGCTGGCCAGAGCGGCGCCCGCCCGAGCTGCCGTGCTCGGACACGCCCCTGTAAGGAGATCCTCATATGGACGAAAAAGCCTTTGGCGTGCCGCAGTTGCAGCCGATGACCCTGTCGACCCTGGGGCAGGCATTGCGGCGCGGATGGGCTGATTTTCGGGCCAAACCGGGCTATGGGCTGTTCTTTGCCGCGGTCTATGTACTGGCGGGCTGGATCATGGCCTGGATCACGGTTGCGACCGGCACAACCTTCTGGCTGGTTCTGGCGGCCATCGGCTTTCCGTTGGTCGGCCCTTTTGCCGCGGTCGGCCTATATGAGGTCTCGCACCGGCTGGAACAGGGGCGGGCGCTGGGGTTTGGCGCGATCCTGAGCGTTGTGCTGCAACAGAGCCGCCGTCAGCTGCCGTCGATCTGCGCCATCATCATCATTGTCTTCCTGTTCTGGTTCTTCCTTGGTCATATGATCTTTGCGCTGTTTCTGGGCCATTCGACGATGACCAATATCTCCAGCTCGCCCGAGGTTTTCCTGACGGCAAACGGGATAGCCATGCTGCTGGTCGGCAGCCTGGTCGGGGCGGTATTTGCGCTGCTGCTTTACATGATCACAGTGATTTCCCTGCCGCTGCTGCTGGATCGTGAGGTGGATTTTGTCACCGCGATGATCACCAGTTTTTCCTATGTGCAGGCCAATTTTCTGGTGATGCTTGTCTGGGCCGCAGGCATTGCTATAGCCACATTCTTGGCCATGGTGCCGGGGTTTCTGGGGCTGTTTCTGGTGCTGCCATTGCTCGGCCATGCCAGCTGGCATATCTATCGGCTGATCGCGACCGTGGCCTGAGCGGCAGCTAGCGAAACCGGGTTCCCACGCCGAGCAACCGCTGCTGAAACGGGCTCAGCTCATGCTGTTCTATGAACCCGGCCCGGCGCGCGGCGCCGAGGATGGCGGCGGGATCCTGGCCGAGATGTTCATAGACCATGCGGGTTACCCGGTCCGACGTGTCGCTTTCGCGGCTGGTGCGCGCAACATAGCCTGCCCAGATGTTGGCCTGCATTGACGGCACATTGGCAAGATAGTTGAAGGAGGAGGTCCGCCCGCCACGCCGCGACAGCAGGAAGGCTACCCCATCATCATGGGCCGAGGCGTAGCCACGGAACTCCCGTGATTGCGGATCCGACGGCAGGCCCTGGTAGCGCATGGCGGATTTCGCTTCATAACCGCGCAGGTAGGTGATGCCTTCGGTGCGAAAGACCAGCGCCAACCCCAGGATATAGCGATCCGTGCGTACAAAGCTGCGGCGTACGAACTGATAGAGGCCGGAGGGAAAGAATGCCTCGGTCACATTGGCAACGCCGGGGCCAAGAAAATCGCCGAGGAACGGCCCCTGAAGGATCTGCCCTTTGCAGGAGAGCTGATCGACGGGATCCAGCAGAATCCGCGCATCAACGTCAAAGAAATTGCAGATCCGGTCCAGCACGTCAGGGCGGGGGAAGCTCTCGCCGGTCAGGTAGCGGTTGAACTGGGTGCGATTGATCCCGAGGCGTCGAGACAGATCCGAAATTGAGCGGTAGCCCTTGGCGAGCTGACGCAGGTTGGCACCGAACATATTGCGCAGTTCCGCCGGCGAACGATCGGCCTGGTTCAAGATTGGCTCCCTCTGTGTCGTGGACCGGGTGTTACACCAGATCTTGTGGTTTCCCTAGGGACTCCCTAATACCCTTGTAGATAATACATGAGGATCTGACGCTATCCAGCATCAATTTTGCGCAAACCGGACACAAATTGACACAGATCTTGTTACAGGTTTTTGGTGTTCCTTTGCCATGATTTATCCCAGAATAGCTCGGGACCAATGTGAGGTATGATATGATTGGCGTCGTTCTTTGGACGGACTACGATCTGCGGCAGGCGGTGATCTGGAGCGAAAATCACGGTGATCTGGTATATTATCGCTGGACCTCGCTCGATGAACCCATAGAGCTGCGCAAGGGTGACTGCGTCGCTTTTCGGGTTGAGACCAAGGGCGCGTTGCGGTTCGCCAGCGATCTGCATGTCATCCAAGAAAGCCAGAGTCCGGAACTGGCGGCGAAGCTTGGCGATGCCGAGCATGAAGCCAGCCAATCGCTGCCCAACAGCCGCTCTGAGGCGACGGTGATGACCTGGGAGGACGCGCGCCACGATCCCTTGTTTGTGGATCCCTCGGTCTACCCGGAGCATAACGCCCATGAGGTAAAAGCGCCTGTTCGTGGTGCCGGTGATAGCCAGCCGTCCAGCGCGACCATTTTGTCCTTCCCTGACAAACAGGCCCGTGACGCCCGCGCGCAGGCGAAACGGCGCAGCGCTGATCGAAAGCTGATCCGTAGCTGATCTACAGAGCGGATCCGCCGCAGGAGCGTGATCGGATCAGTTTGTATGGGACACGAAAAAGGGCTGCGCGATGGCGCAGCCCTTTTGTCATCCTGTCGGAATGATCAATTGCCGCGCAGCAGGGCAGCTACGCCGGTGCGGGCGATCTTGGTCAGGCCCAGCGGGCGCATCATCTCGGCAAAGGCGTCGATCTTGTCCGGTGCGCCGGTCAGTTCAAAAATGAAGCTGTTGAGCGTGGTGTCGACAACCTTGGCGCGGAAAATATCCGCCAGCCGCATGGCTTCCACGCGCTTGTCGCCTTCGCCGACCACTTTCACAATGGCGAGTTCCCGCTCGACAAAGGGGCCTGCGACGGTGAGATCGGTGACTTCATGTACCGAAACGATCCGGCCCAGCTGCGCCTTGATCTGCTCGATCACCTGCGGCGTGCCGGTGGTGACGATGGTGATGCGCGACAGATGGCCGGTGTGATCGACCTCGGCCACGGTGAGGCTGTCGATGTTGTAACCCCGACCCGAGAACAGGCCGATCACACGGGCCAGAACACCGGGTTCGTTTTCCACCAGAATGGTGATGGTGTGGCGTTCCTGAACATCCGAAAAATTCGGGCGCAGGTTATAGGCAGAATGGCTGGTGGAGCCTTTTTTGATGTGTAGGGCAGACATTTACGTCCCTTTCCTAGAAATCGGGGCAGGGCGATAGCGCCCCGCTGTATCTGTTCCTGAACCGGGTTAAACCAGCACCGCGCCGCCGGATTGGATGACGCCTTGGGTCTCGGCATCGCCCAGCAGCATTTCGTTATGCGCCTTGCCCGAGGGGATCATCGGGAAGCAGTTTTCGTGCTTCTCCACCAGACAGTCAAAGATCACCGGCCCGTCATAGTCGAGCATCTCCATGATCGCATCATCCAGATCCTTGGGATCCTTGCAGATGATGCCCTTGGCGCCAAAGGCCTCGGCGAGCTTGACGAAATCGGGCAGGGCTTCGGACCAGGAATGGCTGTAGCGTTCGCCGTGCAGCAGCTCCTGCCACTGGCGCACCATGCCCAGACGTTCATTGTTGAGGATAAACTGTTTCACCGGCAGGCGGTACTGCACGGCGGTGCCCATCTCCTGCATGTTCATCAGCCAGGAGGCCTCACCTGCGACGTTGATCACCAGCGCATCGGGGTGCGCGACCTGCACGCCGATCGAGGCCGGTGTGCCATAGCCCATGGTGCCCAGACCACCGGAGGTCATCCAGCGGTTGGGATCCTCAAAGCCGAGGTACTGTGCGGCCCACATCTGGTGCTGCCCCACTTCGGTGGTGATGTAGCGGTTGCGGTCCTTGGTCAGGGCTTCCAGACGCTCCAGCGCGTATTGCGGTTTGATGGAGGTCTCCGAGGCGGTGTAGGACAGACAGCGAATATTGCGCCATTCGGTGATCTGCTCCTGCCATTTTGCGATGGCAGCGCTGTTCACCTTGCGGCCGCGGCTCTTCCAGACTTTCAGAACGTCTTCCAGCACGTGGCCGATGTCGCCGACGATCGGAATATCGACGCGGATCACCTTGTTGATCGACGAGGGGTCGATGTCGATATGCGCCTTGGTCGATTTCGGGCTGAAGGCATCCAGACGACCGGTGATGCGGTCATCAAAGCGGGCGCCGATATTGATCATCAGGTCGCAGCCGTGCATGGCCATATTGGCCTCGTAAAGACCGTGCATCCCCAGCATCCCGAGCCAGTTCTTGCCCGAGGCCGGATAGGCCCCAAGCCCCATCAGCGTGGAGGTCACCGGAATGCCTGTGGCCTCGGCCAGCTCGCGCAGCAGCTGGCTGGCGCCGGGGCCGGAGTTGATCACGCCACCGCCGGTGTAGAATACCGGGCGTTTTGCGGTTTCCATAGCCGCCACCAGCTCGGTGATGGCCTCCAGATCGCCCTTCACCGGCGGCTGGTAATGCGACGCGGCGGGTTTCGGCCCCTGATAGGTGCCGGTGGCGAACTGCACATCCTTGGGAATGTCGATCAGCACCGGACCGGGACGACCCGCGGTGGCGACATGAAAGGCCTCATGCAGGGTGCTGGCCAGCTTTTCGGTGTCTTTCACCAGCCAGTTGTGTTTGGTGCAGGGGCGGGTGATGCCCACGGTGTCGGCTTCCTGAAAGGCATCGGAGCCAATCATGAAGGTTGGAACCTGACCGGTGAGAACAACCAGCGGAATGGAATCCAGCAGCGCGTCGGTCAGGCCGGTCACCGCATTGGTGGCGCCGGGACCGGAGGTCACCAGAACAACACCGGGCTTGCCGGTTGAGCGGGCATAGCCTTCGGCGGCGTGAACCGCGCCCTGTTCATGGCGCACAAGAATGTGCCGGATATCATTCTGCAAAAAGATCTCGTCATAGATCGGCAGAACGGCACCGCCGGGGTAGCCAAAGACAGTGTCCACCCCCTGATCCTTCAGGGCCTGAACAACCATTTTTGCGCCGGTCATCTCACGTTTCATCTGCTTTAGCTCCAATTGGCGGCATCGTCCGTTTCGCATAAAAAAAGCCCCCGATTTCTGGTCGGAGGCGCATGGGTTCGATTATGGTCTACCGTTACCGGCCCATGCGCGTGGTTCCTACGACTACGACTAGGATATTCATCGTGTTGGCTCCTTTAGCGTTGCAGCGGACCTTAGGACCGGTGGCCGGGGGCGTCAACAGGGAAATGAACCGAAAATACCCCAGTTTCGGACATTTTGTTGCGTCGGCGGGGTTCCTGGCGACATTTTCGCCTTTCGCACGGCTGAAAATCAGGCCATTTCGGCCCTAAAGTCGAAAATCTCCCTGAACCAAAGGCCAAGGTCAGATCGCGCGCGGCGGCGTTTTGCCAAATTGCGAGGCGGATCGGACCTAGTTTGCGGGAGTTTCTGCTGCATTGCGGCGCAATTTTAGCTCTGCCACCAGGCGGCGGGGTGGGCGGGTCAGAAACTGTGACCGGTGCCCTGCAGCACGCCATGTTCCAGCGCGTAGCGTGTGAGACCGGCTGTCGAGGAAATGCCAAGCTTGCGTTTGATGTTCTTGCGATGGGTTTCCACGGTGCGCACCGAGATATCCAGCACCAGGGCAACGTCCTTGTTGGATTTGCCCTGTGCGAGTTCGAGCAGAATGGTCTGCTCACGTCCGGTCAGCGCCTCGCGGGCGGGGTCGTCCTTGGGCTTCAGCGAGCCTTCGGCGCCGGTGCAGAGATAGGTCTCGCCACGCATCACCGTGTCGATGGCTTGGCGGATCTCCTCGGTTGGGACATCTTTCAGCACATAGCCCATGGCCCCATGCGCCAGCGCGCTGGAGATATATTCGGGGCTGTCGTGCATGGACAGGATCAGGATGCGGGTGGCAGGGGTCTGCTCGAGGATGATTTCCGTGGCGCTCAACCCGCCCAGTTTCGGCATATTGAGATCCATCAGGATCACATCGGGTTTCAGCGCGCGGGCCTCGGCCACCGCCTCTTCGCCGTTGCCGGGGATGCCGACAACCTCGATATCGTCATAGCTTTCAAGGATGGATTGAATGCCCTCGGCGACCATCGGGTGATCGTCAACGATCAGAACGCGAATGGTATTTGGCATGGTCTCCCCCCTCATTTGGCGTGGCGCGGTCCAGCCCGTCGCGTGCATCCACCGGTGCGGCGGCGACAGTCTGGCAAGAGCGCCGATTGGCTCAGGACACCCGCTTGGACGCCGGTTTGGAGGCATCACCCGGGGGCAGCAGATGGCTCAGCGGCAGCAGGACCTCGATCACGGTGCCGCTTTGCGTGCCCCGTGATGACAAAATCCTGAGGGTGCCGTCAAGCTGTTCGATTCGTTCCTGCATATTGCGCAGCCCGATGCCGGGCCCGCTGCGGTCCTGAACCGGCGGCAGGCCGCGGCCATTGTCGGTGATCCGCATAGTGGCACCGCGCGCGTGCCCGCGCAGATCCATGGTGACCTCCGTCGCCTCGGCGTGGCGTTCGATATTGGTGAGCGCTTCCTGCGCGATCCGGTAGAGCGCAATCTTGGCATCCCCGTCCAGACGGTTGCGGAACACGACAGTGCTGAAACGGGTCTCGATGCCGGTGCGTGCGGCGAAATCATCGGTCAGTGCCTTCAGCGCCGGGCCAAGGCCGAGATCATCCAGCACACCGGGGCGCAGGTCGCGGCTGATGCGGCGCACCTCGGTGATGGCGGTGCCCAGATGCGAGATCCCTTTGTTCAGCGGATCCTCGACCCGGTCAAAATCTCCCCGCGACAGGCGTCTGCGCGCGTTGTCCAGCGCGTAGCGCACCCCGACGAGGAGCTGACTGATCCCGTCGTGCAGCTCGCGCGCCACCCGGCCGCGCTCTTCCTCCTGGGCGTCGAAAACCCGCTGGGTCAGCTCTTTCAACTTGGCGTCCGCCAGACGACGCTCGCGGATGTTCAGCACCATGCCGGAGGCAAAGACCAGCCCCAGTGCAAACAGGGTGATGCCACCGATGTAGTAGAACGTACGGCGCACACGGGTCTCGACTTCGGCGCGCGAGGCTGCGACAGAGGCCAGCACATCGTCAATGAACACCCCGGTGCCGATGGCCCATTGCCAGTCCTGCAAGCCCAGCACATAGGCAACCATCTGCGCCTCTTCGCCGGTTGAGGGTTTCTCCCACATAAACGTGTGCCATCCGGCGCCCTGACGGGCCAAGCGGATGAATTCATCCACGACCGGTGTGCCGCGGCTATCGGTCAGCCCCTTCCAGTTGTTGTTGATGAACTCGGTCTGGCGCGGGCTAACCAGATTGGTGCCGTCGTAGTCATAGACAAAGAAAAACCCGTCGCGGTCATAGATCATTGCACTGAGAATCTGGGTGACCTTTTCCTTGGCCTCCTCGTCATCTGGCGCCGCCAGACCGTAGATGTGCGAAAACCCATTGCGGGCCTGGGTCACATAGTTGCGCAGCTCGGCCATCTTGGCCTGCAACAGCTGCTGTTCCAACGCTTTGATCTCGCGTTCGGCCAATGCGCGCGACTGCACGGAGACCAGCACGGCAATGGCGGCCCCGGCCACGATCAGCGGCAGCGTCGCCAGCAGGGACAGCTTCTGGGCGTAGTTGGGTCGCAAGAATTGGGGGATCAGCTGCATGGTCGAATCGTTACGCAATCCGCCCGGAGAATCAAAGCCCCCACAGCTGCGCTCAGCGCGCGAATCTCGGGATCGGCCTTGGCGGTTGTCACAGGCTGCCCAGATTTTGGCCAAATAATTTGTCCAAAATGCGGTTTTCTACGCAGTAGTAGGTATTCACATGACGCAGCGTACAGCTAGGCTTGCGTCACTCGACAAGACCCGCCTCGGGCACAGACCCGGGGCAATCCAATTAAATGGGAGGAGAAACCTATGGATCGTCGTTCCTTTTTGAAGACATCCGCGCTGGGGGGCAGCGCCGCTGCAGCAACCACTCTGGCCGCACCGGCTTATGCGCAGGGCAAGCGTACCCTGACCATGGTCACCACCTGGGGCCGTGGCGCCGCGGGCGTTCATGACTCCGCACAGCGCGTCGCAGATTCGATCACCGCCATGTCCGATGGCGACCTGACCATCGACCTCAAAGCTTCCGGCGAACTGGTTGGTGCATTTGAGGTATTTGACGCGGTGACCGCAGGTCAGGCCGACATGTACCACGGTGCCGACTATTATTTCACCGGCCAGCACCCGGCCTATGCCTATTTCACTGCCGTACCTTTCGGCATGACGCCGCAGGAACTGGTGAACTGGTACTACCAGGGCGAAGGCATGGCCCTGCATGATGAGCTGGGCCAGATCTTCGGTCTGAAATCCTTCCTTGGCGGCAACACTGGCCCTCAGGCCGGCGGCTGGTTCAACAAGGAAATCAACAGCCCCGAAGATTTCAACGGTCTGAAGTTCCGTATGCCGGGTCTGGGCGGCAAGGCGCTCGGCAAACTGGGCGCATCGGTTCAGAACATTCCCGGCTCCGAAGTGTATCAGGCGCTGTCCTCCGGTGCGATCGACGGCACCGAGTGGATCGGCCCCTGGGCAGATGAGAAGATGGGATTCCAGGAAATCACCAAGGTCTACTACACCTCCGGTTTCCATGAGCCGGGTGCGGCGCTGTCCGTGGCGACCAACCGTGACGTGTTCGACAGCCTGTCGCCCGCGCATCAGAAAATCATCGAAATCGCGGCGGCCGAAGGTCACCAGTGGAGCCTGTCGCAGTTCATGAACAACCACGGTGCGGCTCTTCAGCGTCTGCAGACCGGTGGCGTGAAGACCCTGGAATTCCCTGACAGCGTCTGGGATGCCTTTGGCTCCGCGACCAAGGAAACCCTGGACGAGTTCATGGGTGACGAGCTGTTCGCAAAAATCCGCAACAGCGTCGAAGCGTCGATGAAAGCCTCTTCGGGCTGGATCACCAAATCTGAAGGTGCCTATCGCACCCAGCGCGACCGCGTTCTCGGCTAACCGCCCAAAGAGTGGGTTCAATCGGATCCTCCGCATCGGCGGGGGATCCTTTCGCAATAGCAGCCGACACGGATGGCTCGCGCCATAAGTGTCCATCGGGTCCCAGGATCCGTGCGGCCTGATTATTATCCCTATGATGACGATCCAGACCGCCCGCGCTGCACGCATTTATTCGAGGGAAAAATGCAGGACGAAAGTGGCGTTTCCTTTTTCGGGACCTTACTGGACGGCCTGATCTGGCTGGTACAGAACATCGCGGGCGCCTTTTACAACTTCGGCTATGCCGTCGCCAACCCGCAGCTCTGGCTCGACTGGTCGGACAAGGCTTCCATCATGCGGTTCGTCTACTATGGCGGGTCGGTTGAGTTCTTCTTTGTTGTCTTCACCGCGTTTCTGGTGCTGACGGCGGTCGGCATGTATCGCCGCTCCATCATGTGGGGGGTCGTGCGCGGACTGGAGGGCTTTGCCAACACGCTGGGTCGGCTGTTTGCCTGGGCAGGTCTTCTGATGGTGCTGCAACAGATCATCATCGTCTTCATGCAGCGGGTGTTTGCGCGCCCGGACATGAGCTTTGGTCTGGGTATCGCGCTGGAAAAAGACATCAGCTGGTTCGCAGAAGAACTGAAGCTTTACAATGCCTTGGTGGTCTGCCTTTGTGTCACATACACCTTTGTGCAGGGCGGCCACGTGCGGGTCGATCTGATCTACTCCGGCATCAGCTTCCGGGCCAAGCGGGTGGTGGACATGCTGGGATCGCTGATCTTCATGATGCCCGCTGCCGTGCTGACCTGGATGTATGGCTGGTACTTCCTGTGGCGCCACCTGATCGTGCCGAAGCCCTCGGCCTCGGACACGCTGGAGCGTCTGGTGATGAAATCCCGCGCGCTGCGCT
Source organism: Phaeobacter sp. JH20_02 (assembly GCF_048056915.1). NCBI lineage: Bacteria > Pseudomonadati > Pseudomonadota > Alphaproteobacteria > Rhodobacterales > Roseobacteraceae > Phaeobacter > Phaeobacter sp. JH20_02. The sequence goes on along the minus strand of NZ_JAYMVP010000028.1, from coordinate 419,792 downwards.
GGAACATCGAGACTATCGGCTTCAGCCCCAATGGGTTCAACGGATACTTCCTGTTCAAGATCCTTCTGGTGACATTCGCCGGTATCGTATTCCTGCATGCCATCGCGTTTTTCTACCGCTCGTATCTTGAGTTTGTGGAAGGCCCCGGCAGCGAGAACAAACACCTCGACAAGGACAGCCTTGGTGAAGGTGAAGAAGCCTATGAAGGCGCGCATTAAATAAGGGACAGCCCCCATGCTATTCGGACTTGATGGCGTTGAAATCGGCCTGATCATTGTCTTCTTCTGCCTTTTCGGAGGCATTCTCTCCGGCTTTCCAGTGGCCTTTGCCATTGGCGGAGCCGGCATCATCTCCTTCGGGATCATTGCGGCGCTCGACAGTGCCGGGATCCTGGTTCACCAGGCCATCGACACCTCGTCGCAGGTCTATCGCGACCTGGTGGGCTCCGGCGTCAAGCCGGATGTCATATCGGTGTTCAGATATCCTGAACTGCCACGGGTCGCCGAGGCGGTGTTCCCGCAGGGTTGGGAAGTTGCGATGGACCGCAACATCTCCTTTGTCGTGAACCGTATGAACGAACGGGTTCTGGCCGGTGCCTCGATCGAGACCCTGCTGGCAGTGCTGATGTTCGTCCTGATGGGCATCACGCTGGAACGGTCGAAGATCGCCAACGACCTGCTGACCACCATGGCGCGCGTCTTTGGTCCGCTGCCCGGCGGTCTGGCAGTTTCCATCGTGGTTGTGGGCGCTTTCCTTGCGGCCTCCACCGGGATCGTCGGCGCAACCGTGGTGACCATGGGCCTGCTGGCGCTGCCCACCATGCTGCGCAACAACTATTCGCCGGAACTGGCGACCGGTGTGATCGCCGCCTCGGGCACGCTGGGGCAGATCATTCCGCCCTCCATCGTGATCGTTCTTCTGGGCACACTTGCGGGGGATCTCTATTCCACCGCACAGGAAACCCGTGCGCAGGAATTCGGCTGCTCCGATGCGCTGACCTATCTGGGTGAGCCAGCGGTTGTTTCGGTCGGGACGCTGTTCCAGGCCGCGCTGCTGCCGGGGATCCTGCTGGCGCTTCTTTATGCGCTCTATGCCTTTGGCTATGCGCTGCTGAATCCGGAAAAAGCTCCGGCGGTTGTGCTTGAGGGCGGTACTGGCGAGCCGATCACCCGTGGCGAAGGCCTCACCTGGTTCCTCGGTGTGCCGGTGGCGCTGATTGCCGGTGCGTTGCTGCTGGGCCAGGTGAACCTGATCGGTAGCCAGAACATCACGGTTTCGACCTTCTCCGATGCGGGGCAGACGGCATCGCTGCGCACCAATGTGGGTGCGGACTGTCAGGCGGCAATGATTGACCTGCATGGCCAGGAGGCCTGGGATGCCGCCGTCGCCGAGCAGAAGAGCATCGACGACGCAGGCGGCGTTGCCCAGGCAACCAAGCTGACCGAGGACGAGATGGCCGCAGCCCGTGTCGCCAAGATCGAAGCCGCGGCTCCGATTGGCACCGGTCTGACCGTGCTGATGGTGCTGATGGGGCTGACGCTGGCGGTTGGTCGCGGGGTTTCGCCCTCGCGGGATCCCAAGCCCTTGATCCTGGGGGCGATTGGCGTGCTGCTGATTGCGCTGGTCGATATCGTGGCAATTTCACCGACCACGACGCCCGGGGTCACCGTGCTGCTGATCGCGCTGCCAAGCCTCCTGGCGCTCTATGGGTGCAAGGTCGCGGCGGTGCGCAGTTCACAGAATGATCTGATCCGCGTGGTGTTCCCGCCGCTGATCCTGATCATTGCGGTGCTGGGGTCCATTCTGGGCGGCATCACCAACCCGACGCCCGCTGCGGCGCTGGGGGCTGGTGGCGCCATCATGCTGGCGGCCTACCGCAAGCTGCAGGACCAGGGGAAATCCGGCTGGATCATCATCTGGGCAACCCTTGCAGTGGCGATCTGTATCCTGGTTGGTGTCAACTTCGATCTGCGGATCAATGGGCAGGATGGGGTTTCGGCAGAGACCATCATCGCCTTTGGTGTGGCCTATGGCGCCTATCTCTTTGCGCTCTTCGGGCTGCTCTACGGTTGCTGGGTGCTGTTCAAGGGCGGGGTGCTGACACCGGTGGTGCGCGAAACGGCCAAGGTCACGTCGATGGTCTTCACCATCCTGATCGGCTCGCAGCTGCTCAATCTGGTGGTGATCTCCTTTGGCGGGGAACACTATATCCAGCAGTTCCTCAAGAGCTTTGACAGCGAGCTGAAGGTCTTCCTGATCGTGATGGTGGTGCTGTTCATCCTTGGCTTCGTGCTCGACTTCCTGGAGATCATCTACATCGTGATCCCGATTGTCGGGCCGGTGATCTACGGCGGCTCCTTCGATCCGAAGTGGGTGACCATCATGGTTGCGGTGAACCTGCAGACGTCGTTCCTGACGCCGCCGTTTGGATTTGCGCTGTTCTATCTGCGCGGGGTGGCACCGAAGGAGGTGACCACAGGCCATATCTATCGCGGGATCCTGCCATTTGTGCTGATCCAGGTGGTGGGTCTGGGGATCCTGTGGATGTTCCCCTCCATCGTGACCATCGTGCCGGCGCTGATGCCAAACTGATTGCAATCAGCCAAAGACGACAAAGGGCCCCGCTTTGCGGGGCCCTTTTTTTTATGTCGGCACCGGGGCGAAAGCAGAAACAGGGGCGCTGCCCCTCTGCGCCATGAGGCGCATTCACCCCGGGATATTTGACGCCAGAAGATCGGCCATGCAGCCGTTTGCCGATGGCAGCTGAAGGGGTGGTGCCGAATGGGACCGGCGCCCTGCGGTTCAGGTGAGCTGGAGCAGATCCCAGCGGTTGCCGAACGGGTCGCGCCAGACCGCAACCCATCCGTAGGGTTCATGGCGGGGTGCTTCGTCGAAGGTGACGCCTGCGGCCAGCATGGCGGCATGGTCTCGGGCGAAGTCATCGGTGTGCAGGAACAATCCGACGCGGCCGCCAAATTGATTGCCGATGATGGTCTTTTGGGCATCACTGTCGGCCCGGGCCAGGATCAGGCTGCCCTCACGGGCGCCCGGCGGCAGGATCCTGACCCAGCGCTTGCGACCCTGATCGACATCTTCGGCCAGCTGCCATCCGAGGGTGCCGCAGTAAAACGCGAGCGCGCTGTCGTAGTCCGGGACGATCAGCGTCACGGCATGAAGAGATTGCATTGGGTTACCTGCTGTGGCTGCGCGATTCCGGCAGGTGAATATTAGCGACCTGTTCCGCAATCGGATCGGTCGACAGCGGATGCGCCGTGTCATCAAAGGCGTCGGGATCGGTCATCGGCTGCCAGGCGCCGCGATGATAGACTTCAAGCCCGGTGAACTTCGCCTTGTAGCCCATCTTGGCGCTGCCTGGCACCCAATAGCCGAGGTAGACATAGGGCAGCCCGGCCTCGCGCGCGATGTCGATGTGATCCAGGATCATGAAGGTGCCGAGCGAGTTCTGCGGCAGATCGGGCCGATAGAAGGAATAGACCATGCTCAGCCCATCCTCCAGCACATCGGTCAGCGACACCGCCGTCAGCGCGTTGCTGTCGCGGTCGATATATTCGACGACGCGGCTGCGAATGGGCGTCTCCTCGATCATGGCGGCATATTCGAAGACATCCATATCGGCCATGCCGCCATCGGCGTGCCGGCTGTCGAGGTAGTTGCGGAACAGCGCATATTGATCTTCGGTTGCCCAGGGAGAGGTCGCGCGCCGATCCAGCCCGGCGTTGCGCTTCAACGTGCGTTTCTGCCCCCGGCTGGCGGTGAAGGCGGCGACATTGATCCGGGCAGACAGGCAGGCGGAGCAATCGGAGCAGGATGGCCGGTACAGAACATTCTGCGAGCGGCGGAATCCCTGCTGCGACAGGCTGTTGTTGAGCTGTTCGACACCATCGCCCTGCAGGGCGGTGAACAGTTTGCGCTCCATCCGATCTGCCAGATAGGGGCAGGGCTGCGGCGCAGTCACGTAGAACTGTGGGGCAATCGGCAGAGTGTGGCGCATCAGGCGGTCAGGTGTCCGTTTGGGCTTGGCACAAATGGCCCCGAGTGTCGCGCGGGCGCCGAGTACTGATCACGGAGCCGCTGACAGATCGGGGCATTCTGGCCACAGGGTTATCTTGAATGATAGCAATGCCATCGCACTGCGCCAAGAGGCCAGTTGGGATTAAGGTTTACAGATTGCCCATCTTCGCCTTGAACCAGACGGCGGATCAGCGGCGCCGGTTCAGCATGACGGTCCCCATCACCGCATCCGTCAGCCCCTGACCGCGCGCGGACATCAGCATCATGAGGATGGAGATCACCTGCAGCAGCGGGAAGGCCATGGAGACTGTATATCCGGCGGTATGCAGCAAGGCGCCCTGGCCGTCGAGCTTGCGTCCCGACAGGTCGCGCAATTCGATGCCTGCGACGGTCATGCCCCAGGTCGCGGAACCAGAAGCGATGGTTGCGGCACGATAGATGAAACCGATCACCAGATAGAGCAGCGGCCAGATGAACAGCCCGGTAAAGGCGGTGAAAACCACGGCGATACTGGCAAGAACGGTGATCAAAAGGCTGTCGATAAGCCAGGCAAACAGACGTTTGGCAGGGACCAGCTGATAGAAATCAGCCTGGTAGTCTGGATCGGGCAGGGCGGTCATCAAAGCTTCCTTATCGCGATAACGGGGTCGAAAGAACCGGGGCGGGGAACCGGGCTCATGGTTTGGCCGTCTGGCCAGGGTGGCGGCTGACACGAGGGCTGATCATCAGCTATGGCGCCAGGCCGCTCCCGCCGGGATAGGCCCCGCCCAATGCGGGCGGAGCTGGCGCTGGTCAGTGACGCTTGCTGCGCGGGCTGTCCGCGTCATCCTCTGCATCATCGATTTCGATGGCCTCATCGTCGTTCTGCAGCGCGCGTTCGTGCATGAACTGATCGAATTCGGACTTGTCCTTTGCAGCCCGCAGACGTTGCAGGAAGGCTTCGAAATCATGCTGTTCCTGCTCCAGCCGGTGCAGCGTATCGGCCTTGTAGGCGTCAAAAGCGCTGTTGCCGGACGGGGTCATCGCGGACATGCCATGACGGGCCCAGGATTTACGGCGTGTGGTGCAGGATTTCGAGAACATGCGCTTGCTCCAGATCATGTAAAACAGCAGGGCGAGGCCAACCGGCCAGAAAAAGACGAAGCCGAGGACCATGGCGGCAATCCAGGCGCCTTTGCCTTTGCTGTCGAGCCAGGATTCACTGCGGGAAAACCAGCCCTGTTCGGACGGGTGCGGGGCGGTAGAGGTGTAACTCGTCATCGGGGTCTCCAGGTTAACGTTGCGAGGTTCGGCGTCCATGTAAATGCGCTTCACATTATGGAATATCGGACTGCCCCCGCACGGTTTCAAGCCTGCATGTAAACATTTTTCACATTTTCGCAGATCGAAACAATTAACCTGTTGATATGTTTGTGTTAATTGATGATTTTTTGGCTAAGGGGAGATAAACGGCTGCGCTTTGCTGTCAGACTTTGTGATACATATCCGATGACCTGAACACGCGTTGTATCGCCATTTTGGCAATACTAGGGTGCCGGTCGGTCACTGGTTCACTGGTTACTAAGACGCTGTCTGACATGCCCCCGGAACTTGAGCGCAGCCGCAGTAACAGCATTAATGTCTCATTCATAAAAGGGCTATTCCGGTATTCCTTACCTAACGTAACCTTTTGAACTCTGGCAGGGCCAAAGGGTGGTTTCCTCAATTGACGACGGCGGCGTCTCACCCCAGTGTCTGCGGATGGGACAGTCGATTGATATTCAGCGCCTTCCACGGGCATTTGACGCGGATCTGGCCGGCGATGCGCTTGCGCTTGTGCCGGACCTTGGCGGCGATGAGGCGCGCCTGGTCGCAGGGGCGGCGGGCTCCAGCCCCTATCTGAAGGAGCTGATCACCCGCGAGGCCACCTGGCTGGCGCCCGCACTGGCGGATCCGCTGGCTGGGCTTGGTAAGATCATGGAGGCTGTGCGCGGTTTGGCACCGGATCAGCTGAAGCCGGGGCTGCGGCAGGCCAAGCGCCGACTTGCGCTGCTGAGCGGGCTTTGCGATTTGGCCGGGGCCTGGGATCTGATGCAGGTGACCACGGCGCTGACGCAATTTGCCGAACTCTGCGCCGATCGGGCGATCAAGGCGGAAATTGCCGCACTGATCCGCCGTCAGAAACTGCCGGGCCTGACCGAGGCCGATGTGGAGACCGCCGGCGGGTTGACCCTGCTGGCCATGGGAAAGATGGGCGCCTATGAGCTCAACTACAGCTCCGACATCGACATGATCTGCCTGTTTGACGAGACACGGTTTGATCCGGCCGACTTCTATGAGGCGCGTCACGGCATGGTGCGGGCGACGCGCAACATGTGCACGGTACTGAGCGAACGCACTGCCGACGGCTATGTCTTCCGTACCGATCTGCGCTTGCGGCCCGACCCCGCGGTTACACCGGTGGCCATGGCGATGGAGGCGGCGGAGCGCTATTACGAGAGCCTCGGGCGCACCTGGGAGCGCGCCGCCTATATCAAGGCGCGCCCCTGCGCCGGGGATCTGAAGGCGGGGGCCGAGTTCCTGCAGACGCTGCGCCCCTTTGTCTGGCGGCGGCATCTGGATTTCGCGGCTATTCAGGACGCCCATGACATGCGTTTGCGGATCCGCGAAAACAAGGGGACCGGCGGGCCACTGACGGTGCCCGGCCATGACATGAAACTGGGGCGTGGCGGCATCCGCGAAATCGAGTTCTTTACCCAGACCCGGCAGCTGATCGCCGGCGGGCGGGATGAGAGCCTGCGTCAGCGCGGCACGCTCGACGGGCTGACCGCGCTCGCGGCCAAGGGCTGGGTGCCGCAGGAGGCCTGCGCGCGGCTCAGCGCGCATTACATTGCCCACCGCGAGGTGGAGCACCGCATCCAGATGGTGCATGACGCCCAGACCCACCGGGTGCCGCAGTCCGAAGATGGCATTGCCAGGATTGCCTGTCTGATGGACCGCGACCCGCAGGCGCTGCAGGCGGAGATCCGTGGGCGGTTGCAGGAGGTGCATGAGCTGACCGAGGGGTTCTTTGCCCCGGATGTGCCAAGGCCGCAACCGGCCGCGGCGGTGCCGGAGGCTCTGGATGGCGATATCCTGGCGCGCTGGCCGACCTATCCTGCGCTACGCTCGGCGCGCGGTGCGCAGATATTCGAGCGGCTGAAACCGGAGCTGCTGGCGCGGCTGTCCCGCACCGCCCAGCCGGCCGAGGCGCTGGTGGCGCTGGATGGGTTCCTGGCGGGGCTGCCTGCCGGTGTGCAGCTGTTTTCACTCTTTGAAGCCAACCCGCAACTGATTGATTTGCTGATAGATATTGTCGGCACCTCTGGTACGCTGGCGAGCTATCTGTCGCGTAATTCCGGGGTATTCGATGCTGTGATCGGCGGCTCTTTCTTCAGTGACTGGCCCAAGCGGGAGGGGCTCTGCCAGTCGCTTGCGGCGGTGCTGGCGCAGGAAGAGGATTATGAAACCCAGCTGGATGCCACCCGGCGCTGGTGCAAGGAGTGGCATTTCCGTATCGGGGTGCATCATCTGCGCGGGCTGATCGATGCTGCCACCGCAGGGGCGCAATATGCCGAACTGGCCGAGGTGGTGATTGCCGGGGTGGCGCCGGTTGTCCTGCAGCAGTTTGCAAAGAAACACGGAACGCCTCCGGGGCGCGGGGCGGCGGTTCTGGCCATGGGATCGCTTGGTGCGGGGCGGATCAATGCGCTGTCGGATCTCGACCTGATCGTGATTTATGACCCCGGAACCGCGGAGGCCTCGGAGGGGCCGCGACCGCTGGCGACACGCCCGTATTATGCGCGGCTGACCCAGGCGCTGATCACGGCGCTGACTGCGCGTATGTCGCAGGGGCAGCTCTACGAGGTGGACATGCGGCTGCGACCCTCCGGCACCCAAGGCCCGGTGGCCACGAGCCTCGAGAGCTTCTGCGCGTATCAGCGCAATGACGCCTGGGTCTGGGAACATCTGGCGCTGACCCGGGCGCGGGTAATGGCGGCTGTGCCTGCACCGGGTGCGGAGGGGCTGGCACAGGATATCAACGCATTTCGAGCGGGTTTTCTCGGGGCGCCGCGCAGCCGCGCGGCGATCCTGCCCGAGGTCGCCAAAATGCGCGCCCGTCTGGCCGCTGCCAAGGTGCCGACAGGTCCCTGGGACGCCAAGACCGGCGCGGGTCGGCTGATGGATATCGAGCTGATCGCCCAGGCCGGGGTCCTGCTGAGCGAGGCCACCGGGCAGGACGTGGCCGCCGGACTGGCGGGCGCTGTCGCCTGTGGCTGGCTGGATGCCGCAGATGCAGCGGAATTGCAGCGCGGCTATGATCTATTCTGGTCGGTACAGACGGCGGCGCGGCTGGTCTCGGGCAAGGCAATTGATGCACGGACATTGGGAGAGGGCGGCGCGCTCTTTCTGTGTCGCAGCACCGGCTATGACGATCTCGCCGCGCTGGAGGCGACGCTGACCGAGAGCTACGGCAGATGCGGTGACATCATCGCCGCCGCATTGGAGAGAGAGGGGGCGACAGGCCATGACGAATGAGGCGACGGTTGATGCGGCGCAGCTGGCGCGTCTGGATCCCAAGGGGTTGATCCGGGAAAGCTACCGTATCGAGGGGATTGGCGAGGGCGAATGCCGCAGCATCTTTCTGGATTGGGCGCTGAGCCTGCCTGATGGGGTCGACAGCCGTGTGGCAACCATCGCGCTCGTGGAGCAGCTGGCGGCAGTGCATCCCGATCACCCGATGACGGCTGTTCTGCGCGAGGGGCAGGAGGCTGCCGATAGGCCTCGCAGGCGCGGCGGCTGGCGTTCCCGCCCGCGGTGAACTCACTTGCGCCGCGCGGGATCGGGCCGCAGAGCCTGACGCGACCAAGGCATCGTCTCTGCGTTGCGGATGCCCTTTCAACCGCGCGTCGTTGGGAGTAAGAGAGGCGCATGACAGCATCTTCCTCCGCGCCCGAGCGCGCCCGCGTAAAACTGAAACCCAAAGCCAATGCCCGTGCCCTGCGCCACGGCTTTCCTTGGGTCTATGCCAATGAACTGGTCACCGACCGGCGCACCCGGAAACTGGCACCCGGCACCCTGGCGGTGCTGGAAGACGACGCGATGACGCAGATGGGGCTGGTTGCGGTCAACCCCGAAAGCAAGATCATCGCGCGGATGCTGGACAGCGATCCTGAGGCCGAGCTGAGCGTGGAGTGGTTCAGCGCCCGGCTGCGCCGCGCGCTGGAGCTGCGCGAACAGCTGTATGATGCGTCGTTCTACCGGCTGGTCCATGCTGAATCCGATGGTCTGCCCGGCGTGGTGATCGACCGCTTTGGCGATACCTGCGTGGTGCAGCCCAATGCCGCCTGGGCCGAAGCCCATATCGAACCGCTGACCGAGGCGCTGGTGGCGGTGACCGGGGTGACAACCGTATTGAAAAACGCCTCGGGCCGGACGCGCAGCCTGGAAGGGCTGGACGATATCAGCACTGCCCTGCGCGGCACCGCCCCCGAGGCGCCGGTAGAAGTGTCCATGAATGGCGCCACCTATATGGCGGATCTGACCGGCGGGCAGAAAACCGGCCTGTTCTACGACCAGCGCGACAATCACGCCTTTGCCGCCAAGCTGGTCAGGCCGGGCGCAAATGTGCTTGACGTGTTTTCCCATGTCGGCGGCTTTGGTCTGGCGATGCTGGCGGCTGGCGCGGCGACGGCAACCTGTGTAGACGGATCCGCTCCGGCGCTGGATCTGGCGCGGGACGGCGCAGGTGCCAGCGGTTTTGGCGATCGGTTCAACGCACGGCAGGGCGATGCCTTTGAGGTGCTGGCCCAGCTCGCCGAAGAAGGGGCGCAGTTTGATGTGGTGATCTGCGATCCGCCAGCCTTCGCACCGTCGAAACAGGCGCTTGAGGCGGGGTTGAGGGCCTATGAGCGGATTGCCAAACTGGCCGCCCCTCTGGTGGCGCCGGGTGGTTATCTGGGGCTGTGCTCCTGCTCGCATGCGGCTGACCTCAGCCGGTTCCGCAATGCCTCGGCGCGTGGCATCGGGCGCGGCGGGCGGCGCAGCCAGCTGCTGCACACCGGGTATGCCGGGGCGGATCATCCACAGCTGGCTCAGCTGGCCGAAAGCGGCTATCTGAAGGCTGTGTTCTTCCGGCTCGACTGATCTGTTGCGGTTGATCAGGCCATGAAACTGCTGCTGGACGCCTGTGTCCTCTATCCGACCGTGATGCGTGAGATGCTGCTGGGGGCGGCCCGGATTGGCCATTTCACCCCGCTGTGGTCACAGCGCATCCTTGAGGAATGGGCGCTGGCAGCGCGCAAGATCGGTCCTACGGGGGAGCCGCAGGCGCGGGCAGAGATCGCGCTGATCTCTGCGGCCTGGCCAAAGGCTGCCGTCACCCCGACAGCGGCGGTTGAAGCACGGCTTTGGCTGCCGGACGTGGCCGATATCCATGTGCTGGCCGCCGCCATCGCCGGCCATGCCGACGGGATCGTGACCGTCAACAACAAGGACTTCCCACGCCACACGCTTGCCGAGGAGGGGCTGGAACGGATTGGCCCGGACCAGCTGCTTTATGATCTGTGGCGACAGGATCCGGACGGGATTTCGGGCGTGGCTGCGGCTGTGCTCGCCGAGGCAAACCGGCTGTCAGGCGGCGGCTGGGAGCTGCGCCCGCTGCTGAAGAAGGCGCGGCTGCCAAGGGTGGCGAAGGCGCTGTCGGCCTAGCGTGCTCGGCCGCTGAGACCTTGGCGCGGCTCAGATGTCGCCCAGCACCGCAGCGGCGATCTCAAAGGATCGCAGCCGTGCATCGTGGTCATGGATCTGCCCGGTCAGAATGATCTCATCCGGTTGATACCGCTCAAGAATACCAGACAGTTCGGCGGCCACCGTGGCCTTGCTGCCGGTCGCGGAAATCCGCAGCGCCTCATTCACCCCGTGCAGCACCGGCGGGGCGATATGCTGGGTGATATCCTCCACCGGAGCCGGCAGCTTGCCGGGTTTGCCTTCGTGCAGCCGGGCAAAGGCCTGCTGCATGGTGGTTCTCAGCCGCTGCCCTTCGCGGTCGGTATCGGCGGCAAAGACGTTGACCGCGATCATGGCGCGGGGGGCGTCGAGATGCTCTGATGGCTGAAAGCCGCTGCGATAGGCGGCCAGCGCCTGCTCCAGCGCGGCGGGGGCAAAGTGCGAAGCAAAGGCATAGGGCAGCCCCAGCTGTGCCGCAAGCTGCGCCCCATAAAGGCTGGAGCCGAGGATCCACAGCGGCACCCTGGTGCCCTGTCCCGGAAAGGCCCGCACCCGCGCTTCGGGTGTTTCGGGGCCAAGGTAGTTGATCAGCTCGATCACATCATGCGGGAAGGTATCGGGATTGCGCTCACCGGTTTGCAACCCCCGACGCAGGGCGCGGGCCGTCTGCAGATCCGTGCCGGGCGCGCGTCCCAGCCCAAGATCAATGCGGTTGCCATATAGGCTGGCCAGCGTGCCAAAGGCTTCGGCCACCATATAGGGGGCGTGGTTGGGCAGCATGATTCCCCCGGCACCGACCCGGATCGTTTTGGTCTGTCCGGCGATATGGCCGATCAGAACAGCGGTGGCGGCACTGGCGATCCCCGGCATATTGTGATGCTCCGCCAGCCAGTAGCGGTGATATCCCCAGGCCTCGGCCCGCTGTGCCAGATCAGTGCTGTTGCGCAGCGATTGAGCGATGTCATGGCCTTCGGGTACGGGGGCAAGGTCAAGAACGGAATAGCGCATGGTAGGTCTCCGGGAGCCCGCCCAGGCGGGTCGTTAGGTCTTGTGTCCGCTGGGACATATCTGACTGAAACGCCTACAACGGCGGAATGGTTGCCCACAGATGGGGATGGCGGCCGCACGGGCCAAGGGGGATGACGCGCCCAGCTGCGCTTGATATTGGGTAAATATCATTAAAACAATGGCTTGCGGGTTTATCTTCAGCTCTTTCCCTTACTCCAGCGCTGTTCGAGCCGGTCCAGCGCGGCAATACGCTCCTCGGTCTTGGGGTGGCTCATCAGCCAGGCGGGCGCCATGCCGCTGCGGGCCTGTGTCAGCTCTTCCAGCTTGCGAAACAGGCTTTTCTGCGGAGCGATGCCGATCCCTGCCTTGGTCAGCAGTGCTGCGGCATATTCATCGGCCTCATATTCATCGCTGCGCGACAGCCGCGCCGCCAGCAGTGAGGTCAGCACATTGGCAATCCAGGGCCCGACAAAGGGCACGAAACGGCCGATGATAAGCATCAGCGCCGTGCGCAGCGCGTTCTGCCCGGAAAAATCAATCATGCGTTTTCGCGCGTGCCCCAGCGCCACATGGCCCAGCTCATGTGCAATCACCGACGCCAGTTCAACATCGCTGACCTCGCCATTGCGGTATTTGCGATAGAACCCACGGGTGATGAAGATCCGGCCATCCGGCGCCGCCAGCCCGTTTACCGGATCGACCTCGTAGATATAGACCGGGATATGGCTGATGCCGAGCGCCGCTGCCATTCGATCCGTCAGCTGGCGCAGGCGGGCATCGGCCAGCTCGGTCGATTGCTGATCAAGGGCGCGATGGGTGCGCCAGACCGACAGGCGGTACATGACCAACCCGTAGATCACGGCGAGAAGGATGGGGGTTAGACGCAACATGCTTTAGGATATGGGGCTGGCGGTGAGAGCGGACAAGGCGCGTGGCCCGACAGACCGCGCGGTGGGCAGCGCGTCAGTCATCGCAGGATGGCGTGGCCGCGCGCGCCTCTGCCTTTACCTCGTCCCAGAGCGCGTCCATTTCCGCCAGGTCACTGTCTTCGGGACGTTTGCCGCGGTCGGAGAGCTTGGCCTCGACCCCTTCAAAGCGGCGGGTGAACTTGGCATTGGCGGCCCGCAGGGCGGCTTCCGGCTCCACCCCCAGATGGCGGCCCAGATTGGCCATCACAAACATCAGATCGCCGAATTCCTCCTCCACCTCGGCCTGGCTCAGGCTATCGCGGGCTTCTACCAGCTCTGCGGCCTCTTCAACGATCTTGGCGATCACATTGTCCGCCGACGGCCAGTCAAAGCCGACACGTGCGGCGCGTTTTTGCAGCTTGTAGGCGCGCAGCAGGGCGGGCAGGCCGACGGCCACACCGTCCAGCGTCCCCTGTTGCGCCTTGCCTGCGCGCTCCGCGGCCTTGATCGCCTCCCAGTCAGCGGTCTGCTGGTCGGCGGATTTCTCGCGGCTCTCGTCACCAAAGACATGCGGATGGCGCGCGACCATCTTGTTGGACATGGTGGTGACCACATCCTGAAAGGTGAAATGCCCGGCCTCCGCCGCCATCTGCGCATGAAACACCGACTGGAACAGCAGATCCCCCAGCTCGCCCTTCAGCTCATCCCAGGCCTCGCGCTCAATTGCATCGGCAACTTCGTAAGCTTCTTCAATGGTATAGGGCGCGATGCTGGCAAAGTCCTGTTCAATATCCCAAGGGCAGCCATGCTGTGGGTCGCGCAAGCACGCCATGATCTGCAGGAGCCGGTCGATACCGGCGGTTTCATCGTGGATCAGGTTGGTATCGGGCATTGCGGCGGCTCTTGTTCTTGTGTCAGATGCATCAATCCCGAGTCTGACCAAGGAGTCCACCCCCATGCCGGTTGTGAACCGAATTGCCGATTATGCCGAGGACATGACAGCCTGGCGGCAGCATCTGCACCAGATCCCCGAGCTGGCGCTGGATCTGCCGAAAACAGCGGCCTTCGTGGCGGAACGGCTGCGGGACTTCGGCGTTGACGAGCTGCATGAAGGGATCGCAAAGACCGGCATCGTGGCCATCATCAACGGTCAGGAGAGCAGCGCGGCGGATGCCCCATGTATCGGTCTGCGCGCCGACATGGACGCCTTGCCGATCCCGGAGGAGACCGGTGCGGCCTATGCTTCGACCCATGCCGGCAATATGCACGCCTGCGGCCACGATGGGCATACGACGATGCTGCTGGGTGCGGCGAAATATCTGGCGGAAACACGCAACTTCAAGGGCCGGGTGGCGCTGATCTTCCAGCCCGCCGAGGAGGCCATCGGCGGTGCGCGCATCATGGTCGAAGAGGGGATCATGGAACGGTTCAACATCGGTGAGGTCTACGCGCTGCACAATGCGCCAGGTCTGCCAGAGGGGCATTTCATGACAACTCCGGGTCCGCTGATGGCGGCGGTGGATAGTTTCCATATCCATATTCAGGGCGTTGGCGGCCATGGCGCGATGCCCCATGAAACCCGCGACCCGGTGATGGCGGCCTGCGGCATCGCCCAGGCGATCCAGACCATCGTCTCGCGCAACCATTACGCGCTGGATGATCTGGTGGTGTCGGTGACGCAGATCCACACCGGCACGGTGGACAATGTGATCCCCGATACGGCCTATATCAACGGCACCGTGCGCACCTTTGATCCCAGGGTGCAGGAAATGGTGATACGGCGCATGGGTGAGATCGTGGCCGGGCAGGCGGCCAGCTACGGGGTCGAGGCGGAACTGGACTATGAGTTCGGTTATCCCGCGACCATCAATGACGCGGCCAAGACCGATTTTGCGGTCTCCGTCGCGGCCGAGATCGCAGGCGCGGAGCATGTCGAGGCCGAGGCCGGCCGCGAGATGGGGGCGGAAGATTTCTCTTATATGCTACAGGCCCGTCCCGGCGCCTATCTGTTTCTGGGCCAGGGCAATAGTGCCGGGCTGCACCATCCAAAGTACGATTTCAATGACGATATCGCACCGGTCGGAGCCTCGTTTTTTGCCCGTCTGGTCGAGAAAGCACAGCCCGCAAGCTGATCTGGCGACAGCGCGGGGGCTTTCAGATGACAAGGCCACGCGCATTCGCTAGGAGATGGCCACAACCCGAGAAGAGGGAGCAGTCTGCATGGCGCTAGAAGACGCAAAGAAACAGGTCGATCAGGCCTTCACCCGCGACGACCTGAAGGGGTTGAGCTTTGAGAACACCTTTGGCGGGGCGACGTCCTTTCTGCGGCGCCGCTACACCAAGGACCTGACCCATGCGGATATTGCCGTCACAGGCATTCCCTTTGATCAGGCGGTGACGAACCGCCCCGGCACCAGGCTTGGCCCCCGCGCGGTGCGTGAAGCCTCGGCCCTGCAAAGCCCCGATGCCCCCTATGGCTGGGACATTTGCCCGGCAAGCGAGCTGGCGATTGTCGACTACGGCGATCTGGCCTTTGACTACGCCAATGTCGCGGCCTTCCCCGACACGCTCACCGAGCACATCCGCGGCATTCTGGAGACCGATACGGCTTCGGTGGCCATCGGTGGCGACCACTATGTGTCCTTCCCCATCCTCAAGGCCTATGCCGAGAAATACGGCCCGATTTCGCTGCTGCATTTCGATGCCCATAGTGACACCTGGCAGGATGATGATTTCAGCCGCGTCGATCATGGCACGATGTTCTACAAGGCGGTGAAATCCGGCATCATTGACCCCAAGACCTCTGTTCAGGTGGGTATTCGGACCACCAATGAGGACAATCTCGGCGTGCCCACCATCGACGCGCCCACCGTGCATGAGATTGGCCCGGACGAAACCGCGCGCCGTATCCGCGACGTGCTGGGTGACCGGCCGGTTTACCTGACCTTCGATATCGACTGTCTGGATCCGGCCTATGCGCCGGGCACCGGCACGCCGGTCTGGGGTGGTCTGACCTCGGCGCAGGCCGAAGCCATCCTGAAAAACCTGCGCGGTATCAACATCCTGGGCGGCGATGTGGTCGAAGTGTCGCCCCCCTTTGACACCACCGGCGCCACCGCCATCGCAGGCGCGCATGTCGCCATGAGCATTATCTGTCTTCTGAGCTGGAGAATTACGGGCCGATGACTGACTATAACCAGCCGATCAGCGGCAATGATCTGGCGCGGTTCTCCGGGCCGAACACCTTTATGCGGCTGCCGCAGGCGACCTCTCTGGAGGGGCTGGACGTGGCCATTCTGGGTGTGCCGATGGATATCGGCACCTCCTGGCGCTCAGGGACCCGCTTTGGGCCAAAGCAGATCCGCGCCGAAAGCGCGATGATCCGGCCTTATAACATGACCAGCGGTGCGGCGCCCTTTGACAGTCTGAACATTGGCGATATCGGCGATCTGGCGATCAACACGTTCTCGCTGCCCGACAGCCTGCGCATCATTCAGGAAAGCTACAGCGCCATCTTGTCCAGCGACGTGACGCCGGTCGCGATGGGTGGCGATCATTCGATCACCCTGCCGATCCTGCGCGCGATTGCGGAAAAATACGGGCCTGTCGCATTGGTCCATGTCGATGCCCATGCGGATGTGAACGACGATATGTTCGGTGAGCGCGAGACCCACGGGACGGTCTTCAGGCGCGCCTATGAAGAGGGGCTGATCGTCGCGGACAAGACCTATCAGATCGGCCTGCGCGGCACAGGCTACGGGGCGGATGATTTCAAGGAGGCGCAGCGCTGGGGGTTTCAGCATTTCCCCGCAAGCGAGCTGTGGAACCGCTCCCTGCACGGGATGGGTGCGGAAATTCGTCGCGATATCGGCAATAGGCCGGTCTATGTCTCCTATGATATCGATAGTCTGGACCCGGCCTATGCACCGGGTACCGGCACGCCGGAAATCGGTGGGCTGACCACACCGCAGGCGCTGGAACTGATCCGCGCCCTGCGGGGTTTGAATATTGTGGGCTGCGATATGGTCGAAGTATCGCCGCCTTATGACACGTCGGGCAACACGGCGCTGACAGCGGCCAACCTGCTGTATGAGCTGCTCTGTGTGCTGCCGGGTGTGACAACCAAATAAGGCCGGCTGTCCAGTGGCAGCCGCCACGAGGGAGAGCGGACCATATGGGTCGAGTGATGATATTTGTCTGGCTGAGCATCGCGGCAGTCGTTGTGGTGCTCGGGTTTATCCGACTGGCGCCCAGCGATCCGCTGGACTGGAACACCCAGCCGGAATTCACCGAAGACAAGACCTTTCGCGGTGGCGTGTTCCGGGTGCTGCGCAGTGGCGAGGACGGGCTGGAGCGGTTCCACAACGTTGCCAGCAACGCTCCGCGCACCCGTGTGCTGGCCGGTTCGGTTGAGGATGAGATGGTCACCTATGTGACGCGTACGCGGTTTCTGGGCTTTCCCGATTACACCACCGCGCGGCAGGATGGCGATCTGCTGAAAGTCTATGCCCGTCTGCGGTTTGGCCGCTCCGATCTGGGCGCCAACAATGACCGGATCAACAGCTGGATCGCGCAGATGGCGCCCGCACCGCAATAGTGCCCTGATGCGGATCCCCCGGCCGCGTATGCTGCCCGGTCTGATATGACAGGCCAATCTCAACAAACGCATATCGGTGGGATCAGATCCGCGGCAGCGGCTCCGCAGCCGTCGAGATGGCCGGCGCCGTATCAGCCTCAGCCGCAAGGCAGCCCGCCTGAACTTCGCGCCACATCGGCACATTCAGCGACATCTGACATTGGGCCGTGAACATGCGCCCGTCGACCTGCAGGCAGACAAATTCGCCCAGCTCAACCCGGCTGCCGCTCTTGTCGGTGCAATAACAGTCGATCGTGCGCCCATTTGGCGCGACAACATCGGCCTGAATGGGCGACGCGGTTGCGCTCCACGACAGCGCAAACCCCAGCAGATACAGCAAAGAGCGGGGCAGGCCTGGTGTCGCAGGGGGCAGCCACCCAAGCTCAGGCAGGCGGCGCTGCGCATGATCCTTTCCCGCAATATGAGGACTGGCATGTTGCATGACCCTAGCATATCACAAGGGCAGCCTTGCGCAAAAGACAGATCGATACGGATATTGCACGCATGATCCCCGAAGACCGCCTCGAGCAGATTTTACAACGGTTTCAGTATCTTGAGGCCGCAATGGCAGAGGGTGTCGCAGGCGGCGATATTGCGGCTCTGGCCAAGGAATATTCCGATCTGCGCCCGGTTGCCGAGCAGATCAGCGCCTATCGCCGCCTGCTGTCCGATCTTCAGGAAGCAGAAGACATGCTCGCCGATCCCGATATGGCGGCGCTGGCGGAGGAGGAGCTGCCCCAGCTGCGCGCGGCGCTGCCCGAGGCCGAACATGCGCTACAACTGGCGCTGCTGCCCCGGGATGAGGCCGACAGCCGCCCGGCCATTCTGGAAATCCGCCCCGGCACCGGCGGCGATGAGGCGGCCCTGTTCGCCGGGGATCTGCTGCGCATGTATCAGCGCTACGCCGAGGCGCGGGGCTGGGGGTTTGACATCATCGAGGAACAGACAACCGAACTCGGCGGGCTGAAAGAGGTGGTCGCCCATGTCAAAGGCGAAAACGTCTTTGCCCGGTTGAAATATGAGTCCGGTGTCCACCGCGTGCAGCGCGTTCCGGTGACCGAATCCGGCGGGCGCATCCACACCTCTGCCGCCACGGTTGCGGTGCTGCCCGAGGCGGAGGATGTCGATCTGCGCATTGATCCGGCGGATCTTCGGATCGACACCATGCGCGCCTCCGGGGCCGGTGGCCAGCATGTGAACACCACCGATTCCGCGGTGCGGATCACCCATATTCCCACCGGTATTATTGTGGTCAGCTCCGAGAAATCGCAGCACCGCAACCGCGAGATCGCGATGCAGGTCATGCGCACGCGGCTTTACGATCTGGAGCGCCAGCGCATCGACAGTGAACGGTCCGCCGATCGCGCCAGTCAGGTCGGCTCTGGCGACCGGTCGGAGCGGATCCGTACCTACAACTTTCCGCAGGGCCGGATGTCGGATCATCGTATCAACCTGACGCTCTATAAGCTTGACCAGATCATGCAGGGCGATCTGGACGAGATCATCGACGCGCTGACAGCGGACGATCAGGCGCGGCTGCTGGCCGAGATGGGCCAATGAACGCGCCTCAGACAGCCGCTCAGGCGATGGCTGCCGCTGCGGCCCGGCTGCGCGCGGCCGGTGTGCCGGACCCGGCGCGTGATGCGCGGATCCTGCTGGCCCATGCCGCCCGGATCGAGGCCAGCCGCGTGACCCTGATCGCGCCCGAAGATCTGGCGCCTGAAATCGCCGAGCGCTATGAGCAGCTCATCGCCCTGCGCGCCATCCGGGTGCCGGTGTCTCAGCTGATTGGCGAGCGGGAGTTTTATGGCCGCCGCTTTAAGGTCTCCGGCGATGTGCTGGATCCGCGTCCTGAAACCGAAACCCTGATCGAGGCGGCATTGGCCGAACCGTTCTCGCGGGTGCTGGACCTCGGCCTTGGTTCGGGCTGCATTCTGGTCACCCTGCTGGCCGAGCAGCGTGCCGCGACCGGCGTTGGCGTCGATCTGAGCGAAGCTGCCTGCCTTCAGGCGAGCGCCAATGCGGTGCTGCACCGGGTTGAGGCGCGTGCCGAAATCCTGCAGTCGGACTGGTTTTCCGCCGTCGAGGGGAAGTTCGATCTGATTGTCTCCAACCCGCCCTATATCGCGCTTGACGAAATGCCGGAGCTTTCGGATGAGGTGCGCGCCCATGAGCCGGAGATGGCGCTGACGGATGGCGGCGACGGGCTTGGCGCCTATCGGACCATCGCCGCCGATCTCGGCGATCATCTGGCCGCAGGGGGGCGGGTCTTTCTGGAGATCGGCCCGACGCAGGGTACGGCGGTCAGTGATCTTCTGCTGTCGGCCGGGTTGAAAGAGGTCCGCATCCTGCCGGATATGGATGGGCGCGACCGGGTGGTCTGTGGCCGCAGCTGTGGCCAAAACAGCTCCTAAACCCGTGAAAATGGCCTGAATTTGCAGTTTCGTAAGAAAAAGCACCGATAATCGCCTGGACCCCCTTGTCTGAAAGGGCGGAACATGATTACTCAAAGAAGTCGCTTTAGGGTGAGGTAAAGAATACCTCCCGGCGACATCAAGCCCAAAATGGTCGATGATCCGGCGCAGAGGCGCGCTGGTATGGATCCACGACAAATACAATCAAGGCTGACGTTAGGCATATGAGATCGTCCAAATCACGTTCGCGTTCCAAGTCGAACCGGAACCGCCCAGCAGGCGCAAATGTTGTCAACCGCGTGTTCGACAGCTCCGGCCCCGAAGGCAAGGTACGCGGAACGCCGCAACAGATCATCGACAAATACAATCAGCTGGCGCGCGATGCCCAGCTGAGTAATGATCGCGTTGCCACCGAGAATTTCCAACAGCATGCTGAGCATTACCTGCGCATGCTGAACGAAGCGCAACGCGAAATTGATGCGCGTCGCGAAGAGCAGGAACGCCAGAACCGCGAGCGTCAGGCTGAGCGGGACCGTGAACGCGCAGAGCGTCTGGAGCGCCAGGAACGCGAGGCGGGCAGCCGCTCCGACGATCCGTCCGCCGCGCCCCAGCCCGACGTGATGGATCCGCGCGATGGCAATGGTGACAGTGGCCTGGTGGAAACACCCGAGAGCCGCGATCAGTCCGCCGCCGACAGCGACGGCGACAGCAAACCGGCAAAGCCAGCAGCGCGCAAACCGCGCAGCCGCAAGCCCAAAGCTGAGGGCGACAAGCCTGACAGTGGCTCGACAGATGAGGCAAACGCGGACGCGCCCAAGGCGGGCGCCGATGCCCCGGCAGCAGATGGGGCCGCGGCACCGGAACGCAAACCAGCACCTCGGCGCAAGCCCAAGCCGAAACCCACGGCTGAAGACGCTCCCGAAGCGGCCGAATAATCCGCAGACCGGCCGTTCGACCGGATCGAAGGATACAGGGATAGATAAAAAGCCCGGTCTCAGCTGAGACCGGGCTTTTCTCTTGTCAGTCACATTGCGGACAGACTGGGATGGATGTCGTTGCCTGTCTGGCGTGGCTGGTCAGGATTCGTTCTTCAGGCTTCGCGCCAGCGCGCAGAAGGCTTCCAGCCCGACCTGTTCCGCCCGCTCGGTTGGTGGAATGCCCACCGCCACAAGGTGATCCTCAATATCGGGGCTCACGCTCTTGAGACTGGCGCGCAGCATCTTGCGGCGCTGGTTGAAGGCGGCGGCCACCACCTTGTTCAGGGTGCCGGCATCTGCCGGATACCGGGGTGCCTCCAGCGCTTTCAGATGCACCACCGCGCTATGGACCTTAGGTGGCGGGCTGAAGGCCTCGGGCGGCAGCGACAGCACGATGCGGGCATCGGCGCGCCACTGCGCCAGCAGCGCCAGTCGTCCATAGGCCTTGCTGCCGGGCTGCGCGACGATCCGTTCGGCGACCTCGCGCTGGAACATCAGCGTCAGGCTCTGCCAGAAGGGCGGCCAGGCCTTTGGTGTCAGCCAGCGCACCAGCAGTTCGGTGCCGACGTTGTAGGGCAGGTTGGCGGCGATACGGATGGGCGGTGTCAGATGGGTGAGCGGGTTCACCTCCAGCGCGTCACCTTCGATGACCTGCAACCGGCCCGGATAGGCCGCGGCCACCTCTGCGAGTGCGGGGATGCAGCGGCTGTCCTTCTCCACCGCCAGCACGCGCCGCGCGCCTTCGGCCAGCAGACCGCGGGTCAGACCGCCGGGACCGGGACCGATTTCCAGCACGTCGCATTCGCTGAGGTCGCCGGCCTGGCGGGCAATTTTTGCCGTCAGGTTCAGATCCAGAAGAAAATTCTGCCCCAGCGATTTGCGCGCCGAGAGCTGGTGGGTCTCGATCACCTCACGCAGGGGAGGAAGGGAGTCGATAGCGCTCATATCATCTGTACCTTGGGACGGGGCGCAGCGGCTGCGCCTTAGATTTTCATGCCTCCGGCGGGGATATTTCCGGCCAGAAGAAGTTTCAAGTGCTGCTGGCCGCGTTTGGGGTCCGACGCTGTGCCATGGATTGCGCCAGCCGCAGCGCCTCGATCAGGCTGGAGGGGTTGGCGATCCCCTGACCGGCGATATCGCAGGCAGTGCCGTGATCCGGCGAGGTGCGGATGAACGGCAGCCCCAGCGTGACATTGACGCCGCGATCGAAATCGAGCGTCTTGATCGGGATCAGCGCCTGATCGTGATACATGCAGATCGCCGCGTCATAACGCGCGCGTGCAGCGGCATGGAACATCGTGTCGGCAGGGTGCGGCCCAGAGAGCGTATAGGCGCCGCCCTGCATATCGGCAATCAGCCCGCGCATCCAATCCAGCTCTTCGTGGCCCATGGCGCCATCTTCACCGGCGTGGGGGTTCAGCCCCGCAACTGCAATCCGGGGGTGGGCCAGGCCAAACTGGTCCCGCAGCCCCTGCGCGGTGATTTCAATCGTGCGGCGCAGGCCGTCGGCCGTCAGCTGCTGCGGGACCTGTGATAGGGGGATATGGATGGTGGCGGGCACCACCCGCAGCTCCGGGCTTGCCAACATCATGACGACATTTGGCGTGCCGCCCAGATGGGCGAGAAACTCGGTATGGCCGGGGTAGGCAAATGCGGCGCCGTCAATCAGCGCCTTCTTGTGGATCGGCGCGGTGCAGAGCGCGCTGGCCTCGCCGGATTGCACCAGCGCGACACCGGCCTCAATGGCGCGGATGACACCGGCGGCATTGTCGGGGTTGAGCTGTCCGGGCACGGTTGGGGCGGCAAAGTCGACCCGCAGCACAGGCATAGCGCTGGCACTGACATCGACGGCCTCAGCGGCATTGTCGATCTCTTGCCAGTCTGTTCCCGTGGGCAGGTGTCGCGGATCGCCCAGCCACAGGAACGGGCAACTGTCGCGCAAGTCCTGCCAGGCTTTGACCGCCAGCTCCGGGCCGATGCCCGCCGGCTCCCCACAGCTGAGCGCGATGGGCAAGGGGCGGGCAGGGCGGCTCATTCTCCGCTGATCCGCGCGTCGGCTTTCAGCTGTTCCAGAAGGCTGTCGGCAAAGGCGCCGAGCCGTTGCTGGGTCAGCGCATTGCCGACGCTTTCGCGGCTGGCTTCGGCGTTCACTTCAGCGGTGCGGCCACAGAGCATCAGCAGCATCAGGGTCTGGCCATTGTTGCGGGTCAGCGCCAGCGAGGTCTCATTAGGGTCGAGCTTGGCAAGTTCAATGGCGATATCCTGCGGGATCTCACCCGGCGCCAGGGTTTCGCGGTCCAGTACAGAGGGATCCTGACCCTTGGCCACACCATAGAGATCATCGCAGCTGTCAACCGCATTGACCACCTTGGTGCCAGCGGCCAGCGCCTCGGGGGTGCGGCCTCCGGGCAGATAGTAGGCCGCGTATTCGATGGCGGCGTAGCTGGGTGCGGCGCCGCTGGTTTCGCGCAGATCACGGAGCTGGAACAGGGCAACCGCGCCATCCAGCGGCAGCGGCGCAGTGACTTCACCGGGGCGCAGCGCCAGGACGACCTGTTGCAGCTGGGGGGGCAGGTTGGTCAGCGGCATCCAGGGCAGCCGTCCGCCGCTTTGCCGGGTGGCCGTGGCCGAATATTGCCGCGCGGCCTGCGAAAACGCGCCGGTGGTGGTGATCCGGCTGACCTGTTGGGCGATATCCTCGACCTGGGCGGCATTCTGCGCGTTGATCGGCATGATCAGCTCGGACAGGAGCACCTCGACACCACCGGAACCGGCAAGCCCCATGGCGCGGTCGATCTCTTCCTCACTGGGGCGGGCCTGTGCCAGATAGCGAGCGGCAACATATTCGCGCCATGCGATGCCCACACGGGTGAAATCGCGCAGGGTTTCAGGTGCAACGCCATTCTGACCCAGCACATTCAGGAATTCCTGCAGGCTGAGATTGGCGCGGCCGGCCAGTTCGGTCATACCTGCGACAATTTCTTCTTCGGTCGGCTCGATCCCGGCCTGGGCCAGAACGTCGAGTTTCAACCGGTCCTCGATAAGGTCTTCGCGGGCTTTTTCCAGCGGATCGCCCGGATCGCGCAGCAGGGTCAGGAACCGGGCGCGCTGTTGCAGCTCGTAATTTGTGACCACTGCGTCATTCACCGTCACCGCCGGGGCAAACAGCCCCTGTGCCAGGGCGGCGGGGGCGGGGGCGAAGATCACCGCCGCTACCAGCGCCACGGCTGTTGCGGTCTGGGTCAGTCGCTGAACGAAGGGGGCCGCATCTTGGGGCCGGAAACTCAGGTGTTTTTGCATGATCGCCTGTACTTCTTGCTGCCGCTGTCCACGGAAAACCCGTTTAACGCGATGGTAAAGCCGAAATCCGTTGTCGGCTCAACACTTGTTGTCGATGTATAGCGCCGGTTGACCGAAAGATCGACCGTCACGCATTCGTTGGAATAGACCAGCCCGAGGCCTGCGCGGGTGGCCCGGGCGTCAGAGATGTCGTAGCGCAGATTGGCGCTGGCGGTCCAGCCGGGGCTGACCTCATAGGCACCGTCGAACCAGAGTTCGGAGACCTCCTCGGCGCGGCCTTCGGCGGGATCGGTGCCCAGCCACATATAGGTGCCGGTCAGGCGGCTGCGGTCGGTCATCCAGTCGCCGCGCACCTCCGCCTTGGAGAAGTTGAGTGAGCCGTTCAACAGGCCCCGCGTGGTGATCGCCAGATCATCGTTCAGCTTCAGCTGCGCGGCCATCAGGAGGTCGGAGGAGGTGCCGCCGAGGCCGGAGCTCTTGGTGAACCGACCATCGTCGCTGTCGCGGAACACCTGCCCGATGGTGGCCGAGGCCTGCCAGCCACTGGGCGAGAACCGCGCCCAGTTCAGCCCGAAAGCCACCGTCACCCCGTCCTCGCGCGCATCGGTGGCCGGAAACCGCGACAGATCCAGCAGGTTGCCCCGGTCGAACTCCACGAAATTGCTTTCGTCGTTGGGGACAGCGGTATCGCCGGTATCAGTCCAGCCGATCTGCAGGATCGGTTCCAGAAACTGCGTGGCGCCGGACTGCTCCCGCCGGGTCATCGGCAGGCGGAAGGTGAGCGCGCTGCGTGGGCTGAAGCGCGAGGTGTTATTGGCAAAGACATCGTCGTCATAGACCGCAAAGGCATCCGCCGCAGCGCCCAGCGACCAGTCCGCCACCAGCCCGTTGGCAAAGCGCCAGCTGCGGTTCCAGTCCACATCAAATGTCGCCCGGCCAATATCGCGGCCGCCCGGATCGGTCAGGTTGCCCCGGATGTCGGAGGTTCGGTTATGACCGTGGGTTTCCAGTGACAGGCGCAGCTCGCCGCCGATCTGCGTCGGGAAAAAACGCCGCTCATAGTAGAGGTTGCCGACGGAGGACGGGATCAGATCCTGATTTTCGCTATCGCGCAGTGTCTTGTAGGAAATCGCGCTGGCGCGGAACAGGCTGTCGCGCTCGACCTTGGTCACCACAACCTCGGAGCGGAGGCGGTCCAGATCACGCAGGCCGTAGTCGACCAGATAGGCATCATCCGACACCGTCTTGAGATCGAACCGCAGCTTGAACGCATTGGGCAGGTCAAAGGTCCCCTCGGCAAAGACATAGCCGCGATCCTCGCCCCGGTAGAGCTCATCCCGGGTATAGGCGCCGTTGATTTCGATCTCGCCACGGCGGAAGGCCTGACGATAGCGCATGTCCAGCGTCCGGGTACGCGACGACAGGTAGGGCGACAGCGTCAGGTCACGATGTGGGCCGATGGTCAGGAAATACGGCAGTTTTACCCCGGTGCCGAGGTTCGAGGTGGTGCGGATCGACGGAATCAGAAATCCATTGGCCCGCTCCAGCGTCGGGTCGGGCAGGCGGATGCCGGGGAAATAGAACACCGGCGTGTCCAAGATCCTCAGCTGGGCGTTCTCCAGATAGAGCTGGCGCTCCTGCTGATCGTGGGTGATCCGTTCGGCTCGGATCTGCCAGAGCGGCGGCCGCCCGTCGGTGCAGACATGGCAGGAGGTGACGGCGGTTTTGTAAAGCTGCGTGTAGCGGCCGCCAACGCGGGTCATCTGCAGGGAGGCCAGTTGCAGCTGCTGCTGAAACACCATGCGCGCGCCGACCAGCAGGCCATTGCGCAGATCCCGGTCCAGCTCGGCAGCATCAGCCAGAATGGTGATGTCGCCGCCTTCGTCGATGCGAATGGGGCCTTCGATCTGCAGGGCGCCTTGGGTCTGATCAAAAGTGATCTTCCGCGCCCGGAGCCTGACATCGCCCTGGAACGCTTCGACATTGCCTTCGGCCACCAGGGTACGATCCGGGGTGATGAACAGCTGGTCTGCCACCAGAATTGCGGGCGTATCAGCCGATTGCGCAGCGGCGCCGGGGCGGGCGCTCTGGGCATGGGCGACATCGCTCAGCGCCAGCTGGCCAACCGCCAGCCAGGGCAGAACCGTCGAGAGTAGCAGGGCGCGGCGCATGTTATCCGTCCTCGGCATGTAAGAGTAACCCCATCGTCAGCAGGATCGCTGCCACCGGCGGTGCCCAGCCGGCCAGCGCCACGGGGATCTGGCCGTTTTCCCCCAGGATCTGGGCGAAATTGCGCAGGAAATAAAGCCCGAACCCCAGCAGCACCGCTGTCAGAACCGCCAGACCGGTGCCGCCAAACCGCGTATGGCGCATGGTAAAGGCGGCGCCAACCAGCGCCATGGCGATCAGGAACAGCGGTCGCGCCAGTTCGACCTGTAACCAGACCTCATAGCGCTTGGTGGAGAACCCGGCCTCGGACAGCTCGCGGATCGTGGCGGGCAGATCGTAGACGGAGATCCCGGTCGCAGTGCCCAGCGTGTCGCGAATCCGCTCCGATGTCAGCGTGGTCGAGAGGCGCAGTGTCGGGTGCCGCTCGGCGTTGGTCTCGGGGTTCACACCCACGATGAGCGGCCAGACCTTGGCCTTGGTCAGCACCCAGTCGCCGCCATCCAGCGTCGCCTGTTCCGCAAGCGTCTGGCGGATCGGGCGGCCTTCGGGGCCGTAAGAGAGGATCGTCACATCATGGAGCGTGATATCGCCGGTATCGCCGCTGTAGCCGGTGGCGTGGATGACCGATTGCCCCAACGCGCCGCCCTGCCGCAGCCACAAGCCCTCACCGGTAAGCGACAGCGCCGCCGGGCCGCCGTTGCGGTAGGTCTCCGCCAGATCGCGGTAGCGGTTGGAGGTCGCCGCCACGATCGGGTTCAATGTGCTGACAGCCAGCACCCCGATCAGCGCCGCCAGCAGCACCGGAGCCGCCAGCGCGCGGATGCCCGAGCGGCCAATGGCGCGGGTCACCACCAGCTCGCTGCTGCGCGCCAGCCCGATGAACAGCACGATGGTGGTGAGGATCATGATCAACGGCAGAAATTCACTCAGCGCCGCAGGGGTATTGAGCAGCGTCAGGCCGAACAGCTGGCCAAGCGACAGGTCCTGCGCCTCAAACCGGCGGATCTGCTCATTCAGGTCGATCAACATCACAAGCGTTAACAGGACGCCGCAAATCACTGCAAACCATTGCAAAAAGCGGCGCGCGTAATACAGGTCCAGTGTCATGTGGCGCGCTCCCTGCGGGTTTGGCGGCTATGGCGCCGCCGCGCCAGCAGCGGTCCCAGCGGCTTGGCCGCCAATTGCAGAAACGCCAGCCCGACCAGCAGCCCGATCAGCGTCGGCAGGTAGATCAGCGGCCAGAAATCGGCGTTGTGCAGCACCGGCTCGGAGACCACGCCGCGTAGCCCCTCGACAAAGATCAGCAGCACAAAGGCAAGAAGCGCCTGCCGCCAGACCCCAAATCGCGAGAAACCGCCCAGCATCAGGGAGGCAAAGCCGATCAGCACCACAGCGACACAGACCAGGGCACGGGCAAACCGCAGGTGCAGCTCTTCGGCCAGCGCGCCGGCACTATAGGGGCCATCGGCGATCAGCTTCGGCATCTCGCGCAGCAACTCAAGGCTGGGGATGGCGCGGATATTGCGGGTCTTTTCTTCAGCTTTGTTGGCAAGGCTACTGATATCATAGGAAAAATCGGAAAAAATGGTGGAAGACAGGCGCTGGGTCTCAGCGTCGATACGCTGTGACATGCCATCAACCATCACCAGATGGGTCCTGTCGTCGTCGCGCACCAGATAGGCCTTGCCGCCGGTATAGGTGACGCTTTCTGCCGGGTTGCGGCGATCGGACAGGAACACGTCATTGAGCGTCCCATCGGGGTCAATCCGACCAATGTAAAAGGTGACGCCGCGCGCCGGATGCAGGAAATCACCCTCGCTCAGCAGCTTGGCCGTCACGTTGCGGGCGACCTCGGATTCGCGCTGCTCCAGCGTCGCGATAGAGGCAGGCAGCAGAACATGGGTAAGGATCGACATCATCAGCGCGGTGATCAGGCCAAAGGCCAGCGCCGGTTTCGCCATCTGCCAGGGGCTGGTGCCGGTGGCCCGCAGAACCGTCAGTTCGCTTTCGCTGTTGAGCCGGTTGGTCACCCAGACCGATGCGGCAAAGGCCGCAACCGGCAGCACCATACGCACCAGATTCGGCAGGGCAAGGGCGGTGAATTCCAGGAAAACCAAGGCCGACTGCCCGTCGCCGATCAGCCGGTCAAACAGCACCACCGCGCGGTTGATCCAGAATACGGCCACCAGAATCAAGGCAAAGAACCCAAAAAACAGCAGGTATTGGGACAGCACATATCTGTCGTATCGTGACACGCGATCCCCCCAGATCCTACTGCCCTTGTTTTGAGGAGACCTTAGAGGATTTGTTGGCCGGGGAAAACTGCATTCTGCGGACGCGCGACAGTCGGCCGGTGGCCGCCCGCTAGCCCGTTCAGCGCATCCTTCGACGGCGGTCAAACCATATCTGGCCCTAGTCATTGTCGCACAGGCAGGCTACCTGTTGGGGATTGAGGAATTGACCCTGACAGGAGCCCCGCACATGCGTCCGCTGACCCCTACACGTTTTGTCGAATTTGATCCCAAGACCCTCTCCGAGATTGAGGGCCGTGTGGTGGTTCAGATCACCCCGGAGGGGACATTGGGGCAGGCAGCGCGCACGGCAAACCGGTTGACCAAAGGGGCGCTGGCACGTCTGGTTGAAGCAAAAGGTTTTGAGAAGGCCAAGGCGGGCGATGTGATTTCGCTGGCCTGGCCCGCTGGCATGAAAGCCGAGGCGCTGGATATTCTGGTCACCCCGCGCAAGATCAGCGCGATCGAGGCGCGCAAGGCCGGCGCCAAGCTGGCCGCGCGCAGCGATGGAAAATCGGTGACGGTGATGGCAGGCTCCATGCCACGCGCTGCGGATCTGGCGCTGGGGATGGCGCTGCGCGACTATCGCTTTGACGATCACAAGACCGGCGACAAGGCCCCCTCCGACGCCGAGGTGGTGATCGCCCATAAATCCCCCGCCGATGTCGAGGCCGCCTATGGCCCGCTGGCAGCCGTGGCCGAAGGTGTCCACATGACCCGCGATCTGGTCAATGAGCCGGCCAATGTGCTGACCACTACCGAATTTGCCAATCGGCTGGCGGAGATGGAAAGCCTCGGACTGAAGGTTGAGGTGCTCGACGAGGACCAGCTGGAAGAGCTGGGCATGCGGACGTTGCTCTGCGTGGGGCAGGGGTCCGACAGCCCGTCGAAAGTGGTGGTGATGCAGTGGAACGGCGGCGAAACCGATGCCGCACCGCTGGCGCTGGTGGGCAAGGGCGTGGTGTTTGACACTGGCGGCATCTCGCTGAAACCGGGCGCGGGCATGGAAGACATGACCATGGATATGGGCGGTGCAGGCGTTGTTGCGGGCACCATGCGGGCGCTGGCCCTGCGCAAGGCGAAAGCCAATGTGGTCGGTCTTGTCGGGCTGGTCGAGAACATGCCGTCTGGCAATGCGACCCGCCCGGGCGATGTCATCAGATCCATGAAGGGCGACACCGTCGAGGTGATCAATACCGACGCCGAGGGGCGCTTGGTTCTCTGCGACGTGATGTGGTACGCGCAGGAGCGCTTCAAACCGGTGGGCATGATCGACCTCGCCACCCTGACTGGCGCCATTATCATCGGCCTTGGCCATGAAAACGCGGGCGTCTTCTCCAATGACGACACCTTCTGCAACCGCTTCCTGAAAGCCGCCGAAGCCGAGGGTGAGGGCGCCTGGCGGATGCCTCTGGGCAAGGCCTATGACGACATGCTGAAATCGCGCATTGCCGACATGAAGAACATCGGTGGACGCCCGGCCGGGTCGATCACCGCCGCGCAGTTCCTGCAACGTTTCGTCAAGGAAGACACCCCCTGGATCCATCTGGATATCGCAGGCGTCGCCTCGGTCAAGACAGACACCGACTACGCCCCCAAAGGCGCGACCGGCTGGGGCGTCATGGCGTTGAACCGGCTGGTGCAGAATATGTTCGAGACGGACTGAGACAGGCAGAGATACAGACCATGGGGGCGGCCTATTTCTACCATCTGACCCGGCGTTCGCTTGAAGAGACGCTGCCGGTCCTCCTCGACAAGGCGCTTGGCGCCGGGTGGCGCATTGTCGTGCGCGGGGTGGACCTGCCGCGGATCACGCAGCTGGACGAACGGCTGTGGCTTGGACCGGAGGAGCAGTTTCTTCCGCATGGTATTCTCGGCGGCCCCCATGATGCGCTTCAGCCCGTTCTGCTCAGCCATGAGACGACGCCGGTGCCCGGTACCAGCTGCCTGATGGCGGTGGATGGCGCCGAGGTCACGGCGGAGGAGGTTGCCGCGCTGGAGCGGGTCTGCATTCTGTTTGACGGCACCAACCCGGACGCGGTGGCCCGCGCACGGGTGCAGTGGAAATCCCTCACCGATGCGGGATGCTCAGCGCAATATTGGTCCGAAGAGAGCGGGCGCTGGGAGAAAAAGGCCGAGAAAACCGCCTAGGTATCAACCCGCGAAAGGGGGGCGGCGCTGGCCTCAGCGCGTCAGGATCAGCGATCCGTTGCGGATCTCGATGCTGGACCAGCGTTGCAGGTAATCCATCCCCAGGAGCGACTGATCCATCTGCCCCTCGTTCACCGAAAGCGTGATGTCGCGGTCGGTGATGCCGCCCAGCGACATGCTCTTGACCGTGGCCAGCGCAGTGCGCACCTCGCCATTGGCGGTGCGCGCCCGTCCCAGATAGGCAAGGCTTTCGGGATCAATGCCAACCCGTCGGGCATCTTCACCGTTCAGCACCACGGCGCTGGCGCCGGTATCGACCAGGAAGCGCACCGGCACCTCGTTGACATCGACGGTCAGATAATAATGCCCGTCGCGCGCACGCGGCACATCCACGCGCCCCTCGTCGCGCATCACCACCTGCTGCGGCTGCACCGTGCTGCGGATGTCCTCCCACAGGCCGTAACCGGCTATCACGCCAAGAAAGATGAACGCCCAGATCGCCAGCTGCTGCACGGTTTTGCCCAGCCCCTGCCGGTTCTGCACAAACACCCAAGAGCCAACCGCGACTAGCAGCAAGACCAGATAGATCAATCGTGGAGTTTCGATGCCGTCCAACCTGTTTCTCCTGCCTTGCGCCGATCTCTCCCCTCAATATGGGGAGGCACCCGGAAAGTTGCGAGAGGCTCAGCCCCCGGCAAATCCAAAGGCCTGCAACCCGTCCAGCACGAATTGCACCGACAGCGCGGCCAGCAGCATCCCCAGCAGCCGTGTCACAACAGTAATGCCGGTCTTGCCCAGCAGCCGTTCAAACAGGCCGGAAAACAGGCACATCAGCAACAGGATGCTCAGCACTGCAAAGACCACCGCCATCACCATGGCAAATCCGGCAAACCCCGGCTGCTGACCGGTCAGCAGGATCACCGTGGCAATTGAGCCCGGCCCGGCAATCAGCGGGATCGCCAGTGGAAAGACCGAGGGATCGTCAAAGTCATCTTCCTCGCTGCGGTCTTCGCGCCGCTTGTTGCGACGTTCAAACAACATGTCGAGCGCGGTCAGGAACAGCAGAACGCCGCCCGCGATGCGAAAGGCGGCCATGGAAATCCCGGCAAACCCCAGCACCGCCTCGCCAAAGGCCGCAAACACCGCCAGCAGCACCGCAGCGGTGATGGTGGAGCGCAGGGCAATCGCCCGCCGCTGCGCTGGCGTCATGCCCTGGGTCAGCGCCAGAAAGATCGGCGTCAATCCAATCGGATCGACAATCACGAACAGCGTCACAAAGGAGGTGATCAGAAAGGCGGTATCGATCATAGCGCTTCTGCCTTTTCCAGTTTTTCAACCGCCTTCAGCCACAGATCCTCTGCCCGGTCCTGCGCCTCCATCACCTCGGCGTATTTGCGCTGCCAGACCAGCGCCTCATCCTTGCGATCTTCGTCATAGAGGGCAGGATCGGCCAGTTTCTTGGCCAGTTTGTCGCGCATTTCGCTGACCTTCTCCAGCCGTGCCTCGCCTTTGCGCACCTCGGCGCGCAGCGCCTGTAGCGCATCGCGCGACGGGCGTTTGGGCTTTTCCGCCTTGGCCTTGGATTTGCCCGCCGGTTTGTCCCGTGTAAGCAGCAGATCGCGGTAGGAGGGCAGATCGCCCTCATAGGGTTTCACCGTGCCGCCGGAGACCAGCCACAGCCGGTCGGCAACAAGGCTGAGCAGGTGCATATCGTGGCTGACCAGAATGACCGCGCCGGAATAGGCGGTCAGCGCCTCCACCAGCGCCTCGCGGCTTTCGATATCCAGGTGGTTGGTCGGCTCGTCGAGGATCAGCAGATGCGGCGCGGGCAGGGTGGCCAACAGCAGCGACAGACGCGCCTTTTGCCCACCAGAGAGGCGCCCGACCTCGGTATCCGCCTGATCCGACCCGAGACCAAAGCCTGCCAGCCTTGCGCGCAGACGGGCCTGGCCCTCATTGGGGCGTTCGCGTTGCAGATGCTGCAACGGGGTTTCGTCAATATGCAGCTCATCGACCTGATGCTGGGCAAAGAAGCCGATCCGCAGCTTGCTGGACTGGGTCATCTTGCCCGTCATTACATCCAGCCGGCCCGACAGCATCTTGGAGAGGGTGGATTTGCCCTCACCGTTTTTGCCCAGAAGCGCAATGCGGTCGTCCTGATCAATGCGCAGGTCCAGCCGACTCAGGATCGTGGTGCCGTCATAGCCCACCGATGCGCCCTCGGTGGCGATGATCGGCGGCGACAGTTCTTCGGGTTCGGGAAAGGTGAAGACTGTGCGCGCGGCGTCTTCGGGCGCGCGGATGGTCTCCATCTTCTCCAGCATCTTGACGCGGCTCTGCGCCTGTTTGGCCTTGCTTGCCTTGGCCTTGAACCGGTCGACAAAGGCCTGCAAATGCGCCCGGCGGGCGTCCTGCTTCTTTGCCTGTGCCGCCTGATTGGCGCGGTTGGCAGCGCGCTGGCGGGCAAACTGATCATAGTTGCCGGAATAAAACGTCAGCCCGAGATCTTCGAGATGCAGGATGCCATTCACTGAGCGGTTCAGCAGCTCGCGGTCGTGGCTGATGATGATCACGGTGTGCGGATACTTGACCAGATAGGCCTCCAGCCACAGCGCGCCTTCCAGGTCCAGATAGTTGGTCGGCTCATCGAGCAGCAGCAGATCGGGCTGCGAAAACAGCACCGCCGCCAGCGCGACCCGCATCCGCCAGCCGCCGGAGAAATCCGAACAGGGGCGCTGCTGCGCCTCATAGTCAAACCCCAGCCCCTTCAGGATCGAGGCGGCGCGGGCTTCGGCGGACCAGGCGTCGATATCGGCAAGGCGGGTCTGGATTTCGGCAATCCGGCCCGGATCCTGGGCGGTCTCGGCCTCCGCCAGCAGCTCGGCGCGCTCGGTATCGGCGGCCAGCACCGTATCGATCAGCGACACACCCGAGGCTGGCGCCTCCTGCGCGACACCGCCAATGCGCGACCGGCTGGGCAGCGAGATGCTGCCGGATTCCAGCGAGAGCTCATTGCGGATGAGGCGGAACAGGGTGGTCTTGCCGGTGCCGTTGCGGCCCACCAATCCGACCTTGTGGCCTGTGGGGATCGTGGCGCTGGCGCCATCGAACAATAGACGGCCTTCGACCGCATAGGAGATATCGCTGATACGTAACATGGCAGCGGTGTGACCCAGTGACCCGGTGCTGTCAATTGGCCTCGGGGCGTCCAATGGGCCAAAGCGTGCCGCGATGCGTCCGAACGGACATATATGTCGCGACTCTGGCCTGCTACTTTGGCCCGCCGATGGCCCGCACGGGGCAGCGGCAGTGCAACAACCCCCTTCCCATGGCGCGCAAGCCATGCTAGGCGGCGCGCGAAGTTTCCGGTCCCGGGAGGTCCATCCCGCGACCCAAATTGCAGGAGTATGCCAAATGGCTCTGGAACGTACCTTTTCGATCATCAAACCCGATGCAACCCGTCGCAACCTGACCGGCAAGATCAACGCGAAATTCGAAGACGCAGGTCTGCGCATCGTCGCGCAGAAGCGCATCCACATGACCAAAGAGCAGGCCGGCGTGTTCTACGCTGTCCACGCTGAGCGTCCCTTCTACGACGAACTCTGCGAATTCATGTCCTCCGAGCCGGTTGTTGTGCAGGTTCTGGAAGGTGAAAACGCCATCGCGAAGAACCGCGAAATCATGGGCGCGACCAACCCCGCAGACGCGGCTCCCGGCACCATCCGCGCCGAATTCGCCGAATCCGTCGGCGAAAACTCCGTTCACGGGTCCGACGCACCGGAAACCGCAGCGGTTGAAATCGCCTATTTCTTCTCCGGTCTGGAGCTGGTCGGCTAAGCCACCGCTGTTTCAGCCTGACCAAAATTGGAAAAGGCCGCTCCGGATCATCCGGCGCGGCCTTTTTCTTGCGGTCACGGGTATCAGATGGTCATGATGCCAGTAAGCGGCAGCGATCAGCCGTGGCGCGGCTCTGCGGCCGGGCGCGCGCGGCCCGCGTGCAGCCGACGCGGTAGATCACGGGCGGCCTTCAGTGTTCTGCGGGTTGGGGCGTTGATATGGTCGAACCCTCTGCGGGCCAGCCGTTTGGCCAGAGGCTCGCCCGCCATCGTCTTTTTTTCGAGATGCCGCCTCAGCAGGGCAACATTGCGCAGGTTGGCCTTCCAGCCGATGTCGAAAATGTCACCGATCAGGGGCACGGTACCGATCAGCGCGTCGATGCCGATGTTGCCGACCATCCGCGCCAGCGTCCCGGATGAGGCCCCCATGCGATAGCCCGAGAGCACGATATACCCCGCAGGCGCCAGCGCCAGCGCGTCGCCGACGCCGGGAACCAGCCCCAGGATACTGTCCCAGCCGATGCGCGTGCCGATCACCGGCAAGCGAAATGCGCGGTCCATCCCATGGGCCAGCCGCTCAAGCGATTGCAGGCGGTCTTCCTGCGGGATCTGCAGGTTAGGCATGCTGCGGCTCCCGCGCAATGACCCAGACGGCATGGACGATACCCGGAATATAGCCAAGCAGGGTCAGCAGGATGTTCAGCCAGAAATGCTTGCCCAGACCGACCTGTAGAAAGACGCCCAGCGGGGGCAGGATGACGGCGGCGATGATGCGGATAAGATCCATGAGAATTCTCCCGGATGTGCGGTTGCTGTTGCGAGGACAACGCGCATCATTCGGCAAATGTTCCCGGATTCAGCGCCGTTCGATCACGCCGATCTCGTCCAGCGCCCGTTCCAGAGCCGAGCGATTGGCATCGAAACTGCCCGCCTTCAGCGCATCGAACCGCTTGCGCAGCGCCGCCTTCTCCGCCCCCTTGCAGTCGTTCCAGGGCCGCCCCTGAAGCGCCATCACCAGAACATAATAGCCGATGAAATGCGGTCTGTTGCCAGCCTCCAGCAGGCGGGTGTAGGCGGCATCGGCCCCCAGGGCGCGCAGCGCCTCGGCCGAGGTGATCCCTGCCTTGCGACAGGCCTCTTCAAAGGCGGGGCCGAGATTGCGGATCGACGACACAGGGGTGGAGGCAGATGCGGACATATCGGGAACATACTCAAGGCATCTCTGCCTGTCACGACCGTATTTTAAGGAAATTTGAAACATTTCTATGATGAATTGTGCCAAGGCCCAACGCTAAGGTTGTGCGGGTACTATCCTTTTTCGCGCTTCAAAACGCCCACTGGATAGAAGATCGCAAGCACCGACTTCCCTAGTGTGAGATCAACACGCCATCCCTGGTTCAAGCCAGACACGCCACGATACGCCGAAAGGAATGCAGCATGATCTATCCCATTGTTCTCGCCGGAGCCACAGACGCCGATGTCACCAATGGCGCCGACATGGTGCCGATGCACTTTGAGGATGCTGCCGGTGTCCAAAGCCGCTTCCAGACCCTGCTGTCGGCCGTTGCCACTGCCGAATTCCACGCCCCGACCGTGCTCACCTGCGGCGCTTTTGCCGAGGTGGCGGCCACCCAGATGGAGGCGATGAAGGTCGCGGGCCAGCTGCTGCTGGAGCCGGGCGCCACCAAAACCGCTGCCGGCACAATTGCAGCGCTGCACAGCCTGAAGGCGGCTGCCGACAGCCTGGTGCTGATCCTGCCTGCGGGTCAGGATTTTGACGATGCGGATCAGCTTCAGGATGCTCTGGCTCAGGGGATGCAGTCGGCCCAGAACGGCGATATCGTGATGCTTGGCGTGCAGACCGATCGCGCCTGCCGCAGCCACGGCTATATCGAATGTGCACGCAGCCTCAACGCAGAAGGCGCCAGCCCGGTCAGCAGCTTCCTCGATCAGCGCAACCCGGCCTTTGATGGCTGGCGTGATCAGCCTGCCGCCAAACTCTGGAGCACTGGTATCTATCTGGCGCGGCTCGACACTTTGATGGCCGCCTACAAGAAACACGCCGCCCGCATTCTGATGCCCGCAAAGGCTGCCGCCACCCGCGGTATGAAGGTCGACGGGATCCTCGCGCTTGATGCCGACAGCTACCGTCGGGCCCGCAGCAGCACCTTCGAAAGCGCGATCCTGTGCCATGCCGCGCGCTTGTCCGTGGTCGAAATGGATGCAGGCTGGGACGAGATGTCGGCCTGGCAGGTGGAACCGGAAGTTGCCAGCGACGCCGAGTGGGAGGCCTGGTTGGCCGGCAGCGTCTCGGGCGAGGCGACCTGGTGCAAGACCATGCCGCACAGCCGCAAGGATGGCGCGCAGGGCCCCGCCGAGTTGACCCAGACCGCAACCGGTGTCAGCGACGCTGCGAGCCTGGCCAGCTGGTACGCCGATCAGCTGAGCGAGGGCGCCTCCCGCAACAGCAGCGAAATCGAAACCGAAAGCTGGGGCCGCAGCGAGACCCTCGACACCGGCGCTCATCACATTGTCAAACATCTGACCGTCTTGCCGGGGCAGAGCCTGCCGCTGTCTGTTGCGACCCTTGGCACCTACTGGCGGGTGGTCGAAGGCTCCGCGATGGTGACCTCGGATGAGCGGGTGCGGATGGTCTGGCGTGATCAGAGCCTCACCAGCGGTGGCGAAATCCAGCGAATCGACAATATCGGTATCCGTCCGCTGCGCCTGGTCGAAGTGGCCCCGGCGCGCAGTGCCAGAATGTCGAAGCGCAAGTTTGTCCAGGTGGTTGCCTGACCCGATCAGAGCGGCGCGAAAACCTCTCGCCGGTCGCAATCCGCGCATAGCCAACCGCCGAACAGCAGGCCGCGACAGTCAGCGGCCCGCTGTCTGTGTCCGGCACCAGATTATCCGCCGTGCAGCCCGGGGGCTGAGATTCGCATCGCCGCATCTTTCGGGCATAGGGCTTCTACCGCGTCGTGCTGACTGAGGAAGACCTGACCGCTCAGATGCGTCAGAAAATCGCCGCGCCGCAACCGGTCCATCACCGGTCCTTTAACCTCCGACAGATGCAGGGTGACCCCCATCTCCGACAGCCGGTGCATGATCTCCTCCAGCGAGTCCAGCGCGCTCAGGTCAATGTCATTGATCGCTGAGCATTGCAGCACCACATGGTCGATCTGCGGATCATCGGCGACCCGCCGGTGGATGCAGTCCTCCAGAAATCGCGCATTGGCGAAAAACAGGCTCTCATCCACCCGCAGCGTCAGCAGGCTGGGGTGGGTTTCCACCTCGTGACGCAGGACATTGCGGAAATGCTCGGTGCCCGGCACCCGCCCGACCTCGGCAATATGCGGGCGCGAGGATTTGTAAAGATGCAGCAGGATCGACAGCAGCACCCCGGCGGTGACCCCGGCCTCGACCCCCAGCAGCAGGGTCAGCGTGATGGTGGCCAGCACTGCGGCAAAATCCGACTTCGAATAGGCCCAGCTCCGCCGCAGGATGGAGAAATCGACCAATCCAAGAACCGCCGTGATGATGGTCGCCGCCAGGGTCGCTTTTGGCAGGAAGTAGATCAGCGGCGTCAGCGCCACGGCGGCAATGGCCAGCCCGATGGCGGTAAACGCCCCCGCAGCCGGGGTTTCGGCGCCGGCATCAAAATTCACGACGGAGCGGGAAAATCCCCCCGTCACCGGGAAACCGCCGGTAAAGGCCGCGCCGAGATTGGCGCTGCCAAGGCCGATCAGCTCCTGATCCGGGTCAATACGCTGGCGCCGTTTCGCCGCCAGGGTCTGCGCCACGGAGATGGATTCGACAAATCCAATGACCGAGATCAGCACCGCCGGCAATATGAGCTGCCCCAGCAGCTCATGAGACAGATCCGGCAGGGTGAAGGGCGGCAGCGCCTGTGGGACGGCCCCGACAATTCTGACCCCGCGCTCCGCCAGATCCAGCCCCCAGACCGCAAGCGTCGTGGCAATCACGGCGGCGACCGGTCCGGCCTTGGTCAGGAACCCGGCCAGCGGTGCGCCGACCCCAAGCGCACGCAGGGCGGGGTTCAGCCCATGCCGGACCCAGACCA
Source organism: Phaeobacter sp. JH20_02 (assembly GCF_048056915.1). Classification (NCBI taxonomy): domain Bacteria; kingdom Pseudomonadati; phylum Pseudomonadota; class Alphaproteobacteria; order Rhodobacterales; family Roseobacteraceae; genus Phaeobacter; species Phaeobacter sp. JH20_02. The sequence continues at coordinate 381,242 of NZ_JAYMVP010000028.1, read as the reverse complement.
GAAACCCCGTCGCCCCAACCCCGATCAGTGCCGTCGGCCAGTTCAGCTCAGGCAGGTTCTGTGCCAGCGACAGGAGCAGTTCGGGCAGCGTGTGCCCGTCGGCATTCACCCCCAGCACATGTTTGATCTGGCTGGTGGCGATCAACACGCCGGAGGCGGTGATAAAACCGGCAATCACCGGATGTGACAGGAAATTGGCCAGAAACCCAAGCCGCAGCAGCCCCATCGCCAACAGGATCGCGCCGGATAGCGCCGCCAGCGACAGTGCTGCAACCCCGTAGCCGATGCTGCCCTGCGCTGCGATCTCGCTCAGGCTGGCGGCCGTCATCAGCGAGACCACCGCCACAGGTCCGACGGCCAGCGCCCGGCTGGTGCCAAACACCGCATAAAGCAGGATCGGCACGATAGAGGCATATAGCCCGGCCTCGGGCGGCAATCCGGCCAGCAGGGCATAGGCCAGCGATTGCGGGATCAGCATGATCGTCACGATCACCGCAGCGATCAGATCATTGGTGAGGTTCAGGCGGCTATACGCCCGCCCCCAGGTCAGCAGCGGCACATAGCGGATCAGCAGAGGAGGCATTCAGGTCTTTCTTCGCGTGACACCGGACCGGGGGGCGGTTCGGTAGCGTTTGGCGCTCAGGGCGCTTGGCGTGATGTTGAACAGTGATCATCACGTCGGGTCAAGGGCGCGCAGGACGCGACAGCGCCGCGCGCCGCAACCGGTCAGCGCCGACAGCTGCGCAGGCCAAGGATCGTATAGATCGGGCAGCTGCGCGTCAGCGCCACCAGCAGCATGACACTGCCAAGCGCCACCGACAGCAGTTTCGCCCAAGCTGCGGCAAAGATGGCATAATCACTGAGAAAGGGGGCGGCGATCAGCCCAACACCGAGCATCAGCCGAATGGCCCGGTCAAGCGTACCTATGTTTCTGGTCATCTGGTCACTCCTTTGCGATGTCTCGCACCAGAAAACGCCGGTTCTGCGCAGATGTCTGTGACTAAGTCACCCTTGCTGCGCGCCACCCGCAGCCAGCCGCCAGCCTTGGGTTCTGAAGGGACGCCCCACCGGGGCGCGACGCTGACCCGCCCATGGATCAGTGCCGGATCAGTGCCGGGTCAGCGCCCGATCAGCCGCTGCAATGCCGCGCGGTCGAGGATATCGACACGGCCGCGTGCCAGTTGCACCCAGCCGCGACGCTGGAACTCCTGGATCTGCCGCGAGACCACCTCGCGCGCGGTGCCCAGATCGACCGCCAGCTGTTGATGGGTCACGGCGAGGTGATCGCCAGCCGCGGCCAGATCCAGCAGCGCCTGTGCCAGTCGCACATCGACGCGCTGAAACGCGACCTCGTCGATCACCAGAAACAGATCGGTAATCCGTTTGGAGAAGGCCGAAAACACAAAGCTGCGAAAATCCGCAGAGGCGGCGACCAGCGCGTCAAACACTGCACGGGGCAGGATGGCTGCGGTTACTGCGGTTTCGGCAATACCCTCTGCCGCATAGTCCTCATAGGCCAGCAGGCAGGCGGTGGTCAGCACGCAGCTTTCGCCCGCGTTGATCCGATACAGCAGGATCTCGCGGCCCGTCTCGGAAACCTGCTGCACCCGTACGGTGCCATCCAGCAGGAACAGCATGTTTTCCGGGGATTTGCCGGGGCCAAAGATCACCGTGCCCCGGGGCAGGCTCAACTGAGACGACTGCGCGAGAATATGCGCCTTGGTCTTGTCATCCAGTCGGGCCAAGCCGGGAAAGCGCTCTATCCAGGGGGCCTGTGCCTCGGTCATATCTGCATCTCCGTTTCTGCCTGCGCCATTGTGCCGCCGCCCGCGCTCCGCAGGTCCGGTCTGGTGGGGGGCGGGGGAACCGGCAGGTAAATCCGCCCCTGATGGTCCTGAACCCGCGCGTGCCGCGTGGCTGCGCCAGGCCTAGCATAGCGGAATAGGCTTGGAATAACTGAGACCTGTCGCCGCGCTGCGGCTTTCTGCCACCTGCAACTTCTCCACCGCGTACTAACTTCTGTGCCAATGGATCGCTCGCTCCGCCACTGTCCGGCAGGCCAGACCGAGGCGGGCGGCGCAGTTTCTAGGAAAGTGACCAGATATGTTCGATGGGCTGACAGCCGAGACACTGGCACGCATGCAATTTGCGTTCACCGTCTCGTTTCACATCATCTTCCCGGCGTTTTCCATCGGGCTTGCCAGCTACCTCGCGGTGCTGAACGCGCTGTGGCTGCGGACCCGGGACGACACCTATTACACGCTGTTCGAATACTGGAAAAAGATCTTCGCCGTTGCCTTTGGTATGGGGGTCGTCTCGGGCATCGTGATGTCTTACCAGTTTGGCACCAACTGGTCGGTGTTCTCGGACAAGACCGGCCCGGTGCTCGGGCCGCTGATGGCCTATGAGGTGCTTTCGGCGTTTTTCCTGGAGGCCGGGTTTCTCGGGATCATGCTGTTTGGCCGTGCCCGCGTGGGCGATGGGCTGCATATGTTTGCAACCGCCATGGTGGCCTTTGGCACGCTGATGTCGGCCACCTGGATCCTGAGTGTGAACAGCTGGATGCAGACGCCGGCGGGCTATGCCATCAACGAGGTGGGCCAATTCGTACCGCAGGACTGGTGGCAGATCGTCTTCAACCCGTCCTTCCCCTATCGTCTGGTGCATATGGTGCTGGCGGCCTTCCTGACCACGGCACTGGTGGTGGGCGGTGTCGGCAGTCTGCACCTGTTGCGCGACAAGACCGATGTGGCGGCGCGGCGGATGTTCTCCATGGCGATGTGGATGCTGGTTCTGGTGGCGCCGATGCAGATCGTGGCCGGCGATATGCACGGGCTGAACACATTGGAACACCAGCCCGCCAAGGTGATGGCCATGGAAGGCCATTTTGACAGCCATCCCGACGGCGCCCCGCTCATCCTCTTTGGTCTGCCCAATGCCGAGACCAAGACAATCGACTATGCCATTGAAATCCCCAAACTCTCCAGCCTGATCCTGAAACATGACCTGAACGCACCGCTGGCAGGACTCGATACGATCCCCGATGAAGATGAGCCGCCGGTAGCCATCGTCTTCTGGAGCTTCCGGGTCATGGTCGGCCTTGGCTTTGCCATGCTCGGCCTTGCGCTCTGGTCGCTCTGGGGGCGTCTGCGCGGGCAGCTCTATGAAAACCGCGGGCTCCAGCGGGCCTCGATCCTGATGGCACCGATGGGCTTTGTTGCGGTTCTGGCCGGCTGGATCACCACAGAGGTCGGGCGGCAGCCCTTCACCGTCTACGGGCTGCTGGGCACGTCCGACAGTCTGGCACCGGTGGCAGCGCCGGCAGTCGCCGCTTCGCTCACGGCCTTCATTGTGGTCTATTTCTTCATCTTCGGCGCCGGAACTTTCTACATCCTGCGGATGATGAACAAAGTACCTGCCACCCGGAACCTGGGGCTGCGCGACGGGCCGATCCGGGCCGCAGGGATCACCCCGGCGCAGCAGGTCGATCCCGATTTCACCGATGAACCTACCCCACAAGGCAACTGACGAAGGTCTTCGCTATGCTGTTTGAACTCTCCTTTATCTGGGCCGGAATCATTGCCTTTGCAGTGCTGACCTATGTTGTGCTCGATGGGTTTGACCTTGGCGTCGGGATCCTGTTCCCCTTCGCCGGTTCCGAACGCGATCGGGCCACCATGATGAACTCCATCGCCCCGGTCTGGGATGGCAATGAAACCTGGCTGGTGCTGGGCGGCGGCGGGCTGTTTGCGGTGTTCCCGCTGGCCTATGCGGTGATCATGCCGGCGCTCTACATGCCGATCACCCTGATGTTGCTGGCGCTGGTGTTCCGCGGTGTCGCCTTTGAATACCGCTGGCGCACCACCCGCTGGCGTGGCGTCTGGGACGTCGCGTTCTTTGGCGGCTCTGTTGTGGCGGCGATCATGCAGGGCATCGCGCTGGGCGCGCTGGTACAGGGGATCGAGATCGAGGGCCGCGCCTACGCAGGCGGCTGGTGGGACTGGCTGACCCCGTTTTCGCTGATCACCGGCCTGGCAGTGCTGACCGGCTATGCGCTGCTTGGTGCGACCTGGCTCTACATGAAGACCGAGGGTGACCTACAGCATCAGATGCGCGGCTATACGCGCTGGCTCGGCGTCGTCACATTAGCGGCAATTGCTCTGGTCAGCCTGCTCACCCCGTTTCAGGACCCGGAGTATTTCCGCCGCTGGTTCAACCTGCCGGGCAGCCTGTTCAGCCTGTTGGTACCGGGGCTGGTTGTGGCATGCAGCTACGCGCTGTTTCAGGGGCTGAAGGGCGCGCGCGACGCCCAGCCGTTTCTGGCAGCACTTGGGCTCTTCGTGCTGGGTTTCATCGGCATCGGCATCAGCTTCTACCCGTTCATCGTGCCGCCGGGCCTGACCATCGCCGAGGCCGCCGCCCCGGATGAAAGCCTGATGTTCACGCTGGTCGGCGCGGTGGTGCTGGTGCCTCTGATCCTGGCCTATACCGCCTATGCCTATTGGGTATTTCGCGGCAAGATCAACCCGGAGGAGGGCTATCATTGAGCACCTCCGAACAGCCTCCTGAGCGGGCAACCACACCCCCCGGCAGCGCCAGTCCCGAAGCAAAGGTCAGGCATCACCCGCTGGGGCGGCTGCTGTGGTTTGCGGTTATCTGGTGTGTCAGCGTCGGGGTGCTGGCCTGTGTCGCGGCGCTGATCCGCTGGGCCATCGTACCTTAGGCGCGCGCCGGTTTTCTGAGTGCAAAGGCCAGCCGCGATGCAGCCAGGTCACGTCAAGTGGTCGGCCACGTCAGGTAATCGACCACCGCATAGGTGCCCACCGGCTGAGGTTGCAACTGTATCGGGGCCGTCGCAGGCGCCTACTCGCAGGATGGGCGCCGCAACAAGTGGCAGCTGCCGAAGGCGGCTTTCCACCTCCTGGCAGATCGAGCGGACACGATTCGTCGCATCGGTTTCGGGATCAACAGCCCTGCGACACAGACCTACGGCTCAGACCCGGCGTCTGGTCCTGACCCGGAGACTGGTCCCGACCCGGACACCGATCCATAGCCGGACACCGATCCAGCTCCGACATAGACGCGGACCCAGACACAGCTCTGCACGCCTGCGGCGTCTCACGACAGGCCGACCTCGCTGGGCAGAGCCAACAGTTTTTACCGGATACGTTTCACCAACCACAGGCCCCACCCATCGCAGCCCCCTCAAGTTGGATCCAGCGATCATGCCCACATAAAGGCGCAGTCATTTGTGGCGCCGAGAGCTGCCCGTCAACGCAGCCCTCAGAACAGGCCTGCTTCCTTAGCGGTGAGAGCGGCCTGGGTGCGGTTCTTGGCCTCCAGCTTGCGGCACAGCGTGCGCACATGCAGCTTGATCGTCACCTCCTGCAACTCAAGCTCGCGGGCGATTTCCTTGTTCGACAGGCCGCGGCACAGCCCGTCCAGAACCTCGATCTCGCGCGGGCTGAGTTTTTCGGCAAGCGGATGGGCCGGGGCCTCGGCCTCCTTGCGCATCAATTCAACGGGCACATAGATTTCGCCGGCACTCATGAAGCGGACCGCGTTCAGCAGCGATTGGGCGCCCATGGTTTTGGGAATGAAGCCAATCGCCCCGGCATCCAGAGCCTCCTGAGCAGTCCGGGTCGGCGCGCTGCCGGAGATGATCGCAACCCCCTTGCCGCCATTGGCCTTCAGCGCCGTTCCCAAACCATCCAGCCCCTGCATTCCTGGCATATTGTAATCCAGCAGGACCAGATCATAGGGGCCGTTCTCTTCGATCTCGCTCAGCGCGCCGGGCAGATCGACGGTCGAGGTTACTGCCGCGCCGCCTTCTGATGTCAGATAAGCGGAAATGGTTTCACGCACCATGTCGTGGTCGTCCGCCAATAGAATACGCATGTAAGCTCCTGCAAAGTACCGGCCTGAACGTCAGCATACCCTCAATTTGGTTGATAAAAAGTCAATTCCACGCAACCACAGCGCGTGCAGGGGCGCCATTTGAGGTTACCCGGACTTTGTACAGGCAGGTATTCCCCGCATCATTGCGGCCGTGGAGGCATAAAATCGGCCGGAATTGCCAAAAAAATGCAGCGCTGGTTACGAATCCTATACCAAAGAATAGCAGTCTATCCGCAGGAACAGATGCTCTGGACGGCGGTTTGTGACAGGTTCGACCCAGATCAAGAATGTGCATCACCCGGTAGCGGGGCCGCAATCGGCGGAATGGCACAGGCAAAAGGATAGACGCGATGAAATACTGGCACCTCCACATTGTAGCCCTGCTTGCAGCGGTCACATTGCTCTGCGGTCTGGCCCCTCAGGACGCCCGGGCGTCCCAATCCGGCGAGACGGTTCTGACCGTTGCCGTCAAACCCCAGAACGGCGGCGATACGCTGCAGTTCGTATTCTCGATGGATGAATTGCGCAGCCTGCCGGTCGCCCAGTTCGATACCCGTACCATCTGGACCTCCGGCGAACAGGCCTTTACCGGTGTCAGCCTGGCTGCGTTGCTGGCCCATGTCGGTGTGGATCAACATCAGGCCGGTGTCGTCGTGGCACGGGCAATCAACGATTATGCCGTGGAGATTCCGGTTTCAGACGCCACCAATGGCGGGCCAATGGTCGCCTATGAGCGCAATGGCGCAACAATGTCGGTCCGCGACAAGGGCCCGTTGTGGATTGTCTACCCCTACGACAGCGATCCGACCTACCGTACTGAGGCGGTTTATTCCCGCAGCATCTGGCAGCTTGAGGAGATCACGATAGGCGAATGACCCGAACAGGCATAGGCACAGGTCTTTCATAGGTGCGGCTCAGGGAAAACCCTCTGCTGTCGCGCAGCGTCCTCATCACCGTGGGCTTGGTTCTCGCCTTGCTCGCGGTGCAGTCCGTTCGGCTGGGGCGCGAGGTGCTGGTGCGTCTGGATGGCCTGTCAACCGCCGCCACCGACAGCCTGCAATGGACCCTGTCACAGGCCGAAATCGAACAGCTGAAACTGGAAAACGCGGTGCTCTCCGCCCGGAGTGAGCAGGATCTGTCTCAGGTCCGCCGCGAATTCGACATCCTCTACAGCCGGGTCGCCACCATCCGCGAAAGCCGCACCTTCAAACCGGTGCGGGACGAACCCGAAAACGCCCGGGTTCTGGCGCGGGTCATGTCGCGGATCGACCGGCTGATCACCTATATCGACGGCCCGGATGAGGCGCTCCTGTTCGGGCTGCCCCAGGTGCGGGACATGCTGCGGGACAATCGCGCCGATCTGCGTGTCCTGGCGCTGGCCGGGTTGACGGAACATGCCCGCACAACCGAGGAAAAACGCCTCAACCTCTTTGCGATCCTGTCCCGGCTGGCGTGGGTGGTCCTCGCGCTCTGTGTGGCGCTGGGGCTGACGGCATTGATGATGGGGCGGCTTTACCAGCGCGGCAAGCGGCTGGCGGAGCGCACACGCTTTGCCGTCAGCCGGATGCGCGCCATGATCACATCATCGCTGGATGCCATTCTGGTGGTTGGTGACGACGGGCGCATTCAGGAGGTCAACGGCGCCGCCGAGACGATCTTTGGCTATTCGCGGGGCGAGGCGACGGGCGCCGATATGGCGGATCTGATTGTCCCCGATCACCTGCGCGACGCCCATGAGCAGGGCATGCAGGCCTATCGGTCCGGGGCGACGCCCAAGGTCATCGGGCAGGGGCGTATCCAGCTGGAAGCAAAGCGTAAATCCGGCGAGATCTTTCCGGTGGAACTGTCGATTACCGCCAGCCAGTCGGCAGAAGAAACCGTCTTTGTCAGCTACCTGCGCGATATTTCTGACCGCATCGCTGCGGAGGAGGCGCTGACGCGCGCCCGCGATGAGGCGCTGGCCGGTGAACGGGCAAAGGCGGATCTCCTCACGGTGATGAGCCACGAAATGCGGACGCCGCTTACCGGTGTTCTGGGCGCGGTTGAGCTGCTGGACGGCACGCCACTCACCGCTGATCAGCGTGAATACCTGTCGGCGATCCGCGACTCCGGCGATCGCCTGATGGCCCATGTCAACGACGTCCTGCAGCTGTCACACCTGGAAACCGGCGTCGAATATGAACATCAGCGCATCTTCGATCTTTGCGATCTGGTGCAGGAACTGGTCGATTCCCATCAGGCCGTGGCGCGCCGCGGCCGCAACGATCTCAGCCTGCATTGCAGCCTTGGCCCCTGTGACGAAGTCCTCGGCCGCCCCGTCGCTCTGAAGAAGGTGCTGGTCAACCTTGTTGAAAACGCGTTGCAGTTCACCACCGATGGCGCGGTGTCAATCGACGTGCTGCGGGTGAGGGGCAGCGATACCGTGGAGATCTGCATTGCCGACACCGGGGCTGGCATCGCTGAGCATGATCTGGACCGGATCTTTGAAGATTTCATCCGGCTGGACGCCAGCTATGCGCGCAGCAGCGAAGGCACCGGTCTGGGTCTTGCGATCACCCGTCGTATCGTGGTGTCGATGGGGGGCGAGATCACCTGCGAAAGTGAACTGGGGGAGGGCAGCCTGTTCACCATTTCGCTGCCACTGCCGGCCTCGGACGGGCGCGGGCGGATCGGTCAGGCGACCCCCGATACGCCGCTGATTGCGAATGCGGAACAGACGTCTCCGCAGCCCGGCGATACAGCCGCGGATGAGGCACAGTGCGCGCGGATCCTTGTGGTCGAAGACAATGAAATCAATCGTATTCTTGTCGAACGGATGCTGATCACGCTTGGGCATGAGGTGGTGCTGGCCGAGGGGGGCGCCGAAGGGGTGGAGGCCGCACGGCGCGAGGATTTTGACCTGATCCTGATGGACATCAGCATGCCTGAAGTAGACGGGATCGAGGCCACCCGCCGCATCCGCGCCGAGGCGCTGGCGGAGGGCACGCAGATTGTCGCGCTGACGGCCCATGTCGGGCAGCAGGATCACGCACGGATCCTGGCAGGCGGGCTTGCCGAAGTGGTCACCAAGCCGGTGAGCAAGCAGGCATTGGCAGAGGTGATTTCACGCCGCGCCAGAATGCAACGCAGCGCCGCAAAAGAGGTCGCCGGACAGCCGCCCGCACAGCTGCCTGCCGCGCCTCCCAGCCAAATGCCCATGGCGCAGCCTGCACCGCAGCCAGCCGAGGGGCAATCGGACATAACGCAATTTTTTCATGCACTTGGTGCTGAACGTGGGGCGCAGTTCCTGCTCGGCTACAGTGACGAGGTCGATCAGTTCCTGACCGATCTGCGCGCGGCAGATGAGCTGGGGCAGGCGCACCGGCAGGAGGCACACAGGCTCGCTGGTTCCGCCGCGGTGCTGGGCTTTACCGCGCTGCGGGAGGCCCTGCTGACGCTTGAACATTCGGAGATGGACGCCATGCCCGATCTGATGCCCCTCATGGCCGAGTGGGAACAGGCGAGCGCGGAAATCGGTGGATATCTTCCCGGCAAGGCGGCCGGCTGAGCAGCCGCGTGCAAAAGCAAAAACGGCGCGCCGCTGACCCAGAATGGGCATTGGCGCGCCGAGACATGTAACACCGGCTATCAGGTCATGAGATGCCAGCCCATGCGGGGCTTAAACCGGCGGCATTTGGCCAGACGGCGTTTAGACCGGCGGCTTACCCTTGAGTGCGCGCATGACCATGGCCACGACGAACAGCACCAGGAATATGAAGAACAGGATCTTGGCGATGCCTGCCGATGCCCCGGCGATGCCGCCAAATCCGAGTAGGGCCGCGATCAGCGCCACGACCAGAAATGTAATTGCCCAACCAAGCATTCTCTCTCTCCTCCAAAAGGTTAGTCCACGATCCGCAGATGAGGAGACAACGTTTCAGCTTGCGAATTGTTCCCGGCAGGTTTCCTGGCCCCCTTGCGCCGCGGCGTCAGCCAGCTCTTGATCATTGACGCCGAAAACGGGCGAAACAGCACGGGCCAGGGGTAGGTGCCTATGTCGGCAAGCTCCAGTTCAGCCTCGGCCCGGGTGCCCATCAGAACCAATGTGCCAGACCGCGCCGCAATGATCTCGTCCAGTTTCAGCTGGTCGATCTGTGCGCTGCCGACCTCGGCAAAGACCACGGCCAGAGTGTGGCTCTTGCAGATATCCGGCATGGCCGCGTCAATCGACGGATGGCACAGCACCTCGGCGTTGGTCTCGCATTCATGAATTGTATCTGAGATATCGCAGGTGGTCAGATGATCCTGTGTTGCAATGATATAAATTGGGGTTTCCGCAGCGGTCGTATTGACCGGAACATCGTCTTGCATAAGCTGATAGACCTTCGTTTCGTGCATTCTGCGCCGAATTCAGCCTGCTCGCATTAATCTGTGACATACCATTTAGGGAATAATCCAGTGTCGACCACCGATTGCAAAGATTGTCCCCTGCGGCATCGTGATGTGTTCACGCCGATGACGGAGCAGGAGCTGGCGTTTACCCAAGGGTTCAAGACCGGCGAACTGGTTGTCGATCCGGGCACCACGATCCTGCTGGAAGGGTCAAACAGCCCGCAGCTCTACACCGTGCTAAAAGGGATGGGGACCCGCTACACCACGTTGGAGAATGGCCGTCGGCAGGTGATAAACTTTATTTTTCCTGGTGATTTCATCGGTTTGCAGGCCGGTCTTATGGGGGAGATGAAACATTCGGTCGAGGCCACAACCGCGATGACGCTCTGCGTGTTTCGCCGGTCCGAGACCTTTCGCCTGTTTGAACAGAACCCGGCGCGGGCCTATGATCTGACCTGGATCGCCGCCGTGGAGGAGCATTTCCTCGGCGAGACCATCGCTTCGCTCGGGCAGCGCGACGCTTCGCAGCGGATTGCCTGGGCGCTGGTGAAAATCTACCTGCGGCTGCGCGCTGTCGGTCTTGAGGTCGGCAATACGGTTCCGCTGGCCTATCGTCAGCAGGATCTGGCGGATGCCCTTGGTCTGTCGCTGGTCCACACCAACAAGCGGCTTAAGGTGCTGCGGGATGCGGGCCTTGCCGAATGGCAGAACGGGCTCTTGTCGATCACGGATCTTCAGGCGCTGGCAGACCTGGCGCTTGTCGATCTGGAAAAACCCGAAACGCGCCCGCTGATCTGACCGATCAGCCGCCTGGACGCTGGCAGGGTGCGGCGCCTACAGCGACCACGGCAGCTTTCGAACCCTGCCTGCCACTCTCCCGATCAGAAGATGAAGTCTTCTTCCTCAAGCTCCTGATCGGATTGGATCGTCACCAGTCTGGTTCCCTCATCAAGCTCAATATTGAAACTGGTCTGCCCGTCGGAATGGCTCAAGGCTGCCATCAGGGCTTGGGGATCGGCGAAGAAAGAAGTCAGAGCAGAGACATCAATCTGATCAGCGTCGCCGTTTTGCCCAAAGTCGGTGATCTGCACTGACCCGGTATCCGCCGTCACGGCAAAGACGTCGTTCCCAGCGCCGCCGGTCAGAACATCGTCACCCGCGCGGCCATTGAGGATATCATCGCCGTCGCCGCCATTCAGGTAGTTGTCCGCATCGTCGCCACGCAATGTGTCATCGGCGGTGCCGCCCAGAATGTTTTCAATGCGGGTGTAGCTGTTGTGGTACTGATCCGTTCCTGTGTTGAGATCAATGTTGAAGCCATAGCCGCGAACATCTGAATTCGCGATGTCATAGGTATCGCTCCCCGCACCACCATCAAACACGTCGCCGGTTCCGTCGTCAAAACCCGCGCGCAACGTGTCGTTGCCGTGGCCGCCCCGCAGGATGTCCTTGCCATTGCCGCCGTCGAGCACATCAGCGCCATACCGCCCGGAAAGCGTGTCATTGCCATTGCCGCCATGCAGATAGTTGCGCGAGCCGTTCCCAAGCAACCGATCATTCGTATCGCTGCCCAGAATGTTCTCGATACCGGAGTAGGTATTGCCGTATTGATCCGTGCCATCCCGGAGATCGATATTGAACCCATAAACGCTGACATCGGAATTTGCGATGTCATAGGTATCTCTGCCCGCGCCACCGATAAAGACATCGCCGGTGCCATCGTCAAAACCGGCACGCAGGGTGTCATCGCCAGTGCCGCCGTCCAGGGTATCCTTGCCGCCCTGGCCGTCCAGCAGATCATCGCCCGCCCCTCCGGAAAGCAGATCATTGTCATTGCCGCCGATCAGGATATCTGCACCATCGCCGCCGGCGCCGGGCACCCAGTCATCAATCTGCGTGGTCAGGCTGCCATCCGGGTCAGCCACCGGCAGCTGCGTCGGCAGGTCGGCTGCAAAAGACGCGAAGTTTGGCAGCCAATGGCCAGGCCCGATGTTGGCGCCCATTTCCGCAGCATAAGTTTCGGTCCATTCCACAACATTCGAATAGGCATGATAAAAGGCCGGGTTCTCTGTTTCGGCAAACATCGCCCAATAGCCATAGGCCGAAGAGATCGCGATACCAGCCGAATGCGAAAACCCGATCCCCGCATCCAGACGTGCACCTTCGGTATCGAGCAGCTCTTCAAGCGAACCATCGGTGACGCTCTGCAACATCTGGGCATGGATGTCGTCAAACAGCGCCGTATCTGTTTCTCCCGCAATCACATGGGCATAGGCCGAGAGCGAAAGCGACGAAAAGAAATCGCCGTCATCAATTTCCGTCTCCCCGGATACATTCGTATCCGACTGAATTTGCTCAAACATCTGCATGTAACGTGCTTCAGCCGGCGCATCGTTCTGATGCTGGGCGTATTGGATCAGATTTGCGATCTGCCAGTTTGCATCACCGTAGGAGCCCGTACCCGCATCGGAAGTTCCGGCTTCAATGCGTTGGGACAGACGGGCCTCCAGTTCGGCGGCAAAATGATCACCGGCAGGTGCCAGGTTGTCGATGCCATTGTCCTGAAGCTTGGTGTCCAGTTTCAGCAGCCACGCCCAGCCATAAGGGTCGTTATGGGTGAGGTCGATTTCGCCCTGCACGTCCTCGGCGGAAAAACGGTCATCGGCAAAGGCCTGCAACCCGGCTTGATCGCCAGTGGCCTCATAGGCCGCAACATTGGCCAGATGGGCATGCACGCTGGAATGCCAGTCAACCGAGCCATTGAAAATCGGCGCTGTGGCATGACCCCTTGCGTCAAGATACCGGTCGGCCAACGCATCGAAGGTGGTCAACAGCTCATCATCGGCATCGCCATTGAGGTAATCCGTCTCCAGCACAGGATCACCCGGCTCGGTAACACCGTCGTCAGGATCGGAGGTGTCTCCTCCGACTTCCTGCCAGGTGGCACCGGTTTCGCTGACAACCAGTTCCAGGTCCTGCTGGCTGACTTCGGCACCATTCGCATCGGTCCCGATGACGGAGATTTCATAGATATGGTCCCGGTCCAGATCCCAGACCTCTTCGTAGTTGGGCGTGAACCAGCTCTGATAGGAGACATCGCCGCTGTCAGGATCAACCAGGAATATCGCGGCGTCCTGCCCCGTCAGCGTGTAGGTTACACCGGCAGCGTTATCTCCCTCCCAGACGCCTGCACCGGGGTCTTGCTGATCCGAGCTGCCGTTGCCAGGATTGGGGATGTCGCCAGTGGCGTCCTGCCAGGTGGCACCGGTTTCGCTGACAACCAGTTCCAGGTTCTGCTGGCTGACTTCGGCACCATTCGCATCCGTCCCGATGACAGAGATTTCATAGATATGGTCCCGGTCCAGGTCCCAGACCTCTTCGTAATTTGGCGTGAACCAATCCTGATAGGAGACATCGCCAGTGTCAGGATCAACCACGAATATCGCAGCGTCCTGCCCGGCCAGTGTATAGGTGACGCCAGTTCCGCCAGTTCCGCCAGTTCCGCCTGTGCCTGTGCCGGTGCCTGTGCCTGTGCCTGTGTCGACATCAGGCGGAGGTGTGTCGGGGCCTGTGCCACCGCTTCCGGTATCACCGCCGCCGAATTCGGTCGGACCTTCGCCGGTGTCGGTACCGGTCAAGGCGCCAGACAGCCCAAGATCCGCCGCCGTCAGGGGTGTTTGATGCTGGATCGTGATCACCAGCTCCCCACCGGTGACATTGAGGTTCAACGTGGTCTGATAGGGACCGAAGGTCATGCCGGACGACACCGCCTCCGCTGAACCATAGCCAGTCAGCTCCGACAGATCGATCATATCCGCAGCGCCATTTGCGCCGAAATCGGTGATCAAAAGGCGGCCCGGCACGTCTTGGATCAGAAAGATATCGTCGCCATCGCCGCCGGAAATCGTATCGCTGTCGCCGCCACCGGAAAGCAGGTCATTGCCGCTGCCGCCGCTCAGCAGGTCATCTCCGCTGCCGCCCAGCAGCGTGTCGTTGCCAACACCTGCGGTCATCGTGTCGCTGCCCGAGCCGCCTTCTGCATAAAACGACGAACCGGCCAGGGCGCCATCGACAATATCATCGCCCGCATCCATGAAAATCCGGTCGGAGTCTTCGAACGTACCGATGAACGCGATGTCGTTTCCGTTCCCGCCATGGATCTCATCATTGCCCTGGCTGCCGGCCAGCACGTCATTGCCGTCGCCGCCATAGACAGTGTCGGTGCCAATGCTGCCAATCAGATGGTCGTCACCACTGCGCCCAAAGATAAGATCATCACCGTCGCGGCCAAAAACATGGTCATTCCCCGCGCCTGTGTCGATCACATCATTGCCGTATAGCCCCTCGATTTCGTCATCGCCGTCACCGCCTATGAGGGTATCGTCGCCGTGCCCCCCCCGCAGCGTGTCATTCCCGCTGCCGCCGACAAGTGAATCATTGCCCGCATCTCCGATCAGGCTGTCGTCGCCCCCCAGCCCAACGAGCGTATCCGCGCCCGCCGTGCCGATGATCGTGTCTGCGTTGACTGTTCCTCTGACGGGGCTCACCGGATTTACGGGCATCATCTTTCCTTCGTACAACGGAAATCGTGAATTAACGGATTTCAAATCGTCTAGCACGAAAGCAGGGCATCAATAGATTTATGGAGAAAATTGGGCCAAATTGCCCGGAAATGGTTAATAATGATGGTCAATGTTTAGCTAAATTTTTCTAGAAAACCCGGACTGTTTCCAGAACGCGCCCAATCCATTTGATCGGCCCCAGCTGATCAGTCCGCTTTCGTCGTCAGGGGCAGAACAGATGGGGACAATGGCTTAGCAGCGCTTGCAGGCGGGTGCTGGAACTTGGGGTGGAAACAGTGCTACACGGCGCCGTCGGTGCTACAGTCTGTAGCGCCGCACCCGATAACGGGGCTGAATCGGGCCAGATCGAGGGAAACGGTGACAATGGAAAACTCGAAAAACCAAGAAGAAAAAAGGTTTTCCGAAGTTCGGAACGCGGCGCGTCTTTCTGTGGCGCCCATGATGGACTGGACCGACCGCCATTGCCGGTATCTGCACCGGCTGCTGAGCCGTGAGGCGCTGCTTTATACCGAGATGGTAACGGCACCTGCCTTGGTGCGGGGCGGGGCGTTGCATCTGTTGGACTTCAGTGCCGAAGAGCATCCGGTGGCGCTGCAACTGGGCGGCTCTGACCCGGAGGAGCTGGCGCAGGCTGCCGTGTTCGGCGCCGAGGCGGGCTATGATGAGATCAATCTCAACTGTGGCTGCCCGAGCGACCGGGTGCAGTCGGGGGCCTTTGGCGCCGTGCTGATGAAAACGCCGGATCTGGTGGCCGATTGTGTTGCTGCGATGCGGGCAAAGGTCGATGTCGAGGTGACGGTGAAATGCCGCATTGGCGTTGATGACCAGGACCCGCAGGAGGTGCTGCCTGCCTTTCTTGAACGGATCGCGGCGGCGGGCTGCGAGCGGGTGACGATCCACGCCCGCAAAGCCTGGCTAAAGGGACTGAGCCCCAAGGAAAACCGGGATATCCCGCCCCTCGACTACGAGATCGTGCATCAGATGAAGGCGGAGTTCCCGCAGCTGCATATCTCGCTCAACGGTGGGGTCGCACGGCTGGAGGATGCGCTTCTGCATCTGGAACGGGGCCTTGACGGCGTCATGATCGGTCGCGCCGCCTATCATCAGCCCAGCGATATCCTGTCACAGGCGGATCCGCTCATTTTTGGCAGCGGCAGCGGAACCGATCCGGTCGCGGTTGTCGGGCAGATGCTGGGGTATATCGACGATCAGATGGCGCAAGGTGCGCGATTGCATCAGATCACCCGGCATATGCTGGGGCTGTTTGCAGGCCGTCCGGGAGCGCGCAATTGGCGGCGGGTGCTGTCCGAAGGCGCCAGCCGGCCGGGCGCAGATACAAGGTTGGTGGAGACCGCCCTGGAGCAGGTGACAGGCCTCGCGGCCTGATCCACCGGCGCGCGGAGGGGCAGGGCGCGGATCCACCGGCGCAGCCCTGCGACCACGGGTCACCGCCACAAGCTGCTAAGCCGCACGAATTCCTGAGACAATTTTTGCCCGCCCATGCTAGGGGATGGGAATGTCAGCGCAAGACAGCCGCCCATATCCGCTGCGGATGGGGTCGGTCTGCGGTCGCTGATCCGGGTAAGAGGAGAGCCGCCGATGTCAGCCCTGACAACCAGTCTTGTGACCACTGCCACCCTGTGGCCGGAGCCTGCCGTGCTGGCGCAGATAGCCGGTCTCTTGATCGTGACAGGCGCGGTGGCCGGGGTTCTGGCGGGCCTGCTGGGGGTTGGCGGCGGCATCGTTCTGGTGCCTGCGTTTTTCTACGTGTTTCAGACGCTGGGCTATGGGGGCGACCAGCTGATGCAGATGTGTCTGGCAACGTCTCTGGCGACGATCATCGTGACCT
Source organism: Phaeobacter sp. JH20_02 (assembly GCF_048056915.1). Lineage (NCBI taxonomy): Bacteria > Pseudomonadati > Pseudomonadota > Alphaproteobacteria > Rhodobacterales > Roseobacteraceae > Phaeobacter > Phaeobacter sp. JH20_02. The sequence goes on along the minus strand of NZ_JAYMVP010000028.1, from coordinate 364,541 downwards.
CTCTGCGCTCGGTGATGAGCCACAACAAGAAGGGTGCCGTGGATTGGGACATCCTGCGCGGCTGGGGGCCGGGAATTGCCATCGGCGCCATCGTCGGAGTCACCGTTGCGGCCTCTTTGCGGTCAACCACATTGCAGGCGCTGTTTGGCGTGCTGGCGCTGGTGATTGGTTGTTACATGGCCTTTGGCCGCTCCGATTGGCGGCTGGACAACGAGATGCCCAAGGGCGCGCGCCGCATCATCCTGTCCCCCATGGTCGGGTTCCTGTCGGTGTTGATGGGCATCGGCGGCGGCAGTTTTGGCGTGCCATTGATGAGCCTGCATGCCACGCCCATTCACCGGGCTGTGGCCACGGCGGCGGGCTTTGGTGTCATCATTGCAGTGCCGTCGGTGATTGGCTTTCTGTTCCTGCCGATTGATCCGTCGGCGCGCCCGCCGCTGACGCTGGGGGCGGTCAATATGGTTGCCTTTGTGGTGGTGATCGCGATGACGCTGATCACCGCCCCCTGGGGGGTGAAGCTGGCCCATGCGATGGATCCGAAACCGCTGAAACGGGTGTTTGCAGTCTTTCTGATCCTTGTCGCGCTCAATATGCTGCGCAAGTCTCTGGGCTTCTGATTTCAGGTATTGGTAAGGTTTTGCAATGGATTGGCAGCGGTTCTTGACAAAGGGGTGGTGTGATTTTCCGGCCCATGCTGCCACATTGGCCTGGGCGCGCCACGCCCATCAGGCCGGGATCCGGACCCTCAACGATCCGACCAATGCCGACTGGCTGCAATGTGAGGGCACCTGGTTCATCGGTGTTGATGCGCTGCCCAATGACGGGCGCGGCCAGCTGCCGGAGGGGCCGCCGCTGGCCGGCCCCGCCATCGACTTCATCAGCGCCCATCTTGGCGGCCTGCCGGATCTGCATCGCGCGCAGGTCTCCTCTGTCTTCCCGGGCTATCCACGGCCGCGCCCAGGTGAGGGGGAGGCGGCGCTGCGCTACCGGATCAACCGCGACGCGGCGCATGTGGACGGGGTGAAGATGTTCGGGGAGACCCGCCGCCGCCGGGTCGAGGAACCCCATGCCTGGGTGCTGGGGCTGCCGCTGAATGTCAGCAGTCCCGATGCTTCGCCGCTGGTGATCTGGGAGGGCAGCCATGTGATCATGCGCCGCGCCTTTGCGGCGCTGTTTCAGGGCGTCCCTGCGCAGCAATGGGGCGAAGTGGATGTGACCGACGCCTATGCCGCTGCCCGCCGGGAGGTGTTTGACACCTGCCCAAGGATCACGGTTTCAGCCCGCCCCGGTGAGGCCTATCTGATGCACCGGCTGTGCCTGCATGGTGTCGCGCCATGGCCCGAGGGGGCCAGCGCCCCCGAAGAGGGCCGCATGATCGCCTATTTCCGCCCCGAGCTGGCGGATTGGACCCAGAGGTGGCTGGCGGAGTGGGAGTAGAGGGCATCATTGGGTTCTTCAGTGTTGAGATCACTTTAGTTGGGAAGGACGTTGGGTGAAGTCACTTAGAGAATATGGTGTCGAGGCTCAGCACCTGCGGCAGGCTTTGGAGAGCTTTAAGGCCGGGAACCACCATGGTGTCAAATACACGCCGTCAACCAGCACCTACATTCTATGCCGTATTGATTTTGAGCTATGGGATCTAAAACCGGTGGTGCGTATGGCATTGCGCCTAGTGGGCGAAAATATTGATCCGAACAATTTTACATCTCAACGGTTCCAAGGCGAGTTATCGACCCTTGGATATCATATTGTTCGGTTCGATGAACTCCGGCAGCGCCGCCTTGGTATGCGAGGGTTCGATGCAGATGAATTGATTGCTCCGCATCGTGTATACGTACCACCCTTCATGGCGGAGAAACGCAATGGATTTGCTTTTCCCGATGTTACAGGTGGTCAAGCGGGGCCAGCTCTCAGAAAGGGCGTGAGCAACCGGTTCGTTCGAAACTCCGAAGTTAGTCAACGAGTGAGACAGAGGGCCAACGGTATCTGTGGCGCGTGTCAAAACAAGTCTTTCGAAACCCCAAATGGTGGGTGGTTTTTGGAGGTGCATCACAAAAAATGGCTAAGCGAAGGCGGTGCTGATGTTGAGGAAAACATGATTGCCCTCTGTCCGAACTGCCACCGTCAGGAGCATTTCGGTAAGAATCGAAGGTACCGATGAATGAGGTGCCGGCAGATAAAAGGTCAGCATCCCTGCCTGAATGTTTCGCGTGCGAAACAATGGGTCAGCAGTTATTCCGCATGATTTTCAGAAGGTTACCGGGGCGTGCGCAACCATTGGCGGGCAAAAGCCGAGCGCTGTCAGCCCGTTATCCGTTGCCGCGAGACATGTGCCGCGCGCCGCGTTAGCTGCGGTTTAGGCGGGCGCTGCGGCCGCCGCGGCGCTTGGTCAGCTCCTTGGCGCGGTCGGGCAGGGCTGCGAGCAGCTCGGCGCGTTCTTCGTTGCTCATCTTTGACCAGCGGGTGATTTCGTCGATGGAGCGATAGCAGCCGGTGCAGATCCGCGCCTCGGGGTGGACGACACAGATTTGGATGCAGGGGGACTGCACCTCGTCACGTTTCCAGACCTCGTCACTCATGCGTTTTATCCCGCCTTGATATGGCGCATGCGATCCAGCGCCCCTTGCAGGATATACGATGCGGCAACATGGTCGATCACCTCTGCGCGACGCTTTCGGCTCGTATCCGCCTCCAGAAGCGCCCTTTCGGCGGCGACCGTGCTCAACCTTTCGTCCCAGAAGCCGATCGGCAGTTCGGTCAGCTTGGCCAGATTGCGGGCAAAGGCGCGGGTTTTCTGGCAGCGCGGCCCTTCGGAGCCGTCCATATTGCGCGGCAGCCCCAACAGCAGGGCGCCGACCTCGCGGGTCTTGACGATCTCGAACAGGCGGTCGGCATCCAGGGTGAATTTCTTGCGCCGGATGGTTTCCAGCGGCGTCGCCACGGTGCCCATACGGTCGGAGATGGCGACACCAACGGTTTTGTCGCCAAAATCCAGCCCCGCAATCGGGGTGAAGGCGGGGACGGCTGCGGCGAAGGCTTCGAAGTCGTCATGGATCATTGGGTCAGTCCTGCATTTTTCGCGGCTTCGGTGATGGTGGCGAGCGCCTCTGGCATCTCGGCAAAGACCTCTTGTGCCTCCGCGTAGATCGCCTGCGCGCGCTCGGTCTCTTGCAGCACGGCAAGGGCGCCGATCAGCCGCGCCCATTCCTGCGGTGTGCCGCCGCTGTCGGCCAGCCGCTGCGACAGCCCCTCGACCATGCCGCGGATCATCTGCTGGCGTTCCTGCGCGCTCATCTCCCCGGCCGCGGCGATATCGTCCTGGCTGGGACCCGAGAGCGCCGGGGGTCCGCCGGGGGCCGGTCTGCTGCCCGGGGCGATCGGCGTATAGTCGACCCCGGCGCGATAGGCGATATCCTCGATCTGGGCGGAGATGGCGGTGATCCAGGGGGCGCCCTCCGGTCCCATGGCCAGGGTCTCGCTCCAGACCTCATAGGCGAGGTCCGGGCGGCCGATCTGCGCCATCATCAGCCCCCAGTAGTAGCGCGCGCCGCCATCAAAGCGGTTGAGCGTCAGTGCGGTGCGCAGGGCGTCCTCGGCCTCTGGGGAGACATAGCCGCCTGCGGCCATGATCTGCAGCTCTGCCAGTTCGCCGAAATCGCGCGCCTCGACGTCGCTGGACATGATGCGGATGTAATTGGCCTTGGCCTGTGCGGCGGCGGCGAAATTGCCGAGGTTCGCCTCATGCTGGGCGAGCAGCGCCTGGCCCTGGGCGTCGTTGGTGCGGGCGGCGGCGGTTTCGCGCAGCTGATCGACCAGGGTCGCATATCCGGGTTCCACCACGCGTTCGGGGCGGGCGGGGGCGTCGGCCTCAGCTTCGGCCTGCGAGGGGCGGCTGGCGGCGCGTTCGGCGGCGGCATCAATCCGCAGCTGCAGGCCCAGATCGCTGTATCCGGGTGCCCCGAGATTGGCATAGAGCAGATAGGTGCCGGCGCAGATCCCAGCGGTCAGCACAACAGCGGTTGCGCCGGTCAGCAGGCGCGGCTGCGAGCGGCCGGTGGCGGCGGCCTGCGCCTGGGCATCGGCGGTCAGGATGCGGCGCGAAATCTCTGTGCGGACCCGTTCGGCGTCACCCTCCTGCAGCACGCCACGCGCCAGATCCTTGTCCACGTCGCGCAGCTGCTGGCGATAGACCTGAAGATCGTAGGCCGCAGCAGGCGCGCCGCTGTCACGGCCCCGCAGCAGCACAAGGGACAGCAGAATGGCCGTGGCCAGCGTGATAAGACTGATGACAATCCAGAAGGTCATGGCGGCTCCCGCAGTTTCACACTCATGTATAGGGGCGCAGGCGCGGAAAAAAGGCCTAACTGCTGCGGCGCGCTGTCCCGGCTGGTCGGAGGGCCGCCTGCGCGCCAAAGCACAGGCAAAGCTCAGCCTACAGCTTCGAGCAAAGCGGCTGGCATAGCGGCGGCGGCGCGTCGTCTTTGGGTCCGCATGTCGCAACCATGCACGATTGCGACGATAAACGGCGCAGCCCGGGGCGATCTGTGGTGCATACCCGGTAGCAGTCTCGAACCACGGATTCGCCCATGAAACGTTATTCTGCCTTTGCTGTCGCGCGTGAGGCGCTGCGCTACCACACCGGATGGGAACGCGCCTGGCGCTCGCCTGAACCGAAACGCCACTATGATGTGATCATCGTCGGGGCCGGGGGGCATGGTCTGGCCACAGCCTATTTCCTTGGCAAGAATTTCGGCATCACCAATGTCGCCGTTCTGGAAAAGGGCTGGCTGGGCGGCGGGAATACCGGGCGTAACACCACCATCATCCGCTCCAACTACCTGCAGGATCCCTCGGCGGCGATCTATGAGAAGGCGCGCTCGCTCTATGAGACGATGAGCCAGGACATCAACTACAACGTGATGTTCAGCCCGCGCGGCGTGATCATGCTGGCGCAGACCGAGCATGAGGTGCGCGGCTACAAGCGCACCGCCCATGCCAATGCCCTGCAGGGCGTGCAGACCGAATGGATTGAGCCTGCGCGCGTGAAGGAGCTGGTGCCGATCATCAACCTCGAAGGGCCGCGCTATCCGGTTCTGGGCGGCCTCTGGCAGGAACGCGGCGGCACCGCGCGCCACGATGCGGTGGCCTGGGGCTATGCGCGGGCCTGTTCCAACATGGGTATGGACATCATCCAGCAGTGTGAAGTCACCGGCGTGCGCAATGAGAATGGCCGCGTGGTTGGCGTCGACACCACCAAGGGCGCCATCGACTGCGACAAGCTGGGCATGGTGGTTGCGGGCAATTGTTCGCATCTGTCGGACATGGCGGGTTTCCGTCTGCCGGTGGAAAGCGTGGCGTTGCAGGCGCTGGTGTCCGAGCCGATCAAACCCTGCATGGATGTGGTTGTGATGGCCAATACCGTGCATGGCTACATGTCGCAGTCCGACAAGGGCGAGATGGTCATCGGCGGCGGCACCGACGGGTTCAACAACTACACCCAGCGCGGATCTTTCCATCATATCGAGGAAACCGTGCGCGCGCTCAACGAGACCTTCCCGATGGTCAGCCGTCTGAAGATGCTGCGCCAGTGGGGCGGGATCGTGGATGTGACCGGCGACCGCTCGCCGCTGATCTCCAAGACACCGGTCGGCAATATCTTTGTCAACGCAGGCTGGGGTACCGGCGGCTTCAAGGCGATCCCGGGCTCTGGCTGGGCGATGGCGGAGCTGATGGCCACAGGTCATTCGCCGCTGGCCGAAGAGTTTTCGATGATGCGCTTCAAGGAAGGCAAATTCATCGACGAGAGCGTCGCCGCCGGTGTGGCGCACTAACGCTGCAGAATTCAATTTTACGGAGCAAGCACAATGCTGATCCTTGAATGCCCCTATTGCGGCGTCAAAGCCGAAGAAACTGAACTGGCCGCTGGTGGCGAGGCGCATCTGAAGCGTTTTGGTCCCGGCTCGTCGGATGACGAGTTTCATGACTATCTGTTCATGCGCGAAAACCCCAAGGGCGTGCATTTTGAGCGCTGGCGCCATGCCAATGGCTGCGGCAAGTGGTTCCATGCTGCGCGCTGCACCACCACGCTTGAGGTTTTTGGCACCTACAGCGCCCAGACCACCGAGCCGCCCAAGGACATTCTGGATGCGGTCACGGCCAAGCGTCCCGGCTGGACATGGCGGGATCTGAAATGATCGCCTGTCTGAACGTTACCTCCCTTTTCGTCGCCCTCTCTTGCGAAAGGTCCGCCACATGAGCACGCGCCTTGCCAAAAACGGCCGGTTGATCGACCGCTCCAAACCGATCGAATTCACCTTCAACGGCAAGCGGATGAAGGGCTATGCAGGCGATACGCTGGCGTCGGCCCTGTTGGCCAATGACCAGATGATGGTTGGCCGCTCGTTCAAATATCACCGCCCGCGCGGTCTGGTTGCGGCTGGCCCGGAAGAGCCCAACGCCCTTGTGGGTCTGGGCACCGGCGACCGGTTTGAACCCAACCAGCGCGCCACCACGACCGAGCTGTTCTCGGGCCTGTCGGCGCAGTCGCAGAACCATTGGCCGAGCCTTGAGTTCGACGTGGGCGTGGCCAATAACGCGCTGGCGCGGTTCCTGCCTGCGGGGTTCTACTACAAGATGTTCATCCACCCGCGTCCGCTGTGGAAACATGTCTACGAGCCGATCATCCGCCAGTCCGCCGGTCTGGGCAAAGCGCCCGACAAGGAGCTGAAGGACGCCGACACCTACGAGCATTTCTATTATTTCGTCGATGTGCTGGTGATTGGTGGTGGTGTTGCGGGTTTGCAGGCGGCCAAGGCTGCGGCGATGTCCGGTGCCAAGGTTCTGCTGCTGGAGCAGCACAACTATTGGGGTGGCCGCGCGCCAGTTGATGGCGGCACCATCGACGGGATGGAACCCGGCGCTTGGGTCGAGAAAACCCTCGCCGAGCTGCGGGGCATGGACAATGTGCTGCTGCGCGACCGCTGCATGGGCGCGGGCGTCTATGATCACGGCTATGCGCTGGGGTATGAGCGTCTGACCGATCATGCGCCGGGGCAGGGTGGTCCGCGCCACCGTCTGTGGCGGATCCGGGCCAGCCAGATTGTGACGGCGACCGGTGCGATTGAACGGCCTTTGTCCTTTGCGGGCAATGATGTTCCCGGCGTGATGCTGGCGGCCTCGATGCGCGACTATGCGGTGAACTGGGGGGTGACACCCGGCCAGAAAGTGGTTGTGGCCACCAACAATGATGACGCCTATCGCACCGCGATTGCGCTGCATGCTGCGGGTGTCGAGGTGGTGCGCGTGCTGGATGCCCGCGACAGCGGCGGCGGCGCGCTGATGGAAGAGGTTCGTCAGCTGGGCATCCGCGTCGAATGTGGCCGGGCCATTGCCAAGGTGAAAGGCGGCAAGCGCGTCACCTCGGTGGCGATCTGTGCCCAGAACGGCGAGGGCGGTGCTCAGGAGGAGGTCGAGGCCGATGCGGTCGCGATGTCCGGCGGCTGGTCGCCGGTGGTGCATCTGTGGTCCCATTGCGGTGGCAAGCTGGTCTGGGATCAGACCCATGCGAACTTCCGCCCCGATGCAACCCGTCCGCCGCTGGGTGCGGATGGCAAGGGTTTTGTGATTGCGGCGGGGGCTGCCAATGGCGCCGCTGGTCTGGCGGAGGCGCTGAGCGATGCGCAGGCCGCAGGCGAGGCGGCGGCCAAGGCTGCTGGTCGCAAGGTCAAGGCAGGCACCGCGCCCGTTGGTGATGCCCCGACAGAGACGGCGATGGAGCCGGTCTGGCTGATGCCTGCCAAGGCCGACATCAAGCTGCGGATGAAAACCTGGCTGGACTATCAGAACGACGTCAAAGTGTCGGATGTGCAGCTGGCCGCGCGCGAAGGGTTCGAAAGCGTCGAACATACCAAGCGCTACACCACGCTGGGCATGGCGACGGATCAGGGGAAGTTGAGCAATATCAACGGTCTGGCGATCCTTGCTGATGCGCTGGGGTCTGAAATCCCGCAAGTGGGCACCACCACCTTCCGTCCGCCCTATCACCCGATTTCGATGGGGGCGATCGGCGGTGAGGCGCGCGGGGAGATCTTCCAGCCGCTGCGCAAGACGCCGATGTATGACTGGCACGACAGCAATGGGGCGGATTGGGAACCGGTTGGCCAGTGGCGTCGCCCCTACGCCTATGTTCGCTCCGGCGAGAGCTTACATGACGCAGTGAACCGCGAGGTGAAGAACACCCGCGAGAACCTCGGCCTGCTGGATGCCTCGACCCTCGGCAAGCTGGTCGTCAAAGGGCCGGATGCGGGCAAGTTCCTCGACATGATGTATACCAACATGATGTCGACGCTGAAGCCGGGCAAATGCCGCTATGGTCTGATGTGTTCGGAGAACGGTTTCCTGATCGACGACGGCGTGGTTGCCCGGATCGACGAGGACACCTGGCTTTGCCACACCACCACCGGCGGTGCCGAGCGGATCCATGGCCACATGGAAGAATGGCTGCAGACCGAATGGTGGGACTGGAAAGTCTATGTTGCCAATGTCACCGAACAGCTGGCGCAGGTCGCCGTCGTTGGCCCCAACGCCCGCAAGGTGCTGGAAAAGCTGAACGAAAAAGCGGGCGGCGGTATGGATGTCTCCAGGGAGGCGCTGCCCTTCATGGAATGGCGTGATGGGGAAATCGGCGGCTTCAAGGCGCGGGCCTACCGCATCTCCTTCTCGGGCGAACTGTCCTACGAGATCGCGGTTGCGGCCTCCGAAGGTCAGGCGTTCTGGACTGCGTTGATGGAGGCGGGCAAGGAATTCGGGGTGATGCCTTATGGCACCGAATGTCTGCACATCCTGCGGGCCGAAAAGGGCTTTATCATGATCGGCGACGAGACTGACGGGACCGTTATCCCGCAGGATCTGGGGCTCAACTGGGCGCTGTCGAAGAAGAAAGAGGATTTCCTCGGCAAACGCGCGCATTCCCGCAGCCATATGGCCGATCCCGACCGCTGGCAGCTGGTGGGTCTGGAAACCGTAGACGGGTCGGTCCTGCCGGATGGCGCCTATGCGGTGGGCAATGGTGTCAACGCCAATGGCCAGAAAAACACCATCGGGCGCGTCACCTCGACCTATTATTCCGCCAATCTGGGCCGTGGCATTGCCATGGGTCTGGTCAAGCATGGTCCCAAGCGGATGGGCGAGGTGATCGAGTTCCCCGGCACCGACGGGACAATCTACAAGGCCAAGATCGTCGATCAGGTCTTTTACGACAAGGAAGGGGAGAAGCAGAATGTCTGATCCTGTCAGCGCAATGAATGGGGCGAAATTCTCCGGTCTGGCACAGGTCGAGGACAGCGGGTTGCAGGGGATGATCACCCTGCGCGGCGATCTGGCCTCTGCCACCCTGAGGGCGGCGGTAAAGGCCGCCACCGGGGCGGATGTGCCGACCAGCGGTCAGATCTCCCTGACCGAGCAGGGCGGTGTGGCCTGGATGTCGCCGGACGAGCTGCTGCTGCTGGTGCCTTACGGCGAGGTTGACGCCAAGGTTGCGGATCTGGCAGAGGCGCTGAAAGGCGAACATGCGCTGGCCGTCAATGTCTCCGACGCCCGTGGTCTGTTCCGCCTGTCCGGTGACAGCGCCCGCGAAGTTCTGGCGAAAATCTGCCCGGTCGATATGTCGGCTGAGGCCTTTAAACCGGGCCAGTTTCGCCGCACGCGCATGGCGCAGGTGGCGGCGGCCTTCTGGCTCGACAATAACGGTGCATTTCACATCGTTTGCTTCCGCTCAGTGGGCGGATATGTCTACAACTTGTTATGCACCGCCGCTCATCCACAATCTAAGGTAGGTGCGTTAACTGGTTAAGGCAATTTAGCCTTGTGGTGCGTTTTACGTGCAGGTAAAGTGCTTCTGGATTTCCGGGGGCACTTTTTACTTGGCTTTGTTGGTTCTTCACCATTTGTGATTCATGATCACCGCCAATTCGGGAGTTATCTGTCTGCTGCATAGCCGGGCTATGCTGTATTAACTGGTGGGAGGTTAATATGTTCAAGGTCGCTGACCTGCTGCTGCCAATTGCAAGGACGCTGGGCTTTGCTGCCTGCGTGGCACTTGGCACCGGTCTGGCGACCCCGGCGGCGGCGCTGGAAGGGATTTATACCTGCAAGGTGAAATCGCTGTCTGGCCGAGGGTGGATCCCGCCGTTGATCAGCCTGCGTTTCCACGATGAATGGTCGGCGGAAGTGGTGCATTCCGGCAATGTCAGTGCGCTGTCCGGCCGCCCGCTGAAGGCCGGGTTTTTCCGCATCAGCGATATCTCCTACCGGGTCAGCTGGACGGTCACCAGCGCCTCCGTCGGCAATGGCGCGAGCGCGGTGGAAACCCATTATCGCGCGGTGTTCAACACCCAGAACAAGAAACTGTCGGTAAAGGTGATCTCCGGTGGCGTCGGGGAGAAATCGCCACGCGGCATCGGCCAATGCGCCCAGGTCACAAGTTAGCTGATGATGTCGCGGCTGCATCGTAGCGGCAATTCCATAGAAAAGACTTCACAACCTGCGCGCGATTGACGATATAGCGGCTGTATCCATTTCCTGAGAGCGCGAGCATTCCCGATGAAATCTTTGATCAGAGCCGCAGTGGCGGCCTGCACCCTATTTGCCGCAGCGCCCGTTGTCGCGGCACCGGTGACCTATGATTGCCAGATCACCTCCTATGAGAAATACGGATGGCTGTCGCCGCGTGTTCTGGTCTTTGTCGATCATGACCAGAAAGTCACGGGCGTGATGGATGGCGTTATTGCCAGCGTACAGAAAACCCCGATGATCGTGCCTTACGATCTGCGTTCCAAAAACCGGCTCAAGCTGAAGTGGACCGTCAATAATATTGATGCGCGTTCGGGGTCTGCCAAGGCAAGCTATTCGGCCACGATGGATGAGCCGCGTATGAAGCTGTCGATTACAGCGCGTGTGCATGGCTATGATAACCGTCCGTCCGGCAGCGGGCCGTGCACCCGCAGCAACGTCAAGCTGAGCAAGTAAGCCCGCAGTGCAGGATCCGTTGCCGATCGTCTAACGGCCTGCGGCGGCTGCCTCTTTTCGCGCTGACCGGGTTATTTTTTAGCTGTTTCCCCGGCTTGGCCTTGACCAATGGGGGCACCAGCCGCATGTATCTGCCTAGGAACGAAACAGACAATACAGGGGGCCCAGATGGCTTTTGAACTTCCCGATCTTCCTTATGCCCATGACGCGCTGGCATCCAAAGGCATGTCCGCAGAAACGCTGGAATACCACCACGACCTGCACCACAAGGCCTATGTGGACAACGGCAACAAGCTGATCGCCGGCACCGAGTGGGACGGCAAGTCCATGGAAGAGATCATCAAGGGCACCTATGACGCAAATGCCGTCGCCCAGAGCGGTATCTTCAACAACATCTCCCAGCTGTGGAACCACAACCAGTTCTGGGAAATGATGGGTCCGGGCGACAGCAAGATGCCGGGCGAGCTGGAAAAGGCTCTGGTCGACAGCTTTGGCTCCGTTGACAAGTTCAAGGAAGAGTTCTCTGCCGCAGGCGCGGGTCAGTTCGGCTCCGGCTGGGCCTGGCTGGTCAAGGACACCGACGGCGGCCTGAAGGTGACCAAGACCGAAAACGGCGTGAACCCGGTCTGCTTTGGTCAGACAGCACTGCTGGGCTGTGACGTGTGGGAGCATTCCTACTATATCGATTTCCGCAACAAGCGTCCGGCCTATCTGACCAACTTCCTCGACAATCTGGTCAACTGGGAAAACGTCGCTTCGCGCATGTGATCTTTTGGGATCAGTGATTGATCTTGGGCCTCGTCCGGTATCGGACGGGGCCTTTCTTTATTGCGCGGGGGCGGGCTGAGGGGGGAACAAAACGCCTCTTTGGCGGTTGTGTTGGTGAACCCCGATAAAAATGGAGGACCGACATGGCAGACCGCGTGAGATCAAAGGATGGCCGTCAGGAAACCAAGGAAATCCTGGGCGCCGAGGGCAGCGTTTCGCATGGCGGGCGCACCGGTGGCCGACTGGCCCGGGAGGTGGCGACCGAGGACGAGGAAAAACGTGCCAAGGAACGCCCTGCCGGTGCGACACGGGTGACCAAATCCAACGAGCAGGAGGACCAATAATGGCTCAGCTAGACCACGGCACATATGTTCTGGTGACCGACAGCGAAAAGGCATTGCTGCTGCAAAACACCACCGATGCGCAGAACCCGCATCTGGAGGTGCGCCGCAAGGAAGAGCAGGACAATCCCTCCGATATCGAACAATCGGCCAACCGTCCCGGCCGGATGCACGACGGCGGTGTCGGCCACCGTTCGGCGCTGGATGATACCGACTGGCACGAGCTGGCCAAGGAGCGCTTTGCCGACGATATCGCTGAGCTGCTCTATGAGCGGGCGCACAAGGGCAAACTGGGCAAGATCGTTCTGGTCGCCTCGCCGCAGGTGCTCGGCAATCTGCGCGACAAGCTGCACAAGGAGGTTCAGGATCTGGTGCTGGCGGAGATCCCGAAGACGCTGACCAACCACCCGATCGACGAGATCGAGAAGATTGTCCAGCAGGAGCTGGCCGCCTGATCCCGCGGTGTGCGCGAAACGCATTTATCTGGCAAATTTACAGACCAACGCGGTGCAGGAATGCGCCGCGTTTTTTGTCGTCGAGATCAGCCGCGCAGCGCGGTCAGCGCATCCTCGACGCTGGTGACCCAGGTGAGCGCCGCCGTTGTCTCGGCCCCCGCGAACCCTTCGGCCACCACATGCTCCACCAGGGCCTTCAGCGGATCCCAGTAGCCGTCGATGTTGAGGACCAGGATCGGTTTCCGGTGTAGGTCGAGCTGACGCCAGGTCAGCGCCTCGAACAGCTCGTCAAGCGAGCCGGCACCGCCCGGCAGCACCACCACGGCATCGGCGTTGTAGAGCATCACTTTTTTGCGTTCGTGCATGGTTTCGGTGACCACATAGGTGTTGAGGTCGGTCTTGGCGACCTCGCGGCGGACCAGATGTTCGGGAATGACGCCAAAGGTGCGCCCGCCCGCCGCCTGTGCCGCCCGCGCCACCCGGCCCATCAGCCCGACGTCGCCGGCGCCATAGACCAGCCGCTGGCCCTGTTGGGCAAGGCCGGTTCCGAGCGCCTCGGCGGCCTCGGCATAGGCCGGACGGATCCCATCGCGCGATCCACAATACACACAGACGGAATGAATACGCATGGCAGTCACCTTTTTTGTTGTGTTCGGCGGGGAAATAAGTCGTCCTTTGGTCCCTGATAGCGGCATTGTATGGCTGGCTCAAGCAAGCGGGGGGGACATCCCGCAGGATCGGACCCGAGGACGACCGGTGGAGGTCTTTTCGGGGTCGGAAGGGAAGGAATGGAATGACGGATGTAACGGGCAAAGGTGGCATATCCGCCATCGCCATCGGGGGCGCTGCTGCGGTGGTCGCGGTGCTGGGCGGGGTGGTTTTCCTGCAATGGGGCGGTGGTGAGCGCGGCGCGGGCGGCGATGGCTCCGCCGCCAATGGCGACAAGGTGGTGATCACGCCGAGCGTCTCCGCCTCAGATCGCAAGCTGGCTTCGCCCGAGGTGGGCAGCGATGCGCCCGAAGAGACGGTGACAGAAACCGAGGTGACAGTGGCTGCGACGGATGCGACGGCACCGGCCGAGGTCGATCAGCCTGCGGGCGGTGAAGCGCCTGTCGAAGCGGCGCCGCGCGCGGATGCGGAGCAGGCGGCCGAGGTGGGTGTGGCAGGGGCAGCAGAGACCAGCGCCGTCGAGGCCGCGCCATCGGCAGATGAGACGCCTGCTGAAACACCCGCCGTGACGCCGACAGCCCCGCAGATGGATCTTGCACGATTTGAGACCGATGGCAGCGGGATGGTTGCCGGTCGGGCGACGCCGGGATCGGTGATCTCGCTGATGCTGGACGGTGCGGTGCTGGAGACACTGACGGTGCCGTCGGATGGCAGCTTTGTGCTGTTCACCTCGGTTGCGCCCTCGGATCAGCCGCAGGTGATTTCGCTGACAGCCAGCTTGGGGGAGGCGGTTGCGGCCTCTGATGCAGAGTTCATTCTGGCACCTGTCGTGCCCGTCGCGCCGGTGCAGGTGGCACAGGCCGACGCGGTTGAGGCCCCGGTCGCCGAGGCGCCGGTGGCAGCGGATGTCGCAGCCGATGCGGCCGCCGAGGAAACCGCGACCGTGGCCGTTCAAAGCGAGGCTGCGCAGGCTGAGGCCGTGCAGAGTGAGGCCGTGCAGAGTGAGGCCTTGGCAAGTGAGGCGGTGCAGGTTGAGGTCGTCCAGAGCGAGGTAACGACCGCTGCAACGGAAACAGCTGAAGCCTCTCCTGTTGTGAGCGCTGCACCTGCCGCACCGGTGGCGGCAGAGCTGGCCGCAGAACCGGATGCAGATCCCGCAGATGTTGCGCAGGCTGCGGTGGACAGCCCGGCTGAGGATCGTGCGGTGGCACCTGCCGAGGTGGCGGAAACCAAAGTCGAGGTGGCTGAGGCCGCTGCGGCGGATGTGGCGCAGACCACGGGCCAGGACGCGCCAGCCGCCGCCGCACCGGAACAGGTGGCGGTGCTGCGGTCCGATGCCAGCGGCGTGACGCTGGTCCAGCCCCCCACGCCGCGACTGGCAGAGGCGCCCGATACCGTGGCGCTGGAGACCATTTCCTATGATGATGCGGGCTCCGTGGTGCTGAGCGGGCGGGTGCGCGCGGATGCGGTGGTGCGCGCCTATCTCGACAATGCGGCGATTGCCGATCTGCCGGTGGATGAGGAAGGCCGCTGGTCCGGTATTCTGCCCAATGTGGCGCCGGGGATCTACGCGCTGCGACTGGATGCGCTGGATACCGAGGGCAAGGTGCTGAGCCGGCTTGAAACCCCGTTCAAACGGGAAGCGCCGGAGGTGCTGCAACCGCCTGTCGAAACCGCAGCTGCCCCCGATGCCGCCCCAACCGGCACGCAGCCTCAGGTGCGCCTGGTCACGGTGCAGGAGGGCGATACGCTCTGGGCGATTTCGCGCGAACGTTATGGCGACGGGCTGCTGTATGTGCGGGTATTTGATGCCAATCGCGCGGCGATCCGCAACCCGGATCTGATCTACCCCGGTCAGGTATTCTCGGTGCCGGTGCAATAAGACGACTGTCGCCGCGCGGGGGGGCTGCGCAAAGGCCGGGATAATAGTCGGGCCAAAAGTCGGGATACGGCGCAGGGCCATGCTGGCCAAATGGTCGGCACGGCCCTATGTCAGAGGTCTTGCAACAAGGACATGTGATGACGGACAGCGATATGACCACTGCGCAGGAGGAGCGCCGTTCCGGCCTGCGAACCCTGCGCCGCGTTTTTCCCTACCTGTGGCCAAAGGATCAGGCCTGGGTCAAATACCGCGTGGTGGCGGCGCTGGCGGTGCTGATCCTGGCCAAGCTGGTCGCGGTCTATACGCCGATGCTCTACAAGGGGGCGGTCGATAGCCTCGCGGGAGAAGGCGTGCCGCCTCTGGCGTTGGGGGCTGTTGGTCTGACGGTGGCCTATGGCGTGGCGCGGGTTCTGACCACCGGGTTTCAGCAGCTGCGTGATGCGGTGTTTGCGCCTGTCGGTCAACGGGCACTGAGGCGTCTGGCGCTGGAGACCTTTCGCCATATTCACCGCCTGTCGATGCGCTATCACATCACCCGCAAAACCGGCGGGCTGAGCCGGATTATCGAACGTGGCGTCAAAGGCGTGGAGTTCCTGCTGCGCTTTCTTCTGTTTTCCATCGGGCCTCTGGTGCTGGAGCTGGTGCTGGTTGCCGTCATCCTCGCGGTGCTGTTTGACATCTGGTATCTGGTCGTGGTGGCGGTCACTGTCGGGCTTTATGTCTGGTTCACCTTTGCGGTGACGGAATGGCGGGTGAAGCTGCGCCGCGAGATGAACAAGCAGGACACCGATGCCAACCAGAAGGCGATCGACAGCCTGCTGAACTATGAGACGGTCAAATATTTCGGCGCCGAGGATCGCGAGACCGAGCGCTACGATGTGGCGATGCGGGCCTATGCCAAGGCCGCGCTGAAGACTGCCTATTCGCTGGCATTCCTGAACTTTGGCCAGAGCCTGGTGATCACCGGCGGTCTGGTGGTGGTGATGGTGATGGCCGCGATCGGCGTGCAGCAGGGCAATCTGACGGTGGGCGATTTTGTCATGGTCAACGCCTATATGATCCAGATCACCGTGCCGCTGAACTTTCTCGGGACCGTCTACCGTGAGATACGTCAGAGCCTTGTGGATATGGGCGAGATGTTCGATCTGATCGAACAGGACCCGGATGTGAAGGATCGGGGGGATGCCAAGGTGTTGCAGGTCAACGGCGGTGCCATCACGCTGGAGAATGTGGAGTTCGGCTACGACAGCGACCGGCAGATCCTGAAAGGCGTGAGTCTTGAGGTGGCGGCGGGGCAGACCGTGGCCATCGTTGGGTCTACCGGGTCGGGCAAATCCACTATCGGGCGGCTGTTGTTCCGGTTCTATGATGTCACCCGCGGGGCCTTGCGCATTGACGGGCAGGATGTGCGGGATGTCACGCAAAAGAGCCTTCATGCCGCGATTGGCGTGGTGCCGCAGGATACCGTGCTGTTCAACGATACGATCCGCTACAATATCGCCTATGGCCGTGCCGGAGCCACGCAGGAAGAGGTGGAACAGGCCGCGCGGGATGCGCAGATCCACGACTTCATCATGCGGCTGCCTGAGGGGTATGAGACGCAGGTCGGCGAGCGGGGCCTGAAGCTGTCGGGCGGTGAGAAGCAGCGGGTGGGCATTGCCCGCACCCTGCTGAAGAACCCGCCAATCCTGCTGCTGGACGAGGCGACATCGGCGCTGGACAGCGACACAGAACAAGAGATCAAGGAGGCGCTGTCGCGCGCCGGGCAGGGGCGGACGGTGATCACCATTGCCCACCGTCTGAGCACGGTTGCAGAGGCCGACCAGATCATTGTGCTGGAACAGGGCGAGATCGCCGAGCGCGGCACCCATGACGAACTGCTGGCCAGCGAAGGCCGCTACGCGCATCTGTGGCAGCGCCAGCAATCGGATCAGGACGCCGCCTGATCACCCTGCGGGGGATAAGGGGGGTCTGCGGCGCGGCTAGCCGCTGACGTAGACCCCGTCCTTTGGTTTGTAGAAAATCTTTTGATTGTGAAGCCGTCCGAGCAGATCGTGGATCTGGCGCAGGCTGTCGGCGCGGTTGTGACCGGCGATGCCCTGCACGGTCTGACTGCCGTCAGCCAGTGCGTCCCGCGTGCGTTGCAGCGCGGTTTCGATCAGATCGACGTCGGCAATGGTGAGTTCGAACATATCGTTGAAATCGGGCATCTGATGGGTCCTCTCTGCTGGCGGGGCTGGCTGGAACCGCGCGGCTGTCTTCTGGCGCCCGGCTGGTGCTGCGGTCGGCGGAATGTCTTCAGGCTGGCCCAGCTGGCCGCTCATTACCACCAAAATATGCAGATGCGGCGGATTGGTCGCTGGCCGCCGATGGCTGCGCTTTGGTCCCAACAAACGCACAACGCCCCGCGGAGGCGGGGCGTTGGCTGGTTATTCGGCGGCGCGCAGCGGTGTTGAAGGTGGTTTGTCCTCCTCTTTCCCCCAGACCCCGTCCGGCCTGGTCTGTGCGGCTTCGGGCGCCGACATCGCTGGGTCTCGTTCATTGTCCAGCCTGCCTTCACGCTCCCACAGGATCTCGGTGGTGGGCAGGGTGCGGGCCTTGGTCGCGAGGCGCATGTCGCGCGCGATCTGGCTGGATCGCCCACCGGTAAGCCGTGCAAGCAGGCGGCCAAGGGCGGCGACATAGATCCACAGCCACACCCGGATCGCCAGCAGCGAGGGTGTCACCAGCAGCGTCAGCACGGTGGCAATCCCCAGACCAAAGACCACGGCGGTCGCCAGCTGTTTCCACCACAGCGAGGTCGGGCTGTCGATGGAATAGCCGCCATTGATGAAATCGAGGCTGAGCCCGAACATCATCGGTGCCAGACCGGCCATCGTGGTGATGGTGGTCAGCAGAACCGGACGGATCCGCGCCTCAGCGGTGCGGATGATCGCCTCGATCCGGGGCATCTTCTGGGCGTATTCCTGATAGGTGTCGATCAGAACGATATTGTTGTTCACCACGATGCCTGCCAGCGCCACGATGCCGGTGCCGGTCATGATGATCGAGAACGGCTGCTGCATGACCATCATGCCAATCAGCACGCCGGTGGTGGACAGCACCACCGCCAGAAGAACCAGGATGGAATTGTAAAAGCTGTTGAACTGCGCCAGGAGGATCACGAACATCAGCCCCAGCGCCCCGGCAAAGGCCTTCATCAGGAAGGCGCCGGATTCGGCCTGTTCTTCCTGATCGCCGGTCCATTCCCAGGTGATATCGGCGGGCAGCGGATCGCTCTCCAGCCACTCGGTCAGCTTGGCAATGCGCTCGTTGGCGTTGAGCGCTACAACACGGGCGCCATCCTCCAGTGCCGATTGCAGGGCCTCCTGTGTGGCCGCGCCTTCAAGACTGCGCAGCCTGAACACTGTGCCATCCGGGCCGGTCAACTCGCCGCTCGCGGTTCCTTCGGGGAGAGATTTGACATAGGCCAGCGTCTGCTCCTTGCCGTCCTCGGTCTCGGTGGTGATGACCTTTGACAGGCCCGGTTCGATATCCGCCTTCACGTCGTAATAGCGCTGCTGTTCGACGCGGCTGATTTTTTCCAGTTTGGGAACAGGATGGCGGGTGATGAAGTTCGACAGCGGCACCAGCCCGTCCTCGGTGCGCAGTTTCAGCGCATCAAGGGTGGAGAGGACGCGGTCTTCTTCGGGCAGGCGAACGCGGATTTCGATTTCCTCGTCCGAACTGTCGACGCGCATGGTGTCCAGAAGGATGCCGCGCGTGACCAGCTGCACCATGGCGCCAACGGTCGCCACATCGGCGCCGTACCGCCCGGCCTTTTCGACATCGACGTCGATCTGCCAGTCGATACCGGGAAGCGGCAGGCTGTCCTCGATCAGGTCAAGACCGGGGGTTGCCTCGAACTGGGCGCGGGCCTGCTCGGTGGCGGCGGTCAGCGTGTCCCAGCTGTCGCCTTTCAGACGCAGGTGCACAGGTTTGCCGGAGGCGGGCCCCTGCGCCAGCGCGCGGATTTCCGCTTCAAAGCCCGGCAGCTTGGCCAGTTCGGCGTTGATCTCCTCGATCACCGTATCGCCGTCGAACTCGGTTGCCGTCACCTCGCGGGTGAACCAGCCGTTGAACCAGCTTTCGGTCTGGGTCGGCCGGTCCTCCCATGGGATGATCTCGAACTGGACCTGACCGATGGTATCGGGTGGGGTCTGGGCGCCCGAGGCATCGGTGTTCAGCCCGCCTTCACCGGCAAAGGAGAAGACATTCACGACCGCCGGATGCGACAGGATCACCTGTTCGGTCTGGCGCACCATCTCATCCTCTTCGGTCAGCGAGGTATTGCCACGGGCGCGCACGTAGGCGGTGGCCTGCTCCGGCTCGGATTCGACGAAGAATTCAACGCCGTAGTTGTTCTGACCGAACATGGTGAAGACGGTCATGATGGCAAAGGCGATCGCCCCGATGGTGACGATGGGCATGACCGGATTGCCGACGATGAATTTGATGAAATGGCCAAAGGGCGTGTGTTTGTAGCCGGCATCGACTGATTTCTCGGTCCGGTGCAGACTGGCCGCGCCCAGCGTGACCGAGGCCCCGAAGGCCGCCAGCACAAAGACCAGCGCACCAAAGATCAGCGCGGCGGTATCGGGTACCTGAGCGGGCAGCAGATAGCCCCCGTTGAGCATCTGCATCGCCCCTGCAAACATACCCCAGAGCATCACCGGCACCAGAGCGGCCCGCAGCCACCAGGGTGCAACCGCCCGCAGCCCGTCGGAGAGGTTTTCAAACAGGCGGCTCATGCGGCCGGTGACACCGCCCATGACGGGCAGATAGATCAGCGCCACCACCAGCGATGCCGAGAGCACGAAGATCAGCGTGACCGGCAGCATTCCCATGAATTCACCGGGGACACCGGGCCAGAACAGCATCGGCAGAAAGGCACAGAGCGTGGTCGCGGTTGAGGAAACCACCGGCCAGAACATCCGCTGCGCCGCCTCGACATAGGCGTGCATCGGGCCGGTGCCCTCCTTGATCCGCTTGTCGGCGTATTCGACCACCACGATGGCGCCATCCACCAGCATACCCACCGCAAGGATCAGGCCGAACATCACGATATTGGAGATGCTCACGCCCATCACCGCAAGGAAGGCAAAACACAAAAGGAAGGAGGTCGGGATTGCAAAACCGACCAGCAGCGCGGCACGGCTGCCAAGCGCCGACAGCACCACGATCATCACCAGAGCAACAGCGGTCAGGACCGAACCTTCCAGCTGGCTCACCATGGAGCCGACGACGCGGCTCTGGTCGTTGGAGGTGCCGACCGAGACGGCGGCCTTCAGCTCGGGCGGCCATTTGGTCTTGGCCTCGGCCAAGGTTACCTTGACCAGATCCACAGTGTCGATCAGGTTGTAGCCCTTGCGCTTGACCACCTGCAACGCCACCGTGTCCTCGCCGTTGAACCGCGCGGTGCCGCGACGATCCTCGAAGGTGAAATTGATCGTGGCCAGCTCACCCAGGGTGACCACGCGGTCGCCATTGGTCTTCACTGGCAGCTCGTAGATGTCGCGCACATCATCAAAGGATGACGGGATCTTCACGGAGAAGGTGCCCTGATTGGTTTCCACCTCACCGGCGGCGATCAGCTGGTTGTTGTTCTGCACAACGGTGATCAGTTCAAGCGCGGTGACGTTATAGGCTTCGAGCCGCAGCGGGTCGATCAGTACTTCGACCATCTCGTCGCGATTGCCGGCGATCCCGGCTTCGAGCACCGGTTCCAGCGCCTCAAGATCGTCCTGCAAGTCCTTGGCGATACGGGCCATCGTGCGTTCGGGCACGGCACCGGTCAGGTTGACGATGACGATGGGGAATTCTGAGAAGTTGATTTCGTTGATGGTGTATTTTTCAGCCCCCTCGGGGAAATCGGCCTCGGCGGCATCCATCGCGTCACGGACATCTGCCATGATCGCGGTCTTGTCCCAGCCAAAGTCGAACTCAAGCGCCACACCGGCGTAGCCTTCGGCGGCGGTTGAGGACATCTTGTCCAGCCCGTCGAGATCGGCCAGCTCGGTCTCCATCACCTTGACCAGCAGGGTCTCGGCATCCTCGGCGGAGATGCCGGGGAAGGGGACAGAGATGAACAGCGCCGGGATTTCGATATCCGGCTCGCCCTCTTTGGGCAGGCTGGCATAGGCAAAGCCGCCGACCAGCAGCGAAATGGCGATGAACGCCAGGATCATACGGGCCCGTTCTGCGGCCCAGCTGACGATACCGGTCATTGGGTAACCTCTTTATACGTGGGCTCAACAGCGACGCCCGCAACAACAAAATCCTGCCCGACAACAATCACATCCGCCTGTTCAGGCAGGCCGCCAACCCAGACACCGCTGGCCTCATCCCGCAGGAGGCTGACGGGGTAAAATCCGACCGTCCGATCCTCTTTGACCACGCGCACGCCCAGCTGGCCGTCATTGTTCAGCGTCAGCGAGGATTGCGGCAGGTAATGCGCCTTGGAACCTTCGGCGGAGATCACGATATCGGCAGTCTGGCCGTCGCGGATCGCCAGATCCGGGTTCGGCACGGTGATTTCCACCTCAAATGTGCGGGTGGTGGGATCGGCTGAGCGGCTGATAAAGGTCACCTTGCCCGCAGCCAGACGCCCGTTTGCCAGTTCGGCGCGGGCCATGGCGCCAATGGTGACACGGTTGACTTCGGCTTCTGGCACGTAACCGACCAGTTTGATGGTTTCGAGCTGGATCACCGTTGCACAAAGACTGCCGGGCTGCATCAGGCTGCCCAGTTCGGCGGTGTCGCTTTCCAGCAGCCCGTCAAATGGTGCGAGGATATCCAGACGCGACAGTTCCTTTTCAGAGGCGGCAACCTGTGCCGAGGCGGCTTCGATGCCCGCGCTGGTGGTTTCCAGCCCGGTTTCCGCCGTTGCCACGCCCGCCACCGCAGAGCGCTCGGCAGCCTGCGCCGAAGCCAGCCGGGTTTCAGAGGCAAAGCCCCCTTCGGAGAGTTTCGCCGCAGCGGTCAGATTGATCTGCGCCTCGCGCAGCCGCGCGCGGGCCTCTTCCAGCCGGGCCTTGGCCTCGGGGACGCGGATTTTCGCTTCGCTCAGCCGGGCCTTCGCCTCCAGCAGGGCTGAGGGGCGGGTGCCGGGATCCAGCTTGCACAGCAGATCGCCAGCCTTCACCTGCGCACCCTTGCGCAGCGGTTCGGACAGGACGGTGGATGTGGTTTCAGACCGGACCTCAACCTCGCGGATGGCCTGGGTCTGACCACGCAGCACGACAGCGCTGTCGATACCACGGGCGCTGCTGCGGATGGCGACAACCCCGACCGGCGATTTGCCGGTCTCCTTGGTATATGCCGCCGCCGCTGCAACGGCTCCGGTTGGATCAGCGGCGTCAGCGGCCGGGACCGCAGCGTCCGCATCAGATGGGGCAGCCGCCGCGTCCACGTCGCTTTGCTCCCCCCGGGCGAAGGCAAGAAGCGCATCCCGCTCGATCACGGCATAATACAAGCCTGCCGTTACAACAGCAGCAGTTATCAGGGGAATTATACGCATCTTGGGCCTTCCTAAATTCATAGTCATCCCATCCGGGACATATAGAACCACTCAACAACCATACCATTAATTCGGCATGTTCAGGCGAACTCGCGCTAAGTGATATGGGCGATATAGGTATTGTCCATACTAAACTCTGTAGTTCAGTTCACATTTTTTGCCTTTTTGGAGCGGTTTGTGCGGGATCGGGCACAACAGGGCCACTTGGCTTGGCACCGGTTGCACTGTAAGAGAAGCAGAACACAGGAAACTTTCCGGCAAGCGCGGGGGCGGTTGCCGGATCTGCCAGGGACATTTTCATGAGCGACACCGACAGCTTTATCGATGAGGTGACAGAAGAGGTCCGTCGCGATCGCCTGTTCAAGATACTCAAACGTTATGGCTGGATTGGCGGCGTGGCCGTGGTGCTGATCGTGGGCGGGGCGGCGCTGCGCGAATACAACCGCGCCCAGACCGAGGCCGCCGCGCAGGCGCTGGGTGACCAGATGATCGCCGCGCTGGACAGCGACGACAGCGCGGCCCGTGCCAATGCGCTGGATGCCATCACCGCTGAAACCGCCGGAGGCGATACGGTGCTGAAGCTGTTGCAGGCCGGTGCTCTGGCCGACGCAGGCGAGCGCGCGGCCGCTGTTGAGCGGCTGAATGCGGTGGCCAGCAATGGCGAGATGCCAGTGATCTATCGCCATATCGCGACCTTCAAGGCGCTTGGCCTGCAGCAGGACAGCCTGCCCATCGCCGACCGCCGGATCCAGTTCGAGGCGCTGGCCCAGCCCGGTGCGCCGCTGGCGCTGCTGGCGCAGGAACAGCTGGCCCTGATCGACATCGAAGACGGCAATGCCGAGGCCGCCATCACCCGTCTGCGCGACATTATTGCGTCGGCGGCGGTCACCTCGGACTTGAAAGACCGTGCCTCGCAAGTGATTGTGGCGCTTGGGGGAGCGCTGGAGCCGGCCGCGGCACCAGAAGGCTGAGGACAATATCTGCGCTGACGGGCGCAGCGAGAAACGTGCAGTATAAGTGCAGTAACGGGGCAGGGTAATGACGGCAGTAACAAGCTTTTGGGGAGCAAGGGGCATTCTGGCAGGAACCGCATTGGCGTTGGTCCTGTCCGCCTGCACCGAGCCTGAGGTCATCCTGCGCGGTGAACGTCTGGATCTGCGCGATGACAGCGTCGCCGTGGTGACCAATGAAACCCGCGCCATTGCCCTGCCTGCGGCACGCAGCAACACCAGCTGGCCACAGGGCCCCGGTGTCGAAGGGCTGCGGCCGGTCCACCCGGCGCTTGCCGCCGCTCCAAACGCGATCTGGTCTACCTCTATCGGCGCGGGCGACAGCCGTCGTCAGCGCATCACCGCCACGCCGGTTGTCGGCGATGGCCGCATCTATACGCTGGACAGCGGCGCCAGAGTTTCCGCCGTTGCCACAAACGGGGCCTTGCAGTGGCAGAGCGAGCTGCTGCCTGCCTCCGACAGCTCCGGTCAGGCCACCGGCGGTGGTTTGGCGTTTGACAATGGCGTGGTTTATGTCTCCTCCGGCTATGGCGTGCTGACCGCGCTGGACGCGGCGAGCGGCGCGACCCTCTGGCGGCAGGAGCTTGAGGCGACCGGCTCGGGGCAGCCCACCGTGCACGACGGGTTGATCTATCTTGTGGCCGGCGATGACACCGGCTGGGCGGTCCATGCCAAGGATGGCCGGATTGCCTGGCAGATCCAGGCCACCCCGAGCCCGTCGAACATCCTGGGCGCGCCTGCGCCTGCGGTGACCTCCGATCTGGCGATTTTTGCCTTTGGATCCGGCGATCTTACAGCGACCTTCCGCAAGGGCGGCCTGCGCCGCTGGAACGCCTCGGTTGCGGGCAAGCGGATCGGGCGGACGATTTCGCGGATCAGCGATGTGACCGGCTCGCCCGTGGTGTCCGGCAACCGCATGTATGTCGGCAACCAGTCCGGGCGTACTGCGGCCTTTGATCTGGCGGCTGGCGATCGTCTGTGGACCGCCCCCCATGGCGCGGTGGATCCGGTTTGGGCCGTTGCGGGCAGTGTTTTCCTGATCAGCGATCTGGGGCAGCTGCTGCGGCTGGACGCGGACAGCGGCGAGGCGATCTGGGCGGCCGATCTGCCCGGATACCTGAAGGACAAACCCCGCAAGCGGGGCGCCATCGTGGCGCATCACGGCCCGGTGGTGGCCGGGGGGCAGGTGGTTGTCGCCTCCAATGATGGGCTGCTGCGCTTTTTCAGCCCCGAAAGCGGAGCACTGCTGCGCACGGTTGCGGTGCCGGGCGGTGCCAGCACCGCGCCGGTGGTGGCTGGCGGCACGCTTTATGTCGTGTCGACCAAGGGGCAATTGCACGCTTTCCGATAGCGCTTTGATGCGGTAGGAGAGGGTTAAACAGCGATGTGCTCTGGCAGGGCACGCGCAGATGCGCTATGGGGCGCGTCTGAATCGCAGAAAGTTGGTCTGATGTCTTTTACCCTCGCTATTGTGGGCCGCCCGAATGTGGGCAAATCCACACTGTTCAATCGTCTCGTCGGCAAGCGGCTGGCGCTGGTGGATGACCAGCCCGGCGTCACGCGCGATCTGCGCGAAGGGGAAGCGCGTCTTGGCGATCTGCGCTTTACCGTGGTGGATACCGCCGGTCTGGAAGATGCCACCGACAACTCGCTGGAAGGGCGGATGCGCCGCCTGACCGAGCGGGCGGTCGATATGGCCGATATCTGTCTGTTCATGGTCGATGCCCGCGTTGGTGTGACTCCGGTTGATCAGATGTTTGCCGAAATCCTGCGCAAGAAATCCGCGCATGTGATTCTGGCCGCCAACAAGGCCGAGGGCAATGCCGCCGACGCCGGTGTTCTGGACGCCTGGGGGCTGGGGCTGGGAGAGCCGATCCGCCTGTCCGGCGAACATGGTGAGGGTCTGAACGACCTTTATGCGCAGCTGATGCCGCTGGCGGATGAGTTTGAAAAACGCGCCAAGGACGACAGCCCGGAGATTGACGTCGTGCTGGATGAGGACGCCGAGGAGGATGACCTCTCGGTGCCGATGCCGACCCGCAACAAACCGTTGCAGGTGGCGGTTGTCGGGCGTCCGAATGCGGGTAAATCCACCCTGATCAACAAGATCCTCGGCGAGGATCGCCTGCTGACCGGGCCCGAGGCCGGGATCACCCGCGATGCGATCTCGCTACAGATCGACTGGCAGGATGTGCCGATGCGGATCTTTGACACCGCAGGTATGCGCAAGAAGGCCAAGGTGCAGGAAAAGCTTGAGAAACTTTCTGTGTCGGACGGTCTGCGGGCCGTGAAATTTGCCGAGGTTGTGGTGGTCCTTCTGGATGCGGCAATCCCGTTTGAACAACAGGATCTGCGCATTGCCGATCTGGCCGAGCGTGAAGGCCGCGCGGTTGTGGTTGCGGTGAACAAATGGGACATCGAGGACGAAAAGCAGGAAAAACTGCGCAATCTGAAAGAGGCCTTTGACCGGCTGCTGCCGCAGCTGCGCGGCGCGCCGCTGATCACCGTGTCGGCCAAGACCGGCAAGGGGCTGGACCGGCTGCACGCGGCCATCATGCGTGCCTATGACGTCTGGAACCGCCGGGTGCCAACAGCGGCGCTGAACCGCTGGCTGACGGGGATGCTGGAACAGCACCCGCCGCCAGCCCCGCAGGGCAAACGGATCAAGCTGCGCTATATGACCCAGGCCAAGACCCGTCCGCCGGGCTTTGTGGTGATGTGTTCGCATCCCGACAAGATGCCCGAGAGCTATAATCGCTATCTGGTCAACGGGCTGCGGCAGGATTTCGACATGCCGGGCACGCCTATTCGTCTGACGCTGCGCTCGCAGTCGGACAAGAACCCCTACAAGGGCAAGAAAAAAGCGCCGCCGTCGAAGCTGCGCAAACATCTGGAAGGCCGCCGCAGCTGAGCGTTGCCGTGCTGATCGCAGGATGAGATTTCGGGCAGCCCCTTCGAGGGCTGCCTTTTTTCATGGGGCGCGCGGCTTCACGCCTGCGACCTTGGCCCCATTTGACCGCAAGCCATTGGCTTTGCTAGGCTTCACCATAGATTATTGAAAGCCGGGGTGGCTTCTCTGCGCAATCTGATGCCGGTCGGGCGGCCGGACCGTCAGATGCGGGGCGCCGCGTCGGGGTATTGCGGGGTATTCACAGTGGCGGTCTGAACGTCGCCGGGCCACGGGCAATCTGCCTCAGACCATCGTCATTTCAGCGTCACACTGCGTCTCTAAGGAACATTTCATGGATCTGAGAGCATATACGCGGACTTATTGCGAGAAGGATAACCGGCTGGCGGCGCTCAGCTATTTTGGGACGTTTGCGGTCTATTTCCTGTCGCTGTCATTGGCGATCCGCTACGCCGACATCTGGTATCTGATGGCGCCTGCCGGGGTGGTTTTTGCCTTTGCGGCGGTGCGGCTTTATGTGCTGCAACATGACACCGGGCATCATTCTCTGTTCGAAACCCGATGGCAGAACGAAGTCGCAGGCCATGTGCTGTCGCCCTTCACCTTTGCGCCGTTTGAGGTGATGAAACAGAACCACAATGAGCATCACGCCTATGTTGGCAATCTGGAACACCGCGAGTCCGGTGAGATCCACACCATGACGCTGCGCGAATGGCAGGCGGCGGGCTGGGCGCAGCGGCTGGTCTATCGGCTGTATCGCAACCCGTTTGTGCTGGTGCCGCTGGGGGCGGCGTTCACCTATTTCATCCGCTATCGCTGGCCGAAGAACACGCTGCGCTTTGGCGTCCTGGGGGTGGTGCTGCACAATGTGGTGATCGTGCTGCTGCTCGCGCTGCTCTATGCCATCGCGGGGATGGCCGGGGTGCTGATCTGGCTGGGGTTTTCCTTTCTTGGTGGGATGATCGGGGTGTTTCTGGTCTATCTCCAGCATAATTTTGAGGACACCTATTGGGATCGTCGGCCGGACCTCAATCCGCAGGTGGCCGCCCTTCAGGGATCATCGTGCCTCGATTTTGGCTGGTTTTTTGACTTTGCAGTCGCCAATATCACGCTTCATGACATTCATCATTTCAACGCCCGCATTCCCAGCTACCGGCTGCGTCGGTGCCACCACAATCTGCCGCCGGAGATTGCTCCGCGCAGGATCAAATTTGGCGAGGCGGTCCGCGCCATGGGGCTGAAACTCTGGGATGAGGAGCAGCAGCGGCTGGTGCCATTCCCGCAGCAGGCGGCAGGATCGGTCGCCGTGGCGGGTGGGATGCAGGCGACCAACAGGCAGGAGACCTCATGACATCCATTGCAACACTTCCCGGTGTCGGTCCTGCCTTGGCGCAGGTTCTGGCACAAAACGGCTGCGCCACGGTTGAGGCGGTTGCCGGAAAAACGCCGGAGGAGCTGAGCCGGATCCCGCGTATCGGCCGGCTGCGCGCGCAGAAGCTTGTGGCCGAGGCGCGCAAGGCGCAGCAGGTCGCGAAGGGCGCCGGGACCGGACCGGATCACCGTGCCAATGGCGCCACGCCCGCGTCAGCGGCGCGCAATGGCGCGGATACCCAGACGGGCGATGCCGCGCAGCTCAGCTCGGCGCTTGCTGCGGCCGAGGCCGCCCGCCGCGCGGCGGAGGCCAAGGCGGAGAGGGCCGTCACCAAGGCCAAGAAGGCCGCCAAACAGGCCGCAGCCCTGGCGGAGGAATTCGCCGCCGCAAAGGTGAAGGCCAAAGCCAAGGCAAAGCGGGTGAAGGCCAAGGCAAAACGCGCCATCGAGAAGGAAAAGGCCAAGGCCAAGGCGATCCTTGAGGCCAAGAACAATCCAAAGAAAGACAGCGCTAAGAAAGACGGCGCCAAGAAAGACGCCAAGAAGGAACCTGCGAAAAAAGCCTCCGACCGGAAAGAGACCGGCAAGAAGGAGGCAGGCCGCAAGAAGGCCAGTGCGAAGAAACAGGACGATTCTGCCGCTGCCGCAAAGGGCAGGAAGAAATAGGCCTCACCGGAGGCGCGTCTCGCGAGAAAAAGGAAAACCGGCGCTGGGGTGCGCCGGCTTTTATATTTTATTAACAGGTTGCAGTGCGCTGTTAAACCAGATCACCTGCCGCCGTCAGGGTCAGGCGACCGCCCAGGTAGGGGGCAAGCACCTCGGGCAGTTTGACGGAGCCGTCTTCCTGCTGACCGTTCTCCAGCACCGCAATCAGGCAGCGCCCGACCGCCAGACCGGAGCCATTGAGCGTGTGCAGATATTCCGGCTTGCCACCGTCCGCAGGTTTGAACCGGGCGTTCATGCGGCGGGCCTGAAAATCACCGGTGGTGGAGACCGAGGAAATCTCTCGGTAGGTGTTCTGCCCCGGCACCCAGGCCTCGATGTCAAAGGTACGGCGCGCGCCAAAGCCCATGTCGCCGGTGCACAGCACGACGGTGCGATAGGGGATGCCCAGTTTCTCAAGGATCCCTTCGGCGCAGCGCAGCATACGCTTCTGCTCATTATCGGACTGGCTGGGGTGGACGATAGAGACCATCTCCACCTTCTCGAACTGGTGCTGACGCAGCATGCCGGAGGTGTCCTTGCCAGCGCTGCCCGCCTCGGAGCGGAAACACAGCGTATGCGCGGTCATGCGGATCGGCAGGGCGGCCTCATCAAGCGTGTCGCCCGCAACGGAATAGGTCAGCGGCACCTCGGAGGTGGGCACCAGCCACCAGCCATTGGTGGTCTGATAGCTGTCATCGCCAAATTTGGGCAGCTTGTCGGTGCCATACATCGCCTCATCGCGCACCAGAACCGGGGAATTCACCTCGGTCAGGCCGTTCTCATCGACATGGGTGTCGACCATGAACTGCGCCAGCGCGCGGTGGATACGGGCCACGGCGCCCTTCAGCAGCACAAAGCGGGAGCCGGAGATTTTGGCGGCGGTTTCGAAATCCATCGCAGCTGCGACGCCCTTGATTTCAAAGTGCTCTTTCGGTTCAAAGGCGAAATTGGGGATCGCTCCCCATTTGCTGACCTCGACATTGTCGTCCTCATCCGCGCCCTCGGGCACGTCCTCGGCGGGCAGGTTGGGAATGCGGGCCAGCACATCGGTGAGCTTGGCGTCCAGTTCCTTGGCCTCGGTCTGCAGGGTGGCGACTTCGGCTTTCTTGCCGGCCACTTCCGCGCGCAGACGCTCGAATTCGGCATCGTCCCCCTTGGCCTTGGCCGCGCCGATGGCCTTGGCCGCCTTGTTCTGGTCGGCCTGAGCGGTTTCGGCCGCCTGGATTTTGGCCCGGCGGGTTTCATCCAGCGCCAGGATGTCAGAGGACATCGCCGCATCCCCACGCCGCGCCAAAGCGGCGTCAAAAGCGGCAGGGTTCTCGCGGATCGCGCGGATGTCATGCATGGGGGTGCTCCTAAAGCGTTGAATCAGTGCCGCCAGCATATGCCGGATGGGGGCGGGAAGGGGAAGGGGGCGCTAGTGGTTGGCGAAGTTATTAGCTCATTTGTGTCTTCCATGAAAAGGGAAGTGGCAGAGGTCCAGTTTGATCATTAGGTCGTTGTAGAGAGTGGGTTACACCGTCGTCAGAACTATATGGTGACCAAGATCTAAATCCTTTTTCAGACAATTTGCGTGACAGGTCATCGGCGCGTTCGGATTCTCCGTCATCTTTTGCATACTCCAATTCCATCCTAAGTTCAGAAATGCTGCCATTTCTGTTTGGCCGAGTGTAGCGTTCGTGAAGTTTGGTATCACTCGTGCCGAAAATTGTATTCATTTGGATATTGTCGCCGAGGTTGAATACACCTGATAAATCAGCACCTGAGACATCAAGCCCCCGCAGAGTTGCCCATCCAAGATGATTGGAGTGAAGTGAACCGACCGGTTGGTTAAGTGTCGCATGTACTAGGATCGCGCCTGTCAGATCACAATCGAGAAATCTCGAATAGTTTAGAGTGCAGTAGTTTAACTCAGCGCCTTGGAAATTCGCCCTCATAAAGTTCGCGCCCTCAATGAGACTGTGGTGGAACATTGCTCCCGAGTAATCGCGTGTAGCGAAGTCCGCACCGGAAAGATTACAGTTTCGTAAGTCCAGTCTGAAGCGCAGAAAAGCTTCTGCTTGTTTTCCCTTCTGTCCACGCCGACCGATTGCTTTTATGGCCATTTGGATGTCGTCCCTCAGTGAAGGAACTCTTTCCAGCTTCCCTGTGGGGCTAGGATCGTCACACATCGCATTGTTTCGGACATAGGCGCAGAGGATCTCGATAATCTGGATGTGAAAATCCAAATTCTCTTTCGCCAGTCTCTCCAGCGCCAAAATCGACCCAGTTCGGACTTCGATGTTTGGTTTGGTGACTTCCGCCATGATCGGCTTCTTCAGATCTGGATTACCATTAATGTCATCTTCATAGAGCAAAGCGCCTTCGGAACCCTGTCTTTGCTGCTTCACCGTTTTCTCGGCCCCCAACCCTTCAACGGCCTTGTTGATCCTGTCCGTGATCAGCCCCTGTTCGGTTGCCGTCGTGTTCCGTTCATTCGTCCACACCCGGATCGAAGCAAAGAATATGGTGGCGGAGCCTGCAAGTATGGCGACCAAGATGCCGATGCTGTGAGCGAGAAAGCGTATTTCCTCAGCCCCTGGTTCCGTCTTGGCAAGCTCACCGCGAAGAAGATCGACAAGACGGCGTACGCTCAGCCCGATTTCGACCAGATAAAATGTCATCGCGAGGACGAAGAGTATGCCAACCACGATCAACAGCCCGCTGACGTAGTGTCGGCGCAGCGAAACCAATGGTTGCGGGAGCGCGGAGGGTTTGAGGCTTGTCGCCCAGAGCAGCGCATAGACCCCGCCACACAGCGCAATGAAGGTGAAAAACAGCGGGTGGCTGACAATCGCCAGATAGGTGTTGAGCACGAAAATAACCTTGCTGAAAAATGCGCTTTCACCCTCTCATCGCTCCCGCCATGGGTCAACTGCGTTTGCGGTATCGCAACTGGCCCCGTTAGCCTTGCAAAGCCCCGGGCCAGCGCATAGGTTCCCCTGCAAAATTAAGGGCGTCTGAAGCGCCTGTCACACAGAAGGAATATCCCATGGAAGGTGGCGCACTCGCCCAGTTTCTCCCGCTCATTCTGATCTTTGCGATCATGTATTTCCTGCTGATCCGTCCGCAGCAGAAAAAACTGAAGACCCATCAGGCGATGGTCGAGGCGCTGCGCCGGGGCGATCAGGTGGTGACCCAGGGTGGCATCATCGGCAAGGTGGCCAAGGTCAAGGACGATGGCGAGATCGAAGTGGAAATCGCCGAGGGTGTGAAAATCCGCGTGATCAAATCCACCATCGCGCAGGTTCTGAACAAGACCGAGCCGGCAGCGTAAGTATCCCCGCTTAACCAACTGAAAAGGCAGGGCAATGCTGCAAATTGATCTCTGGAAGCGGGTTCTCATCTGGCTGGTCTGTGTGACCGGCCTTTTGCTTGCCCTGCCAAATGCGTTTTACACGCGCGTCGAGCAGGCCAATGACGCCGCCGCCGAAATAATCGCGAAGGGCGAAAGCCCCGCGCGGCTGGACGTGGCGGGCCAATGGCCGTCGTTCATGCCGTCGTCGCTGGTCAACCTTGGTCTGGACCTGCGCGGTGGCGCGCATCTTCTGGCGGAGGTGAAGGTGGCCGACGTCTACGGCGCGCGCATGGATGCGCTCTGGCCCGAAGTGCGCGACGCTTTGCGCCCTGAGCGCGGCGAGGTTGGCACCTTTCGCCGCCAGCCCGCACCGGAAGGGCAGATTCGTCTGAAGATCTCTCAGCCCGAGGGCATGGCCCGCGCGCTGGAGGTTGTGCGTGGTCTGGCCAATCCGATCACCAGCCTGACTGGCGCCGGGGCCACGGATATCACCGTGTCCGGGACCGGTGACATTCTGACCGTAGAGCTGAGCGAGCAGGAGAAGCTGGCCTCTGATGACCGCACCGTGCGTCAGGCGTTGGAAATCATCCGCCGCCGGATCGACGAAGTGGGCACCCGCGAGCCGACCATTCAGCGCCAGGGCAGCGACCGGATCCTGATCCAGGTGCCCGGCATCGGGTCGGCGTCTGAGTTGAAGGCGATCATCGGCACCACCGCCCAGCTGACCTTTAACCCCGTCGTGGGGCGCGGCACGGACGCCGATGCCAATGCGGGTGTCGGCAACAAAGTCGTGCCGTCGCTGGACGAAGACGGTGTGTTCTACACCGTTGAGGCTGCACCGGTTGTGACCGGTGAGGAGCTGGTGGATGCGCAGCCGTCGTTTGATCAGAACGGCCGCCCGGCGGTCAGCTTCCGTTTCAACACCACCGGTGCGCGCAAGTTCGGCGACTATACGGCCGAAAACATCGGTTCGCCCTTTGCCATCGTGCTGGATGAGGAGGTGGTCTCCGCCCCGGTGATCCAGTCGCATATTCCGGGTGGCTCTGGCATTATCACCGGCAACTTCACCATCGAGGAAAGCACCAATATGGCGATCCTGCTGCGTGCAGGTGCGCTGCCTGCGGGGCTGGAGTTCCTTGAGGAACGCACAATTGGCCCGGAACTGGGGCAGGACAGCATTGACGCGGGCAAGGTTGCGACCATCGTCGCCTTTGTCGGGGTGCTGGTGTTCATGGCGCTGAGCTACCGTCTGTTCGGGGTCTTTGCCAATATCGCGCTGATCCTCAATATCGCGCTTATCTTTGGCGCGCTGAGCCTGATTGGTGCGACGCTGACCCTGCCGGGGATTGCGGGTATTGTTCTGACGGTCGGTATGGCGGTGGATGCCAATGTGCTGATCTTTGAACGGATCCGCGAGGAGCTGAAGGCCGGTCGAGGTCCTGCACGGGCCATTGACGAAGGCTATTCCAAGGCGCTGAGCGCCATTCTTGACGCCAATATCACCACCTTCATCACCGCTGTGATCCTGTTCGCCATGGGCTCTGGCCCGGTGCGCGGCTTTGCGATCACGCTGGGGCTGGGGATTCTGACATCGGTCTTCACCGCGATCTTCGTGACGCGGGTGATCATCGTGATGTGGTTTGAACGGCGTCGTCCGAAAACAATCGAGGTCTGAGATGCGGCTGAAACTAATTCCCGAAAATACCTCGTTTGATTTCTTCAGACTCTGGAAACTGTGGCTGGGCATCTCTGCGCTGATGATCGTTGTCGGCTTTGCCTCCTTTGCCTTGCAGGGGCTGAATTTCGGCATCGACTTCCGCGGCGGCACCACCATCCGGACCGAAAGCACGACCGAGATCGACGTGGGCGCCTATCGCGGCGCGCTGGAACCGCTGGAGCTGGGGGACATCACCATCAGCGAGGTGTTCGATCCGACCTTTGACGTGGACCAGCATGTGGCCATGGTGCGCATCCAGGCGCAGGGCGATGGCGAGTCGATTTCCGGCGCAGTGATCGCGGATGTGAATGCAGCACTGGATACGGTGGCACCGGGGATCAAATTCGTCTCGGTGGAATCTGTAGGCCCCAAGGTCTCGGGTGAGCTGGTACAGACGGCGGTGCTGGCGGTCGCCCTCGCGATTGGTGCGGTTCTGATCTATATCTGGCTGCGCTTTGAGTGGCAGTTCGCGCTTGGCGCTGTTGCCGCGCTTGTCCACGATGTGGTGCTGACCATTGGCGTGTTCTCGGAACTGCAGATCAAGTTCGATCTGGCCATCATCGCGGCGCTGCTGACCATCGTCGGCTATTCGCTGAACGATACTGTGGTGGTTTTCGACCGGGTGCGTGAAAACCTGCGTCGCTACAAGAAAAAGCCACTGGCCGAGGTTCTGAACATCTCGATCAACGAAACCCTCAGCCGGACGGTGATGACCTCGGTGACCACATTGCTGGCGCTGATCTCGCTTTATGTGCTGGGCGGAGATGTGATCCGGGGCTTTGTCTTTGCGATGATCTGGGGCGTCATCATCGGCACCTATTCGTCGATCTTCGTGGCCTCCACCATCCTGTTGTGGCTGGGTGTGAAACGCGACTGGACCAAGCCGTCGAACACCGCAGGCAACCAGTTCGCAAATATCGACGCCTGAGAGTTCAGACCGAGCGACGGGTCAAAGGCCGCAGCCCCATGGGTTGCGGCCTCTTTTTATCGGCATATGCGGCGCTGGTATTTTGTCGCGGTGGCGGACATGTTATGCAGCCGGGCAGGGCAGGGTCGCCCGCCCACCACCCGACCACGTACAAAGGATGCACGCCATGCGTTTGAACGAAGTTGCCTATACGGATGCCCTGCCAATTGATGGCTATGGGCCGGGGTTCTTTCGGGTTGGCGGTGAGGTGCATCACGGCAATATCCTGACCGGGGCCACGGGGACCACGGACTGGGGCGGCTATGAGGACAGCGCGCCATTGCTGGCGCTTGCCGGGGATGTGGATGTGCTGTTCGTCGGCACCGGCGCCGAGGTGGCCCATATCCCCGCCGGTCTGCGCCAGCAGCTGGAAGGGGCCGGAATCGGGGTTGAGGCGATGAACTCCCCCGCCGCCTGCCGGACCTATAACGTGCTGTTGTCCGAGGGCCGCCGCATCGCGCTTGCGGCGCTTGCGGTCTGACTGTCGCACGTGCAGGCCTGGGCTTGATCTGGCGCAAGGACAGCGGCCGCCGGATCGGCTTTTTCGAAGCAGAACCAAATGGGTAGGCGGATTTCATGACAGTGACCATCGCAGGGCTGAGCATCGCGCGCGGCGGCGTTCCGGTGCTGGAGAGGGTGAGCTTTGCGCTGACACCGGGCCGGGCGCTGATCCTGCGGGGGCCAAACGGCAGCGGCAAGACCACGCTGCTGCGCACCATCGCCGGGCTGCAACCGCCGCTGGCGGGTGAGATCAATTTTGACGGCGACGGCAGCGCCGAGGATTTTGCCTATGCCGGCCACGCCGACGGGATCAAGCTGACGCTGACAGTGGCGGAGAACCTGCGGTTCTGGGCGGCGATTTTTGCCACCGGGGCGATTGATGCCGCGCTGGATGCCTTTGACCTCCGGGGTCTGCGCGACCGGCAGGCCGGGGCGCTGTCGGCCGGACAGAAACGCCGCCTGGGTCTGGCGCGGCTGATGGTGACGGGGCGGCGCTACTGGATCCTGGATGAACCGACCGTCAGTCTGGACCGGGCCTCGGTGCAGCAGTTTGCACAGGTGGTGCAGCAGCATCTGGCCGGTGGCGGCGCGGCGCTGATCGCCACGCATATCGATCTTGGCCTGGATGGCGACACGCTGGATGTGGGCCGTTTTCGGGCCAGGCTGCCGGATCTCGACAATTTTGACGGAGCCTTCCTGTGAGGGCGCTGTTGCTGCGGGATCTGAAGCTGGCGCTGCGTGCCGGCGGCGGCTTTGGGCTTGGGCTGGCGTTTTTCCTGATTGTCACCGTGCTGGTGCCATTCTCGGTGGGGCCGCAGTCCGAATTGCTCAGCCGTATCGCGCCCGGCATCCTCTGGCTGGGCGCGCTCCTGGCCTGCCTGTTGTCGCTGGACCGTCTGCTGGCGCTGGACTGGGAGGATGGGACGCTGGATCTGATGGCCACGGCGCCGCTGCCGCTGGAAGCGGTGGTGACGATCAAGGCGCTGGCCCATTGGATCACCACCTCGCTGCCGCTGGTTCTGGCAGCACCGGTGCTCGCGGTTCTGCTCAACCTGCCGGGGCAGGGGTTTCTCTGGCTGGTGGTTTCGCTGCTGTTGGGCACGCCCGCGCTGTCGGTGATCGGCACCTTTGGTGCGGCGCTCACTGTCGGGCTGAAGCGGGGCGGTCTGCTGATGTCGCTTCTGGTGCTGCCGCTTTATGTGCCGACGCTGATCTTCGGAGCCGAGGCGGCGCGCCGGGGGGCCGAGGGCATGGCGGTAGAGACGCCGCTGTTGATGCTGGCCGGTATCTCGGCCGCCTCGCTGGCGCTGCTGCCCTTTGCCAGTGCCGCCGTGCTGCGCGTCAATTTGCGCTAGGATGAATGAATTGAGATCCCTTCAAGCAAGAGCTAAATAGCCACCATGTCGATCTGGGAATACGCCAATCCAAAGAAGTTCCTGACCACCTCGGAGCGGGTCTTGCCCGCGCTGTGGGTCACAGCTGCCGTGCTGACCTGTGTGGGGCTGGTCTGGGGGTTCTTCTTCACACCAGATGACTACCGGCAGGGGTCCACGGTGAAGATCATCTTCCTGCATGTGCCTTCGGCGCTGATCGCCATCAACGCCTGGTTCATGATGCTGGTGGCCTCGCTGATCTGGGTGGTGCGCCGTCATCATGTCAGTGCCCTGGCCGCGCGTGCCGCAGCGCCCGTCGGGGTGGTGATGACGCTGATCGCGCTGGTGACCGGCGCGCTCTGGGGCCAGCCGATGTGGGGCACCTGGTGGGTCTGGGACCCGCGGCTGACCTCATTCCTTGTGCTGTTCCTGTTCTACCTTGGCTATATCGCCCTGTGGGAGGCGATCGAGGATCCGGACACAGCGGCGGATCTCACCTCGATCCTGTGTCTTGTCGGCTCGGTCTTTGCGGTGCTCAGCCGCTATGCGGTGAACTTCTGGAACCAGGGTCTGCATCAGGGCGCGTCGCTCTCGCTCGACAAGGAGGAGAATGTGGCCGATGCGTTCTCCAACCCGCTCTATGTCTGCATGATCGGCTTTGGCCTGATGTTTCTGGCGCTGGTGCTCTACCGGACCGGCACGGAAATCCGCGCTCGCCGGATCCGTGCGCTGATGCTGCGTGAAAGGATGGACGCATAATGCCCGATCTTGGAAAATATGCCGTTGAAGTGCTGTCTTCCTACGGCGCCTCTCTGGTTCTGCTGGCCGGACTGCTGGTGATCACCTTTGCCCGTGGTCGCCGGATACGGCGGGAGATGCAGGCAATGGAACAACAGATGCAGACCCGTGGAGGTGCGCCCCGTGGCTAAGATTTCTCCCGTGATGGCGCTGCCGGTTCTGGTTTTTGGCGGGCTGGTGGCCCTGTTTCTGGCTGGCATGTTCCGCGATGATCCCGAAAGCCTGCCCTCAGCGCGCGAAGGTCAGAGCGCGCCGCCGGTTGTGCTGACCGATTTTCCCGGTGAACCCGGGTTCGACGATGCCACGCTGCGTGACGGCAGCGTGAAACTGGTGAATTTCTGGGCCAGCTGGTGTGGCCCCTGCCGGGTGGAACACCCGAGCCTGGACGCGCTGTCCAAGGAAGGGCTGGCGATTTACGGGGTGAACTACAAGGATCAGGAAGACAATGCCGTTGGCTTTCTGAACGAGCTGGGCAATCCCTATACGGCCATCGGTCGCGATGAGGCAGGTCGGATGGCGCTGGACTGGGGTGTCTATGGCGTGCCGGAAACCTATGTCATCGACGGTAAGGGCACTATCATCCTGCGTTTTGCCGGTCCCATCACGCAGCGGGTGATCGACAGCACCCTGCGCCCGGCACTGGAGCGTGCGGCAGCCAACTGATGCGGCTGCCATCGGCAGGCGGCGCAGGCCTTGCGGGGCAAGCAGGATCCGATCCTAGCCGAGCTCATAGGTTCGGAAGATCTGTTCGTCCTGTATGAACTCTGCCAGCCGATCAAAATCACCGCGGTCTGCCCGCCAGGTGAGATAGGCGCTCTGGACCTCGCTGTTCTCCCAGATCTGGAAAATGACCACCTCGCCGCGCTCTGGTGCCAGCAGGAGATGGGCCTGGATACAGCCCTGAAAACGACGGGTTTCCGGCATCAGTTTTTGCAGCGCCGCGACCAGCTCGTCGTAGAGGTCGGGGATCGCCGTGATGGTGACAATGATAGCTTCTTTTTAAGGAGTGTCGTTCACTGGGCATCCGTCTGAGTTTAGTGCGTCTTGGGGGCGGCTGAGCACAACCTGTTGCATCTGGCAGTGCCGTCGTTACGCGGCTGCTAGATCTGTTGATAAATCCTAGACGGGCCGGCAGCCCGCCGTCCAGTTCGAAGTTTACGTAACGGCATCTTGATGCGATGATTCCGATTGGTCCCGCGAGTTTATGCCTGAATTCATCGTGTTGAAAACAAAAACGGGTGCCCCGAAGGGCACCCGCGTTGATCGCTCAGATGCTGTGACCTGCGCCTGCCTTAGGATTTGGCGAGGTTGCGCAGCACGTAATGCAGCACGCCGCCATGTTCGATGTACTCGATCTCGGGCGCGGTATCGATGCGGCACTTCAGGGTGATGGTCTTGGTGGTGCCATCGCCGTAAGTGATGTCGCAAGGAACTTCCTGCTGCGGCTTGATGGTGTCCAGACCGTGGATCGAGACCGTCTCATCGCCGGTGAGCTTCAGCGTCTTGCGCGTGTCGCCGCCGGTGAACTCAAACGGGATCACGCCCATGCCAACCAGGTTGGAGCGGTGGATACGTTCGAAGCTCTCGGCGATGACCGCCTTGACGCCCAGCAGGGCCGTGCCCTTGGCCGCCCAGTCGCGCGAGGAGCCCGCACCATATTGTTCGCCGCCGAAGACAACCAGCGGGGTACCCTGTTCCTGATAGGCCATGGAGGCCTCGTAGACCGAGGTCTGTTCGCCATCGGGGCCTTTGGTATAGCCACCTTCGACACCGTCGAGCATCTCGTTTTTGATGCGGATGTTGGCAAATGTGCCGCGCATCATGATCTCGTGGTTGCCACGACGCGAGCCGTAGGAGTTGAACTCACGCGGCTGCACCTGACGGTCCAGCAGATACTGGCCAGCCGGGGTGGTGGTCGCGAAAGAGCCCGCCGGGGAGATGTGGTCGGTGGTGACCATATCGCCGAGGATCAAGAGCGTTTTTGCGTCCTTGATGTTGGAGATGGTACCCGGCTCAGAGCCCATACCCTGGAAGTAGGGCGGGTTCTGGATATAGGTGGAGCTTGCCGGCCAGTCGTAGGTCTCGGCGTCGGTGGTGTCCACCGCCTGCCATTTCTCGTCGCCTTTGAACACATCGGCGTATTTCGACAGGAAGGCTTCGCGGGTCACGGTTGCTTCGACCAGATCGGCGATTTCCTTCTGGCTCGGCCAGATGTCCTTCAGGTAGACATCCTTGCCGTCCTTGTCCTGGGCAATCGGATCTGACGCCAGATCAATGTCCATGGTGCCCGCCAGCGCATAGGCAACAACCAGCGGCGGCGAGGCCAGATAGTTGGCGCGCACATCGGGGCTGATACGGCCTTCGAAGTTGCGGTTGCCGGACAGAACCGAGGTCGCCACCAGATCACCTTCGGCGATGGCATCGGACAGCTCCTGCTGGATCGGACCGGAGTTGCCGATACAGGTGGTGCAGCCATAGCCCACGAGGTTAAAGCCGATCTTGTCCAGATCTTCCTGCAGGCCTGCGGCCTCCAGATAGGCGGACACAACCTGCGAGCCCGGTGCCAGCGAGGTCTTGACCCAGGGCTTGCGATCCAGGCCGAGGGCAGCGGCCTTGCGCGCCACGAGGCCCGCGCCGATCATCACATAGGGGTTCGAGGTGTTGGTGCAGGAGGTGATCGAGGCGATCACGACCTTGCCGCTTTCCATGGTGTAGTCCTCGCCCTTGACGGCGACTTCCTTGCCCATGGGACGCTTGAAGGTCTCTTCCATTTCCTTCTGGAACGCCGCCTTGGCGCCGGTCAGGGCGACATAGTCCTGCGGGCGTTTCGGGCCGGAGATCGCAGGCACGATGGTGCCCATGTCGAGGCTCAGCGTGTCGGTGTAGATCGGGGCATAATCCGCATCACGCCAGAAGCCGTTTTCCTTGGCGTAGGCTTCGACCAGCGCGATACGGTCTTCGTCGCGGCCGGTGTTGCGCAGGTAGCGGATGGTTTCTTCGTCGATCGGGAAGAAGCCACAGGTGGCGCCATATTCCGGCGCCATATTCGCGATGGTGGCGCGGTCCGCCAGCGGCAGCGTATCAAGACCGGTGCCGTAGAATTCCACGAATTTGCCAACCACGCCCTTGGCGCGCAGCATTTCCACAACCTTCAGTACGAGGTCGGTGCCGGTGGTGCCTTCGACCATGGCGCCGGTCAGCTCAAAGCCGATGACCTCGGGGATCAGCATGGAAATCGGCTGACCCAGCATCGCGGCTTCGGCCTCGATACCGCCAACACCCCAGCCCAGAACGGCCGCGCCGTTGACCATGGTGGTGTGGCTGTCGGTACCAACCAGCGTATCGGGGTAGGCGACCATCTCACCGTTCTGATCCTCATCGGACCAGATGGTCTGGGCGAGATATTCCAGGTTCACCTGGTGGCAGATGCCGGTGCCCGGGGGCACAACGCGGAAGTTGTTGAACGCGCCCTGACCCCATTTCAGGAACTGGTAACGCTCCATGTTGCGTTCGTATTCGCGGTCGACGTTCATCTGGAACGCGCGCGGGTTGCCGAACTCGTCGATCATGACCGAGTGGTCGATGACCAGATCAACCGGGTTCAGCGGGTTGATCTTCTGGGCGTCGCCACCCAGCGCCTTGATACCGTCGCGCATCGCGGCAAGGTCCACAACGGCGGGAACGCCGGTGAAATCCTGCATCAGCACGCGGGCCGGACGATAGGCGATTTCGCGGGGGTTCTTGCCGCCATTGGCGCCCCATTCGGCAAAGGCCTTGATATCGTCAGTGGAGACGGAGAAGCCGCCGTCCTCAAACCGCAGCATGTTTTCCAGCACCACTTTCAGCGCGGCAGGCAGCTTGGCAAAATCGCCAAGACCGGCTTCGGTTGCGGCGGGGATCGAGTAATAGGAGATCGACTTGCCACCCGCGCTCAGTTTGCGGCGCGTCTTGGCATTGTCCTGTCCGACGGTGATAGGCATGTTTGGCCTCCCTCTGGGATGTGAAAACAGGGAATTCGCTACCGGCTATCTGCAACAGGTCGGGCGTGCATTCAATAGCTGAAACGCCGCAGGCAGCATTTTTGTATGCAATAGTACACAAAATTTGCGCCAAGGTGGAATTTTCACCCTAAACAGCACCGCGCACGGGCGTCTCAAGAATGATTGATTGGTCATTTCAGGCTCAGCCCGCTAGATCCATAAGCCAGAGCAAAAAGGGTATCTTGTATGAAATGGGTCGCATCGCTTTTTCTGGCCGTGTGGATGACGCTGCCAACCGGGGCTGCCGCGCAGAGCGCTGGCGCGGCCACCGATTTGGTGGTGGTGGAGCTGTTCACCTCGCAGGGGTGCTCCTCCTGTCCGCCTGCTGATGCGCTGCTGCGGCAGCTGACGGCGCGGCCTGATGTGCTGCCGTTGGCGCTGCATGTGGATTACTGGGATTATATCGGCTGGAAAGATCAGTTCGCCGATCCCGCCCACACCCGCCGCCAGAAAGGATACGCCCACGTCGGCGGGCGCCAGATGGTCTATACCCCGCAGATGATCGTCAATGGTCAGGACGATGTTGTCGGCGCCAATGCGATGGAGCTGACCGAGGTTATCGCCAGCCATCAGACCCGGCCCAGCCAGGTGTCGATCCGCATTGATGGCAGCGCCGCTGATGGCATCGCTGTCGCGTTGCGCCGGGCGGATACCGCGCCGGTTCTGTCCGGGCCGATCTCGGTGCAGCTGGTGCGTTATGCGCCGCTGAAAACCGTGGATATCTCACGCGGGGAGCTGGCGGGCCGTCGGTTGGATTACGCCAATGTCGTCGAACAGATCGACCGCGTGGCGGATTGGGACGGGCAGGGCACGCTGGAGCTGACTGTGACGCTGACCGATGCCCGCCCGGCCGCGCTGCTGGTACAGCAGGCGCCCTATGGTGCGATCCTGGCCGCAGCCAGGCTGAACTGAGACAGGTTGAACTGAGACAGGCTGAAGTGGGCCGGGCAAACCTGAGCCAGGCCAGACGAAGACCGCACACCGCAGCACCCCGGGCAGGCTCAGGTCGCGTCCGGTTTCCGGTCTGCCGGTGTGGGTTTCGGGATCGGCACATAGGGTTTCCACCGCCGGTGGATCCAGAACCATTGCCCCATATGTTGCCGCACCAGTTCCTCCAGCCGTTTGCAGACGGTGGTGGTCATGGTGACAGGATCCGATGGGGCGATTTCTTCCTGCACGATGATCTCGAAATCCAGCCCGTTGGGCTGGCGAATGGCGTAGACCGGGATCATCGCAGCCTTGTATTTCAGCGCCAGTTCGGCTGGCACGATGGAGGTCACGGCGGGTTCGCCGAAGAAGTCGATATTGACCCCGCCATGGGCATGCAGATCCGCCACGATGGCAATGATGCCCCCCTGTTTCAGGTGGCGAACCATCTCCATCATGCCGCGTTTGCCCTGTTCAAACATCGGTTTGCCGGTCTTTTCAATGGCGCGCACATAGTGGTCGTTGAAATAGGGATTGGCCATCCGACGATAGAGCGCCCCCATGGCAAAGCCGCGCTTGATCAGATTGGCGCGCGCGGCGTCGTAATTGCCGAAATGGCCGGTGACCAGAATGACCGGACGCCCTTCGGCGCGGGCGCGTTCCAGCGCCGCCAGACCGGGGCCGGAGACCGGCGCCGCCCAGGCGCGCTCCAGAAACGGTTGCCCGGCGTAGAGTTCCGCCACCACGCGCCCGACATTGTCGCTGACCTCATCGCAGAGACGCGCCACCTCCGCCTCCGGCAATTCGGGGCAGGTCAGCGCGAGATTGTCACGCACCCGTTTGTGAAACCCGGCCAGCGGTGCAGCCTTGCGCATCACCCAGCCCATCGCCGGAATGCGTTTGTCATAGGGGATCAGACCCAGCGCGCCGATGATCGCGCGCAGCGCCAGATTGCTGGCGTAGTAGCTGGCGCGGCGGCCTGGGGACAGGGTGGAGGGATCAACGGGCATGTCCGGTCGGCCTGCAATTGAGGAAAGCAAAATCAGCCGCGACCATAAACGGCGGCGCCAACAGGCACAAGCAACCGACCCCGTGATCGGCAACGCAGCTCTTGGCCATACGTCCGCTCAGATCCGGTGGACGCGGCCCTGGGCCGCGCCGCCGTTGCGGGCGCTGAGATCAGTCCTCTTCGTCCTCGTCAGTGGCGCGCAGCTCGATCTCGCCGGAATTCACCAGCTCTCGCAATGCGTTGACGATCGTGCCCATGGCACCTTCTCCAACGCTGCGCTTGACCTTGCCCCGTTCGGCCACTTCCTCGCGGATGTTGTTGGCCATCCGGCTGGACATATTGGCCAGCATGAATTCGCTGGATTCCACATCGTCCTCGTCGGTGGCAAAGGCGATGGCGGTGACCAGATCCTGCTGCGCCAGAACGCGCGCGATCTTGGGCACATCGACGGGGCTGACGCGCTGTGAGATCAGAGCATAGGTGAAGATCGATTTGCGGACGTCACCGGCGAATTCCTCGTCTTCCTCATCCAGCGCGGTCAGCACCTCGTCACGTTTGCCCGCTGCCGCCTGGGTCAGGATGGCCCCCATGCGCTGGCCCGGCGTCTCTTCAAAGGCGACCTCGGGCCGCGCCTCGATCTGCGCGGCGAGGGACAGGCCAATGCGATCCACTGTATCCGGGGTCACGGCGGCGGTCTGACTGACGGCATAGGTGATGCGGCGGGCCACGGGACCGGGCAGGTGGATCAGCATCTGCGCCGCCTTGGTGGTGTCGAGTTTGGACAGAAGGACAGCGGCGACCTCGGTGCTTTCGGCCTGAGCCAGCTCCGCCAGCTCCTCTGGCGGCAAGGCGCGCAGACGCTCCCACGGGTCGCCAAACTGGCGCACGCCGGCCTCCTTGCGCAGGCGGCTGGCCGTCTGGCGGCTGATCTTGCCCTCCATCGCGGAGAGCGCACCAGCCAGACCATTGGGAAAGGAGAGGCCGACGTTGTCGAGCATTTCGGCAAATTCCCCGGCCACCTCATGCAGGGTGGTGCGGTCGATCAGCCCCATGCGGCCCATCTGCTGGGTCAATTCGATCTGCAAATCGTCCGGCAGCGATTCCAGCGGGATATCGGCCCCTTCGTTCAGCAGCAGGCGGACCACAATGGCGGCTTTGGCCTTGCCGCTCAGTTTGGATTTGGCGGCGGGCATACCACCGCCCATTGCGGGCATATCCAGCGCACCGCCACCCATGCCGCCCATCCCCATATCGCCGCCGCCGAAATCGCCGCCGAAATCCATCCCGCCAAGCGGAGCCGGGGCGGAGAAATCGCCAAAGTCATCTGAGGAGGCCGCCATGGGAAGCGCCAAAGCATTTTCATTCTGCATTTATGAGCCCTAGCCAAAAAGATTCTCTTTCTGTTGTCTCCAATCTAGGGCGCAAGCCGTAAAGAAATGCTGAAAATCAATAGCTTTGCGTCTGTCCCGACAAAAGCGCCTCGCGCAGCGAGACCTCGGCCCAGCTGCCACTGCCGCCTGCGGCGCGGATCAGTTTCCACTGCTCCAGCGCAAGACCGTATTTTCCTTCAGCTACAAACCCTTGCCCCATGTAAGACCGCGCC
The DNA here is from genome assembly GCF_048056915.1 of Phaeobacter sp. JH20_02. Classification (NCBI taxonomy): domain Bacteria; kingdom Pseudomonadati; phylum Pseudomonadota; class Alphaproteobacteria; order Rhodobacterales; family Roseobacteraceae; genus Phaeobacter; species Phaeobacter sp. JH20_02. The sequence goes on along the minus strand of NZ_JAYMVP010000028.1, from coordinate 319,577 downwards.
AGATGGTTCTGTGGATCCAGCGCAATGGCACGAGTGTAATAGGACATGGCCTGGTCCCGATAGCCCTGCTTACGATAGGTAAAGCCCCAATAGGTCAGCACCCGGCTATCCATCTGGTCAGGCATCGCCGCCAGCACCGCCTGCGCGTCGCCATAGCGCCCGGCATAGGCGAGTTCGCGCACGGCGTCATACATTTCATCCGGGTCGAGCGAGGAGTGTTTGGGCGCGACGCAGCGCTGTTTCTGATCGTCCCAGACCTTGGCGCCCTTGCAGGTCTTGGTGGTGTTGGTGGGCTTTGGCGCGGCGCTGTCATCGCTCCCTGCCGCCAATGACTGGCCTGCAAAGCCGGTGGCAAAAGCAGCCGAGAGCGCCAGCGCAGGCAGCGCGGCACAGCTGGCCCGCAGCACCGATGCGGGCAGAGAGCGGGCGAAGAGGGCGGTTCGTGTCGGGATGGCAGGCATGGGATTGTCCTTTTGTCGCGCGCGCCGCGGATCTGCGGCCTGAGGTGTCTTCACCTTAGAGGGTGGACCACAGGGGCGGGATAACAAGACAGTGAGCGCAGCGGCACGAAAAAGGCCGCCCTGCGTGTGGCAGAGCGGCCTGTGCAATCACAGAGATCACAGGTTGGCTTAGTCGCCAAACACCCGGGCAAAAATCGTGTCGACGTGTTTGGTGTGATAGCCCATGTCGAATTTCTCGTTGATCGCCTCTTCGCCAAGGGCGGCAACCACATCAGCATCCGCCAGCAGCAGCTCGCGGAAATCAACACGATCTTCCCAGACCTTCAGGGCGTTGCGCTGCACCATGGAATAGGCGTCCTCGCGGCTGACACCCGCCTGCGTCAGCGCCAGCAGCACCCGCTGCGACATAACGAGGCCGGGGAATTTGTTCATGTTGTCCAGCATGTTCTCAGGGAAGACCAGCATCTTGTCGATGACGCCGGCCAGACGGTTGAGCGCAAAATCCAGGGTCACGGTCGCATCCGGGCCGATGCCGCGCTCCACCGAGGAGTGCGAGATATCGCGCTCATGCCACAGCGCCACGTTTTCCATCGCCGGGATCACCGCCATCCGCACCAGGCGCGCAAGGCCGGTGAGGTTTTCGGTCAGAACCGGGTTCTTCTTGTGCGGCATTGCCGAGGAGCCTTTCTGGCCCATCGAGAAGAATTCGGCGCCTTCCAGCACCTCGGTGCGCTGCATGTGGCGGATTTCCACTGCGATATTCTCGATCGACGACGCGATGACGCCGAGCGTGGCAAAGAACATTGCATGACGGTCGCGCGGGATCACCTGTGTGGAGATCGGCTCGGGGCTGAGGCCGAGCTGCTCGCAGACATGTTCTTCAACACGGGGGTCGATATTGGCAAAGGTGCCAACCGCGCCGGAAATTGCGCCGGTGGCGACTTCGGCGCGGGCATTTTGAAGACGCTGCTTGTTGCGGTCCATTTCGGCATAGAAACGGGCAAAAGTCAGACCCATGGTGGTCGGCTCGGCGTGGATGCCATGGGAGCGGCCGACGCGCACAGTGTCCTTGTGCTCCAGCGCGCGTTTCTTCAGCGCGGCGAGCACCTTGTCGACGCCTCCGAGCAGGATGTCGGCGGCACGCACCAGCTGCACATTGAGGCAGGTGTCCAGCACGTCCGAAGATGTCATGCCCTGATGTACAAAGCGCGCTTCCTCGGAGCCGACATGTTCGGCCAGATGGGTCAGAAAGGCGATGACGTCATGTTTGGTCACGGCCTCGATCTCGTCGATGCGGGCGACGTCGAATTCCACGTCCTTGGCTTTCCATACCGCGTCGGCGTTCTCGCGCGGGATCACGCCGAGGTTCGCCATGGCTTCGCAGGCATGTGCCTCGATTTCGTACCAGATCTTGAATTTGGTTTCCGGCGACCAGATGGCAACCATTTCAGGACGGGAATAGCGGGGGATCATGGGCAGCAGCACCTTATTGTAGCAGGGCAGAAGGGAAGCGGATGATGCCGCGCGTCTTAGAGCAGCGCGCCTCACAGGGCAAGGGCGCGGAGCCAGCCCGCGACAGAAAGCGCCCGATTTCAGCTGTCTTATGTCCCGCATCCGGCGCATCGGTGCGTTTTGCGCCACTGATAGGGAGGCAGACGGCATCCGTTACGGGGCCGGCAGCCAGCGGCGACATCCGCCCGCCCAACAAATGCCGCCGTCAGCGCAGGGTCAGAACGGCAGATGTGCCGGATCCACCTCAACCTCCGCCTGATCCAGCCGCGTCGTCACCTTGGCGCCATGTTCCAGCGTGCGATGCACCGGACAGCGGTCGGCGATATCCATCAGCTTGGCGCGTTGATCTGCGCTTAGGGGGCCGGTCAGATAGATCACGCGGGTAAACTGGTCGATCTGCGCCGGACCCGAGGGCAGGGCATCCTGCGCATGGACCTTGTCATGGCAGACATCGACGCTGACGCCTTCCAGCGGCCAGCCCTTGCGCCGGGCATACATGCGGATGGTCATGGAGGTACAGGCGCCGAGACCGGCGGCGATAAACCCATAGGGTGTCATGCCACGATTGCTGCCGCCATAGGCCAGCGGTTCATCGGCGTAGGTGTGATGACGGGGGCCGGACTGGATATCCTGCAAAAAGCCGTTCGGATCCGCTTCGGTGACGCGCAGCACGCCTTCGGGGGCACCGGGGGGCGGAGCAGGCGGCGACAGGTCGATATAGCGCCCGGCCCAGGCGGCGATGAGGTCAGCGGCATATTCGGCATCACGGGGACGCGAAATCAGGTGGTCGGCATCGTCCAGCGTGACAAAGCTCTTGGGGTGTCTGGCCGCCATGAACAGCTCTGCTGCATTGTCGATGCTGACGGTGGCATCCAGCGGCGCATGCATCACCAGAAGCGCGGCATCCAGATCAGCAACGGCGCTGGTCAGCGCCTCGCTGCGGATGTCGTCGACGAATTGCTTGCGGATCAGGAACGGGCGGTCGGCAAGGCAGACCTCGGCCGCACCTTCGGTCTCAATCTGCTCCAGCGCCTCGCCAAACTGATGCGCCACATGGGCCGGATCGGAGGGCGCGCCAAGCGTCACCACGCCACGCACCGACGGCAGGCCTGCACGGGCGCGCAGCACCGCAGCGCCGCCCAGCGAATGACCGATCAGCAGCGCAGGCGCCAGCCCGCGCCCCGCCAGATATTGTCCCGCTGCCACCAGATCGGCGACATTTGAGCTGAAGTTGGTATTGGAAAACTCGCCATCGGAATGACCCAGACCGGTGAAATCAAACCGCAGGACGGCAATTCCCATCGCCGCCAGACGGGCCGAGATACGCCGCGCCGCCGGGATGTCCTTGGAACAGGTGAAACAATGCGCAAACAGCGCCGTTGACAGGATCGGCCCTTCGGGTAGATCCAGTCGCGCAGCCAGCTGGTCACCGGAGTGACCGGAAAAGGAAATGCGTTCGGTGGGCATAGGAATGGCCTTTATCTGGGGGTCGCCCTAAGGTGCGGCGACAGCCGGGCAGGTACAAGCCATCAGGCCCCGACGTCACGGGAAGGTGAGGGATATTGACAACAAATACGACCCTGGATCACTGCGCGGGGATCGGCGCATTCACCCCGCTGGATGCGCGTGACCGGCAGATGTGGCAGCGCCTGACCACGTTTTGCGCGCGCGAGCCAAGGGCGTTTGAACGGGATCCGGCAATCGGCCATGTGACCGGATCCGCCTTTGTGCTGTCGCAGGATCTCTCTGCGGTGCTGCTCACCCATCATGCCAAACTGGACCGGTGGTTACAGTTGGGCGGACATTGCGACGGCATCGCCGATGCAGGGTTCACCGCCTGGAAAGAGGCCTATGAGGAAAGCGGGCTCAGCCGGATCAGCCGTATTGGGGAGCAGGTGTTCGACATCGACATTCACGAAATCCCGGCCAATGGCCGCGAAGCGGCGCATCTGCACTACGATGTGCGCTACCTGTTTCGGGCCGAGGCAGGCGAAATCCGGGCCACTACGGAATCAAAGGCGCTGGCCTGGGTGCCGCTGGCAGAGCTGTCGCAATATAGTTCCGCGCCCAGTGTGCTGATCCTGAAAGATAAACTCGCCCGGTGGCAAAGCGGAGGCACCTGACGGCGCCTCAGGTTCAGCGGTCTCTCCCGCAGCGGGGAAGCGCCCGCCAGTGGGCGCTCTGCCCAGGCTCTTTGCGCGACGCCCTGCGGGTCACTTCCCGCCCGCCGTGCCCATCAACGCCGGATCGAACGGGTAGGTGGTGAGGTTCTCATAGCCGGTTTCGGTAATCAGCACCTGATCCTCCAGCTTGATCGAGAAATCGCCGCCTTCGGGGCTGACCAGTGCCTCGACACAGAGCACCATGCCCGGCTCGAGCTCATAGTCGAAAGCGCCCTCGACCATTTGATCGGGATAGGCGACCAGCGGCCATTCATCACAGAGCCCGACACCGTGCATCATGCAGCCGTATTTCTGTTTCTGGAACTGAGCATCCAGCAGATGGCAGCTGCGCGACAGCTCCTGCAGATTCACGCCCGGTTTCAGCATCTCCATATTGCTGCGGATGTGCTCAACCCCGTGCTGCATCGCATAGATCATATCGGCAGGCGGCGCGCGGTCGCCGATCCACCAGCTGCGCGAGATGTCGATACAGATCCCGTAGGAGCCGACCAGATCGGTGTCAAAGCTGATGATTTCGTTGTTCTGGATGACGCGTCCGCCGCATTCCTGAAACCACGGGTTGGTGCGCGGGCCAGAGGTCAGCAACCGGGTTTCGATCCATTCGCCACCCCGGCGGATGTTTTCGGCGTGCAGCACTGCCCAGACGTCATCTTCGCTGATCTGACCGCCGGGGATGGCGCTGCGGGCATAGCGCTCCATCGCGGCGACAGCTGTTTCACAGGCGTGATTGGCGCAGCGCATAGCGCTGATCTCATCGGGGCCTTTCACTGCGCGGCATTTCTCGGTCAGCTCCTCGCCGGGGAAGACCTCCAGCCCCTGTGCTTCGAGCGCGCGCAGCCCGTGCAGCATGATCTTGTCCACCGCGATCCGCCTGTTGCCGCCGCTGTGGGCGCGCAACAGCTCACGCACCTCATTGGCAAAGACATCCGCCGCCACATCCACCTTGTCGCCGCGATCAAAGTAGAACAGATCCGCCCCGGCGCGCTGTTCGCGCACCAGCGGGTTGAATTCGCTGAGGAAAGGCGCCTGTTTGTAGTCCCACATCACCATGTAGCCGTCAGCGCAGATCAAGAGTGCGCGAAACGGGTTATGGGTGTTCCACAGCTGCATATTGGTGGAGTCGGTGGCGTAGCGGATGTTCATCGGGTCAAACACCAGGAGGCCGCCGTAGTCGCGATCGTTGATGAACCGGGTCAGCCGCTCCCAGCGGTAGCGGCGCATCGCCTGAAGATCAGGCAGCTGCAACCCTGCGGCGGCCCATTCGCGATAGGCCAGTTGGGTGGGGCCGATCTCGACCCGGTCCTGATCGTTGGGCGTATTGTCGCCAAGGGTGGCGCCGCGCGTGGGATCAATCTTGCGGGTGTCGCGGTAGTGCTCGTTCATCTCCGGCTCCATCTCTGGACAGATCTGTCCAAAGTGGCGCGGGGCTTGCGCCGGTGTCGCTGCCAAATACGACTGTTCGGACGGTCGTTTTCAGGCTGATGCGCAAGCTGGCGGATGAAATGGCAGGCTTTGCTTGCTACAAGGTGGCATGAATGAGATTCTGCAAACCCGCCTGCCGTATAATCCCCTGGAAGAGCGCAAGCTGCCCGGCATCCAGCCGCTGGCGCCAGAAGACTGGCTCTATTTCGATGCCGCCTTCGCCGCGCAGATGACGGAGCGGGAGCGGCTGCTGACAACTCAGCGGGCGGAGGTTCTGCAATGCGGGCCGGGGGCGATGCCCGCTGCCTGCGAGTTGCTGGAGGCGGTTCTGGCGCAGCTCTACCCGGAGGCTGCGCCGTCTCGGCCAGGCCATGTGCTCCGGCCTGACGGGGTGCAGGTGCAGCTGGTCTGGGAGGATCCCCTCGGCACGCTGGGGCGGATCGCGCAGCAGGATTTCTGCATTTTGGAAAAACCGCAGGGGGCGGATGAGCATGTGCTGACCGGGGCGGTGCTGTGCTTCCCGGCGAACTGGACCCTGGCGGAGAAATACCTGCGTCCGCTGATCGCCATCCATGCGCCTGTCGACAGCTATGATGCGGGCATTGCGGCGCGGGTGCAGCGGCTGTTTGACGGGGTCCAGCAGGGCCGTCCGATGTGGCGGTTCAATGCGCTGTGGTACGCCGATCCCACATTGCATCAGCCGCGCCGGGTCAGCGGGGATCGTCCACGTCCGGCGGCGGATGACGCCGGGTATCTGCGCAGCGAACGGCAGACGATTCTGCGGCTGCCGCGCAGTCGCGCGGTTGTTTTCAGCATCCACACGAGCGTGCTGGCCCGTGCGGATGTCTTGGCCCAATGGGGGGCACCGGCTGCATCGGCCTAGAGCGGGTGCGGCTCTAGAAGGCGATGGCAGCCGAGCTTTGCAGGGCCAGCAGCGCAGTTGCGCCACAGATGATATGCAGATGGCCGCGCAGCTGCGGGCTGTGCAGAATATGGGCCACCGCCGAGAGCATACGCGGCGGCACTGCCGCCAGCAGACCACCGATCCGGGCCATGTCGTAGTGGGCAGCCCGCGGATGTTGCAGGATGGCCTTGGTGCGTGCCCGCGCCCTGTTACGCGCCTCGATGGCGTGGCGACCGGTGGCGCGGAGTTCCGATGAGTCGAGCATGGCCGCGCAATGTTCGGCAAGCTGTGCAGCGGTGACATCGACCGGCTCGAAACAGGCCCGGCCGCGCAGCCGTCCCTGGGGTCGTTGTTTGGGATCGGCTGCGGATTGCGACGCGTCCGGCGCAGCGATCTGCGGCGCAATAACGGCGGAGGTGTCAGCCGCGGCGTCTGTCGGCGCGGTCACTGGTGATACGGTCAGCAACACCTCCGGCGGTACGGTTGCAGTCCCGTCTGCTGACCCGTCTAGCGGGGTGGGCATAGCCGCCTCGGAGGGTGTTTCGACCTCTGCAGCGTCCGAAAACGCACCAAGAAAGGCCGCCCGGGTCAGCGTGACGGGGGTGTCCAGCCAATCCACCGTCGCCACCTCAAGCTCTTCTGTCAGGCGGCGCAGGACCACCGCCAGCAGCAGCTCGCTCAGCTCGGCGTCGCAATGGTCAGGATGGTTCGGGATAAGCGTCACATTCAGCGCGCTGCGCAGCCGCGTCTCGGTGCAGTCCGCATCGGCGCTGTTGGCCCGCGTCGGCTTGATCGGATGGCGCAGATAGCGCAGTTCAATGCGATAATGATCGCACTCAAGCAGGATCAGATTGGGGCTGCGGGATCGGAACTGCCGCACGGCGTGACCATATTCCTCCAGCGTATCGACCACCGAGGCCGAGCTGCTGGACAAGGCCTCCGGGTGTCGGGCCTCAAAGCCGAGCTTGCCTTTGTACTGAACTGACTGTGTCACCGTCGGGATCCTCCGCTCAGATGTTTCAACAATTAAGTTAAAATTTGAAATGGTGGAAAGTGAGGCGGCGACAGGCGATTGGTAAAATAATCCTTAGGTTATTTGAATGCGTCGATGACTCTAGCTATCATTTTGAAAATGTTGATATTTATTGCCAGTCGACCTGCTGTCACGCGACGAATGGGGCGAAACATGGGCGGGGAATGGTCACATTGATGCCGCAGCGATTGCCAATCGCCGCCAATCACTCGCAGTGTTTCCGATCAGTTGACGTAAGGGGAGCGTGTCAGCGGCGGGGGTGGCCGGAATCCGGTATGACGCGGGCCGCCGCTAAGCAAGGCCAAGTATGAAACGGGCAACATACCACCCGGTCAGCGCGAGCAAAGCCCAGCCCGTCGCCGCCAGCAGCGCGCGTGAGATGCGATTTGGCCGGTAGGCCGCAAAAAGGCAGATGAGCGCCACGATCGGCATGGCGATGGGCAGTAGAACAGCAAGGATCATGCGGCGATGGAGACCGAGCGGCGGGGGGATGTCAAATCAAAAGTCGCCCCGTTGGGCCTGCACGCAATATCGCGTCGGCGGAGCGCCATGATCATATGTCGCAGCCACCCACATCTGACGAGGACGACGGCGAGCTGAGCTGCTGCGGCGCATATGAAAAAGGCGCCCCCCGAAGGGAGCGCCCAGTCAGCCTGCGTGATCGGGGATCAGCAGCTGTAGTACATGCCGTATTCCACCGGATGCGGGGTGTGTTCGTAGGTTTCCACCTCTTCCATCTTGAGGGCGATATAGCCTTCGATCTGGTCCTTGGTGAACACGTCGCCCTGCAACAGGAAGTCATGGTCGGCCGCCAGCGATTCCAGCGCTTCGCGCAGGCTGCCGCAGACGGTGGGGATGCCGGCCAGCTCTTCTGCGGGCAGGTCGTAGAGGTTCTTGTCCATGGCTTCGCCCGGATCAATCTTGTTCTTGATCCCGTCAAGGCCGGCCATCAGCAGGGCGGAGAAGGCCAGGTAGGGGTTTGCGGCCGGATCTGGGAAACGGGCTTCGACGCGCTTGGCCTTCGGGCTCTCGGTCCATGGGATCCGCACGCAGCCGGAGCGGTTGCGGGCGGAATAGGCGCGCAGAACCGGGGCCTCAAAGCCGGGGATCAGGCGCTTGTAGGAGTTGGTCGAGGGGTTGGTGAACGCGTTCAGGGTCTTGGCGTGCTTCAGGATGCCACCAATGAAATACAGCGCTTCCTGGCTGAGATCGGCATATTTGTCGCCCGCGAACAGCGGCTTGCCGTCCTTCCAGATCGACATGTTCACATGCATGCCGGTGCCGTTGTCGCCATAGATCGGCTTCGGCATGAAGGTTGCGGATTTACCGTAGGCATGTGCCACGTTGTGGATCACATATTTGTATTTCTGCAGCTCGTCGGCCTGTTTGGTCAGGCTGTCAAAGATCAGGCCCAGCTCGTGCTGGCACGAGGCCACCTCGTGATGGTGCTTGTCCACCTTCATGCCAAGACGCTTCATGGTCGAGAGCATTTCGGAGCGCAGGTCCTGGGCTTCGTCGATTGGGTTCACCGGGAAATAGCCGCCCTTCAGACCCGGACGGTGGCCCATGTTGCCCATTTCATATTCGGTATCGGTGTTCCAGGAGGCGTCGGTGGCGTCGACCTCGAAGGAGACTTTGTTGATGGTGTTGGAGAAGCGCACATCATCGAACAGGAAGAATTCTGCCTCGGGGCCCATATAGGCCACATCGCCGATGCCGGAGGATTTCAGATAGGCCTCTGCCTTCTGCGCGGTGCCGCGCGGATCGCGGGGGTAGGCTTCGCCGGTATCGGGCTCAACCACGGAGCAATGGATGCAGATGGTCTTTTCGGCATAGAACGGATCGACATAGGCCGAGCTGGTGTCGAGGATCAGTTTCATGTCGGAGTTTTCGATCGACTTCCAGCCGGCGATGGAGGAGCCATCGAACATGAAGCCCTCTTCGAGGAAATCTTCATCCACCAGGTCGACGTCCACGGTCACGTGCTGGAGCTTGCCCCGCACATCGGTGAAACGGATGTCGACATAGGCGGCATCTTCGTCTTTGATCATCTTCAGAACTGCGTCTGCGCTCATTTCCAATGGTCCTTCTGATCTTTTTGTCTTGAGAGTGTCCGGGCTGGCCTGCCGCGCGGCGACAGGGACAGCCGAGTATTATGTGGTCAGGCTCAGAGCGCGTCCGAACCGGTTTCCCCGGTGCGGATGCGGATTGCCTGCTCAACGGGCGAGACAAAGATTTTGCCGTCGCCGATCTTGTCGGTCTTGGCTGCTGCCACAATCGCCTCGATGGCGGCATCAACCTGATCATCGTCCAGAACCACCTCGATTTTCACCTTCGGCAGGAAATCGACGACATATTCGGCGCCACGGTAGAGCTCGGTATGACCTTTCTGACGGCCAAACCCCTTGACCTCGATCACCGAAAGACCCTGTACGCCCACGTCCTGCAAGGCTTCTTTCACCTCGTCGAGTTTGAACGGCTTGATGATGGCTTCGATCTTTTTCATCGGGGTGACTCCTCGCAACCTTGTCGAGAGAGGTCAGATCACTTCTACTGAGCCGCGACAACAAGAGCTGCAAGCGCTGCGGCGAAACTGCGCAGGATTTCATCGGATGTGCCTAAAAATTAGGCAGTGCGCCCGTTTTATGCGCAGTTCTGAATCCGCGTCACCGTTTGCTGCCCCAATCGAGAGGTCAAAGGAATGAGCGAATTGCTGACCGCTGCCCAGATGCGCGCCATTGAACAGTCCGCCATCGGCTCTGGCGAGGTCACCGGTCTGGAGCTGATGGAGCGGGCAGGGCGGGGCGTGGTCGAGGCCATTTTCGAGGAATGGCCGGAGCTGGCGGGGCCTGCGGCTAGCCAAATGGGGGGCGCTGCCCCCCGGCCTGCGGCCTCCCCCCGGGATATTTCTGGCCAGAAGAACGGTGCCGAAGGACCCTACCGTGCCGTGGTACTCTGCGGGCCGGGCAACAATGGCGGCGACGGTTTTGTTGTGGCGCGACTGTTGAAGCAGCGCGGCTGGGAGGTGGAGGTGTTCCTTTATGGAGACCCGGACAAGCTGCCGACGGATGCGCGGGTGAATTATGAGCGGTGGTGGGAGCTGGGAACAGTCGTTCCATATGTCGACACTGGGAGTGGCGCATTTGCACTGGATCCTGCAAAGCACCGGGAAAACACTCTTCTTGTTGATGCGCTGTTTGGAACTGGACTTACGCGGCCGGTCGAGACGTTCAATTCGTTTGGCCGGCTAACCGAGATAACCGAGTGGCGTCTGTCAGAAAGCTCCAGAACGGGTGCTTTCCCGGCGCCCCGCGTGGTCTCAATTGACCTACCCAGCGGGGCGTGCACGGACTCGGGCAAACTGCTGCTTAGTAAGGAACCGGCACGGGAATTTGAGGCAATCCGCGCTGATCTCACGGTGACCTTTCACAGCCGGAAGTTGGCGCATGTCCTGGCAGATGGACCCGAGCAGTCAGGCAGGGTCGTGGTAAAAAGCATCGGCCTGAAAACAGGGCAAGGTGCCGCAACTGGCGGCGTCGTGACCTCGGTTGCGCCACAGATAATGTCGAAGCGAAGCGGTCATCACAAATACACCCACGGCCACGCCCTCATCCTCTCCGGCGGACATGGTCGAACCGGTGCCGCGCGTCTTGCCGCCCGCGGAGCGCTTCGCATCGGGGCAGGGCTGGTGACCGTCGGCTCGCCGCGATCGGCGATGATGGAAAATGCCAGTCAGCTGACGGCGATCATGCTGCGGCAGATCGACGGCGCGCATGGGGTCAGCGAGCTTCTGGAGGACAAGCGGTTCAATGCGGTCTGCCTTGGCCCCGGATTGGGGCGCGGGGCCGACACCCAGGCGGTGGTCATGGCGGTGCTGAAGGAAAAACGCGCCACTGTTCTGGACGCAGATGCGCTCACAAGGTTCGAGCTGAAACCCGACGTCCTGTTTGAGGCCCTGCACGACACCTGCGTGATCACGCCCCATGGCGGCGAGTTTGCCCGGCTGTTCCCGGATATCGCAGAAAAACTGGCAGCACCCGCCACCTCCGGTCCCGCCTATTCCAAAGTCGACGCCACCCGTGAGGCGGCCAGACGCGCGGGCTGCGTGGTGCTGTTCAAGGGGCCCGATACGGTGATCGCCGCGCCGGACGGGCGCTGCTCGGTCAATTCCGCCCATTACGAGCGCTCCGCGCCCTGGCTGGCCACCGCCGGGTCGGGCGATGTGCTGGCAGGCTTCATCACCGGGCTGCTGGCGCGCGGGTTTTCCCCGATGCAGGCGTCCGAGACCGCCGCCTATATTCACGTCGAATGCGGGCTGGAATTCGGCCCCGGGCTGATTGCCGAGGATCTGCCCGAGCAGATCCCTCGCGTGTTGCGCAGGCTTGAGGGGCGAACCGGATAGCCGGGGCAGGGCGCGGGTGAAAAAGTTGCGCCCGAACCGCGCTTTCCCTTTTGCATCCGTCAAAAAGCTTTGCTATTGAGCGCTTCACGGTGGCTGTGACCACCGACAGGATGCGGGTGTGGCGAAATTGGTAGACGCACCAGATTTAGGTTCTGGCGCCGCAAGGCGTGGGGGTTCAAGTCCCTCCACCCGCACCAATCACCCCTTGATATTGCTGGATAATTTTCCAGTTTTAGGGTTTTGGCCCCCACTCTGGCCCCCGCTTTATTGTTCGCTGGGGGCCTGAAATAGCCCGTCGATCTGGGCCACGGAATAGACCGGGCGCGACCCTTCGAAGGGGGTGCTGGGCGTGATCTTGCCGTGCCGCACCATGCGATAGAACTTGTCGCGGCCAAACGGCCAGCGCGGGGAATTGATGGCCTGCGTTGCGGTCACATACTTCACTTCGTCGGTGATGATCTGATCTGCCATCATGTGCCCCCTCTGCAATCTGCTCTTTCATAGGATATCTGATGTACGATGTCGCGTTCAGGGGGCGCTTCGCAGAGCTGCCCCCGCCGGTACTGGTAGGCGATATCAACAATACTAATCGCAGTGTGGACCATGCCGATAACAGCCCAAAACCACAGGTTTCCTCTCGACATCAGGTGTCCTCCGAAACATTCGGCACGTCCCGCCATTCCTCGAATGGCTCGCGATCTCGCCTGCCTTTCCATTTCTGTTGCAGGCGGCGTTCCGTTTTTGAGGGCCAATACCAGCGGAGTTCACTTGTTGCGCTCTCGTCTGTTGCTAGGTAGATATCGGGGGTGTGATCCATCAGGTGTCCTCCTTAGCCAGGGCAGCGCGGACGTGCTTGCAGCCTGCAATATCGCACTCAGGGCAAACGTAGATAGCACCGGATACTTTCGCGCGCAGGATTGCGTTGGCCTCCCGCAGCCTCTCCACTTCCTCTTGCAGGTCGGCCGTCTTCGGGTTGGGGTTGATGCAGTCAAACCAACGTTCGCAATCGTCCAGAGCGCGTTCAGCGGCTTCAATGTCGTGTTCAGTGCGGATCGCCTTACGAAGACGCGCGAAGTCCTTGAGCATTGTCTCCGCGCGCGCATGGTGGATGAAGTCCTGTGCTTCCATCCTCAATCCTCCAGTGCTGCTTTGATGTACGAGTCAATTGCTGGATAAAAAATATCGTCAATGAGGTGGTGGCCCATCTCAGTGTCAAGTCCGCCTTTCCTAATTCCCTCTAGCATTAACCCCATCGCTTTCCTCGCTACCTTCACCCCATCCGCGCTTTCACGGGCGGCGTTTGTCGGTTCCTCAAAGACAAGTTTGAGGTATGCTTTCTTCCCGTCTTCAACCAAAACGCCTCCGTAACATACGTCCTCCCTTACAGGATCTTCGACCGGATTTTGGACGCTACCGATTAGCTCAAATAGCATCTCCTTTAGCCGTCTATGAACATCGGCGTCCTCCGCGCTTTCACGGGCTTGGCGGTAGGCGGTGAGGGAATTGATCCACTCAGTGTCGAACCAGTCCAGCATTCTGATCGGGTCTTCTTCATCCCACTCAATTGTTCGTTTGGCTTCCTCTTCAATAAGCCGCATCTGTTCCGCCAGCGCATCCGCTGCTTTAATCAGGTTGGTCATTGGGGGTCTCCTACTGTGTCCTTATGCGGTTTCACGGTTTCAGGCTCAGCAACGGCAGCCACCGAGATGCAGCGCTTTTGCGCGAGATTTCCCGCACATCAGGCAATTGCCCGGCCCCACCTCCCGACGGCGCGCGCTTAAGCCGTCGTCGTGGTGCGTGATTAAGGCTTCGCAGTTCGGGCATCGATCAGTTCCGATTGCCGCAATGCCGCAGCAAGCAGTGAACGGGGTGCTGTTGAAAGCGTTCGCCGTGTGCGTCGATGTGAATTGGTCACGCCTTTTACCCCGCGTTTCTGCGCGAAGATTGGTTTCATCATCAGCGAGTGTTTCGCGCTCCACGTCTCTTTCGGCCTTCCACTCCGCAGCGCTGTCGAACCCACACTCACTGCAAACCAAACCAGAGTTTTCACATGCGGAGCATGGCGCGCTTAAATGGCAGGAGCAGCCTTCAACTTGCCCAACATCCATTGTGCCCAAGCAGCCATTTTCAGGGCACGGGTCGCCCGGCTCTAAGTGTTCGAAATCAACCATCACCCTTCCCCCTCAGTGCTGGTGGACTTGAGGGCGGCGCGGCAGTAATCGCGGATCATTTTCGCGACCCCGCGCACGTCCTTATCTACGACCTGGTTGCTTTCGACCGCCCCACGGATGGCGTCAGCGTGACGGCCTGCCCGCTCGATAACTTCCTGTGCCGCCTGTAGCTGGGAGCGGAGGGCGTCGCGTTCGGATAGGAGTTCTTGGACACGCTTGTGCCAATCAACGGGCGGCTCATCCTTTTCCCATTGGATCGCCTGCACGGTTTGCGCGATGTCGCGCAGCGTGTCAGCATCGTTGGTGCTGCCCAAGTAAACCCGGTCGCCTTCATCTTCCAAAGCATCAACAATGTTTGATACTTGGTCATGAAACCGAATTGACAGCGCCAGCACCGCCTCTTTGCTTGTGTCAGTCATGGTTTTCCCCCGGCTTCACCTGTTTCACCACGTGGCTGAGCTGGGCGACCGCGAGGATGGTGGGGCGCAGTTCAGGCTCTGCCCTGTCATACTTTGGGAGCTTCCCGGACTTCCCGCCGTTTAGTCTGGGAAGGAGCGCCCGGGGGATCAGAATCCAGTTCTCAGGGTCCGTGTTTGTCTTGTTGCCATCGCGGCACTTAAGGCACATGCCTTCCGGCACGGGGCCGTGGGCTTTCTCCCAAAGATAGCGATGCTTTAGGACATAACGGCGTTCGTACCCCGTGTGCGGGTTGCGCTCATCGATGCTGATCTCGACATACCCATCCTTCGACACTCTCTCGTGGCCGAGGTGGTTGGCATTGTGTGGGAGGTTGCCCTTCTTGAACTGGGTGCGCGCACTGTTTGGGTTGAAAGGCATCTTCTTGCCTTTATTGTGCGGCTTCTGGCCCGCCTGGAACTGTCCAGTACGCCCGGTCTTCCAGCCCTTTCGTTTCCGCAGGGCGTGTAAATTGTTGGCCGAAACATCCTGACGTTTGAAGCGCTCCTGGAATGCGCGGTGGTATTCGCTGATCACCATTCCCCGGTTGGCCTCAAGCCAAGCCAGCTCCTGCGCAGTGTATTTGATGGCGTGACCTTTCATGCCTCTGACTTTCCGAGCTGGGGGAGGTGGGGCAGAACGGCGTATCCGTGTTCAGCAAATAGTTTCGCGGCTTTCAGCTGTAGGTCAGCGTTGCCTACGATCTGATCGGAGAGCGATACGATTGCCTCAGTCCTTTTGACCTCACCCTCGATCTGCTCGCTGGTCAGGTTTTCCTCGGACAGCCGTTCAAGCTGGGCAAAGAGGTGATTATTCAGGTCGGACAGCTTGTTTTTCATGACGTAGTTCTCCGTTCAGACACTCAGCAACTGGGTCGCGGTGGCGGCTGAATAAATCAGGCGGCTTTATCAAAACGGACGTGTTGGCCGTCTGGTGTGACAAGGGAAAGGACATGTGGAACGCGGCGGACCTCGGATTCTGCCTCTTCGCAGGTATAGCGACCGGCCCGGTTCGCGTCGGTCGAATAGCCACAGCAATTCGGACCGTAGTAGGCGTCTTTCTTCCGAGACCAAATTCGGTAGACTGGCTGATCGCCGAACAGGACCAGATGCAGCTCGTGGGCGCGTAGGAAGTCCGATCGAGCGATTGCAGCAGAGATCAGGCTTTCGAGTTTGGCTCGGCGTGCTCTTGTGTTCCGCTTGCGGCGCAGATCGTCTGGCTGATTAGAGAACAGCCTAGAGCAGGCCATGTTGGTCAGTTCGTAGGGTGATACCTTGACCCACCACATGTTGTTCAAATTGTAGAACGCCTGCCCGCGGCGCAGGCGGCCATCCGGGCCTGCGAACCAAACTACCTCCCCATGCTCAAGGAGGCGTCCATCGGCGCTCTTGCGATTGTAGTCGGCATGCCAGTTCGGATGCCCGAGTTCGGGGTCCGTGTGAGTGCACTCGTCGTACTTCTGAGCAAGCTTCTCGTCTGCGCTTTTGGGCTCGTGGGATCGGTCTTTGATGGCAGTTACGAAATTGTCCTGCAGCCAAGAAAGGAGCTTTGATCGTTCGAGGATGAAGCTTTTTTGATCAAGGAAAGGCATCCTCTTGAACTTGTCGAAGTCATAACGGCGGCCGTTGCGGTTATCTTGCCGCGCGATTGATGACCAGATTTCGAGCTCCACGCATCTCCCAGCAGTCTGAATATGCGCGCGCAGATTGCCTTTCGCTGCTTGACGGGTGTTTGGGCTCAAAGACGCCCAGTTCCGTTTGGTCTCCGGATCTTTATGGGCGGTCCAGCCTCGATCGCGCAGCAGTAGGATAAGGCCGCCGTAAACCTCCTCCTTGAAGGACGGGTCGTTGGGGTCCTCCTGCCAGATTCCGATGTGTGAATCGTACAGGTTTATTTCCAGCTTTCTCATTGGCGAGCGAGCTCCTGAGTTCGGGGCCTTGTGTAGACGCGCTGGGCGCGATGCCAGCATGGTGAGGGTTGGGATTATTCAGCGGCGATGGCTGCGGCGTTGCCTGGCATATCGCCGTTGAGGCCAACCAGCCCTGCGGCGACGACATTGAGAGCTGCTTTCCCCATTGGGCTTGCGGCCCGGTGCGCCCGCACGATCTTGATCTCATCGGAGTTCAATTCGTGGTCGGCGTCAGGTGTGGCGTCTTCTGTGGGAAAGAAATCCGACGTTTTTGCTTCAAGGTGATTGGCGATCATCCAGAGGCGGGACGCGCTCACCCGGTTTGCGCCAGTTTCATACTTCTGGATCTGCTGAAACTTGATACCCACGGCGTTTGCGAGCTCTTGCTGCGAAATCCCTGCCAGGAGACGAGCTTGGCGGATCTGTTTTCCAACGTGGATGTCGATGGGATGAGGCATAGCGATGTTCCTTTGATCTATCTGCACTTGGGCGCGGCCGGTTGCCGTGAGTGGGTGTTGCCGCGCCCAGTGGAGCGGGACTGCCCGCGTTGTTCAAAAGGGGCCGGGGCCTTAGCCCCAGCCAGTTCTTGCGTCAGCAGGTTTCAGGCTTCGGCAAGGGGGGAGTGTTCAGGAAGTGGCGGCTGGCCGTTGTAGGGGCAATCGTGGCGCCAGTCCGTCGCGCGCCGCGCCGGGTCAAGGTTGCAGCGGACGCGAGCAGCCCGGATCCAGCTGGAGATCGCTGCATTCACATCAGGGCCGGTTCCCTCGATGCCAAGCATCTCGATCTGCCAGCCACTGCCGCCCTCGTAGATCGCCGGTGATACCTTGCCTCCGTTGGTCCGGATCAGAGTCCGGCGGCCAAAGCAGGAGCGGTGCTCCAGATCTAGGGCAGCGGCGTGGATTTCTTGGTGGGTCACGGGCGATGCCATGGTGCTACTGCCGCACAACATGGGCGGGCAGCTTGTTGATGAGCCAGCCTGCCAAAAGGGTTGGCGTCCTACGAGGGCGCGCCACCGTGTCCAGTTGCTCTGCCAGTCGATAGGCGAGCAGCTCACCTGCCATTTCTGGAAGCATATGCCGGGCCATGGCCGCCAACTCTTCATCGGTGCAGGTGGCCAAAGATGTCACGGGATCATTGCCCGCCATGGCGCGCAGCTGGCCGTCTGAAACCAAACTTTCTGAGGGTACGTTCTTCATTGCGATTCTCCCTTGGTTGAGGAGAACCTTAATTTGGCATTTGCCAAACTGCAAGCCAATAATTGGCAAATGCCAATTTCCCTATGTGACGTACGGTATCGCAGCAAGGCGTTTATCGTAGTCAGCCTAAGCGCGCAGGTGCAATCCTCCATCATCCAGTGCGTGTGCTCTGGATTTTGTACGAGGAGAAATCATGAACGAAGAAAGAATTACTCGCCGACTGGAAGAGCTGCGGCTTAAGCTCTCAGAGAGTGGTGTCGAAGTGTGCTTGGTTGATAGCGCGGATGCGATTGAAGCGATGATGCAAGATGTGGGGAAGGATGGATCGCACCCTGTTTCTGAAGTGGAACTGGATCAGATCTCGAACGGGTTGGCGTTCTGGCTCGCGCTAAAGAAGGGGAGGCACTTTGTCGCGTGCATCTCCGCGAGGTTCACTGAGATAACTGATGGAGGGTTTGAGGAATACTGGCGCGATTTCTGCGCTGAGAAGTACCCTTGTCGTTCCAGCTTGGTTCTTGGGGTGCGTGCCGAGGTTGATGCGCTAATACATGGAAGGGTTGTATACTTCGGCGGGGTTCAGGTGGCAGAGAATGTGCAAGGCAACATCTCAAGACTGAGAGCATTTATCGAGTTCGCAAAGCTCCAAGCGCACTCTATGTGGCAATGGGATACAGCTTTCACCATAATCAATGCCAAGCATCGACCGCTAGCGCGGGTGTACCGTTTCACCGATTTGATCGAGGGTGCAGTTTGCTGGAGTGACCCTCCGCCAAAGGGTCTCTCGAATGATCAGATTTTCCTCACGCAGGGAAGCATGACTGTACTTGATGGCTAACCCTTAAGCCAAGTTAGCTTGGAGAAGACCGCTGTTACAGGAAGGTCATGGTCGTCATCAACTCGCATCGTGATCTTTCTGTAACCAGCGACGACTTTTTGGCCCTTGATGACCTCATTTATCACTTCGTCTGATACAATGAAGCCAACGTTCTCCAGTGCGCGGTGAGACCGCATGGCATGGTCAATTCTGCTTTGGCAAATCGAGCCAACAGTCTGATAATAGTCCTCGTGAGACGAAAAAAGCAGTCTTTCCATGGTGATACTCTTACTGCCAAAGCTGATTGGGTGCATTATCCTATCAGTGTCATCGATTGGCTTGTATAGGTCCACCTGATCTGCAAACCACTGCCAGTTCCGCAGCTTCGCGCCTTCCTCTCGGTACCAATCAAGGATGTGATCTGTAGTCACATCAAAACCAGCTCTGGTGACTTTTGCCCTCTGCAGGTTGACCTTCCTTGCGAGCTTGACACCATCGCTCTCCAATTTGTTGTCATCGCTTGTTGGCTGTGGAAAGAAAAAATTGAGAGGAACACCGAGTGCCCTGGACAGTTCTCCGACAGTTGAGGATGGGATGTCTCGGCCTAGCCGAATTTGATTGAAAGTGGTGTTGTAGTTCACCCCGGCAGCCTCACAAGCCTTCTTGAGGCTGATCCCTGACAGGTCGCACGCGGCTTTGATCCGTTCTCCGATAACTCTCTTCATTTCACACATAATGCGCCTCGTTAAATGGACGTATGACAACTTATGTGCGGATTGTTGACACACGACCATTGGCCAGTCAACAATCTAGAGGCGAAATTATTGAGTACAAATTAGCCGCGGTGGAAAATGAACTTGAAGGACGAAATGAGGTCGATCAGGAGTGCCGTTGAGCTATTGCGCGAGATCAAAGATCTTCCTGATGGCCCCCGGCGCGCATCGCTTCTGCAGCGGCTTTCAAGACACGAAGCTCTTCCTGTGATAGGTGGGTCAGTAGATCTTGCACTTCAGAAAGCAGACCAGAATGACTTTCTTCAAAGTTGTCTCCATTCAGAAGGTGAGCTGAAGGAACCTTGAGCGCAGCTGCGACTTTTTCGAGTGCGCCTGCGTTTGGCACCGCATTCTCACGCCGTCCCCAAGTATGAATTTGGTGGTAGGGCACACCAGATACGCGAGAAAGCTGAGCAATGCTCATGCCTTCGCTTTTCATTCTGGCCTCTAGCCGTTGATAGAACGCGCTCTTCGTCATGCTGTTATGATAATCTTGGCAGTTGCCAAGGGCAATTTGGCATTTGCCGATTGACAAAAGTTGGCATATGCCAAATGTTGCCGATATGCCTAAACTTGACATCATCAAACTGATTGAGCGCATTGCATCTGATACCGGGCTCAAGGAGACCACTATCGGCCTCCGAGCGTGCGGCGATGCAATGGTCTATGAGAGAACCAAGCGCCGAAAAAAGCAGGATGAAACCCGGCTTCAGAAACTCCGAGACTACCATGCGGCTGTTCTGAGCCAGCGAGAAGGCAAGTGGCCTTCGCCTTCTCCAGACATTGACGTCTGAGCAGTCAATTTGTCTCGGCCTTCTCTCCATAGTTAGCTCCTGTCTCCTCTCCACAACTTGATCGAGGAAAGGCAAATAGCCAAAACAATGAGGTTGCCCAGCATGGCGAACCAGCGAAACTATCTTCACACACTGTTCCGCGGATTGGTCGTTCGGCACTTTCCGGGAAAGCAAAACTGCGCTGCGCGAGAGCTCGCAGAGTTTTGGGCAGGTCGAGAATTAGACGACAGCGAAGTGGACTACGGCGGGTTCTCCCGCAAAATGAACGGCAGTCGCGCCTTCGACATTTATGACCTTTTTGCGCTGATCAGGATCACCGGTGATAAGCGCATCCTGTTGCCTTACGGCGAAGCAGATGAAGGCGATCTGCCTCCCAGCATACCAATGCCCGTCTTGGCCGCGCGTGCTGCCAAAGAGTCGGGCGAGTCTGTTTCCGCAGCGATCGAGGGGGGAGACCTTGCCGAAATCGCGCGCGAAGCCGGGGAAGCCGAGGCGGCGCATCGGAAGATCCGGGAAGAGGCAGAGGCCCTTATGCGCAGCGGCCCTGATCCCGATGAGGACGGGGCAGCAGCTGCCAGTTCCGGAGGTCACAGCAATGGCTGAGCGCAAGCGGATCCTGGACCAGAGCTATTTCCGTATCGGCCACGTGGTGGTCAGGACAACCGTTCACAGAGAGAACGGACGGACATTCAGTCTCTTCCCCGATGTCGAAGGGGGAGAGGCAAAGCCATTGTTCACCGGCCACATTGAGAAGGGCATGGGGACAGAGCTGCGGCGGCTGGCGCACCACTTTGACGACTTGGAGGCAAAGTTGCCAGAGGTGGGACGATGACCAGCCGCCACCAGCCTATTCGCTGCGGGATCAGTTGCGGCGTTTCAATGACAATTCACGCTGATTTCTACTGGAGGCAGCAATGACACAAGGCGGGGGCCAGAGAGGCCGGGCCGCTGATGAGCGGTATCTCGAAATGGTGGCAATGCGTTGCGAGGGCATTGCCCCTCAGAAAATCGCGGACGCGCTGGGCGTGTCGCTGAGCTCAGTGAAAAACGCAACGCTTGCTGTTCGTCGCGCCGACGAGGCTGAGGCCGCCAAGAGCGGGGAAGACATTTCTGGCAGCTATTGGCCAGATCGGGGCCGCCGTGGGGAGTTGAGAGCATGAGCCACAAGGCAGTAAGCTGGGCCCTTGAGCAGCGCCACTTGAAGCCTGGGCCGTGGGTAGTCCTGATCCAACTGGCTGACCGGCACAACAAAGACACCTTGCAGTGTGATCCCGATCAGAACCTGATCGCGGCCGATTGCAACATGTCCCGTGCAACGGTCAACAGGCACTTGGAGGATTTGGAGACATGCGGCCTCATTCGGCGTGTCCCCCGGGTAAACCCGCGCACCAACAAGGCTCTTTCGACATTCTACATCTTGGGCCTGAATTTCGACAACCCACCGGTTGTTGAACATGCCGTGTCTCAAAATGAGACGCGGAAAGGCGTGGGGAAAAAGGAGAACAAATCAGAGGGCCATGTCTCAAAATGCGACACGGAGCCGTGTCTCAAAAATGACGATTCCCGAGTCTCAAAAAACGCGATTTCCGAGTCTCAAATTGAGACACAAACCTTAGTAAAAGAACCAGTAAAAGAACCTTGCGCGGCTGACGCCTCGCACCACCGAGATTTGAATTTGGTCTTGGATGAGATTTGGGCAGCGTATCCCCGCAAGGGCGATCAGCTGGCCACCGAAGAAGCTGCAAGGGCGCTGATCGAGGGAGGCGCAAACCCTGCGGATCTGCTGGCCGCTGTGAAGGCATACGCCAAGAAAGCTGCCAGCTACGACGAAAGCCGGGTGAAGCTCAGCCAGAATTTCTTTGCCGGTGATTTCTGGCAGCGGAATGTGCCAGTGTCCGCCAAGGTCGCCAGCCGCGATGAGATCCTGCAGGCTCGGGCAAAAACCATCCTCGAGGGCAAAACCTTCCTCTGCCGCAGCATCACCGCCCACGCCGCTGGTGAGTGCATCACAGCCGGGCTGGTGACGCCGCAGGACTGCCTGCAAGCGGGGATCGCGCTATGAGCCTAAACGCGCTGAAAGCCGTTGCCATGCTCGAGAACGAGGTTGCCCGGGAGCTCTGGGCCGCTGACCTCAAGAAGCAGGCTGCCAAGGTTCATCCGCAGGTGTCCAAGGTCGTGCAGATCGTGGTGGCCGAGGTCGCAGCTGCGACGGGCATCCTGACAACCGAGATCACGGGAAAGGCCCGACAGCAGCCGTTGGTGCGCGCCAGGCATTTTGCATGGTTCAAGCTGATGGAGTTGGGCTTGTCGGCCAACGAGATCGCCGGTGCGTTCCAGACAGATCATTCGACCGTGAGCAAAGGGGCTGAGAAGATCCGCGCGGTCCTAGAGCCACAGAAGCGGGGTGCCCAGGCATGAGCAGCAAAGCCCCCGTTTCGGAGACCTTTGGCCGGATCACGGTTGAGGTCAACTTCGCCACTGGCAGCTGCGCCATCACGCACCCGGCGCAGGGCCTGATCGGCGAGGTGGCCAAGACATTCACGCTGCGCACGATCGAAGAGATCCGCGGGGCTTATGAAGTCCACACGCGGTTTGCCAAGCAGCCCAAGAAACACCCCCATTCCGCCGACATGGCAGCGGCTCTCAAGTTCGCGGGCATGCATCTGGCGGCAAGCCAAGGAGGCAAACGCTAATGGCAGGTTCGGTCAACAAGGTGATCCTGATCGGCAATCTCGGCCGCGATCCAGAGGTGAGGACATTCCAGAATGGCGGAAAGGTCTGCAACCTCCGCATTGCCACCTCTGAGACGTGGAAAGACCGGAACACGGGAGAGCGACGGGAAAAGACCGAATGGCATTCTGTGTCGATCCTAGGCGATGGGCTGGTCCGCGTTGCAGAGCAGTATCTCCGCAAAGGCTCCAAGGTCTACATCGAGGGCAAGCTGCAGACGCGCAAGTGGCAGGACCAGAGCGGGCAGGATCGCTACTCCACGGAGGTGGTCCTGCAAGGGCTTGGCAGCAAGCTGGTCATGCTGGACGGCCGAAACGGTGGCTCTGGCGATGGCCAGGGAGGTTATGGGGCCAATCAGGACAGTGACGGCTACGGGTCCGATGCTGGTCATGGCGGCCAGTACGGCGGAGACCACAACATCGATGATGACGAAATCCCGTTCTGACGAGCGGCGCTGAGCTGTCTCAGGAACCAAAAGAGAAACCAGACAAAGGAGCAGGCACGATGGATATGACCGAAGACGAAAAAAGCGACAGCTACCGTGTAACCGCGGGCGAGCTGCGCCAGTTCATTGAACGGTTTGAGCGCCTGGAAGAGGAAAAGAAAGCGGCCGCCGATCAGCAGAAGGAGGTTATGGCAGAGGCCAAGGCCCGCGGCTACGACACCAAGGTCCTGCGTAAGGTGATCGCCCTGCGGAAGCGCGACAAGGACGATATCGCCGAGGAAGAGGCGGTCCTCGAAATGTACAAAGAAGCGCTGGGCATGGGGTGAGGCAGACACATGGAACGCATGACAGCTGCAGACTACAAGGCCGCCCAGCGCGCTGCGGAGGGGCAGGGGGAAGACCGACGCCGTGTGCGCGGCACCAAGCGCACCACGACCGCTGACGGCATCACCCACGATAGCAAGACAGAGGCCCAGCGCTGGGAAGAGTTGAAGCTGCTACAGGCGAGCGGTGCGATTTGTGGTCTGCGCCGTCAGGCCCCAATCCCGCTCATCGGCCGGGATGGCCCGATCATGACGGACAGCGGCAACCAGCATCGGGTTTACAAGGCGGATTTCGTCTACGTCGACAACGTGCTGGGCGTCACCGTCGTTGAGGATCGCAAGGGGCATGAGACCGACAAGTTCAAACTGGTAAGGTCGATCCTTGCCGCCCAAGGCATTGAACTGCTGATCACCCGTGCGAAAGGCTGATCCATGGGAATGGTCGAGGATCTCAAGGCAGAAGTGACCATGCTGCGGAAGCTGCTGGCCCAGACGCAACGCGTCTGGGCAGCGGGCACCTGCACGGTTTCGGCAGTGTCGGTCCTGGGTGGAATTAAATCGCATATCGATGAAGTGAGGCTGGTTGCCGAACGGATTCACGCTTCCGCGCTAGGAGACAGTGCAGGGGCATTAATCGAGCATCGAGGGAACGTATCGTGAGCAGCAAAAGCACCCCGATCATGCTTGCGGGAAAGATCGCCCGCATCATCGAAAGCAACAGGATCAGTGTGAACTCTGAGACCGTGGCCCAAGACAGCATTCACGTTGCCTTGCGCGACACCATTGCCGACGTGAAGCGCGAGGTTCGGTTGAGTGCGCGCGATCGCGTGGACCTGATGGCCGGTTCGGTTGCGATCGAAGTGAAGGTGAAAAAGAACCAGAGCCGCGTTCAGATCCTCAAGCAGCTGGAGCGCTATGCCGAGCATGAAGAGGTTGAGGCTGTTGTACTTGCCACCGCTGACGCATGGCCCGGCTCTATCTCTGATGTGAAAGGGAAGCCTCTCTTCGTAGCCTCCCTGACAAGAGGGTGGCTGGGATGAACGGCGCGGTAGATTTCCACAACGGCACGTGGCGTGTGTCAGATCTGAAGCCGCATATCTCCCTGCGCTTCAAAGACGTGTTCAAGGGCATTCCGTTTGGCTCAACGCCACCGTTTGATCTCCGGGACCGCCCCAGCTTCGCAGCTGACTTGGACTGGTTCATGCAGCGCTATCCCCTTGACCTGACTCAGGATGCCGAGGACCGCCTTTCGGAACAGCTGGGCGTCTACAATCAGACGCAGAGCCGGATCGAAGAGCTGAAGCGACCGGACTATCAACCGGGTATCAAACCGGGTTTCAAGGAAGGCGAGGAGGCAGAACCATACCAGATCCGCGCTGCTGAGATGTTGCAGAGCACCGGTTCGCTTCTGTTGCTGGATGATGTAGGGCTCGGCAAGACCGTCTCGTTCCTCGCGGCTGTTGCTGATGGATGGGGGTTGCCTGCCGCCGTAGTGGTGCAGCCTCACCTCTCCACCCAATGGGTCAAGGAATACATTGAGCGCTTTACCCACCTGTCGGCCTGTGAAGTGAAAGACCGAAAGGTTCGAGATCTGCCCGCTGCCGATGTCTATCTGTTCCGCTACTCCAATATTGCGGCATGGGCTGATTACGCTGAGACATTGGGGATCAAGACCGTCTGTTTTGACGAGATCCAAGAGCTGCGGCATGGCACAGAAACCGCCAAGGGGAGAGGTGCCAAGGCTTTCTGTGATGCCGCTGACTACCATATCGGCCTCACTGCGACCCCGATCTACAACTATGGAGCAGAAATCTGGAACGTCGTTGAGTTCATCGCTCCTGGTGCGCTGGGAACTTGGCATGAGTTCGTGATCAACTGGTGCACCTCTCATGGATCACACTGGATAGTGAAAGACCCGGCCGCGCTGGGCGCATTCCTGATCGATGAAGGCATTGCCTTGCGCCGTACCAACGAAGACCCAGAAGTGGCTCGCACGCTGCCAGCACTTTCCAAGGTCGTTACAGAGGTGGGGTGGAATGAAGGGGACGCTGAGAGCAATCGGGAACTCCAGATAAGACTTGCCCAGCGCGTCCTGTCCGGAGGGTTCCATGAGCGCGGGCAAGCGGCCCGGGAGCTGGACGTGATGCTGAGGCAGGAGACTGGCATTGCCAAAGCTCGCGCCGTTGCTGCCTACGTCCGAACTCTCGTGGAGGGTGGAGAGTCTGTCCTTTTGGCGGGCTGGCATCGTGGAGTTTACGACATATGGCTGGACGCGCTGGGCGATCTCAATCCGGTTATGTACACCGGTTCGGAATCCCAAGCACGAAAGCGGCAGGCCAAGCAGGCGTTTCTCTCCGGTCAGAGCAGTCTGATGATAATGTCGTTGCGGTCGGGCGCCGGTCTGGATGGGTTGCAGCACGTATGTCGCCATGTCGTCTACGGTGAGTTTGACTGGTCGCCACAGGTCCATACACAGTTCACCGGCCGGGTGAGGCGACGCGGACAGACCCATCCTGTCACAGCTCATTTCCTCCACGTAGAGGGCGGATCCGATCCGGTCATCATGTCCACGCTTGGGCTCAAGGCATCCCAATCACACGGGATCCTGAACCCGTTTGTCGCGATTGAAAGCGCAACGCCACTTGATGACACACGAATGCGCACGTTGGCCAAAGCGGTACTGGAGGGAACAGCACATGCAGCATGATTGGAACATTGGCGACCCTTGGCCGTTCAAATCTGTTCGAGGCTTGGTGGGCAAGCCATGCGAGCCGGTCTGGCATGCGCTGATTACCCCACCGCAAAAGGAGGCCGACACCGCAGGCCGTTTGGAGGCCGCAGGGTGCGAGGTCCAGTATCCGACCGAAGAGAGGGTTCGGCACATTGCTGGGAAGAAGCACAAGCGGACGGTGCCAATTCTGCCAGGCATCATCTACGTAAAGTTCCCTTATGAGCCAAACTGGGATGTTATGCGCCGCCGCCGGGTGATCGTCGGTGTTTTCTCTCAGCACGGCAGGCCAGTCCGTTTGTCACAGGATCAGGTCATGAGCGTGATGGGGTTGCCCACTGAGGCAGAGCGCCAACGAGCGGCAAGACTGGCAGCTGTGATGCCTGTGCCTGGAGAGAAGGGATGCATCTCCGGCGGTCCATTGTCTGGCTTCCTGGTTGATGTGGTCGCTGTCGAGGCTGGCCGAGTTTGGTTCGAGCTGGTGACCGCGACTGGCGTGGTTCGTGGTGAGGATCGATCTGGATTGGTCCGCCGTATTGTGTAGGCGCACAGGATATGGTATCACCGCCACATCCAGACACATGCTGGTGACCCTCCGAGCGTCAACGAGCGTTAGAGGCGAGTGTACCGCGAGACGGGAAACCGGAGGCCCTCGCGGTGCTACTGCATTGGCGAGGATGTGCCACGACATCGCGGCGGCACATCAGCCGCATAAGCCTGCCATTTCATAGGGAGCAGCGAATGAACAGGCGCGGATTTCTGAAGACAACGGCCGCCAGTGCTTTGGTTTCGTTGCTGCCGTTGCCTACAGTTTCACGCTCGTCGGCAGTGTCGAATGTTTGCATTTCGATAGCGCCTGCGGCTACCGTATCGGACTTCGCCGGGCTTGATTGGGTAGAATTCGGCGCTGTCACGTCAATGCCCGACCTGATCCGCCAGGCGCGGCCATCCATTGGAGATGCATAGGCATGGAAATTCAGATCACTGCGGAAGACTTGGCACAGGCGTTTTTGCAGGCAGATGATGAACTGCATGGATCGCAGCAGGGCTACTTCGACTTTGACAATCCATCTAGTAGCGCCATCGATGGCGGTTATATCGATCTGGTTCGGATCGCGGATATTTTGAATCAGAAGGTTGCGCAGCGCGAGGGCCAGTGACCCGACACCCATTCTCGGGCCGCAAGGGCAGCGCAGCCCGTGACCGCTTCGCAGCCACTCTCTATGCACAGCAAGGCGGAAAGTGCCGGATGTGCTGCCAGCCGATACCGGCAAGCCTCCGCGGTAAAACCGGCAAGCGCGCTGCTGTGGTGGATCACCTCCGCCCCTGGCGCCTGCGCCCAGATCTTGCTTTCGAACTGACGAACCTCGCGCTGGTCTGTTCCGGTTGCCACTTCACCCACTGCGCATCAATCGAAGCCGCCCACGCTGGAGACGCTGAGCTCATCGCACAAGCCAAGGAGCGTGTTGGGCAGGAGTGGTGAGCGAGCAAGGCGCTTTGCCCCTGTGGTGGGCTTTTTCTGGCCGCTCCGCGCCGTTCTGAGGGCGGGGGGGAGGTCGAAAGTTCAGGCCTCCATACTGGAAACCTATCGCCGCTCCTGCGTGCGCAATATCTGCTGTGAAAAAAGGGGGGTGTCCCAATGGCAGCAATTCAGCGCCCCCGATACGACGATATCTTTGCCGGTCACGACGAAGGGGCCGCAATGGCAGCGCAAGCAAAGGTGCTTTGGGAGGAATACAAGGCTGACCTTGACGGTCGCGGCCTTTGGAACAGGGTACGATCACGGACGACTGATCGTTTGGTCAGGGTTACCGTCGAATATTTGCACTATCAGCCACTAGCCCTGGCAGAAGGGCCGGTGAAGAAGGCCGAAAACGGTGGCCAATTTGCCAATATGCTATGGTCCCAAGTCAAAAACATGGCTGACCAGATTGCAAAGCTTGAGAAGTCTCTCGCGCTTACACCTGAAAGTGTCAGCGCCAAGTCGGAAAGCCCCAAGAAGCCGGAGAAGATGACCGCATCAGAGCGGTGGAAAAAGAATCGTGAAGCCAGTCATTGATCGCACCACTGAATATGCAAGGGGTGTTGTTTCCGGTGAGATTGTAGCTGGCAAATTCGTCCGCGCTCAATGTGAACGACACCTGAAGGACATGGAAACCCGCCATGCCAGAGGTCTTGTCTGGAATCTGAAGGAGGCGGAGGACGCGCTGGATTGGTTTCCGGCCTTTTTGACGATCACCGAAGGAGCAAAAGAGGGAGAGCCGTTCCACCTTCTGCCCTGGCACGCTTTCGTGGTCGGATCGGTCTTCGGCTGGCGGGATCAAAATGGCTACATTCGGTTCCGTTTCGTCTGGCTTGAGACTGGAAAAGGGCAAGCGAAATCGCCCCTGATGGCAGCTATCGGCATCTATCTTTGTGGTTTCTACGGGAGGAAACGGGCCGAAGTCTACTGCATCGGAGAGACCAAGGACACTGCACGGGTGATGTTTCGGGATGCAGTTGCAATGCTGCGCGCGCCGATGCCAGATGGTGAAGGTGAAACGCTTGAAGACGATGAGTTCGTGATCCGCGGCACGGGTGATCTCGCTTACAAGGTTGAGCACCCTGGTTCCAGTTCTTCGATGCAGCCAATCGCAAGCGGTGACGCGATTTCGGGACCAAAGCCCATTCTTGTGGCTGGTGACGAAATCCATGAGATGAAGTCCAATAAGGCCATCGAGATGTGGCGGGCGGCCGTTACGAAGAAGCACGGCGACAGCATCTTGATGCTTGGCACCAATACTCCAAGTGCAGATCAGCAGGTCGGTACAGACTACAGCGAGTTTTGCCAAAAGGTTGTGACCGGCGATTTCACAGATGACAGTGTCTTCGCATATATCGCCAGAGTTGACGAAGGCGATGACCCTTTGAACGACGAAAGCTGCTGGATTAAGGCGCTGCCAGCTCTGGGCCTGACATACCCCATCGACAATGTGCGCAAGCTGGTCGTTACAGCCAAGCAGCAGATCAGCACGCAACTCACGACCAAACGCCTCTATTTCGGGATCCCCGTTGGTTCGGCAGGATTTTGGACGTCCGAACAGGCATGGAAGGAAGTCCAAGGCGCTGTTGATGAGAAGGCCATGCGAGGTCGCAAAGCGCATCTGGCGCTTGATCTGTCAGAGAAAAACGACCTGACCGCGCTAACAGCCGCGTGGGAGGGGGAAAAGATCGAGGTCAAGAACTGGTATTGGACGCGTGAATTTGAGGTCGAAGAGCGTTCCACTGCTGATGCAATTCCTTACCGTGAACTGGAAGAAGCGAACCTGATCGAAATCACGCCAGGACGCGTGATTGATTACAGCTTCATCGCGGCTAAGATCATTGAATTCTGTGGCCGCCATAATGTGGTGCAGATGGCAATCGACAGCGCACATATGGAAAAGCTCTGCGAAGCCTTCGACACCGCTGGATTCAGCTACTGGATCGAAGAGGGTGACGACAAGGCGGGCTCCGGCCTCAAGGTCGTGCGCCATAAACAGGGTCACAGCGTGAGCTTTGACGCCAAATTTCTCTGCATGCCAACCTCGATCACACAGCTTGAAGATCACATGCTCAAAGGCACAGTGGTCATCGACCGGAACAAATTGACCAGCATTTGCGCCCGCAACGCAATCATCCGCGAAGACGGGTTCAGCAACCGCATGTTCGACAAATCGCGGTCGCGTGGCCGGATCGACGGGGTTGTCACCTTGGCGATGGCCGTGGGATCCGCCACCGCGGCGATGAAAGACACAACCAGCGTCTATGAGGCGCGAGGAATACTGAGCTTCTGAGGCGCACATGGGCATTTTCGACTTTTTCCGCCCTCGCGGCGAAGAGCAGCATGCGGCGAGATCGGCGCATGCCATGGCTGGCGACAGCATGTCGTTCTCTGGTTTGAACGACCCTGCATTTTACGAGTTTATTCGAGGAGGGACTACGGCTGCCACGGCGTCTGGAATGTCGGTTTCGCCCAAGACGGCGCTCAAGAATACTGCCGTTCTGAGGTCGGTGTCTCTGCTGTCGTTCTCCATCGGAATGCTGCCCTTGCACCTTAAGGACAAGGCAACCAAGGGAATAGCGGACCACCCTGTCCACCGGCTTCTGCACCGCAAGCCGAATGCGTGGCAAACGGCCTTTGAGTTCCGCTCTGTGATGCAGCAGCGCGCGCTGACGAAGGGCGACGCGTTCGCACTCAAGGTCCGCAGCGGCCAGCGGATCATCCAGCTTGTCCCGCTCGCAAATTGCAAGCCAGAGCAAAACGCCGACTGGTCTCTGACCTATACCGTCACCAGAAAGGACGGTGGCAAGGTTACATATTCGCAGGATGAGATTTTGCACCTTCGATACGGTCTTTCGGAGGATGGGATCACCGGGCTTTCGCTGGTCAATCAGGCGGCAGAGGCGATTGGGTTGGCGTTATCGGCGGAACGAGCCGCCACACGGATGTTCAGCAAAGGCATGATCGTTGGCGGCGTCTTGAAGCACAAATCTACGCTTTCGCCCGAGGTGTTCGAGCGCCTAAAGGCAAGCATGCAGGAAGCAGAGGGCGCAGACAACGCGCACAAGTGGAAAATTCTCGAAGAGGGCATGGACATGACGCCGTTTCAAGCGCCTGGCAAGGATGCCCAGGGCCTGGAGCAGCGCCAGCACCAAATCGAGGAAATCGCGCGGGTTTTCGGTGTCCCGCGCCCCCTCCTGATGATGGACGAAACCTCTTGGGGGTCGGGGATCGACGTTCTGGGGCAATTCTTCGTTCGGTATTCGCTGAACCCGTGGTTTGAGGCGTGGCAGCAGGCGATTGAGCGCGATCTTTTGACGGAGGACGAGGCCGACCGATACGAGGCGAAATTCAACGCTGGCGGGCTACTTCGCGGGTCGATGAAGGACCAAGCTGACTTTTTCGCCAAAGGCCTTGGGGCTGGCGGGCATCAACCATGGCTTCACCCCGATGAGCCGCGAGAGTGGATGGACCTTCCGCAACGTGATGATCTGCCCATGTCTATGGGTGCACAGAAAGGGGCAAGCAATGAGCCTTCGAAAACTCCCTGAGATACAAGCCGGGCGGCTTCCCAGCGTCTGCGCTTTCGAACCTGATGCAGACGCGCTGGAACGCTGGAACGCGGGGCTTTCACCGCAAGCGGCATCGGATAACACAATCACAATCCTTGACGTGATCGGAGAGGATTTTTGGACTGGCGGTGGTGTCACCTCCAAGCGTATTTCGGCGGCCCTACGGTCAATTGGGTCACAAGACGTTGTTGTTGAGATCAACAGCCCCGGCGGTGATTTCTTCGAGGGGGTTGCTATCTACAACGCGCTGCGTGCGCACCCGCACAAAGTCACGGTGCGCATCCTCGGGTTAGCTGCGTCGGCCGCGTCGGTCATTGCCATGGCTGGAGATGAAATCGAGATCGGCAAAGCTGGTTTTCTCATGGTGCATAACGCCTGGGTCGTGGCGATGGGCAACCGCCACGATCTCAAGGAAGCGGCAGAAACCATGGAGCCGTTCGATGACGCTATGGCGACCCTCTATGCCGACCGTGCTGGGGTCGAAAAGCCCAAGGCCGCAGAATGGATGGACAACGAGACGTGGTTCAACGGCGAGCAGGCCGTAGAGGCCGGTCTTGCCACTGGGCTCCTTCCTGCGGACGCTGTTTCTGAAGACAAAACCAAGGCAGAGGCCGCCAAGGGCGTGAATGCAACCCGCCGCATTGATGCGCGCCTCGCAAAAACCGGAATGCCTCGCTCAGAACGCCGCGCGCTTCTGGCCGATGCAAAGGGGGGCATGCAGGACGCTGCCCTGACCGTCACGCACGACGCTGACGAAATCGCGGCCCTCGTTTCGGGCCTGTTCAAAGTCTAAAATCAGGAGACAACTCATGTCCAAGCACATGATCCCCGCGAAACCCCGCGGGATCGTCGCCGTTCGTGCAGATGCAGGCGGTGACGTGACCAAAATTCTTGCTGACCTTCAGAAGGACTGGCAGTCGTTCAAAGACACCCAGTCCGAAAAGGACAAAGAGGTCAAAGCCAAGTTTGACGACGTGGTGACGACCGAAAAGATGAAGCGCATTGACGCCAGCGTGTCCGACCTGCAAGCCGCGGTTGATCAGGCCAATGCCAAGCTTGCCGCGATGGCTGCCAACGGCACTGGCCCTGGCCAGGTGAAGGACCCGGAGTATTCCGAGGCTTTCCGCGCGCACTTCCGCAAGGGTGAAGTTCAGGCCAACCTGAACAAGGGCGCCTCCGACGAGGGCGGCTATCTGGCTCCTGTCGAGTGGGACCGCACCATCACCGACAAGCTGATCGAAGTCTCGGCGATGCGTCAGATCGCGAGCACCCAGTCGATTTCCGGCAACGGCTTCACCAAGCTGTTCAACCTGCGCGGCACCGCGTCGGGCTGGGTCGGCGAAACCGCCGCACGCGGCGAAACCGGCAGCGCGACTTTCGGTTCCATGACCTTCACCACGGGCGAAATTTACGCCAACCCTGCAGCAACGCAGCAGATGCTGGATGATGCCGAAGTGGACCTGGAAGCCTGGATCGCGGGTGAGGTCGAAACAGAGTTCTCCTACCAGGAAGGACTGGCGTTCATTTCCGGCAACGGGACGAACAAGCCGAGCGGTTTCCTGACCTATGTGACCGGCGGCAGCAACGCATCGGCAAATCCGCTGGGGGCCATCGAGAAGAAAACCGCCGCCGCTGCTGCTGCAGTGACTGAAGACGAACTGCTGGATCTGATCTACGCGGTACCGTCCGCTTACACTGGCAATTGCCGGTTCGTGATGAATCGCAGCACCATGGGCAAGGTTCGTAAGCTGCGCGATGCCGAAGGCCGACAGCTCTGGCAGCCGTCTTCGCAGGCGGGCCAGCCCTCGCAATTGCTGGCTTACCCGGTCACAGAAATGCCGGGCATGCCGGATGCTGTTGCTTCTGCCCTGCCCATCGCCTTCGGTGATTTCCGTCGCGGCTACCTGATTGTTGACCGGACCGGCGTCCGCGTGTTGCGCGACCCGTTCACCAACAAGCCTTACGTGCATTTCTACACCACCAAGCGCGTCGGCGGCGGCGTGGTGAACCCGGAGTGCATCAAGGTTATGGAAATGGCCGCTTCCTAAGCGGTGATCTTCGGCGGGCTGTAATGGCCCGCCTACAACCCTCTCAGGAGAGAACCCGATGGCTGAAACCAAGCAGACTGCGGCCAAACAGGCCAAACCGGCGGATGCAAAGCCTGCGTCCCGCCAATCGATGACATCGGAAATGGCGAAAGATCTGGGTCTTGATCCCGGTCCGTACGGCAAACCGGCGAAGAAGTAAGCGCACATGTTCCGCCCCATTCTCATCACACCACCGGCTCAAAGCCCCGTCACACTGGACGAGGTGAAGGCCCAGGCGATTGTTGACTTTGCCGATGATGATGACCTTCTGACCGGCCTGCGTGACGCTGCTGTGGCGCATCTGGACGGATTTCGGGGGATTCTGGGGCGGGCCATGGTCTCGCAGACGTGGCAGGTTCAGCAGGCGGCTTGGTCGCGAGAAATCTGCCTGCCGGTGCCCGACGTCTCGGCCGTGGCTATCAGCTACGCTGATGCGGGCGGGGCAGAACAGTCGGTGACAGCGGATGACATCGCTGTCCTGCCTATCGCGAGCGGCACGCTGGTTTCGCTGGCCGATAGTTTT
The DNA here is from genome assembly GCF_048056915.1 of Phaeobacter sp. JH20_02. Lineage (NCBI taxonomy): Bacteria > Pseudomonadati > Pseudomonadota > Alphaproteobacteria > Rhodobacterales > Roseobacteraceae > Phaeobacter > Phaeobacter sp. JH20_02. Next base: position 285,617 of record NZ_JAYMVP010000028.1, on the reverse strand, counting down.
GACCTTCCGACGCTGGAAAGCAGCAACCCGGCGCCAATCGCAGTGCAGTTCACATGCGGCTTTGGCGCCGCAGTAGATGTACCAGCTAATTTGAAACTTGCCGTGAAGGCGCTTGCTGCGACCTGGTATGAAAACCGAACAGCGCAGCCGGGTGAGGCCCTCCCGATGGGGGTCTCAGCCCTGATCCAGCCCTATCGTTGGATGGCAGTCTGATGCTGCTGATCGAACGCGTGGCTTTCGATGAACTGATCGGCACCGATGATGGTTTAGGAGGCAAAGACTGGACACCTGTTGAGCGCCTCCGGGTTCGTGCTTTTTTTCAGTTCCTGCGCGGCGGTGAGAGTGTTCAAGCAGCGCGTTTGACAGGTCGGCAAACAATTGTCGCGACGATCCGCCAATCACCCCCTGCGCTGGCCATAAAAACCAAATGGCAAATGCGAGATATCGGAAAAGGCATCACGTACGACATCCGAGCAATAGAGCCAAACCGGGACAAGCCGCGGCAATATCTGGACATTGTTTGCGAGAGCCTTTCGTGAAAACCCTGCTGAAAATGGAGGGTTTGCGCGAACTCGACAATGATCTGGCCGCATTGCCGAAAGCTGTATCAAAGCCGGTTGTTCGGCGCGCCCTGGCCAAGCAGTTGCAGCCAGTTGCGGAAATGGCGAATTACCTTTGGCCCGGGGCCGACGATAGTGCATTCGCGGTTTCATCGAGGCTCAAAAACGGCCAGCCGCAACCAGATGTCGGTTCGAGCGCGGTCACCATGTTCGTTGGTGCGACCAGATCTGCCCCGCATGCACATCTACGCGAATGGGGCACCGAGCCGCGCTACCACAAAAGCGGCAAGTATGTGGGTGCTGTGGCCCCGACACCGTCGCTCACCCCGTCGTGGGAGGCCTACAAGGGCGACATCCTTCAGGGCTTGGCTGCTGAGATTCGGAGCGAGTTGGAGGCTACACTGGCGCGCCGCGCCAAGAGGGGGCTGTGATGGAGGAATATCTTCAGGTCTTGCTTGCTGCGGCAGTGAATTGCCCGGTGAAATGGGGCTACTTCGAGGATGGCGAAACCATGCCGCTGGTGTCGATGTCGCGCATGTCTGGCAGGCGATACCACACCCTGAACAGCAAGGGCCTCATGCAAGGCTCGATACAGATCGACTGCTGGGGCAAAACCTACCGTCAGGCGATGATTGCCAGCCGAGAGGTGCGGACTTCGCTTGAAGGCTTTAGCGGCGGGCCCGTTGTCAGCGCGCGTCTGACGGCCGCACGAGACAGTAACAGCACCGATGCCAGTGCTGCCCACAGAGTCTCACTCACGTTTGCGATCACCTATCGCGAATAGCCGCAAATCTGCGGCGGCACACCCCACATCAGAGGACACACATCATGACCAGCCAGAAACCTGCTGCGGCGGGCCAAAGATCTGCGGCTAAATCCAACCCGGAACCCGTTGTCGCGACGGGCGTCAAGCTGATCCGCCTGCCGATGGAGACGAACAAGGCCTCACACCCGGCCGCGCTGTACCGGGGCCCGGAGCCAAAGCCCGGCGATCTGCTGCAGTTCACCTCTGCCAATGGCGTGACCTACCAGGGCAAGGTAGCCGAGGCGACCGAGGCTGATGGCGAAGTGCTGGCCGAGTTCACGGGGCCGCTGAAGGTGATCCCCACGAAATAGGCCAAGGCCTATCTACCCGCGCCCCAAGGCGCTTTCTCTCTATACTGAAAGGAAACAGATATGGCGCACCAGACCGCCTCTGGGGTGACGCTCGGCATTTCTGCCGCGGCGCCCGCAACCCATGACACCGCAGGGTTTGACGCCCTCACCTTCATCCCGGTTGGTGAAATCACCAACGTGGGCGAATTCGGTAAAGAATGGGCCCTCGTGACACACAACCCGCTGTCAACGCGGGGCACCAAGAAGGGCAAGGGGAGCTATAACAATGGCAACCTGAACCCCAGCCTTGCACTTGATCCCGACGACGCCGGGCAAACTGCGATGGAAACCGCGCTTGAAAGCGATGACCCGGTTTATATGGCGATCACGCTTCAGGATGGAACGATCTTCTATCTTGTGGGTCTGGTGATGTCGTTCAAGCCAAACATCGGCGGCGTGGATGATGTGGTTACGGCCACCACCTCAATTGAGCTGACGCCTGAGCAGATCCTCAAAAAGGCCGCCTAAGAGCTGATCAAGATCCGCTCATTTGAGCGGAAGGGCCGGGCGGAGAGTGGTTCGATCCCCCGGCCCGAATGAACCACGAACCGATAGGATAAGATAATGGACTTCAACCAGTTTGATAGCGTTTCGGCTGCTGAAAAAGGCGCAGAATGCCACCTGAAGCACCCGGCGACCTTGAAACCACTGTTTGACAACCCCGATGACCCCACCGTTGATAACGGTAAACCTTGCTTGGTCGTTGTCCTGGGGGGCGAGGCGCCATCAGTTCGGGCCGCCGCACGCGCTCGCCAGAAGGCACGGGCTGAAGCTGACGATGGCGATGAGAAAGCTTATGACGAGAACACCCTTGAGGCAGTGCATGAGCGCATGGTCGAGGCTATGGTGCCACGGGTTCTCGGTTTCAAAAACGTTCGCAAGGGCAAGGCTCCGGCGACCAAGGCTGATGCGGCCTGGCTTTTTGGATTGAATCGTATGAACGCCCAAGAAGGTGAGATGTCCTTTGTCGAGCAGGTCGCCGCGTTCTCTGCCAAGCGCGGTAACTACTTGGGAAACGCCTCCGCCGACTGACGCTCTATGCCGAACAGGCAGGGTTTCTATCTGCGCGCCCCGATGAGTGGAAGTCCAACCGGCTGAAGATCTGGCAGAAAGAGGGTATTGACCTTGCTCTGCCAGATGTCAGCGGAGTGGAATATCTGCTCGATATGATGGTGCCAGAGGCTCTTGGGTGGTGCAGCTTCGATCAGATGGGCGGCGCGGCACCAATCGCTTGGACGGAGATCAACGCCTTTTCACTGGCAGCAGGGCTGGATCTTGAGCCGTGGGAAGTAAAGCAGCTCCGGGCGATGAGCGCGGCCTATGTGCAAGGTCTGGCGCGCGGGCGAGAGCCGATGAAGGTCTCACCCGCATTTGATGATCGGCCAGATGAGGATCCCGGTGTCGAGATGGAACGTCAGCGCTTGTCTGACAACTTGAACGCCAGCCTGTCAGCGTTGGCAGGGTGACAATCGGTTTCGCAGCACGGGTAAGGGGCCGGTGTCATCGGTTGTAGCAGGGCAGCCGCTCCAATTGCCCTGCATACATTCCAGCCACATACCTCGCGTTATCTCGAATATCACTCGCACTAACCCCAAACTCCCTGCGCAAATCGTTCAGGTTGGAGTTGGCCCGGCTTTTAGAGACTTGAAGTTGCCTCAATAGCTTTCGAGCCTCCGCTTCGCACGACGGATCATATTTCGCAGGTTCGATAATTTTCTCAGCGCTTCGGTATGGCCAGTACGCACCAAGTCCAAGCACCGAAAGTGCCAAAATTATTGTTGCTGACCTCACGATAGCCTCTCTCAGAGAAAACCCGCCTAACGCTAGTTGGACGGGTCAGAACACGCAATAGGTTTGTCATTATGGCCATTGAAGTTGGGGCGCTGCGAGCGTCTGCATCACTTGACGCCGCATCGTTTGATGCTGGCGCTAAAAAAGCACGATCAGCCCTCAAAATGTTGGGCGGCGGGTTTGAAGAAACTTCTCGTGATGCTGTGCGATCAGCTGAGGCGATGGCGCGGGCATATGACGTTGGATTTGAAAAAACTGCCACCGCAGCGCAGAAGCAACTTGATGCCCTTCTTGGTGTTGACAAGGCATCGAGGACAGCCTCTGCATCTGCAAAAGCGTGGGTGGGCCAGTTGGATCGGCAATCGCAAGCTTACGACAGGTTGAAAGCATCTATTGACCCAACATATGCGGCCACCAGACAGCTTGATGCCGCCACTGAAACTTTGAATGCCACCCACAGAGCTGGACTGATCTCCGACAAGGAAAGGGCCAGCACCCTGCAAATGCTCAAAGATCAGATGCAGGGCGTTGGCGGCGCTTCTGCTCGGGCGGGCAAGGGTATGTCGAAATTCGGTCTCGTTGCAAATCAGGTCGGCTTTCAAATCCAAGACGTTTTTGTTTCTGGCCCGATGATTGGTTGGTTTCGCGCAATTTCACAGCAGGCTCCTCAAGCTGCAGGCGCTTTCAGTATGCTCGGCGGTAGCATTGGCACCATACTTCCATGGCTTGGGACAGCGGTTGCGGTTGGTGGGGCGCTGGTGCCAATTTTGTTCGATTTGGGGAGCGCATCGCTTTCGCTGGAAGAAAGATCGAAGCTAAATACCGAGGCTCTCGACAACCTCGTAGGGGCGCTGGATGACTACAGCCGGTACGCTGACGGCGCTCGGGCCAGCACTATGGATCTTGTTGAAGAATTCGGGGCTTTTGCACAAGATGTAAAGGAAACCTACGAATACCTCAGCGGGGTTTCTGTCCGGCGCGCTCTGGATGCTCTTCAGACTGACAACTTTGATCTGTTTGTGGATCTTGGAGAGGCCGCGTCTGCTATTTCTGCGATGGAAGATGCGCTTGATGCGCTCGAGCGGAATACCGCGATGAAGGCCACTTCGGAGCAAATCCAGACGTTTCGCGAGAACTTTGAGAGCTTGGAAGACGATGCCTATGCGGCGTCTCAAGCCGTGGGCTTGCTGCCCGAACAGGTTACACTCATCAAGAAGGGGTTTGACGAGCTACGGGGCGCCCAGAGTTTGGAGGATATCCAGCGTGAGGCGAAGGACGCCTTGGATGTCATCCGCAAATTCTATCCCGAAGGTCAAAAGCTACCCTCGGCGCTGGCGGATGCGGTTGTGCAACTCGAAGCGATCATCACCTCATCAAGTCGCTCTGTAGCCAATACGGAAGAAGCGACTGCACAGGCATATATCTGGGCTGGTGCGATGGCCGGTGTGAATGCAGAGATCCAAGCCATCATGTCCTCGCTATCTGCCATTGGCGGAGGGCTGATTTCAAATGCGGCCAAGCAAGCTGAGGTCGACGCACTTAAGGCGGGCAAGTCTATCCGTAGCGCAGCGATTGAAGCAGAGCGATTTCGGAAAGAGCTGGAATTCGATGCGCGGCGCGAGGGGGCCACATGGCTGGAACGCCAGGCCATTGATGCCGAGCAGTATCAGTTTGAGCATGGCATTGCCTTGGATGCTGTCTTGGACAAAGAGCGCGAGGCCGCACGCAGTCGTGAGCGCAATCTGAAAAAGACGGGGTCGGCAAGCCGCAAAGCCACCAACCAGTTGAAGAAAGAAGCCGATGCGGTACGAGCATCCCTTGACCCCATAGCCGCCTACAACCGTGAGCTGGCAGAGTTGGCCAAGCTGCAGGGGCTTTTGTCCAAAGATGAAATGGCTAAGGCCGTTGCGAATTTGAATGTTGAGCTGGCGGATTCCCTGCCTTTGGTGGGTGATTTGACGGACACTCTGACCGAGGGGCTGTTCAACGGTTTTGAAGGCACGCTCAAAGATATCGGTCAGACCTTCAAAAATTGGTTGATCCAGATGATCAGCACGGCAGCCAAGAACCGGATCATGCTTTCACTTGGGTTCGGCGGGTCGCTTGCTGGAACTGCTGCCTCAGCCGCAGGCGGGCTTGGTGGCGGCGGTGGCATTCTCGGCGGGGGGGGCGGTGGCCTTATCAACCTTGGGGCAAATCTTCTGGGAGGAGGTCAGATCGCGCAGGGCGTCATGTCCGGCCTGGGTGGGATTTTCACGGGCGGAGGCCTTGGATCAAGTTTTGCCAATCTTGGCGGTCTTGTCACCGGGGCGTCCAGCGGTCTAGGGGCGTTAGGGGCAGCGCTACCCGCGCTTGGCATTGTGGCTGGCGGGATCGCTTTGCTTGCCAAGGGGCTATCGCGAGAATACGACGGGCGCGCGGTGCGTGGTTCGCTCGGGCCCAAGGGCTTTGACGGCTTTGAATTTGACTTCTGGGACGGTGGCTTCCTGCGCGGTGATAAGCAGGTCAACCACACGGCTCGGCCCGAGATCCAAAGTATGCTTGACGACGGTGCGCTTGCGGTTCGTAGCAGCGTTGAGGAAATGGCAGCCGCTCTTGGCTTGGCCTCGACAGCTATTGATGACTTCACAGCAGATGGTTTCACGATCTGGCTGACCGGCCCGAATGCAGGGAGTGAAGAACAGATCGCGAAGGCCTTCGAGGATCAGCTGACCCGCCTGGGCGATGGCATGGCGGACCTTGTTTTGGAAACAGAGGATTACGCAAAGGCAGGCGAGGGCGCGTATGACACGTTGACACGACTTGGCGGCTCACTGATCTCGGCCAATGAGGGCTTTGGCCTGCTGAACCAATCACTGTTCGAAGGCAGTCTCAAGGCGGCCGAAAGCGCGTCAGCACTCATGGATGCCTTTGGCGGTGTGGAGCAATTCACTGTCAGTGTCGGCAGCTACTTTGAGCTTATGTTCACCGATGTCGAGCGGCTGGCCAAGCAGCAGCAGTACGCACAGGAGGCGCTGGACGAAGCTGCTGAACAATTGAACCTGACCCTGCCAACAACCCATGAGGCTTTTCGCAGTTTGGTGGCAGGTCTGGACCGCACGACCGAGGAAGGTCGCGAGGCTTACGTGACGCTGATTGGCCTGTCTGATGAATTTTCGGTTGTCCATGGTACGGCGCAACAGGCAGCAGATGCGCTCAATGGGGTAGGTGATGCCCTCTCACAGGCGGAGGCCGAGGCGCGCAGGCTCAAAGAGCAGAACATCCGTGATGCGCTGGCAGAGCTGACAGGGGCCATCAAAGAGGCCGTCGATGAAATGCAGGGGCGACTAGGCATCATCAGCGATAGGCTTAAACTCCGCCTCAAGCGCCTGCAAATCTCGGTCGGTGCTGAGCGGGCTACTATAACCGCCAGCCATACCGCCCTGATGGATCAGCTGGAGGGGCGCCTTGGCACATTGGAGGGCGCGGCAGAGAAATCCCGTCAACTGTTCGAAACCCTGGATGATGCCATCCGCGACCGCCGCCGCATCGATTCGGAAGGGCGCGAGGTGGAGCGCCGCCGCGCACTGATGTATGTGCAAAACGGCGGCTCTGATCCAGATCGCCTGTCTGATGCGCTCAGCGTGCTGGGCGAAGATAATTCTGCTGATTTCTCCAACTATGCCGACTATCTGGCAGACTACTATCGCACCTCAAACATTGTTTCGGAGCGCGGTGACGCGGCGCAGACCGAAATGACAGCTGCTGACATGGCCGTCAGCGCGCTGGAGCAACAGATCACGCTCGCCCAATCGCAGCATGAGGCGGAAATTCAGCGCCTTGACCAAATCCTGGCAGACGGGCAGCGCACCTATGAGCTGGCAATGGGCGAATATATTGCAGCCATCAATGTCGAAAATGCGGTCACTCAGCTCAATCACACCGCGGAGCGATACACGCTCGTGTCTGAGCGGATCGAAACGCGCATGGAAGAGCTGGAAACCATTCGTCTCAATATGGAGCAGATGGTCGCGGCGACTTTGGATCCATCCGCTGGTCTGCCCAGCATCAGCGAAGGTGTTTTTAACGTCGTCGGCGCCGTGAATGCGCTGGGTGGATCCATTGGACATATGGCAGCTGGTGTTGCCGCGGTTGCCAGCGCGCAAAAGGAAGCCAATCGCATCGCGCAGATCAAGGCGTTGGAGCGCACTCAGGTTGTCAACAGTCGCCCGGGTGCAGCACGCGCGGCCGGAGAAAACGGCACAATTGGTGGCGCCCTTGAGGCCGTTGGCGAGATCCGGGCCCTGCGTGAAGAGATGGCTGGCTATCTCGGACCAATTTCCAAGGCGACTGGCGCAACTGAACGTTCGCTGAAGCGTGTTGAGCGGGATGGCCTGACCACCAAGGGGGCAGCATGATCATCATCCAGCCTATTGATGTCACCGACGCAAACCTGACCACGGATGTCCCGCTGTCCGAGATCGAATGGACAGCGGGCACCACGCCAGAGGGTGAAGAGCGCCGTATTGGCAATGACCTTTACCGCGCTGTGATCGAGACCGCCGATGATCCTGTCACCGGCGTTGACGCGGATCCGCCAACATGGATCCGCATTGGCGTGGTCAATCGGTTTCAGATGTTTGATGAGTTTTACCACTCACAAACTGTGCGCGTGGATCAGATTGAGGTGACAATCCAGCCGACTGAGATCGTGAATTCAGTCACCTTGCTTAACCTCGACGCACTGTCCGCACGGGTGACCGTGAATGATGGGGCAGGCGGCACCCTCTACGACGAAACCAGGAGCCTCTTGGATAACAGCCAGGTGGTCGACTACTGGGAGTATTTTTTTTCGCCGATCCTGAGACGGCGGGATGTGACCTTCATTGATCTGCCGTCGTACTCTCAACCTGTCACGATCACCGTAACCGGTGCGGCCGGAGCGGAGGTCAGTGTCGGCGGCGCGTTCATCGGGCGTCAGCGCATTATCGGCGAAGCAGTCTATGGGACCCGCCGCGATCTGCTGAATTTCTCCACCAAAGAGCGTGACCAGTTCGGCAGATTCAACATTGTCTCGCGCAATAAGGCCAAGCTGGTCACCTATGAGGTCGCGGTCGAGACCCGCAACAACGATTACGTTGCAGATTTTCTAGAAGATGTCGCCGACGTGCCATGCATCTACATCGGTGATCCGACGCGCGGCGGCACCATCACCTATGGCTACCCGCGCGACTTCGGTTTTCCGTATGAGACCCCGTCGATTTCCAAACTTTCACTAGAAGTGGAGAGCGTGACCTGATGTCTGTCACCCAAGTTCCCGCATTCACCAAGGTTCCAAGCCGGTCTGACACTCCGGATACCTTTTCCGCCGACGTTGACAGCTTCCTGAGCGAGATCCCGGCCCGCGCGCTTGCCAGCAATCAGCAGGCGCAGGAGGTCAATGCAGCGGCAGAGCAGGTGGCCACGCAGGCCGCAGCGGTGGCAGGGGCCAGCGCCGCGTTTGAAAGCGGCGTGAACGCGGATCGCTGGGCCGCTGGTGATTACAGCGATGGCGATGCGGTCTGGTCGCCTACGGATGGGCTGACCTACCGCGCCAAGGCCGATTTCACCTCGGCCATCGATCCTGCCGCAGATCCCGCCAACTGGTACAACCTGAACCCGGTCGCGCAGGCAAAGGATGAAATGGCCCGCCTCGCGCTGGTCTTCGCCGCGAATTTCTAAGGAGAACCCGATGTCACAATTTCCCGTATCCAAACGCCTCGCGCTCGATGCGATGGCGACGGTCTACACCGTGCCTGCCGGTCGCTATGCGATGGTCTCGCACCTTCAGATCACCCCGGTCGATCCCGACAATGAGGTGGACGTCACAGTCCAGTGGCTGGATGCGTCGGATGGCGATGCGGTCACGCAGCTTTGTCAGGGCGAGACGATCAGGCCCAACGGCACCGGCCCGATCTATCCGATGGGCGGCACCCTAATCCTCAGCGCGGGCGATCAGGTGCAGGCCGAAGCCTCAACCGCAGGTGACGCGGTGCTGAGCTTCAGTGCCCTGGAGTATGATCTCTGATGGGCGGCATGATTGGCACCATGCGCGGGGATCGCATGTTGCGGGCCGGTGGGCGTGGGAAAACTCCGGTTGGCCCATTCCAGTTTGGAGTTCTACCAGGTGCTACCTTCAGCGTAAGCAGCAAGATCTCATCGCTATCCGGTTTAACCGTTTCGCGGGACGGGCTAAACGCCTATGTTTCTGACATTGCTGACGACACTGTTCACCGGTTCGCCCTCGCAACCGGCTGGGATGTCTCAAGTGCATCCGACCCAAATGATAGCCTCGCTATGTCTGGCCGCATCGGTAGTCTGGTTGGGGTTGAGATTTCGCAGGATGGTTCAAAACTCTACGCCATGGATAGCGGCGTGAATGTGGAACAGTGGACTCTGGCGGTCCCCTTTGACCTGTCGACTGCATCCTATGATGGATCTGGCGCGATTTCGGGAAACACGGCGCTGCGCATCAGTGGGAATGGCTACTGGGCCTATGCAGTCTCGCAAGGCTCCAGCATGATCCGGCAGTACAGTCTGGGCACCCAATGGGACATGACGACAGCGACGGCTGCGGGAACCTTGCTGACCAGTACAGACCCACTCGTTGATGGGCAGCCATACGACATTCAGTTCTTTGATGAAGGTGCCCGCGCCCTTGTTCTGATTGGCACGGCATACGCTCTCTATGAATACGTGATTGCCACGCCCTATGACCTGCGCACTGCGGTCGCGACTGGTTATCGGCTTCCGGGTGTCCGCGAAATCGTGAATGGCAGAACATTCGCGATGAATCCTGCCAGTAAGACCTCAATCTGGGTCAGCGATGGCGTTGAACAGCTCTATCAATTCGATTTCTGAGGTGACGCAATGACCAATTACACCAAAAGCGGCAGCTATCCTGCGCCGCTCCCTTTCCGCATTCGTCTGAGCGACGGGCGCAGCCGCACCGATCCGGCCAGCTTCACCGCTGAGGAAATCGCGAATGCGGGCTATGTCGCGGCACCGCCGCAGCCTGATCACGCCCCGGAAACCCAGCGCCTGACCTGGGACGGGGCCGCCTGGGGCATTGAGGATATCCCGGTGCCGGATCCGGTCTATCAGCCGCTGACCAAGATCGGTTTCATGCGGCTGTGCATGTTTCTTGGCGGCATGACCCCCGACATGCTGGTGGCTGCGCGGGATGCACCAGAGCTGAAAGCGATGTGGATAATGCTGGATATGGCCGAACAGGTGCAACGGGATGATCCTGAGGTAGCGCCGGGGCTGGCGCTGCTTGCTGGATTGGGTCATCTCCCCAATGGCGCGCAGACCGTTCTGGATGGCTGGCCAGCCGCCTGATTGGTGCGCCCGCAGCGGGTCGGGCTATCACACCACCAAAGCAATCGCATGGGAGATCGGAGCCAAAGGGTCCGGTCTCTTTTTGTACGTGCCGCAGGGGTTCCCCTTTGATGTCTCGATCCCCCGCTGGGCCGGGTGGATCTTTGACCGGCACAACCCGCGATACCTGAAAGCTGCAGCGCTGCATGACTACGCCATTCACGTCCTCGGATGGGGCCGGGTCAGCGCGGCCGCACCGTTTTCCGAAGCCCTCCGCGCCGATGGCGTGGGGCGCATCCGCAGGCTGGCAATGGTGCTGGCCGTCACCATCCACAAATGGAGCTGACATAGGCACATGCGAGACCTGTTGTTTTCACCGGAATTCTGGCTGGCGATGATCGCCGCCATTCTTCTCAAGCTGCGGGCATCGCCGCAGATTACGATCTTCGGTGCCGTCACCACCACGGCGTCAGCGATCAGCTGCGCGTTGGTGTTTACAGAGCCGCTGATGGACTGGCTGGAGCTGGACGGCGAGATCTACACCTATGCCGTCTGTGCGCTGATCGCGTTGACGGGTGAGCATATCGCCCGGCAGGTGCTCTCCCTCGGCATCGAGGATGCAGTCCGACTGTTGCGGGGTGGCAAGAAATGACCTGGGGCAAGTTCATCATCACGGCGTGGGGGGTGGTGCTTGCGCTGAGCCTCATGACCAGCGCTCTACCCACCAGCTGGTGGTTTCAGGCCGGGGAGGTAAGGGTCACCGATGCTTCAGCCGGTGACTGTCCGGAAATGCAGTTTGATCGTGAGATCAACAGGCCATTCAAGGCTGAGTGGACCGTGACCATCATGGCGCGTGCGTCTTATGGCTGGGCCACCTATCGCACCTATCGGGGAGCCAATGACTACCGGCCGGAAAACCAGCTGCCCGACAAGCTCGATCTCTGCTGGTGGACATGGGCGGATCCGCTCCACCTGCCGCCCGGCGAATACCGGGTGAACACGCTCTGGCGCATCCATCCGACGCAGGGTCGCGCACGCGAGGTCAGACGCACCAGCAACACATTCGAGGTGACGCCATGAACGCCGAAACACTCTGGCTGCAGGAGCGGCTTTCTGAGCTGGGATTTGACCCCGGCCCACATGATGGCCTGCGCGGCCCCCGCACGGACGCCGCGGTTGTCGCGTTCAAGCGGTCGATTGGCCTGCGCGCGCGGCCCTATGTCGGCCCGCTGACACGCGCGGCGCTGATGCCTGCGGTGCAAGAGCGATCAGACCTGCCATGGATGGCTGAGGCGGCCAAGGTGCGCGGCCTGCATGAGCAGCGCAACACCGCAGCCCTGCGCCGCTGGTTTGACGCCTCTGTGGCGTGGATCGACCCGCGCGATATCCCGTGGTGCGGCGCATTCGTTGCGACCTGTCACCGGGCGGCGGATGCAGGCATTGATCTGCCTGGGAACCCGCTTGGCGCCCGCAACTGGCAGCACTGGGGAGCTGAGTGCGATCCCGTCTTCGGGGCCACTCTGGTGTTCTGGCGGATCAGCCGAAGCCATTGGGCCGGTCACGTAGGGTTCTATCACGGCGAAGACGACACGCATTTCCACGTCCTCGGGGGCAATCAGGCAAACGCCGTCACCGTCACCCGGATCGCCAAATCCCGGCTGCTGTCGGCGCGTTGGCCGATTGGCACCCCGGTTACAGGCCACCGCATTTTCCTGACCCCCGGCGGCACTCCAATTTCCACAAATGAGGCATGACATGAACAAACTGCGAAATCCCAAAGTGCAGGGCGCTCTCCGCCACCTGTTGACAGCGATCGGGCCGGTGCTGGCGGTCATTATGGCCGCCGAAGATCCGGCCGCACTCCTGCGTGCTCTGATCGGCGCCGCTGGCTGGCCGTCGTTGGTGGGTGTCATCATGGCCGTTCTCGGCTTCTGGGCGTCCGTCACTGCCCCGGAGAAGCGCCAATGATTACCCGGCTCCTGTCACGCTTCTGGGGCTATCTGGTGGCCGCTGGGGCGTTCCTCGCGGCTATCTGGGCCTATGGGCGGTCACAGAAGGCAGAGGGGCGCAAAGAAACCTACATCGAGACGCTGAAAGACAGCGCAAAGCGAAAGGAGGCCGGTCGTGAGGCAGTGGAAGATCTGCGCGGTAATAGCCGCGATGATGACATTGAGCAGCTGCGGCGAAACTCTGACAGCTGGTGACGCGGGATGTGGCTCCTACGGGGAGGCGAGGGCGACGATGCCCGGTGATCCTGAGGCGCTGCCGGACAATTGGCTATCATGGGTGACGAGAACTGATACCCGTATGACTGCAACGTGTAAGCCCCGTCAGTGAGCGGGGTTTTTTGCGTTTCGGGGTTGGGGTTATGTGGACTGTTCGGGGAGGCGGGTCTGCATCCCGTACTTCACCGAGGTCCGGTTGAATTTCCGGGCGACCGCTTCGCTCAGGTCGATGCCCATCTCGGCGGCCAGCAGGTCGAGGGCGATCACCGCGTCGGCCATCTCATCGGCGACGTCCTCGGGCGCGCAGATGCTGCCCTTGATTCCGCGCTCGTGCCGAAGATATTTTTTCACCGCCTCGGCGACCTCGCCGAATTCTCCGGCGGCCTCGATCGCTCGGAAGGCAACATCGGCCTTGTCGTTTCCGGGCCATTCCATCTGGCGCGTGTTGTTCGCTTGGCGCAGCGCGCCGAATGTCAGAGTGCTCATACTGGATCCTCTCGGTCTTTTGTGGACATTTGGTTTTGGGCTTACGGCAGGCTTCGCCCTGGATCGCATCGCACTCGATGCACTCACCGTGCAGATCGACGCCGCCGCCTTCACATCTCCGGTCTGTGCTTTCAGCCAGCATTTGCCGGTAGCAATCACCGCAAAGGCTTTCGCTGTACCTGCACATTGAGCAGTGGTCTGGTCCCCAATTGGGCATGGTTCCTCCTGCGTCTGGTGGATTAGGCCAGTGCGGCCTTAATCTCGTCGTCGGTGGCGTTCCGGTCTTCAGTGACGAAACGGTCAACTATCTGGGTGCAGCGCCCGCAGAGGATTTTCTCAGCCCCCTGCACGGAGTAGGCGGGATCACCGGCGAAGTAGTCTGCCGCGATTGAATGCAGGGAGCGGTTAGACCGCGCCTGATCTGCAGCATCCAAATCGGTCTGCACACGCACACCGCATCCGTCGCAATCGGCATGGGCTCTTATCAGTGTTACGGGCATTTCAGTCTCCGGTGCGTTTCGGGGTTGGACTGCGCGGCGGGATTCGAACCCGCAATCTCAGAAATAGAAGTTCCGTGCCTTATCCAGTTGGGCTACGCGCAGAGAGGGGGTTAGGTGGAGAGGTTGTCAGCCTTGCGGTTTGCTGCTGTCACAGCCTCTTCCTTGGTTGCGAACCACTGGGTCTCTTCGCCGTCCCAGTCGCCATCCTCATCGAAAGAGGTAGGCACTCTCGCGCCGTAGATTTTCGGACCCTCAATCAGGGTCTGCGCTTCAAACACTGTGCCCCGATCGCTGTCATCGACGTATCGCTCACCCAGTTCGCAGGTGTCGTGATAGGTCACCTCCCAATCCTCGGGGTTGAACACGTAGTCGTATTTAGGGAGTTCGGTTTTCGCCATATCGGCCTCCGGGGTTAGCTGGACTTGGCCGTCAGGCCATACTCTCGGCAGACATCTTCCGCCGTTTCTTCATGTAGGATTTCGCCGGGTTCGTTTTCCCATTCGTCATCCTTGGTCTCGCGGCACCATCCGCCGAATGCGCCTTGGTGCCAGCCAGCGTCACGCGCCATTTTCTCATGATCTTGCTGTTGCATGTTCGTCCCCCCTTGGGTGTCTAATTAGGTGTCTGGGAACCTTATGCCATGCCCTGCTTGACCGGGCAAGCGAAAAATCCTAAAAGTAGTCCAGATTGAAATCTGACCATCCCGAAACCAAGGTAATAAAGTGGCGTCTGAATCCGAAAACCGACCTGTCCGAAAGATCGGCTATGCCCGCGTGTCGACGCATGACCAGAACCCCGACATGCAAATTGCCGCGCTTGAGGCGTATGGGGTGCCGCGCGAGTTGATCTTCGTGGATAAGGCCAGCGGCGGGACCATGAAGCGCCCGATGTTCATCCGCGCCATGAAGACTTGCCAACACGAGGGCAGCGAGTTCGTCGTCTGGAAGCTGGACCGGCTGGGGCGCACCCTTGGCGGCATTCTCGAAACGCTCGAAACTCTCACGGATCGCGGCGTTGAGTTCGTCAGCCTGACGGAGTGCATCGACACGAAAGGCCCAATGGGCGAGGCGATGATCCGCCTTCTGGCCGTCTTTGCCGAGTTGGAGCGCGATCTGATCCGCGAACGCACAAAGGCTGGGATCGCTCGGGCGCGGGAACGCGGAGAGCGCGGCGGCAGGCCGGTGGCCATGACCCCGGAGCGGGTCGAGAAGGCGAAGGAAATGCTGGCGGCGGGAGAGCGTGGCAATACTGTCTGGAGGGCGATGCAGAAGATCGAGGGGCCGAAGATTAGCCGAGCCGCCTACTACGCTTGGCAGCAGGCGTGGGATGTTGAGAACCGCGACCCCGGCGTCGTCGCGTGAGTTTGTCTGAAAAAGGAGCGAGGATGTGAGCGTTAGAGTGCCGATACCGGCGGAGCGCCCATGCGGCGAATGTGGCGCACGGTTCATCCCTGCGGTGCTTACGTGGCCCGACCCAAAGCGCGATAAATGCCCGGCATGCGCCGATGCGTTCATCCGTAGCATATTGGCGCCACCTGATGAGTCCAACTGAGGAGAATGGCATGCCAGATAAAGCACCGCACACGGACGTCGAAGAAATCGCCGCGAAGCTGGATGAAATGATCGAGGGTGCCAAGGGCTTCGGCATAGAGCTGCATCGAGTGAAGCGCGCGGCTGACATGCTGCGCCATCTCTCGGAATTGGTTCACGCTGGCGAAATGGAAATCAAGGACTTGAGGTCTAAATAGGAGCGAGGAGGTGACGATGCGGTTTCACATCACGCTGAACCGGCTACCAGGATCGCATACTGGGGCGGTAGCCTATGACTGGCGCACCGGCAAGCTGTCGGCGGCTGATAACGGACGCTCAGTTCACTGGGCGTTGCAAACTGCGCTGGATGGTCTGCGCGGCAGGGTCTAACTGAGGAGCAAGTGATGCACGAGGCGGTTATTTTCATTGAGGTGTGCGCCTTCATCGGCGTCGGGCTTTACGTCCTGCACAACCTGTCCGGATAGGAGCGAGACCGGATAGCTACCCGGCCCCGCCCCGAATAGGCACCACGTTTTCTTTTGCCCCTGTCACGAACTGCGCCCATGCCTCCATGAGTGAGCGTCTGCGCTCCAGCATGTCAGACCGGGCATAGGCTCTTTCGACTTTCCCGCCGATGATATGGGCCAAGGCGGTTTCCGCAACATCATAATGCGCGGCGTCGGTGTCCTGAACCCATGTCCTGAAGCTGGTGCGCAGGCCGTGGGGGGTTCCGGTCGGGTCGATCTTCTTGAATACCTTCCCGATAGCGACGTCAGAGATACCGCCGGATCGGCCGCCGGGGAACATATAGGCGCTGCGCTTCCACCTCTCCGCCCTTGCAACCACCTCAAGCGCTGCTGATGACAGCGGGACGCGGAAGTCAGAAACCTTGCCTTCGCTGCCCTTCATTCTGTCTTCTGGCACCGTCCAGACGTCGCCGTCTATCTCGGCAAACCGAGCGTCTCGCACTCCGGCGGATCGTACAAGCGTCAGGATCTTGAAGCGGAGGCAGAGATGGGAAGCGTCATCGCGGTTCAGGGCGGCATAGATCCGGGGGATATCCTGCCATGCTGACGCGGGCGTCTTTTTGATCTGGTGCCGCACCTCGCCCAGCATATGCTTCGCCATGTCCACCATGAACGGATCGCATTCAACGCCTGAAAACCGCATATGCTCAAATATGATCTTGGTCCGCTGAATGGCCTTCTCTGCGGTCGGGTGCTTTTTCCGCCAGATCGGCGCCAGTGCCCGGTGAATGTCCGTCTGGTGGATCTGGGACATTCTCATCCCGCCAATGGCCGGCATCATGTAAAGCCGGATCGGGCTTAGCCATCGCCCGCTTGCGCCATCCCTCCGCAGCCCCGCCTTCTTTGCTTCGAATGTGGTTTCTGCGGCTTCTGCGAATGTCGGGTCTGATCGGCTGGCCTCCGCGCGTTGATCCACCCGCTGCCGGTCGCGGGCCGCAATCGGATCCTCGCCGGACCTTAAAACGACTTCCCAGGCATCGCGAGACTTGCGCGCCTCCGCCAGACTGACGGCGGGGTAGGGGCCAATCCCCATTTCTCGGCTTCGCCCTTGGTGTTTGTAGCGGTAGATCCAGCGGCCCTTGTCGGCCTGTCTTTTCAGCAGATACAGCCCCGCGCCGTCGAACAGCTTGCCGCTGCCGTTCTTAACTTCTACTGCCTTGAGCTTGTTTCTCGCCATGCTTGGCCCCCACTTTGGCCCCCAAACCGGCCCCCGCTGCAATCGGACAAGGGCGGACAGAATGCGACAGCCTGTGGAATTTATGGCCTGATATCAGTGGATGAGCAAACAAAAACGGATACAGTCGTACAGAATGACGGTGCGCTCCACCCGCACCATTTTTCACAGATCCCCTGGGATGACCCGGCCTATTGGGGCCGGTCTACCCCTTTGGCACCAGCTTTGACTTTTGCCCTTCGCGGCATCTGTACCGAGGACGATGTCGCCATCGGCGGGGCGGTGGATGCCGTGCGTGGTGCTCTGGCTGATCTGCGTCGTCTCGATCTGACCACGCCGGTCTTTGATCGGCACCTGCGCCGCTGCCTGACTGGCGCGGATCGACCCATTGGAGGATATCTTTGGCAGATATGACGAAACGCCCGGGTTGGCGGGCGTTTCAGGGGGCAGCAGGTCAGGGGGCGGAACTGGGCTCATCAGACTGCGACACCGGTCGTTGACGCCTTGGCCAGCCTCAGGTCCGACCGCCGCGCCAGCTGGGGCAGTGCGGTCAGACCGTCTGATCAGGCGGATTGGGCGTAGGCCATATCCTCATCGTCATAGGCCGGTTGCGCCCAGCTGTCGGCGATGGGTTCAGCATCGCGGTGTCCGGTACTGGCAGGGCTGATGGTAAAGCCGGAGATCGCCCGGACCAATGTCTGCGCCTCCTCGCGCAGCATCTGACCGGCGGCGGCGGTCTGCTCCAGCATGGCGGAGTTCTTCTGCGCATTCTGGTCCAGGGAGACGACGGCGGTGTTGACCTCTGACAGACCATTGGACTGCTCGACCGTGGTGGCGGCGATCTGCTCAACCTTGCCGACCACCGCTTCGACCGAGCTTTGGATCGAGGCCAGCGCGGTGCCGGTCTGATCGACCAGTTTCACGCCCTGGGCAACCTCGCGGGTGCTGACCTCAATCAGCGCGTTGATCTCCTGCACGGCGTCCGCAGAACGCTGTGCGAGGCCGCGCACCTCGGAGGCGACGACGGCAAAGCCGCGGCCTGCTTCTCCCGCGCGGGCGGCCTCGACCCCGGCGTTCAGCGCCAGCAGATTGGTCTGAAAGGCAAGATCTTCGATCAGGTCGGTGATCTTGGCGATCGCGCCAGACGAATCCTCGATCCGCTGCATGGCGCTGATGGTCTGGCTGGCCAGTTCGCTGGTGGAGCGCGCCTGGGCAAAGGCGTCGCGCACGATATCCTTGGCCTGATCCGACCCTTCGGCGGTGCCGCGCACGGTGTCGTCCAATGTCTGCAGCGCAGCGGCGGTTTCTTCCAGGGAGGCGGCGGAGGTTTCTCCGCGGCGCGAGGCGTCCTCGGCGGCGGCCGCAATTTCTGCGGCGGTGGAATTCAGCACCTCGCTGCTGTGCGACAGTTGCCGCACCATGCTGGTGAGGCTGTCGCTGAGGTTGTCGACCGCATCGGCGATTTCCTTGAAAATCCCCTTCTGGCCGTCGGGCATGCGCTGCGTGAGGTCGCCTGCCGCCAGCGTGTCGAGCACCTGCCGGATATCGCCGAGGCCGCCCTCTGCCGCGTCGCCGATGGCATTCACACCGCGGCCCAGATCCGCAAAGGAGCCGCTGGCGTCCCCGATCTGCAACCGTTTGGAAAAGTCTCCGGCAGCGCAGGCGCTGATGACCTCGGCAATTTCGCGGGTCAGCTTGTCCTTCATCTCATTGTCGGCGCGCAGGTCCTCCACGGCGGCGGCAATGGTCGAGACCTCTTTGATGCGCGACTGCGGCGCCGGAGTGGAGAAATCGCCCGCCATGATCTTTTGCAGCACCAGATTGACCCGCGACAGCGGACGCGAGATCCCGATGGCAAGGGCAAATGCCACCACGACAAAGACCCCAAGCCCGCCAAAGCCTGCCTTCATAGCATTGGCATTGGCGGTGGCGATGGCCTCGGCGGCGCTGGCATGGATCCTGTCCAGCCGGGCCGAGGTGAGGTCGTTCATCTTGGCCAGGATCGGCGCGCTAGCGGTTTCGATTTCATTCAGGGCCTGATAGTGGCCGTCGATCACCTTGGTCTCCTCGGCATAGGCGTTGAAGGAGTTCTGATAGGCGGTCAACAGGCTGCCGATCCGGGCCCGCTGCGAGATGTTCTTGTAATAGCTGCCGGGGAACGCACGGAATTCATCCACGCGGGCGTTCAGCCGGTCAATGTATTTTGTGTCGTGGCGCATGATGAAATCTTTCTCATGGCGCCGCATCATCAGCATCTTCACCTTCATCTCGGGCTCTGCGGTGTCTTCCAATGCCTTTTCGATGCTCCGCACAGAGCTGCGCAGCGCCCCCTGAAGCCCGTCGGTCTCGTCAAAGCCCAACCGCTCCTGGCTGGCGACCACGTCGGCAAACCCGGCTTCATAGGCGGCGATTTCACTGGCCAGCAGGCTCAGCGTCTGTGCAGCCTCACTCATGTTATCCAACTCGGTGATCTGCATCCTTGCAGTCTCCAGCCGGTTGCGCAGATGCGCCATGGTCTCAGCCTGGGTGGCGATCACCTCCTGGCTCGGCTTCAGGCGAAACCCCATCTCAACAATGCGGGCGTTCTGAAAATCGCTGCTGGCCTCGGCGAGGGTCTTTGCAAACCCCTCCACGGCGACCACTTCAGTCTCGATCCCCGTGCGCAGCTGATCGGTGTATCGCGACAGGGCGATGAGCGCGAACATGACCGCGCTGGCCAGAAAGACGATCAGAAAGATGGCCGTCTTGATGGAAGTTTTGAATCTCATAGTCTGGGTACCTGCTTTGTCGATCTGCCACAGCTAACGAGTGCCCCTTAATAAACTGTGGAAATCCGCCGTTTGACGGCATGTTTCACTGAATATTCCACCAAAATGTCGACGTTTTCTGGGGGGAGCGATGTTCCCGCCCGATTGGTCAGCCTGAGGCAGCTGGGCGGCGCAGAAATTCCGGACCGATCGGCGCGATGCCGCGCAGCGGGTGATCACAATCGAGCGAGAATTCCGCCCACAGCTGGCAAGGGAACCGGCGCGGCTTATTTCAAGAGTGCAGCACCAGAAAATCGCGTGATAGCACCTGTGACAGGTCGGCCTCTCAGGGATGGAGAGGGAGCCGCCCTGAACAATATTGGAGCATCTCCTCATGAACACCAAAATTGCCTCTCACCTTGGGGTGACAGCCCTGATGTCCGGTCTTGTTGCCGGGCTGGCGGTTCCCGCCTTTGCCGGGCCCACCTACGAGAACAGCTCCGGCGGCAGCTTCCGCTACTATGGTCAGTTCAACCCCTCGTTCCAGTCGTTCGACGATGGCAGTGACGATTTCAGCGCGCTGGTGGACAACGCCAATTCCAACTCGCGCATCGGCTTCTGGCTTGAACAGCCCTTTGGCGAGAACACCCTGCGGTTCAATTTCGAAACCGCTCTTGGGCTGCGCTCCTCCGATGGGGTGAACCAGAACGGCCGTCCGCAGAACATCAGCTGGGACCGTACCCGGATCCGCAAGGTCGATATTCAATACGCAACACCGCGCTACGGCACCTTCTCCTTTGGTCAGGGTTCGATGGCCTCTGACGGGCTGGCAGAATCCGATTTCTCCGGCACCAGTGTCATTCAGACGTCTGCCATCGGGGATTCCGCTGGCGGCTTCCTGTTCCGCACCTCCACCGGTACGCTGTCAGGCGTCAACATCGGCTCGGCCTTCCGCAGCTTCGATGGCGGGCGGCTTGGCCGGGTGCGCTATGATACGCCGGAATTCAGCGGCTTTACCGTCTCGGCCTCTTACGGCGAAGAGATCCTGCGCTCAAACTCCGACCGTGAAGCCTATGATATCGCTGTGCGGTACAATAACGACGATCTTGGTGATTTCGCCATTCAGGGCGCGCTGGGGGCGGTCTGGAACGAAAACGGACCGGGCACCAAAACCCGCGATATCGTGGCCTCCTTTGCCACGCTGCACGAACCAAGCGGAGTCTCGCTTGCGGTTGCGGCAGGGGATCGCGACACCGGCGGCGATTATGCCTTTGCCAAGCTGGGCTATACCGCGAATTTCCTGGCCGTGGGCGCGACCTCCTTTGCCATCGATTATTATGACGGCTCGGATATGGTCACCAGTGGCGACAACGCTGAATCCTGGGGCGTTGCAGCGGTGCAGAATTTCGACGGTCTGAACCTGGAAACCTATGTGGCCTACCGCGACTATTCCTATGCGGACACCTCTGGGACCAGCTATCAGGACAGTTCCACCATCATGGCAGGCGCCCGCTGGAAGTTCTGATCGCCAGGGCCAGGGCAGGGCCATCCGCTGCGCCCTGAACGGTATCCGCGCAATCGGATTATGGAAAACACGTCCTTTGGGGCGTGTTTTCTGTTTTCGGGGCCAAAAAACGCCGCAACCGGCGCTGACCGGGCGGCTGCGGGGGCAATCCCTCTTGCGCCGCCGCGCTTGTGCAAATAGAAGGCCACAAATTGTCTGGGGGAGCGCCCGCGCGCGCGCCCCGAATCTCTATGGGGAATATGATGCAGGTCACCGAGACGCTGAACGAAGGTCTGAAACGCGGCTACGCGATCACCGTTACCGCCGCCGAGCTGGATGCGAAGGTCAATGAAAAACTCGTCGAGGCACAGCCCGAAGTCGAGATGAAGGGCTTCCGCAAGGGCAAGGTTCCCATGGCGCTGCTGAAGAAGCAGTTCGGCCAGCGTCTGATCGGCGAAGCCATGCAGGAAACCATCGACGGTGCGATGAACAAGCACTTCGAGGAAAGCGGTGACCGCCCGGCGATGCAGCCCGACGTCAAGATGACCAACGAAGATTGGAAAGAGGGCGACGACGTCAACGTCGAGATGTCCTATGAGGCACTGCCTGAAATCCCCGAAGTTGATCTCTCCGGCGTTGAGCTGGAAAAGCTGGTGGTCAAAGCAGACGACGCCGCAGTTGACGAGGCGCTGGCCAACCTGGCCGAGACCGCCAAGGAATTCGAAGCCCGCGAAGAGGGTGCTGCCGCTGAAAATGGCGATCAGGTTGTGATCGACTTCGTCGGCAAGGTAGACGGCGAAGCCTTCGACGGCGGCGCAGGCGAAGACTACCCGCTGGTGCTGGGCTCCAACTCCTTCATCCCCGGTTTCGAAGACCAGCTGGTCGGCACCAAGGCAGGCGACGAAAAAGACGTCACCGTCACTTTCCCCGAGCAGTACCAGGCCGAGCATCTGGCCGGTAAGGAAGCCGTATTCACCTGCACCGTGAAAGAGGTCAAAGCCGCCAAGGCAGCAGAGATCAACGACGAGCTGGCGAAGAAATTCGGCGCCGAGGACCTCGCCGCGCTGAAAGGTCAGATCTCCGAGCGTCTGGAAGCAGAATACGCCGGTGCGGCCCGCGCGGTGATGAAGCGTGGCCTTTTGGACAAGCTGGACGATCTGGTCTCCTTCGACCTGCCGCCCTCGCTGGTCGAAGCCGAAGCCAAGCAGATCGCACATCAGCTGTGGCACGAGGAAAACCCCGAGGTTCACGATCACAACCACGGTGAAATCGAGCCGACTGACGAGCACAACAAACTGGCAGAGCGCCGCGTCCGTCTGGGCCTGTTGCTGGCCGAGCTGGGCCAGAAAGCCGAGGTCGAAGTGACCGATGCGGAAATGACCCAGGCCATCATGAGCCAGGCACGCCAGTACCCGGGCCAGGAACGCCAGTTCTTTGAGTTCATCCAGCAGAACGCTCAGATGCAGCAGCAGCTGCGCGCACCGATCTTCGAGGACAAGGTCATCGATCACATCGCCGAGCAGGCCAAAGTGAGCGAGAAAGAAGTGTCCAAGGACGACCTGCAGGCCGCAGTCGAAGCTCTGGAAGAAGAATAAGTCAGATCCCGGATCCCGCCCGGCGCGGATCCGAGGTGTGCCAACGCGCAGGGCCGTCCCTCAGGGGGCGGCCTTTTTGTTTGGCGGTGAGCGCGGGGCGGAGTAGGAGCGGTCTAAGGCATAAGAAAACCGCCGTGGAGGCGAACTCCAGGGCGGTTGTCTGATCACTCGGTTGTTTGACCTCTCGGTTGCCAGATCACCTGATGGTCTTGCGGTGGTACCCGCTCAGAACAGAAAATTATCGGAACTGGCCAGTTCCTCGACGGTGATATTTTCAACCGTGACCACAACATTGTCAAAGGACATCACGACGTGATCACCTCTGGTCGTAAAATCGATCTGATTGATGTTCTGTGCTCCGCTGAGGATGTCGATCTTGTCCGTGCCCAGTTCAAAATCGCGGATACGGGCGCGCCCGTGGTTGCTGCCGAAGGCAAATGTGTCGGCCCCATCGCCCCCGATCATCAGGTCGTTACCACCCTGACCAAACAGCAGGTCATTGCCATTGCCGCCGATCAATGTGTCATTGCCCGCACCGGCGCGGATCGTGTCGGCCCCGTGCGAACCGTTGAGTTTGTCATCGCCGCCCTGGCCAATCAGCCGGTCGCGCCCGCCGCCACCGCGCAGATCATCATCACCCGCGCGGCCTGCAAGCCGGTCGTTGCCGCCGCGCCCTGACAGCAGGTCATTTGCATCGGTTCCATCCAGAATGTCCCGGCTGACGGTGCCCAGCAGGGTTTCACCAACCAGGACGGGCTCGCTTGGCTGCGGCTCGCCCATGTCCAGCGGTGCGGTGCCGCCTGCCTTGCGATCCTGCCAGAAGGCAATCAGCGCGTCGGCCGTGGGGCTGTCGTAACCGCCGAAATCTTTCACGTATTTCAGGATCGAGGTGCCGTATTCATCGGTCGAGGCGGTATCGCTCAGCAAGAGCGTCGCCAGCCCCGAAGCACCGCGCAGATGCGCCGCAGCCATCAGCCCGGTCAGCGATAGGGTAACATCCACCATGGCGCCATTGACATCGCGATAGGTCACGGTCTCGCCGACAAAATCGCTGATGCTGCGCCCCTGCCGACCGAGATAGTAGCTCAGCATCTCGAAGTTATAGCCAAACGCCTCATTGATGGCGGTGTCCTGTGCGGCGTGGGATTTGAAATCATCCAGGCTGTTGACGCCATTTTTCCCGGTCCAGGTGCCATCCCAGCGGTTGATGGTATCACCGCCCAGGTAGTAAACGTCGTCCTGATAATAACCGAGGTCAATCAGCAGCGCCTCGCCGAACTGATAGCCGACAAAGCCCAGCGAATTGGTGGAGTGATAGGCCATGTCCCGCCATTGGGTGTCGCTCAGCTGGCCCCAGCTGCTGAGGCCGGGATAGAAGCTGCTGACTGGCGCGCCGACCCATTGCGTCAGCTGCGCGTCGCTGATGTGCCCCGCATTGTAGCGGTCCCGGTCCCAGCCCGATTCAAACGCCAGAAGCGCATTTCGAAAATCGTTGAAACTGCCGTTTGGCATCGGAACTGCTCCTCTTGCTCATCAACCGTCTTGATGCGGGTCGCTGTTGTGCAGCGCTGATCGACACCTCGCATGTCGGAAAACTCTGCCGCAAGAAGGGGGCGGAAATTTGGCAAACAAATGCCTAAAAAGCAGTAAGGAGAGCGCAAATTTGCTCGAAATTTGTAAAAATTAACCTTTAGGGCGCCCCTCAATAACTTGTGTGCAAGCGGGGCGTGTGCGCCTAAATATGCCGCCCGACCAAGTTTGGCCGGGCGGCGAGAATCATTTCATTTTGCACAAATCGGAAACAGTTTGTTCACAGCGCAATTCTGTAGCGTGCAAAGCCATCCGGCCCTTCACCCGCAGGTTCAATTGCAATGCTCTCGACACTGTCCACATAGGCCGCCGCCTTGGGGCCGGTGTCGAACAGCACCGAGGTGTCCGCCAGCGGGGCAAAGCGCCAGTTGGCATCGGCGCGCGGGCTGATGGTGCCCTTCTCGACGATATAGCGCACGATCACATCGCGGTTGGTGTCCGGCCCCTCGAACACGATGGTATCCCCCATCGCGCCGGGGAAGGCACCGCCACCGCCAGCACGATAGTTGTTGGTGGCGATAATGAACTCCTGTGCGGGATCGATTGGCGCGCCGTTGAACTCGAGATTGACGATGCGGTTGGCGTCGGGATTCTCCAGCTCCCCCTTCGGTCCGAACTTCGAGGGCTGCGACAGGTCGATCTGATAGGTCACCCCGTCGATCACGTCAAAGTTGTAGCTCGGGAAGGCGGGATTGAGCAGCACCTGATCGGCCTCGCCGGGGGTAATCTGGTTGAACATGCCGGCAGAGCGTTCCAGCCAGTCCTTAACCTGCGCGCCGGTCACACGCACCGCACGGGCGGTGTTGGGGTAGAGGTAGAGGTCGGCGACATTCTTGATCGCCACATCGCCTTTTGGAACGTCGGTGTAATACTCCGCACCACCGCGACCGCCGGCCTTGAACGGGGCCGCAGCTGACAGGATCGGCAGGCCTTCATGCTCGGTGCCCTTCAGCATCTGTTCGATATACCAGGTCTGCGCAATCGACACGATCTGCACCGAGGGATCATCGGCGACCAGTGCAAAATAGCTGTGCAGCGGCGCGTCGGTTTTGCCCACGGCGCGGCGGACATATTGCAGTGTCTCATCATGTTCTTTCTGCGCAGCTGCCAGCACCGCAGGGGCACTTTCGACCAGGGCGGTGATCGACCGGTCCTCTTCGCGCCGCGAAATCGGGCGCGCCTCTGAGGCATGGCCCACCACGCGCCAGCCGCTGCCGTCCCGCTCCAGCATCAGGTCGATCAGACCCATATGGCTGCCCCAGAAACCGCCCATGGTGGCGGGGGTTCCGTGGATGGTGCCCTTATCGACATCCACCCCGGCAAAATCCGCATAGGTGGAGGAGGGGAAGACCAGATGCGAATGGCCGGTCATGATGGCGTCGATGCCCTCGACGGCTGCCAGCGGCACCGAGGCATTCTCCATCCCGTCGGTCTCATCGGCGCTGCCGATCCCGGAATGTGACAGGGCGATAATGATGTCGGCGCCTTTTTCCTTCATCTCCGGCACATAGGCGCGGGCGGATTGCAGAATGTCGCGGGCCTGCACATTGCCTTCCAGATGGCGGCGGTCCCAGTTCATCACCTGCGGCGGCACAAAGCCAATCAGCCCGATCTTGATGGGATGACGGTTGCCCGCGCCATCGGTCAGCTCGCGCTCCAGGATCACATAGGGCGGCAGCAGGGTCTTGTCGTCACGCGGGCCGGCACCGGTGGACGTGGCGACATTGGCGCAGACCACCGGGAACTCGGCCCCGGCGAGGGATTTCATCAGGAAATCCAGCCCGTAGTTGAACTCATGATTGCCCAGCGTCGAGCCGTCAAAGCCCACGGCGTTCATCGCCTGGATGACCGGATGGGTGTCGCCTTCCTTCATGCCGCGCTCATAGGCGATGTAATCGCCCATCGGATTGCCCTGCAGGAAGTCGCCATTGTCCAGAAGCAGCGAATTGGTCGCCTCGGCGCGAATATCGCCGATCAGCGAGGCCGTGCGCGCCAGCCCGACAGTGTCGCGCGGCTTGTCGGCGTAATAATCATAGGGAAACACATGCACATGCAGGTCGGTGGTCTCCATCAGGCGCAGATGCACCTGATTGGAGGCCGCCTGAACCGAAAACGGATGCAGCGCGATCAGACCGGCACTGCCGGCCAGAAAGGACCGGCGATCTAGTTGAATAGGCATTTTTCACTCCGACGTCTTTTTATTACAGACATCCATGCTAGCAGAAAAACGCCTTCGGTCACGTGACAGTTTTGCGCTAACAATCAGAGTGGCAAGCTGCCGCGTAAGATATCATAACTCTTTGTGATATCGTGGTTTTCAAGCGGTCTGATCAGGGGCGCAGCCCGGTTTCGCGCAACATGCCCCGCCGTTTTGCGGCATAGTAGTAGCCGCGCGAATAGTGTTTTACCGCCTGATCGTAGCTGCCATCGGAGAGGAGCCAGGCCCCGCGCAGATATTTCACCGCATATTTCAGGTTGGTATCCGCATCCAGCAGATCCTTCGGCTTGCCGCGAAACCCCATGGAGCGGGCAGTGGCCGGCAGGATCTGCAACAGCCCGTAGTAGGGCCGGTTGACCGCCCAGGGCCGATGGGTGCTCTCGCGGATGGCAAGGCGGTGGACCAGCGGGCGCGGCACCTCATAGTGGTCGGCCCAGAAATTGATCTTGCGGCGAAGCTCCGGCGTCTCGTTGGGATAGAGCGGCGGCGTTGCGGCGCGCTCGGTTGCGGCGGGTGCCTCGCCACAGGCGGCAAGGGCCAGCGGGCTGAGAATAATGGCCAGAGCCGTTCTGCGATCAATCATGGATACTGCCTGTCTAAACCCCGAATACGCCGGATCGGCGGCAGATTAGGGCGCGCCTGCGGCTTGGGCAAATGGCGCGGGAACCCATCGGCGGATATCCCCCGACCGTGGCAGGCTGTCCGATGATCGCCCGCAATCCCGGGCCATCAGCCGGGATTGGACCCCCGGCGCGGCGATCCGCATGACCGGTCAGGGTGCGCCGGCCAGGGCGGGCGCTGATGGATCAAATTTTAACGGCTAAGAATTTGTCGGCGCTGATCGACTGCCGCATGATCCACGCGCGCATGAACCGGGCCTTGCCCTGTCCCAACACGGCTCCCGTGCCTGCGGCCCGATTGGGACGCCCATGCAAAGGGGCTGCGGGGGCCGAGCCTTCGTGGCCCCGTCTGCAACGCCCGCATGGTTCAGGGTTGGATCACCCGGTCAGGGTTGTGCCGGGTCAGCTCGGCGGTGATCAGCTCCGGTGGCACCAGATTGCTGATCGGTTCGCCCCTGTATTTCGGGTTTTCAAAGCTGAAGTTGCGCAAGAGCCGCAGCAGCAGGCGTCGCCGCAGCGCCGTTTCTTCCCGGATCAGATCCTCTTCCATGCTTACCCCCAGACGCCAGACGCAGGCCTGGCACGACAGTCACAACCACACGTGCGCACAAACACGCGCTCCCGGAGCGATCGCTCAGGGCGGGATCTAGGCTTGCAGAAACCGGCAAAGACGAGGTTACCCGCGCCGCAGTTTCTGCGGAGAGTTTGAGGCGATTTTGATCTGTCAGCAGCGCAATCCAGCTGCGGCCGCCGCAGATATGAAAAAGGCCGCCCCGATCCGGGGCGGCCTCTCTCGATCTCGGATAGATCCAATGCCGATCAGGCGTTGGTCTCTTCGTCGTCTGCGGCCGGGGCTGCATCGTCGTCGTCGGATGCGGCAGAGCCGATATCGTCGAACAGTTCGGAAATTTCGAATTCAGCAGCGGCTTCTTCTTCAGCGGCCAGCTCTTGAATCGATTTGCCCGAGGCTTGCAGCTCAGCTTCTTCGACCGAACGCGCAACGTTCAGTTTGATCTGAACTTCGACTTCAGGGTGCAGCTTCACAACAACGCTGTGCAGACCCAGTTCCTTGATCGGCGAAAGCAGGGCAACCTGCTTCTTGTCGACCGAGAAACCTTCTGCGGTGGCGGCTTCTGCGGCGTCACGCGGGGTGACGGAGCCGTAGAGGGCGCCAGCGTCAGACGCGGAGCGAATCACGATGAACTGCTGACCGTCCAGCTTCTCTGCCAGAGCTTCCGCTTCTTTCTTGGTTTCCAGATTGCGCGCTTCGAACTGCGCTTTCTGTTCCTCAAAACGAGCGATATTGTTCTGCGACGCGGTCAGCGCCTTGCCTTGCGGCAGCAGGAAGTTGCGAGCATAGCCGGGCTTTACGTCCACGACTTCGCCCATTTGGCCCAGTTTGGCCACACGTTCCAGAAGGATAACTTGCATGTGCTTATCTCCTTACTTCACGGCGTAGGGCAGCAGGGCGAGGAAGCGGGCGCGCTTGATAGCACGGGCCAGTTCACGCTGCTTCTTTGCCGAAACGGCGGTGATGCGCGACGGCACGATCTTACCACGTTCGGAAATGTAGCGCTGCAGAAGACGGGTGTCTTTGTAGTCGATTTTCGGCGCATTGTCGCCCGAGAACGGGCATACTTTACGACGACGGAAAAACGGTTTGGCTGCCATGGTTTAGCGTCCTTTTCTCAAGCGTTGATCAGCGGCGCTCACGACGCGTGTCGCGCTCATCGCGCTTCTGCATCTGAACCGAGGGGCCGTCTTCATGTGCGTCAACCTTGATGGTCAGAACGCGCATCACGTCATCATGCAGGCGCATCAGACGCTCCATTTCCTGGATCGCCGCTGCCGAAGCATCGGTCTTCAGGAAGGAGTAGTGGCCCTTACGATTTTTGTTGATCTTATAGGCCATCGTCTTGACGCCCCAGTACTCGCTGTCGACCAGCTTACCGCCGTTGTCGGACAGAACAGCACCGAAATGTTCGATGAGGCCTTCAGCTTGCGAGTTGGACAGGTCCTGACGCGCAATCATGACATGCTCGTAGAGTGGCATGTGAACTCCAGTTTTTGTCTAGGCGCATTTCATAGACGGGGCGGTTGTCCCTTCCGCTGCCCTGTCACGAGAGTCTGCGCGGATCGAAAATGTCGCGGAAGGAAGCCCCCATATACAGGCTCAGACCAAAAGGGCAAGGCCCGTTTCCCGCCGCGTGCCCCTGTGCTCCTCAAGATGTCCCTCTGCACCCACGTTGCCAGTGGTCGCTGGGGTTTGATCCATAGCCTGTGAACCAAATTTTAGCAAAATTATGCAAAGCTTTGCATGCAAAGCTGAGAATGGGCCACGGATCCGACAGGGCGAACCTCTTTCGCCAGCGGCCCGATCAGACCCCGCGCGCTAGCCCGGAGGGGTCAAGACGGAAGCGGGGGCAGGGCGGCTGCATCTGCATATGCCCTGTTGAGGCCCGTAGACGAAAGGGCTGCCCATCACGGCGGAGCACGGCCCGTATTTACCGCAACTCCGCCCCATTTCAGCCCCAATGCTGGCGTCAATCTTGGTTAATCAAGTGTTAACCATCCCGCCAGTCACAGACCAACAGGCGCAGCAGGCGTCACAGGCAAGGCAGGACAGACAGACCGCGTTAAGAGTGAAAGGGACCAGAGATGAGCATCCTCGAACCATCCGAGATCGGTTTTCAGCCCATGCAGCCGGGTCGATTTGGCAAGGTCATGCGGCGCGCGTCCTCTCAGTCTCCTGCCGCCAGACGGCTGGCCCATCTGGCCCGGTCGGCACCAATGAACCTTCAGATGCAGGCCAACTGGCCGGTCCGCTCGCTGCTGCTGCGCATTCTTGGGGGCGGTATGGTGATGGGCGCCACCGGCCTCTGGCTGCTGCCTGACGCAGGCTTCGATCCGCAGATGTCGCTGATCCGGATCGGGATTTCCGTGGCCTTTCTGTTTGTCGGCCTGATCCTGCTGACCTCGCATCACCCCGACAGCCAGCCGGAGGCCTGTTTCGACCCGATCCGGCGCGAGCTGAGGATCCTGCGCAAGACACGGCGCGGCGCACCGCGGATTGTCCTGCGGCGCAGCTATAGCAGCCTTGGCGGCGTGCGCCTCTCCGCCCATGCCATCTCGGTTCTGGATATCGACGGCGCAGTGCTGATGGAGCTGCCGATCGACAGCACCGAAACCCGCCTGCGGCTGCGCGATCAGCTGAGCGGCGCCCTGCCGATCTTCAGCTAGGCGCTCCAGATCTCTGGCCGAACGCCTTGACCCGCCGCCACCGCCTGCCGACATCACAACTGCGCGAGAACCTGCCTCTGTGCGTCAATGCGGCTTGGGTTGTTCATCTGAACACAGATAGTGTTGGCTTTTGCGGGCTTTCCTTTCTGATGACAAAGTCTTCAACTGGGAAACGAAGTCACACGGTCCAACGGAGCCAAGATTATGAAAACCACTCTCTTTGCCGCCGCCCTGATGGGGGCCGCCGCCACCACCGCCTTTGCCGCCCCTGAAGCCTACAAGCTGGATTCGAGCCACAGCCAGGTGGTGTTCAGCTACAATCACCTTGGTTTCTCGACCACCTACGGCATGTTCTCGGGGTTTGAGGGTGAAATCGCCTTTGATCAGGAAAACCCCGAAGCCTCCAGCGTCTCGGTGTCGATGCCCGCGCAATCCATGCTGACTGGCTGGGAAGCGCGCTTTGACCATTTCATGTCAAAGGATTTCTTTGGCGCCGATGATGCGGAGATGATCAGCTTCAAATCCACCGGCATCAAGGTAACCGGCGAGAATACCGCAGAAATCACCGGCGACCTGACCCTGAACGGCGTCACCAAATCCGTGGTTCTGGATGCCAAGCTGAACCAGGTCGGCGAACACCCGATGGCGGGCAAGCCCTGGGCCGGTTTCGACGCCACCACAACCCTGCTGCGCTCGGACTACGAGCTGGGCAAATTCGCCCCCTTCGTCAGCGACGAGGTCGAGGTGAAGATCTCGGTCGAGGCGATGAAGGCCGAATAATCAGACCGCACGGCGGAGGGATCACCTCCGCCACCTACCGATCCAGAACCGCCGCCCCTTGCCGGGTGGCGGTTTTTTTGTCCCTATAAGTTCGTCCCTGTACGAGTGGGCGCGCACCAGTCAGCTATTCGGCGGCTGCCGCCAGCCGTCTGACCAACACCAAGATCAGCATCATCGCAATCACCAGAAACACCGCACCGACGATCCAGGCGACCGGTGTCGAGTAGATATCGGCGACAGCTCCGGCCAGAATCAGGCCCGATGCGGCCCCCAACTGTTGGATCAGCGACCGCAAAGACAGCATGGTCGAGCGTTGACCGTCGCCAACGCAGCGATGCAGGATGCTGCTGGCCGGGGTTTCGCAGCCCCCCAGAAGCACGGAATAGAGGACAAACACCGTCACAAAGCCGACGATGCTGCCTTGCAGCGCCAATGCGATCTGAACCCCTGCCAGACAGGCAAAACCTGCCGCCAGCGTCATGGCGTGCCGCCGTTTGAAAATCCGGCTGATGGGCACGGACAGGGACGCGCCGAAAGCGATGGCGAAGAAATAGCTGGCAGTGACGATACCGATGACGGTGTTTGCATAGCGCTCGTCCAGCATCGGCTTTGCATGGGTCGGCCAGATCACCTCAACAGGGTTGGTCGCCATCAAAAAGAACGCCAGCGCTGCCAGAAGGATCGACAGAGCCGGATGTCTGAGGGCCAGACGGCTCGCGTCCCCGATCACCATCGGTACATTCGCAAAGCCGTGCTTGAGAGCCGTGGCGCTCATCGGGCGCGGTGTTTCGACAATGGCCAGTACCGTGAAAACAAACACGCCCGACATCACGACGACGCTCGCAAGGTAGGACACATCATAAATGCTGAACCCAAGGCGTTTTGCGACCTCGCCGCAGAGATCGGGCAGAAGACCTCCCAGAATGGCGCCAATCGCCAAACCTACGGCATTGGCCCATTGCGCTTTGGCCAGTGCGGGCTGGACATCGACATTGGGGGCGGCGGCTTTGAAGGTTTCAACAAACCAGGCATCCAGCGTGCCCGACCGAAGCGCGCGGCCAAAGCCGATGAATGCAAACGACAGCGCCAGAACATAAAAATCGCTCGTAGAGAGAAAAAGCACGAGCGAGATCAGGCTGGCGACAACCGCCGTCAAGAAGACCGGCCTGCGCCCGATGCTGTCGGCAAGGCCACCAAACGGCAGCTCCATCGCCATCGTCGTGAGCGCGTAGATCCCGAAGAGAAACGAGATCTGCAACAGGTCCATGCCCCGGTCGGTCAAGGCC
Organism: Phaeobacter sp. JH20_02; assembly: GCF_048056915.1. Taxonomy (NCBI): domain Bacteria; kingdom Pseudomonadati; phylum Pseudomonadota; class Alphaproteobacteria; order Rhodobacterales; family Roseobacteraceae; genus Phaeobacter; species Phaeobacter sp. JH20_02. Next base: position 252,752 of record NZ_JAYMVP010000028.1, on the reverse strand, counting down.
AGAGCAACCACGGCAACCGTCAGCCCCATCGCAAAACGGTCAAGGAACTGGTGTATCTGAAACACGCGAATGTGCCGTCGCGCCGACGGGTTCAGTGCCGCAAAAGAGAACTCGATTTCGGTGGCCATCTTCGCAGCATCACCGGTGCTGCCGCGCGGCACAATACCTTAAGTGGGCCGGAACCTGCGGGACTATATGTCCCCATGGGGGCACGCGGCGGCCATCCCCCCTGATCTGTGCCCACATCCGTCAGGGGGCGGCGCGGCTGGCGGTCAGGTCGACAGCGATGGTCACCGCATAGGCAAGCGAGCTTTCGTCCTGCACGCCCTGGCCGATGTTGAAATCCAGCCGGTTCACTTCGGCACTGCCGGACATTGTGGCGGTGTCACCGTTCAGATCCAGCGTGAAGGGCAGGCGCAGCGGCACCTCCTGATCGCGGATCCGCAGGGTGCCCTCAGCGATATATCCCTCCGCCAGCTTCTCGATCTCGGCGCGGAACTCTGCGGTGGGATAGGTGGAACTGTCAAAGTAATCCGGCCCCATCGCCTGATCGGTGACAGATCCGAGCTTCAGCGAGGGGATCGCCACGGTGACGGTGACCGCGCCGGCGGGGCCGGGGGCGGCAGGGTCCTCGAAATCAATCACTGCCTGCCAGCGGTCGAACTGGCCGCGCACCTCGCTGCCCATCTGCACGATGGTGAGCGCCAATGTGCCATCCTCGACCCGCCAGTTGCCGGCCGTGTCAGACGCCATCGTTGCGGCAGGATCGCCGCCATCTGTGGCCTCGGATCCAGCCTCATGTGCGGTGGCGCCCGGCGCGCCATGGCTGTGCGGCGCATAAAGGCCGAAGGCGCCGCCGCCGGCCAGCACCAGGACCCAGATCGCCAGCGCCACCAGCACCGGCGCCGCCCCATGGGGGATCTGCTCTGGCACCGTCACCTCCGGCGCGCGTCCTGGCAGCATCCGGCGCAGCGTGGCGTCGCGGTCGATCACCTCATGTTTCAGCGCCCCGGCAATATGCAGCCCCAAAGCCACCGCAAGGGTCCAGACAAACAGCCAGTGCAGCCCGCCAAACAGCGCCGCCAAGGTTTCAGATTTCGCCACAAACGGCAGGTTCTGACCAAAGGGCCACCAGATCGGCGCAAATCCCGTGGTTGCGGCGTGATGGATCCAGCCGGTCAGGGGGGCCGCCACCAGCGCCCCGTAAAGCAGCCAGTGCACCACCTCCGCCAGCAGCGTCTCGGCCCGCCGCTCCGGGTGCAGCGGCACCGGCTTGGGCTGGCTCAGCGCCCAGAGAATGCGCAGCAGCGCGGTCAGGAACAACGCCAACCCCAGGGTCTTGTGCAGTGAAAACAGCAGCGCCGCGCGGGTCAGCGTGGCCTGTGCGCCGTCAAACTCCGGGCTTTGAATATGGTGCGCCAGATCATTGGCAAAATAACCAAGCGGGAACACCGCCAGCATCAATAGGGCTGTCAGCCAGTGAAAACCTTTGGCAACGCTGCCATAGTGGCGGGCGGTATTCTGGCGAAGCGCGGGGGCGCGGGCAGGGGAGGACACGGGCGATGAGACCTTCTTATAGGGGGCGACAGGAATACCCTATCCCTTCAGCGGTTTGACACAACACGCATCTCTGTCAGCTGATGCACAGCACCGGTGCGCCCGCGCGAAGGCTATGCTTGTACGCAGCGTCACCTGCGTCTAAACCCGATGCAACGCAGATATGCAGACAAGATGAGGTCTCAGATGACAATTGCATTCGTGTTTCCAGGGCAGGGCGCGCAGACGATCGGTATGGGCAAAGCCCTGGCCGAGGCCTATCCGGCAGCCAAAGCGGTCTTTGACGAGGTGGACGCCGCACTGGGAGAGGCGCTGAGCCAGCTGATCTGGGAGGGCGATATCGAAACCCTGACCCTCACGCAGAACGCCCAGCCGGCGCTGATGGCGACCTCGCTCGCCGCCATGCGTGCGCTGGAGGCTGAGGGTGTCAGCATCGACAAGGCGGCGTTTGTCGCCGGTCACAGCCTTGGCGAATATTCCGCATTGGCCGCAGCCGGGGCGATTTCCGTCGCCGACACCGCGCGCCTGCTGCGCATTCGCGGCAAGGCGATGCAAAGCGCCGTGCCGGTCGGCGAGGGCGCGATGGCCGCCATTCTGGGGCTCGACCTCGAGGCGGTGCGCGCCGTTGCAGACGCCGCCGCACAAGGCGAGGTCTGTCAGGCCGCCAATGACAACGACCCCACTCAGGTCGTGGTCTCCGGCGCCAAGGCCGCCGTTGAACGCGCCGCTGAAATCGCCAAGGAAAAAGGCGCCAAACGCGCCGTGATGCTGCCGGTCAGCGCGCCCTTCCACTGCGCCCTGATGCAGCCTGCCGCCGATGTCATGGCTGAGGCACTGGCCGGGGTCGAGATCACCTCTCCTGCGGTTCCGCTGATCGCCAACGTCCGCGCGGATGCGGTCACCGATCCGGCTGAAATCCGCCAGCTTCTGGTCGAGCAGGTGACCGGCTCTGTGCGCTGGCGCGAAAGCGTGCAGACGATGGCCGCCAAAGGCGTGACCGAATTCTGGGAAATCGGCGCGGGCAAGGCGCTCTCCGGCATGATCCGCAAAATCGACCGCAATCTGGCCTGCCGTCAGATCGGCACCGCCGAGGACGTGGCAGCCATCACCGCGGGCTGAACGCGGAAATTTCATTAATATTCCGGCCCGTTGTCTTCCAAAGAAAACGGCGGACCGCGGGCCGGGGATGAGACAAAGGAAATCATATGTTTGATCTGACTGGAAAAACTGCCCTCATCACCGGGGCATCTGGTGGTATTGGCGGCGATATCGCCCGCGCCCTGCACGCCGCTGGCGCCACCGTGGGCCTCTCCGGCACCCGCGAGGCCCCGCTGCAGGAACTGGCGGCGGAACTTGGCGAGCGCGCCCATGTGCTGCCCTGCAACCTCTCCGATGCAGAGGCGGTCGAGGCGCTGCCGAAACAGGCGATCGCGGCGATGGGCTCGGTGGATATTCTGGTCAACAATGCCGGCATCACCCGCGACAATCTGTTCATGCGGATGAAGGATGAGGAATGGGCCAGCGTGCTGGAGGTGAACCTCACCTCGACCATGCGCCTGTGCCGGGGTGTTCTGCGCGGCATGATGAAGGCGCGCTGGGGCCGGATCATCAATATCTCGTCCATCGTGGGGGCCACCGGCAACCCCGGTCAGGGCAATTACGCCGCCGCCAAGGCCGGTATGGTCGGCATGTCCAAATCGCTGGCCTATGAGGTCGCCAACCGGGGCATTACCGTCAATGCCGTGGCTCCCGGCTTTATCGCCACCGCCATGACGGACAAGCTGAACGACGCCCAGAAAGACGCGATCCTGACCCAGATCCCCAGTGGTCGGATGGGCACCCCGGAGGAAATCGCCTCCGCCGTTTTGTATCTGGCCAGCGCCGAGGCAGGCTATGTCACCGGCACCACCCTGCATGTGAACGGCGGCATGGCCATGCTGTGATCCCGGGACGCGATCCGGGCTGCAACCGGGGCCGCCGAGACCCCGGTTAAGCTTTGTGGTGACGCCGAGTCACCTGGTCCCGCCGCCGGTCCTCCGGTGGCGGGTTTTGCGTTCCGGCCGCCGCGTCAGATGTGGCCTCTATGCCTCAGGCCGTGGGGGATTTTCGGTGCCGCCAGCGCGGCATCGCACAAGATTGGTCGCGGGGTTTTGCGATCCCGCCCCGCAGCTGGCCCGGTTATCCAGGGCGAAATACGGCCATCCTCAGGATGGATGACCAGCTGAAAGCCGCTGCAAAATAACGGAAAATGACTTGCGGCGGTGATGGGTTGCGTAAAAATATGCACCACAAGCCTTGCATGTGGCTGCGGCTGTGGCCAAATGCTCACCCTGTTGCCTGAGCCTCAGGCGACAGGCACCGGGCAGGCGGGTGCAGTGATGCTGCGAAACCGTTTGCCTCTGCGTCGGTCTGTGTTATAGGCGGCGCATATTCGCCATCTGCGGGTCCATGCCGGACCGGCAGGGGCGGTTCCGCTATGCGGGACACGACCGCCCGCATCGGGCACAACCACGCCGCCCCGAGCGGGCAAGGGCAGAACCGGGCGAATGCCTGACAACCGGGCGAATGCCTGAAAAGATGAGGAATTGACATGAGCGACGTCGCAGACCGCGTAAAAAAGATCGTTGTGGAACACCTGGGTGTTGAAGAAGACAAAGTGACCGAGAACGCGTCGTTCATCGATGATCTGGGCGCAGACAGCCTGGACACCGTTGAGCTGGTTATGGCCTTCGAAGAAGAGTTCGGCATCGAGATCCCCGATGACGCGGCCGAGACCATCCAGACCTTTGGCGATGCGGTGAAATTCATCAGCGAAGCTTCCTGATCCCACCCAATCGGTGACGATCACAGACGGCGCTTTCCGGGCAGGAAGGCGCCGTTTTTCGTTTCTGGACGTTTCCGACCTCCGCGAGGTCGGGTTTTCTCCTTAGGGGTGATCGGTCTCCGTGCTAGCCTTGGCGAAACTGCCGACGACAGGAGGGCATTGCGATGATGATCTACCCCACGATGGAACTGAAGGACGGCCGCTGCGTGACGCTGGACAAGGGGCGGCTCGACACCGCCATGATCTGGCACGTGGACCCGGTTGCCACCGCCTGCGGCTTTGCCGCCGATGGTGCCGAATGGATGCATCTGACCGATTTTGATGCCATCGAAGGCGACAACCGCAATGCCGAGCTGGTGGAGGAAATCATCCGCACCGCCGGTATCCCGGTTCAGCTGGGCGGCGGTATGCGCTCGCGCGAGCATATAGAGCATTGGATCGACAAGGGGGCGGGCCGTGTGGTGGTCGGCACGCTTGCCGCCCGCGACCCCGAACTGGTGCGCACGCTGACCCGTCTTCACCCCGATCAGATCGTGCTGGCGGTGGATGTCTGGCAGGGGCAGGTGATGACCGACGGCTGGCGTCAGGCCGGCTCGTTCACGCCCGAAGCCTTTATCGACGCCTTTGCCGATTGTCCCTTTGCGGGCATCATCATCACCGATATCGAAAGCGATATGACCGATGTCGAGGCGCAGCTGGGGCTGATCGCAGGGCTGGCGGAGAAAGCGCGCACGCCGGTGATCGCCAGCGGTGTGGTCCGCACCGCCGATGACGTGGCGCGGCTGAAATACATCGGTTCGATCTCCGGCGCATTGGTCGGGCGGGCGCTGTTCCGCAAGACCCTGACCGTGGCGGAGGCGCTGGAGGCGGCCCGCCCCACGCGTGAGCCGGTTGCCGAATTCCGCTAGGTCGGCGGCACGTCTCGGGCGGCACTGCTGCCGCATCGACCAATGGGCTGCGGTGTCGTCAGGACTGCGCAGCCCTTTTGATTTCAGCGCAGCCTGCGTGTCTTGGCTGCCTTGGGGAGCGGGCAGGCCGACGTGGGTTTGCAGCACCGGGCGCATGACCGGCGCGGCTGAGCTGGTTCGGCGCTGTCTACACAGGATCCGGTCGAGATCGCTGCCAATGGACCGGAATTGTCGAACCGACCTCTCGACGCCGCCGATGCACCGCTGATCGCGACATAAGCGGGCCGGAGCTGTGGTCTCTGCCTGAAATTCACCAAACCGGCGCGCGCGCTTCCTGCATGGTCTATACCGGCGGAAGATCTGTCTGCTTCGCCGACTGATTGCGGAGCGAAGCACGTCCTGCCCCAATGGTCCGCATCTGCCACCATCCGGCACCAACCGCCACCATCCCACTACCACAGGGGTGCCACCGGTTCGCGAGGTCGGCTCCGCAAGGCATCGCACGTGGGATCTGTCTGCATATTCGCGATCATGGCCGCGATCATGGTCCGCCAGACGCCAGCCAGACGCCAGCCGGACGCCCGTCCGCCGCCCGCCCGCGCGATCTTTGCCGCGCGCTTGTTGCCGGTTCGCCGCGACCGGGGACCCGCGATAGCAGCCGAGCCCAAGACAGGCCGCCCCCCTTGTGACATCATCAAGACGAAGGACCACGCCGCAGAGTGTCGCTCCGGCCATGCCGATCCGTCAGCCAGACACCGCGCCATGTGGCTCAAGCTCGGCAGGCGTCCCGTCGCGCCCGAACTCCCGTTTGGATTTTCTGGGCGCCCTGCGAAAACCCGCCAGAGCCTTCACCATATCGCGTGTGAGACGCTCCTTGAACTGCAGGCCAAAATAGTTGGCATTGCACCATTGCACCCGACCGTGAAGATTTATCTGCGGCGCATCGCCGGGCAGGTCCAGCACGATGATATCCCCGGCGCCGAGGCGCGCTTCGGATTTGACCTTCGCCCCCTCCTGACTGATGTCCAGCAGGGTCGCCGCAACCCCGTTATCATTGTTGTGCACAAGGGTGCAGTCCAGGTTGCAGGTATGGCGCTTGCGGCGCCGCCTCAGCGTGGTCATGCGCCGTTCAAACAGCACAAAACACAGCGCTCCAAGCGCCACCAGACCCAGTGAACCGGCCGCCGCGGTGGTGCTGGAAATCTGTCCCAGCGCGGGCAAGGCGCCAAGGCCGCCGCCATCCTGCCCGCTACTGCCTGCACGAGAGCAGGGCATACGCGCCAGCTCCCGGCGATAGGCCGCCAGGGTTTCACTGGCAAAGAGTTTGACAGAGGCCCGTTCCGCATGGCGCCGGTCCTTCAGCGCCAGGACCCGCAGCAGGCTGCGGTGCTGGGCAATCAGGTTATGGGTCGCCTTCAGCAGATCGTCCATCTTTTCTCTCTGCATCGCGAGATGCAGCTCGGTCTTTGATGTCTTTGCCAGCAACCGTTCCATTTCCTGCACGGCGGGCGAATTGCTGCCGGTGCGCAGGTAGTCGAGAAAATCTTCACCGGCGAGCGTCAGCGTCATCAGTTTGTTGAAGACACGGCATTCGCGGGCGGCCAGCGGTTCAGCGCCAAGCAGCAGGCTGACCAGCAACAGCAGCGCAAATACGCCCAGCCCCCACATGCGCGAAGGGCGGCGGTGTGCCATCCGCCGAACCCTTCGTAGATCAGGATCAGGTGACGCAGGGCGTCCAAACAAGAACTCTATGTGCACCATTCACATCTTGCCCCACAGCCGCTGACCTTGGATCCTGCGCCCCGTCTGTTGGGCGCCGCATAGTGGTTCGCAGGCGCGCCATATCGGTACTGTCGCGACTACGAAACCAAAGAACAACCAAAAGGTACATTATCCAAGTTAACCGCAATCTAAGGCTGTCATTAAATTATCGCAAAACAACCGGAGACCACCGGCTCTTGCACCTCTGCGCCAATCCAAGCTATTTGGAGTCAAATTGCCGAGGCAGAGGAGTGCAAGAAATGCGTCGAGTAGTAGTTACCGGACTGGGCCTGGTCACACCGCTGGCAAGCGGCGTCGAAGAGACCTGGTCGCGGTTGCTGGACGGTCAGTCCGGGGCGGGTCCGATCACGCATTTTGATGCGGTAGAAAGCGGTGTCGCCACCACCTACGCCTGCGAAGTTCCGCGTGGCGACGGCAGCGATGGGACTTTCAACCCCGATGATTGGGTTGTCAAAAAAGACCAGAAGAAGATTGATGATTTCATCCTCTATGGCATTGCCGCGGCTGATATGGCCGTGCGTGACGCCGGCTGGACACCCGAGGACGAGCAGAGCCGCCTGCGCACCGGCGTGATGATCGGCTCTGGCATCGGTGGCCTCAGCTCGATCGCCGACACCGCCTTGATGATCAAGGAAAAAGGCCCCCGCCGGGTGTCGCCCTTCTTTATCCCCGGCGCGCTGATCAACCTGATCTCCGGTCAGGTCTCGATCCGTTTTGGCTTCAAGGGGCCGAACCACTCTGTTGTGACCGCCTGTTCGACCGGTGCCCATGCCATCGGCGATGCGGCCCGTCTGATCAAATCCGGCGACGCCGACGTCATGATCGCAGGCGGCGCCGAGGCGGCGATCTGCGAAATCGGCATTGCCGGCTTCAACGCCTGCAAGGCGCTGTCCACCAAACGCGCCGATGACCCAAAGGCCGCCTCGCGCCCCTATGACGCCGACCGCGACGGTTTCGTGATGGGTGAGGGCGCCGGCATCGTGGTGCTGGAAGATTACGACCACGCCAAGGCCCGTGGCGCCAAGATCTATGCCGAGGTGCTGGGGTATGGTCTCTCCGGCGATGCCTACCACATCACCGCTCCCTCCGAGGACGGCGAAGGCGGCGAACGCTCGATGCGCGCGGCGCTGGCCAATGCGGGGCTTGAGCCGAAGGACATCGACTATATCAATGCCCATGGCACCTCGACCATGGCCGATACCATCGAACTGGGCGCGGTTGAGCGGATGATGGGGGATGCGGCGGGCAAGGTCACCATGTCCTCGACCAAATCCGCCACCGGCCACCTCCTGGGTGCGGCTGGCGCGATTGAGGCGATCTTCTCGATCCTGGCGATCCGCGATCAGGTGGCACCGCCCACCATCAACCTGGACAACCCTGCCGTTGAAACCGCTGTCGATCTGGCCCCGAACCAGAAACGCGAGCGCGAGATCAAGGTGGCGCTGTCCAATTCCTTTGGCTTTGGCGGCACCAATGCGTCGGTCCTGTTCGGAAAGCCTGAGTGATGTGGCGCAACCTCGCCTCAAACATGCTGACGGTCCTGGTGGTGATGCTGTTCCTTCTGGGCGGCGTCATCCTCTGGGGGCAGTCGCAATATACCTCCGAAGGTCCGCTGGACAGCGCGATCTGCCTGCGGGTGCCGTCCGGCAGCACGATGTCTCGGGTCAGCCGTGATCTGGAGAGCCAGGGCGCGATCAACTCCGGCCCGCTGTTCCGGGTTGGTGTGCGCTACGCCGAGAAAACCGATGCGCTGAAGGCCGGCAGCTATCTGGTGCCCGCAGGGGCCTCGATGGCCGAGATCGTCGATCAGATCACCCGCGGCGGCGCCAGCAGCTGTGGCACCGAAATCGTCTACCGCGTGGGCGTGACCCGCGTGCTGGCCGAGGTGCGCGAGCTGGACCCGGCCACCAACCGCTTTGTCGAGCGTGCGGAATTTGTGCCCGGCGTCGATGAGGTGCCCGCTGTCTACGAAGAGAAGAAAGCCGATGCCGACACCCGTTACCGCATCGCGCTGGCCGAAGGCGTGACCAGCTGGCAGGTGGTCGAATCGCTGAAAGCCATGGATATCCTCGACGGCGATCCGGGCACGCGCCCGGCGGAGGGGATGCTGGCACCCGACAGCTATGAGGTCTCCCCCGGTGATGACCGCGCCGAGATCCTGGCCGAGATGCAGGAGCGCCAGGAGCTGCGCATCAACGCCGCCTGGGAGGGCCGCTCGGACCGCGCAGCGGTTACCAGCCCCGAAGAGATGCTGATCCTCGCGTCGATCATCGAAAAAGAGACCGGCGTGGCAGAGGAGCGTGGTCAGGTCGCCTCGGTCTTCACCAACCGGCTGAACCGCGGGATGCGGCTGCAAACGGACCCGACGGTGATCTATGGTGTTACTCGGGGCGAGGGTGTCCTCGGGCGTGGCCTGCGCCAGAGCGAGCTGCGCCGGGCAACCCCGTGGAACACCTATGTGATCGAAGGGCTGCCGCCGACGCCAATCGCCAACCCCGGCATGGCCAGCCTTGAGGCGGCGGTGAACCCGGATCAGGGCGACTACCTGTTCTTCGTCGCTGATGGCACCGGTGGCCACGCCTTTGCCGTCACGCTTGAGGAGCACAATCGCAATGTCGCCAAATGGCGCGAGATTGAAGCGCAGGGCAACAGCAACTAGGCGCAATCCAATCATGGATCAGATCTGAAAGGGGACGCTTCGGCGTCCTCTTTTTTGTGCGGCACCGTTAACCTTATGGTAGGTTAATCTGAAATTTACTTAACAAATCCGGCAGCTTGCGTCCGATACTTCAGGTTGCCAGCTTTGACTTTTGCGCTGGTTTGTGGCAGGGTTCACAGGCAGCTGGGAAATTGGCAGATCCGCCCGCAGGACGCCCGATCATGGATCGCGCTTGTGGGGCGGCCTTGCGATTTTCCGAACGGAGGTCCCATGACTATGAGGCCCCAACCATGAGCACCTATACCCCGGAAAATCGGCTGGCAAAGACCGCCGATCTTCTTTTCTCCCTCCATAATTCCATCGAACGGCTCCGGCAGGAGGCCGAGCAGATGCTCGAACGGCTTGCCTGCGATGCAGACGACGCCGGCAGCGCGCCGCGTATCGCCAAATTGGAAAGCCTGATCCGTGACAGCCAGAAAGTGGAGAAAACCCTTGTCGAACAAAGTGAACAGCATCAGGCCGCAGCCGGGCTCGACATCGACGCCGCCCGCAGTGAAATCGAAGAGCGGCTGGCTCGCCTGCGCGCCAGTTTCGACGCAGAAGATGTTTCTGGACCGGCTCAGCGACCATGACCTCTGTGCGATGCCCTATGTCTTTGATCTCTGGGCGCTGCCGCACCAGCTGCCGCCGACGGGGGACTGGCGCAGCTGGGTCATCCTTGGCGGACGCGGGGCAGGCAAGACCCGCGCCGGCGCCGAATGGGTGCGTACGCTGGCCGAAGGGGCAACACCGTTGTCCGCTGGTCGCGCCCGCCGCATCGCCCTCCTCGGGGAAACCTACGATCAGGTGCGCGACGTCATGGTCCAGGGCGACAGCGGCATCCTCGCCTGCACACCCCGCGACCGCCGCCCGACGTGGAAAGCCACCGAACGGCGGCTGATCTGGCCCAATGGCGCCACCGCCCAGGCGTTTTCGGCCCATGACCCTGAGGCGCTGCGCGGCCCGCAGTTCGATGCCGCCTGGGCTGATGAGCTGGCCAAATGGAAACGCGGGCAGGACAGCTGGGACATGCTGCAATTTGCGCTCCGGCTGGGGCAGGAGCCGCGCGTCTGCGTCACCACCACACCGCGCAATGTGGGCGTGCTGCGAGACCTTCTGGCCAGCCCCTCCACCGTGCAGACCCATGCCGCGACCGAGGCCAACCGTGCCAATCTCGCCGCCTCCTTTATCGCCGAGGTGCGCAGCCGCTATGCCGGGTCACGGCTAGGCCGACAAGAGCTGGACGGCATCCTGTTGCAGGATGTCGATGGCGCGCTCTGGACCAATGCCGGGCTGGTTGCGGCGCAGATCGCAAAGGCCCCGGCACTGGACCGGGTGGTGGTGGCGGTGGACCCGGCGGTGAGCGCCGGCAAACACTCCGACGCCTGCGGCATCCTCGTGGTGGGTGCCACGCTCACAGGACCGCCGCAGGACTGGTGCGCCTATGTGCTCGCGGATTGCACGGTGCAGGGCGTCGGACCGCTGACCTGGGCGCAGGCCGCCATTGATGCGCGCGACCGCTACAGCGCCGACCGGGTGGTGGCGGAGGTCAATCAGGGCGGTGCCCTGGTCGAAAGCCTGCTGCGCCAGATCGACCCGCTGGTGCCCTTTACTGCGCTGCACGCCAGCCGGGGCAAGGGGGCACGGGCCGAACCGGTCGCGGCGCTTTATGAACAGGGCCGGGTGCGCCACCTGCCGGGGCTTGGCGCGCTGGAGGATCAGCTCTGCCAGATGACCCCGCGTGGCTATCTGGGGCAGGGCTCACCGGACCGGCTGGATGCCTTGGTCTGGGCGGTGCAGGAGCTGATCCTGACCCCTGCGACCCGCCACAGGCTGCCCCGCGCGCGCATGTTATAGGCGGGCCACCGGTCATCAGATCAGACGCAAAACGCCCGCAGTCATGCGGGCGTTTTTTAGTTGGATCAAAGGTTTAGCGCAGGTGTTGCGTGCCCTGCGCGCGCCTTGCTCAAATCTTCTTCAACCCCCGCCGTCATAAAGGATCGCAGCAAACAGGGGCATGGTTCGCCCCCTTCAAGCAAAGGAGTGGCCCCATGGTCTTTGACCTTCTGCGGCGCAAGCAACAGCCCGTCGAAACCAAGGCAAGCGCCGCCGCCCGTGTGGTGGCCTGGCACGGTGGCACTGGCAGCACCGGCTGGAGCCCGCGCGACAGCAGTTCACTGACCCGCAGCGGCTTTGTCGGCAATCCCGTGGGCTACCGTGCCGTTAAGATGATCACCGAGGCCGCCGCCGCGCTGCCGCTGGTGTTGCAGGACGGCGCACAGCGCTACGACAGCCACCCGCTGCTGACGCTGCTGGCCCGGCCCAATGCCGCGCAGGGCCGCGCCGAGCTGCTGGAAGCGCTGTTCGGCCACCTGCTGCTGTCGGGCAACGCTTATATTGAGGCGGTCTGCGATCCCGACGGTCGCGACATATTGCCGGTCGAGCTGCATGTGCTGCGCCCTGACCGCATGACCGTGGTGCCCGGCAGCGATGGCTGGCCGGTGGCCTATGACTACAGCGTGTCGGGGCGCAAACACCGCTTTGATGTGACCATGCCCTGCGCCCCGATCTGCCATCTGCGCAGCTTTCATCCGCAGGACGATCATTACGGTTTGTCGCCGATGCAGGCCGCAGCCATGGCGGTGGATGTGCATACCTCGGCCTCGCGCTGGTCCAAGGCGCTTCTGGACAATGCAGCCCGCCCCTCCGGCGCTCTGGTCTGGACCGGAGGCGATGGTCAGGGGCTGATGGCTGAGGATCAGTTTCGCCGTCTAAGTGAAGAAATCGAAATGAATTTTCAGGGCGCGCGCAATGCCGGCCGTCCAATGGTGCTGGAAGGCGGGTTGGATTGGAAACCAATGGGCTTCTCTCCATCGGATATGGAATTTCACCAGACCAAGGACGCCGCCGCGCGCGAAATTGCCCTCGCGCTTGGGGTGCCGCCGATGCTGCTGGGCCTGCCGGGCGATGCAACTTATGCCAATTATCAGGAGGCCAACCGCGCTTTTTTTCGGCTCACCGTGCTGCCGCTTGTGACCCGTGTCACCGCGACGCTGTCGGACTGGCTGTCGCGCTATCAGGGGGCTGCGGTCACCCTGAAACCGGACCTTGATCAGGTGCCTGCGCTGGCCTCCGAACGCGAGGCGCAGTGGCGCCGCGTGGCCGCCGCGGAGTTTCTCAGCGTGGCCGAAAAACGCAGCCTTCTGGGCCTGCCCCCGCAAGAGGAGGCGATGGCGGATGACTGAAATCCCGATACCGCCGTTTGAATGCTCACCGGGTCTGCGGCTCACCGCCCATGAGCGCATCGCCGAGATCCAGCAGGAGGCGATGAACCGGCGTCTCGACCGGCTGGAGATGATGATGGAGCGGATGGAAAAACGCCTCTGGCTCACCGTTTACGGCGTTGCCGCCGTGATCCTGGCGCAGGCCTTCCAATCCTTTCTTGTGGTTCAGTAATTGAACGAAATTCAAAGAGATAAAAGGAGAAGCTGATGCCATCTCATGCGCATCTGGAGCATAAGTTCGCGCGCTTCGGCGAGGATCTGACCATTGGCGACGAGGCCGACGATATGGTCATGATCAGCGGATATGCCAGCCTGTTTGGCTGCGTCGACGCTGGCGGTGACATGGTGCAGCCGGGGGCCTATCAGGCGTCGCTCGACCGTCTGGCGCAGGCCGGGATCGCGGTCAAGATGCTGTGGCAGCACGATCCCGCACAGCCCATCGGCGTCTGGGATGAGGTCCGCGAGGATGCCCGCGGCCTGCATGTCCGGGGCCGTATCCTGACCCGCACCCAAAAGGGCGCCGAGGCTGCGGCGCTGATCGCTGTCGGCGCATTGGACGGGCTGTCGATCGGCTACCGGACCCGCCGCGCCACGGCGCGCAAAGGCGGCGGGCGCTCCCTGTGTGAGCTGGACCTCTGGGAGGTCTCGCTGGTGACCTTCCCGATGTTGTCCTCAGCCCGCGTCAGCCCAGCCGGGGCCGCCGCCAAATCGCAGACCGCAGAGCGCGGCGCCATCGCCCCGGACGATACCCCGCAGATCTGGCGGGAGGTGATCGACCTGCTGCGCAGCGGTGCCAGCCTGACGCCGCTCGGCTGAATGCAGGCCCCGGCCGCCGCTGCGGTCGCGCCCCGCTTTTGCCTTCCTCAATCGACCCAAAAGGACAGACAGATGAGCCATCCCCAATCCCACCCGGAACCAACGGCCCACTCCCATGCAGCCCCGCAGGAGGTCAAACAGGCCGTTGCCGACTTCGTGCATGATTTCAACGGGTTCAAAGACGACATTGCCCTGAAACTGAAACAGACAGAAGAGCGTATGACCATGCTGGATCGTAAATCCCACTTTGCCAATCGTCCCCCTCTGGCCGCTGCCGAGGCAGGCGGCGCGCCTCATCAGAAAGCCTTTGATGCCTATCTGCGGTCCGGCGATGACGCCGCGCTGCGTGGCCTTGATCTTGATGCCAAGGCGATGGCCACCGCCGTCAATGGCGATGGCGGCTACCTGGTGGATCCGCAGACCTCCGATACGGTCAAATCCGTGTTGAACAGCACCGCCTCGATCCGCGCCGTCGCCTCGGTGGTGACGGTGGAGGCAACCTCCTACGATGTGCTGATCGACCATGGCGATGTCGGTCACGGCTGGGCGAATGAGACGGCGGCGGTAACCGAAACCGCAACCCCGGTGATCGACCGCATCACCATCCCGCTGCATGAGCTGAGCGCCTTGCCCAAGGCCTCGCAGCGGCTGCTGGACGACAGCGCCTTTGACATCGAGGGCTGGCTGGCTGGCCGGATCGCCGACAAGTTTTCCCGCGCCGAGGCGGCTTCCTTCATCAATGGCGATGGCAACGACAAACCGACCGGCATCCTCTACCACCCGGTGGTGGCCAATGACAGCTGGAGCTGGGGCAACCTTGGCTATGTCACCACCGGCGTGGAGGGCGATATCGGCGATGGCGATGCAATCATTGATCTGGTCTATGCGCTTGGCGCGCAGTACCGGGCCAACGCCAGCTTTGTGATGAACTCCAAAACCGCAGGCCTCCTGCGCAAGCTGAAGGATGCCGATGGCCGCTTCCTGTGGTCCGACGGGCTGGCAGCGGCGGAACCGGCGCGGCTGATGGGCTATCCGGTGGTCATTGCCGAGGACATGCCTGACGCCGGTGTGAACGGCTATGCCGTGGCCTTTGGCGATTTTGCGGCCGGCTACACCATCGCCGAACGCCCCGACCTGCGGGTGCTGCGCGATCCCTTCAGCGCCAAGCCGCATGTGCTGTTCTATGCCACCAAACGTGTCGGCGGCGATGTCAGCGATTTTGCCGCCATCAAACTGCTGA
This sequence comes from Phaeobacter sp. JH20_02, assembly GCF_048056915.1. Taxonomy (NCBI): domain Bacteria; kingdom Pseudomonadati; phylum Pseudomonadota; class Alphaproteobacteria; order Rhodobacterales; family Roseobacteraceae; genus Phaeobacter; species Phaeobacter sp. JH20_02. The sequence goes on along the minus strand of NZ_JAYMVP010000028.1, from coordinate 237,643 downwards.
AATTCGGCCTGAGCTGACGCTTGGACCGATGGCGGACCCGGCAGCCCGGTTCCGTCTGCGGATGCGCGCCTTAAGGCCGCTGTCGTCCAGCTGCTCCCCTTCCGTCCAGCGGCAGCAGCCCGGCGCGCATCCGCCCCGACCCATCCGGCAACAGCCAGCCCGAGCAGCCCCCGAACGAACAGCCGTTGGAGTGAAGAGATGATGTTGAATGAAGTGACACCGGTGCCAGAGGCGGTTCTGCCGCAAGAGGCGTTCAAGGCGCATCTGCGTCTGGGCACCGGCTTTGACGAGGCGGGGGTGCAGGAGGCCGTGCTGATCAGCTTCCTGCGCGCTGCCATCGCGGCGATCGAGGCACGCACCGGCCGGGTGCTTCTGGCGCGGGATTTCCTGCTGACGCTCGCCGCCTGGCGGGATCCCCAGCTACAGGCGCTGCCGCTTGCACCGGTGCAGCAGATACATTCGGTCACGCTGAGCGATGCCGCCGGGGTCGAGACCGTGCTGCCACCCGGTCGCTACCGGCTGGAACCCGACAGCCAGCAGCCCCGGCTGCGTCCGGTTGGCGGGGTGCTGCCCACAATTGCCAGCGGTGGTGCGGCGCGGATCCTGATGCGGGCGGGCATGGCCAACAGCTGGTCGGCATTGCCCGGCGATCTGGCGCAGGCGGTGCTGATGCTGGCGGCGCATTACTATGAGTTTCGCGATGACACGAGGTTGCAGGGCGGCTGTATGCCCTTTGGCGTCACCAGCCTGATCGAACGCTATCGTGCGCTACGGGTGAGCCTGGGCGTCGGCGGCGGGCATGGGATTGGGTTTGGCCGCAGCTTTGGACCGGGGGCAGGCGCATGAGCCGCCGCACCTTATCCCGCCCCGCTGCCCGCTCCACACCACGTCTCAACCGCTGTCTGGCGCTGGAGGATCCGCGCCGCACCTCGGATGGGGCTGGCGGGTTTCTTGAGGCATGGCAGCTGCTTGGCCACCATTGGTGCGAGATGCGTGCCCTCAGTGGCCGCAGCACCGATCACTCCGGCACCAGCCTGTCACTGCAACGCTACCGCATCACCCTGCGCGCCCATCCCACCGGCAGCCCGGCGCGGCCCCGGCCGGATCAGCGGCTGCGCGATGGTGCCCGGATCTTTCGCATTGATGCAGTGGCCGAAGGCGACCCTGACGGCCGCTACCTGACCTGTTTTGCCACCGAGGAGACCACCGCATGACCTATGCCCTGGCCCTGCCGCTGCAGGAGGCGCTGTTTCAGCACCTGACCAATGACCCGGCGCTGACCACCGCGCTGAGCGGCGCCATCTATGACGCGCTGCCAGCAGGCAGCCTGCCGCAGACCTATGTGACCCTAGGCCCCGAGGAGGTGCAGGACCGCTCCGACCGCAGTGGTGCCGGCGCGCGCCACCGGGTGGAGATCACCGTCCATACCGATATCGCGGGCTTTGCCGGTGCGAAGGCCATTGCGGCCAGCATCTGCGACAGCCTCGCCAGCGCCTCGCTCAGCCTGACGCGCGGGCGACTGGTGGGCCTGTGGTTCGACCGCGCCAGCGCCAGCCGCAAACCCTCCGGCGGCCGCGAGATCCGCCTGCGCTTCACCGCGCGGCTGGAGGACAGCTGATACCCGGTCGGTTTGGTGAAAATCAAACATTAATTACAATGCGTTGCGCGGCAAGGCTGATCTGAATTGGCGCGACGTCCCATCACTCAGCAACAGGAGATCACCGCTATGAGTGTTCAAAACGGCAAGGATCTATTGGTCAAGATCGACATGACCGGCGACGGTCAGTTCGAAACCATTGCGGGGCTGCGCGCCACGCGCATCAGCTTCAACGCCGAAAGCGTCGATGTCACCAGTCTGGAAAGCCAGGGCGGCTGGCGCGAGCTGCTGTCCGGCGCGGGGGTGCGCTCGGCCAATATCTCCGGCTCCGGTATCTTTCGCGATGCCGGGACGGATGAGCGGGCGCGCCAGCTGTTCTTTGAGGGGCTGACCCCCGCGTTTCAGGTGATCATCCCCGATTTTGGCATCGTCGAAGGCCCGTTTCAGGTCACCGCCCTGGAATATGCCGGCAGCCACAATGGCGAGGCCACCTATGAGCTTGCGCTCGCCAGCGCCGGCGCGCTGGTCTTCACCGCCGTCTGAGGGGGGTGACCATGACCCCCTCGGAACAGCCGACCCCGGTAGCTAACGCCTGTGCGGCCAATCCCTATGCCGGCGAGGTGCTGCTGGCGGTAAACGGCGAGGTGCTGGCGTTAAAGCTCACCCTCGGGGCGCTGGCGGCGCTGGAAACGCGGCTTGGGACGGGATCGCTTATTGATCTGGTGACCCGGTTTGAAAGCGGCGGGTTCTCGGCGGCGGATGTGCTGGCGCTGCTGGCGGCGGGGGTGCAGGGCGGCGGCCACCGGCTCAGCGAGGCGGATCTGGCCGTTGCCGATATCGACGGCGGTCCGATGCAGGCCGCACGGGTCGCCGCACAGCTCCTGGCGCGCAGTTTTGCGCTGCCGGGAGAGGCGGGCGCGCCGCCGCCCGGACCGGTGGCCCCATGACGCCCCGGCAGCACTCCACAGACAGACAGAGCACCGGCCTTGACTGGCCGGCGCTGATGCGGGCGGGGCTGGCGGGGCTGCGGCTCACGCCGGATCAGTTCTGGCGCCTCACCCCGGCCGAGCTGCGGCTGATGCTGGGGCAGGACAGCGGCGTCGCGCCGCTGGGACGGGCCGGGCTGGACCAGCTGATGCGCGCATTTCCCGATCCCGCCGCGCCGAGATCCCCAGAAACAGGAGCCGTAAGCGATGAGTGACACAGGACTGAACCAGCTGGAACAGCAGGGCGAGGCGCTGAGCGACAGCCTTGGCGATGCGGCGGGCATGGCGGCCACATTCGATGCCGAACTGCGCCGGGTGCGCGCCGCCTTTGCCGCCACCGGCAAGGATGCCGAGACCCTGGAACGCGGTATGTCGAAGGGGCTGCGCCGCGCCTTTGACGGTGTTGTCTTTGACGGCATGAAGCTCTCGGATGCGCTGGATACCATGGCGCAGTCGATGATCCAGACCACCTATTCGGCGGCCATGAAACCGGTCACTTCCCATATTGGCGGGCTGCTGTCGGATGGGGTGGGCAAGCTGATGAGCGGCATTCTCCCCTTTGCCGATGGGGCGGCGTTTTTACAAGGCCGGGTGATGCCCTTTGCCAAGGGGGGGATCGTCAGCGGCCCGGTGAGCTTTCCCATGCGCGGCGGCACCGGGCTGATGGGCGAGGCAGGCCCAGAGGCGATCCTGCCGCTGACCCGTGGCGCCGATGGTGCGCTTGGTGTGCGCAGCCAGGGCGGGCGGGCCACCTCGGTGGTGATGAATATCCAGACCCCCGATGTGCAGGGGTTCCAACGCAGTCAGGGCCAGATCGCCGCCCAGCTGAGCCGCGCCCTGTCGCGTGGCAATCGCAACCGCTGAGCCGGAGGACAGCAGATGAATTTTCACGAGGTCAGATTTCCCGCATCGCTGAGCTTCGGCTCAATCGGCGGACCGGAGCGGCGCACCGATGTGGTGACGCTTGCCAACGGGCATGAGGAACGCAACACCCCCTGGGCGCATTCGCGTCGCCGCTATGATGCGGGGCTGGGCCTCAGGGGGCTTGAGGATATCGAGGCGCTGATTGCCTTTTTCGAGGCGCGGCAGGGCCAGATGTACGGTTTCCGCTGGAAGGATTGGTCCGACTACAAATCCGCCCGCGCCACGCAGGAGGTGGCGTTTGGGGATCAGGTGATCGGTATCGGCGACGGGGTGCAGCAGGTGTTCCAGCTGAGCAAAACCTATCGTTCCGGCAGCTTTGCCTATCAGCGTCCGATAACGAAACCGGTGGCGGGCAGCGTGCGCATCGGGATTGAGCAGGACGCTTTGCAGGAGACGGTAGACTACACGCTCGACAGCACCCTTGGCACCATCACGCTGGCGCATCCGCCAGAGGCGGGACTGTCGGTGAAGGCGGGGTTTGAGTTCGATGTGCCGGTGCGCTTTGACACCGATCGCATTCAGACCAGCGTGGCGTCCTTTCAGGCGGGCGACGTGCCCAATGTCCCAGTGGTGGAGGTGCGGGTCTGATGGCGGGGGTAAGCGAGGCGTTTCAATCTCACGTGGCCAGCGGTCTGACCACGCTGTGCCGCTGCTGGCTGGTGACCCGCAGCGATGGCGTGCGGTTCGGCTTTACCGATCATGACCGCGACCTGCGGTTCGAAAGTGCCGCCGAGGGCGAGGCCGGTCTGCTGTTTCGCGCAGGCACCGGGCTGACCGCGCGCAGCCTGCAACAGGCCACCGGGCTGGCGGTCGATAATACAGAGGCGCTGGGTGCGCTGAGCGATGCCGCCATCCGCGAGGACGAGATCGATGCCGGGCGTTTTGACGGCGCCGAGGTGCGCTGCTGGCTGGTGAACTGGGCCGATGTCTCGGTGCGCTGGTTGCAGTTTCGCGGCAGCTTTGGCCAGATCCGCCGTGCCGGTGGTGCCTTTGAGGCGGAGCTGCGCGGCCTGACGGAGGCGCTTAACCAGCCGATGGGGCGGATCTACCAGAAACCCTGCACGGCGGTTCTGGGCGATGGCGCCTGCCGCTTTGACATGACGACGCCGGGTTACACGCTGGAGCTGGCCGCCGAAGAGATCCGCGAGGGGCAGTATTTCGGATTTGCCGACCTGCCGGGGTTTGAGCCGAACTGGTTCACCTCTGGCCGTCTCACGGTGATGAGCGGTGCGGCTGAGGGGCTGTGGGGCTGGATCAAGCAGGACCGCCAGCAGGTCGGGCGGCTGGGACAGGACGCCACCGCGCCGGATCCGAACGCAGAGCACCGCCAGCTGACCCTCTGGGAGCCGCTGCGGGCGCAGATCCGACCCGGCGATCTGCTGCATCTGGCAGCGGGCTGCGACAAGCGGCTGAAGACCTGCCGGCTGAAGTTCAACAATGGCGTCAATTTTCAGGGCTTTCCCGATATCCCCGGCGAAGACTGGGTGATGAGCGTGCCGCGCCAGAGCGGCAATAACACCGGCGGCAGCCGCAGATGAGCGGCGCGAGAGGGATATCGCGCGCCGAGCTGGTTGCGGCGGCGCGGGGCTGGCTGGGCACGCCCTATGTGCATCAGGCCGCCCGGCGCGGTGCTGGCTGCGATTGCCTCGGCCTGATCCGGGGGGTCTGGCGTGAGGTCTACGGCCAGGAGCCGGAGGCGGTGCCGGGTTATACGATGGACTGGTCCGAACCCCAGGGCGAGGAGGCGTTGTGGCAGGCGGCGCTGCGCCATCTCAGCCCCCGACCGCTGCATGAGGCGCGCGCCGGTGACGTGATCCTGTTTCGGATGCGCCGGGGGGCGGTGGCCAAACATATCGCGCTGCAAACTGAAACCGGCGCCATGCCGCGGTTCATCCATGCCTATTGCGGCCACGGTGTGGTCGAGAGCGCATTGAGCCAGCCGTGGCAACGGCGGATCGTGGCGCGGTTTTCCTTTCCTGATGTTGATGCTGATGAGGTGACGTGATGGCGACCATTCTTCTTTCTGCGGCGGGGGCGGCCCTTGGCGGCTCGGTTGGGGGGGCTGTGGCGGGTCTCTCCTCGGTAGCTATTGGCCGCGCACTTGGCGCCACCGTCGGACGCGCCATCGACAGCCGCCTGCTGGGCGCGGGCAGTGAGCCGGTGGAGACCGGCCGGGTGGAACGCTTTCGCCTGACCCATGCCAGCGATGGCCAGCCGATTGCGCAGGTCTATGGCCGGATGCGGGTGGGCGGGCAGGTGATCTGGGCGTCTCAGTTCCGCGAGACCTCCACCACCAGTGGCGGCGGCAAGGGCGGCGGTCGGCGCCAGCCCAAGGTCACCAGCTACAGCTATGATGTCTCGCTGGCGGTGGCGGTCTGCGCCGGAGAGGTGGCCTCTATCGGGCGGGTCTGGGCCGATGGCGAGGAGGTCGCGCCCAAGGATCTGAACATGACCGTCTATCGCGGCACCATGGACCAGCTGCCCGATCCGGTGATCGAGGCGGTGGAGGGCACAGGCGAGGTGCCCGCCTATCGTGGCACCGCCTATGTGGTGATGGAGAACCTGGCGCTGGAGCGTTTTGGCAACCGGGTGCCGCAATTCTCGTTCGAGGTGCTGCGTGCCGAGCAACCGGCCTCCAGCACCTATGATCTGGATCTGCCGCAGCTGGTGCAGGGGGTTGCCCTGATGCCGGGGACCGGGGAATACGCGCTGGCCAGCACGCCGGTGCATTACGACCACGGGCCGGGACAGGCCAAACCCGCCAATTCGCACAGCCCCTCGGGGGAGACCGATCTGGTCACCTCGCTGACGACCCTTGGCGAGGAGCTGCCCGCCTGTGGCGCGGCCTCGCTGATTGTGTCGTGGTTTGGCAATGATCTGCGCTGCGGCGTGTGTAGCGTCAAACCGAAGGTGGAGCGCCAGCATATCGAGGGGGCGAATATGCCCTGGTCGGTGGCCGGGCTGACCCGGACCGAGGCCGAGCTGATCGCGCGGCAGGATGACAGACCCATCTACGGCGGCACCCCCACCGATGCCTCGGTGATCGAGGCCATTCGCGCAATGCAGGCGCAGGGCAAGCGGGTGATGTTCTATCCGTTTATCCTGATGGATCAGATGGCGGGCAATGATCTGCCAGATCCCTGGAGCGGTGAGCCGGGTCAGGCGCATCTGCCCTGGCGCGGGCGGATCACCCTGTCACTTGCACCGGGCCAGCCCGGCAGCCCCGATGGCACGGCTATGGCGCGGGCTGAGGTGCAGCAGTTCTTTGGTACGGCAACGGCGGCGGATTTCACTGTGGCTGACGGGAGCGTCACCTATAGCGGCCCGTCTGAGGACTGGGGGCTGCGGCGGTTTATCCTGCATAATGCCGCGCTTTGTGCCGCGGCGGGCGGGGTTGAGGCGTTCTGCATCAGCTCGGAGATGCGCGGGCTGACCCAGATCCGCGATGAGGCAGGCTTTCCTGCGGTGGCAGAGCTGCGGGCGCTGACGCAGGAGGTGCGCCAGATCCTCGGGCCGGATACCAAGATCGGCTATGCCGCCGACTGGTCGGAATACTGGGGCTACCAGAGCCCGGAGGGGAACCGCTATTTCCACCTCGATCCGCTCTGGGCGGATGAGCAGATCGATTTCATCGGCATCGACAATTACATGCCGCTGTCCGACTGGCGCGAGGGGGAGGATCATCTGGACGCCCGGGCCGGGGCGCCGGGCATCCATGATCTGGCGTATCTGCGCGCCAATATCGAGGGCGGCGAGGGCTATGACTGGTATTACCACTCGCCCGAGGCCGAGGCGGCCCAGATCCGTACGCCGATCACCGATGGCGCCTATGATGAGCCGTGGATCTGGCGCTACAAGGATCTGCGCAGCTGGTGGTCCAAACCGCATCATGACCGGATCAACGGGCAACGTGCCGCGCTGCCCACCGCATGGGAGCCGCAGAGCAAACCGATCTGGTTCACCGAACTGGGCTGTGCCGCCATCGACAAGGGCTCCAACCAGCCGAACAAGTTTCTGGATCCCAAAAGCTCGGAATCCAAACTGCCGAAATTCTCCAACGGGCAGCGCGATGACATGATGCAGCTGGCCTATCTGCGCGCGTTGCTGGGCTATTGGCAGGAGGAGGGGAAAAACCCCGCCTCCGAGGTCTATGGTGGCCCGATGCTGGATATGTCGAACGCCTATGTCTGGGCCTGGGACGCGCGCCCTTTTCCGGTGTTTCCCAATGCGGTGGAGGTCTGGAGCGACGGGGAGAACTATCTGCGTGGTCATTGGCTGAACGGGCGGGTGGGGCAGCGCACGCTGGCCTCGGTGCTGGAGGAGATCTGTGCCGCCTCGGGTGTTGCGGCGATTGATGTCAGTGACCTGCCTGCGCTGGTGCGCGGCTATGCGATCAGCGATGTCGGTGAGGCCCGCGCCGCGTTGCAACCGCTGTTGCTGCGCCACGGGGTGGATGCCATCGAACGCGATGGTCTGCTGCGGTTTCGCCTGCGCAATGGGCGACAGGACGCAGCGCTGGATCTGGCGCAACTGGTTGAGGGGCAGGAGCTGGACGGGGTGCTGGAACAGACCCGCGCGCCGGAGGCCGAGCTGGCCGGACGGATGCGTCTGCGCTTTGTCGAATGGGGCGGGCGCCATGATCTGCGCGGCGAGGAGGCGGTGCTGCCCGATGAGGCGACCCATGCGGTCAGCGACAATGAGCTGCCGATGGCGCTGACCCGCGCCGAGGGGCGGCAGGTGGTCGAGCGCTGGCTGAGCGAGGCCCGCATGGCCCGCGATACCCTGCGGCTGGAGCTGCCGCCCTCCGCCATGGCGCTGGGCGCGGGCGATGTGATCCGCCTGCCGCTTGCCGGGGCAGAGGCAGGCCCGGAGGTCGGCTCAGAGGCGGGTGCGGAGGTCGGCAGCGGTGCGCAGGCCCGTTACCGGATCGACCGGGTCGAACAGGGCGCGGCGCAGCTGATCGAGGCGGTGCGGATCGAGCCGGAGAACTACCACCCGGCACCAGTGCCGGAGGAATTGCCCGGTGTCACCGCCTTTGCGGCACCGGTTCCGGTGCTGCCGCTGTTCATGGACCTGCCGCTGATTGGCGGCGATGAGGTGCCCCATGCGCCGCATCTGGCAGTGACGGCGCAGCCCTGGCCGGGGAGCGTTGCCCTATACGGCGCACAGAGTGATGCGGATTATGCACTGGAGGAAGTGCTGGCCGCGGCTTCAACCATTGCCATCACCAATACGGTGCTGCCTGCGGGCGCGCCGGGGCGCTGGGAGCGGGGCGACGATCTGGAAGTTGATATGATCTCTGGCCAATTGCAGAGCCGGGACCGGCTGGCGGTGCTGAATGGCGCCAATCTGGTGGCCATCGGCGATGGCAGCCCCGGCAATTGGGAGCTGATGCAATTTGGCGAGGCCGAGCTGATCGCGCCGGGGCGCTATCTGCTGCGCGACCGGCTGCGTGGGCAGCAGGGCAGCGATGCGCGGATGCCGGTGGCCTGGCCGAAGGGCTCTTATGTGGTGGCGCTGGATGGCACGCCGCAGCAGATCACACTGGCTGCCAATCAGCGCGGCCTCAGCCGTCATTACCGTATCGGCACCGCCCGGCGCCCCTTTGATGATCCGAGCTATGTGCATCTGGAGGCGGCCTTTGCCGGTGAAGGGCTGCGCCCCTATGCGCCGGTGCATCTGCGCCAGAAAGGCGTGTTGGGCAGCGGCGCGGTCGGGCTGGACTGGATCCGCCGCAGCCGCATCGACGGCGACCGCTGGGATCTGGCGGAGATCCCGCTGGGCGAGGATCTGGAGCGCTACCGCCTGCGGATCCTGCGCGGCGGCGAGATTCTGCGCGAAGAATTGCTGGACGCTCCCGGCTGGAGCTATCCGCTGGCGGCCCAGACAGCGGATGCGGTGGTGCCGGGAGATCGTATCGAGGTGGCGCAGGTCTCGGCCCGCTACGGGGCGGGTGCGGTGACCGCCCTGCGGCTGGTCTGAGGCGGGGCGGGGATGCGACGGCCTATCCTGCCCGGTGATATCACCAGCACCGCCCGCGCGCTGCTGGCGGTGGCCCCGGCGCAGCGGCGCGCGCTGTGCCAGCGGATCTTTGCCGGGGCGGCGCAGGCGGTGCGCCATCTGCGCCGCCACCGGCGGCTCTGTCCGCGCTGGGGCGATGGCTCCCTGAGTGCTGCGGCGCGGAAATTCCCGCTGGCGGATGAGCCGTTTTATGACGCGCCGGACTATCTGGCCTGTACCCGGCTGGTGCTGGCTGAGCTGGCGCGTCATATCAGGCATAATCCGGGCTAGCGGCTGCCGGATGCCTTGTGATGCGGCTGTTGCGGCGCCTCAACGGCGCTGGCAGCGTCTGTGCCGGGCGGCCATTTGACAGCCTGTGGCACCGTCAATATCGGGCCTGCACAGCCCCTGTGCATCGGGGCACGGGAGCTGGTGCGACGGGTGATCACCAATAAAAACAACGGGCTGTCGGTGCATGACTGCGCAGCCGGGGCAAAAGATCAGCAGATCCGATGGCTCTCATCACGGATTTGCGGTTGGCCTTTTTGCGCTGGGGGAGGTACTCTGGTTGCAACACAGGAGGCAGAGCCATGCTTGAGACGCGCCAGGCCGTCAGTTCCGTTGATCCCGTCTGGGATCAGATCACCACCGAGGCGCAGGACGCCGTGCGCCGCCAGCCGCTGATGGGCGGGCTGATCCATGCCTGCATCCTGCATCATACCTCGCTTGAGAAGGCGCTGTCCTATCGCATCGCGGCGAAGCTCTGCTCCAATGAGATGTCGATGGTGATCCTGCGCGAGATCGTCGACCGGGCCTATGACGAAAACCCGGATCTGATTGCCGCCGGGCGCGCCGATCTGATGGCGGTCTATGAACGCGATCCCGCCTGCCACCGGCTGTTGCAGCCGATCCTCTATTTCAAGGGGTATCAGGCGGTTCAGGCCTATCGGGTGGCGCATTGGCTGTGGCAGCAGGGCGATTACGATCTGTCCTATTTCTTCCAGATGCGGATTTCGGAGATCTTTGGCGTTGATATCCATCCGGCGGCCAGAATTGGCCGGGGCATCATGATCGACCACGCGCATTCCATCGTCATCGGCGAGACGGCGGTGGTGGGCGACAATGTCTCCATGCTGCATTCGGTGACCCTGGGCGGCACCGGCAAGGAAGAGGAAGACCGGCACCCGAAGATCGGCAATGGCGTGCTGATCGGCGCTGGCGCCAAGGTGCTGGGCAATATCAAGGTGGGCCATTGCAGCCGTATCGCGGCAGGATCGGTGGTGCTGGCCGAGGTGCCGCCCTGCAAGACCGTTGCGGGCGTGCCGGCCAAGATTGTCGGTGAGGCCGGCTGCGACCAGCCGTCGGTCAGCATGAACCAGGTGCTGGGCGGCGACAAGCCGCAGTAGGCCACGCCGCTTTGCAGGTCTGGGCATGGCGGGCGGTGCGCGTGCCGCCATCGGTGCATTTGTGAGTATTTTTGGAAAAATGACGATGGAGAGGGGCAGCGCTGGCGGCCCCTTTTTTGGTGGGGTGTGGGAGGTGCGGATGGTTGCCGGTCGGGTAAGTCGCTGTCCCAGCCCAATCGCGACATTCATGCAAGGCGCAGCGAAGGGGTCTCTGCGAGCGCGAAAGGCTTCCGGAAAGCAGACCTTCAAGTCTGGTCAGTAGGGCCAGGCTATGCTGCGCTCTAAGCTGATGTCCGCGAAGCGCAGTTAGTGACCTTTGCAAACTCAGCCGTTTGACGCAACTGGCCGAGGGTTTCTGCTGCGGCGCAGCCCGTCGTTCCGGTCGTTCGCTGCAGCTGCGAGCTCTTGGAACCGGTGAACTCACTCAGTGCGGACAAAACGGTCGCTGCTTTTCCAAAGTCGAACGTCAGCTTTGCTGGTGAACCTCAGCCTCATACTTCCGCCTGCTTTCGACGGAAAAACTCAATCCTAGTTCTCACGCCGATGTTTGGGTCGTTGTGCAGAATGGCTGCGACGCAATCCAGTTCTTGCTGCAAATCTGGATCATGCCGCAGAGCTATAAGTCCCTCGGCTGCACGTCTGCGAACCATCGCCGAACGATCTGAGGCACCGGCGCGTAGGAGATCCATGAGGTCTACCGCTACTGATAGTTCGCGTTCTCGAAAAACGTGCTCGGTTCGATACTCATCCATCGAACGGTCAGTCCAAATGCGAACCGTTTCGCCTGTAGGCCAGCGAGCCCTTTGTGAAAGAAGCATGTCGAGGGCCATTGTTCTAATATGCGGGAGCGGTGCTGTCGCAAATACATCGCTTATATGCTGATCTATCCGCTCGTTTCGGCAGAGTTCGCGGAATACTTCACCCAGACGTGGTTGTCGTGTCGTCCTGACATTCTCTAAAAGTTTTGCCGAAACATCTGGTCTGGATAGGGTTCTATGAACTGCTTCGGGTCCTTTACGGGACCAGCGCCCCCAGCTATTGAGATGTGGCAGTATTGCGGTTAGCGCGGGAATAATGACGTCCGCCGAAGTGCGCGGCATGACCCTTTCAACCGCATCATAGGCTGCTTGATTCACCTGAGGCACCCAATCGTTCAAGCGCCAAAACAGCCCATAGACATTGGCAGGCGTGGGCAGTGGGCCTTCCAGATTTCGGAGAGCTTCCTGTCTGATGCGGCCATCGCCATGAAACATGAATACAAAAGGAAGGTTGGGGGTATTTTGCACGGCCCAGAGCTCTTCGCGTGCGGCTTTACCAATATCGCCCCTGTCAGAAGACCATCGATAATGTAAATTCAGTTCTGCTCTGACTTGTCCTTCAATCTTGTTCAGATCACGAGGGTTATCGACTGAGCGCAAGATTCTTTCGCCCTGCTCCTGCATGCGAAAGTACTTTTCCAACGGATCATTGCTTTGCACGAAGCGTTTTTGACCAAAAAATAAATCGAATAATCTCTTTAGCATGAACCTCACCAATATTTTTTTAGCCACTGAACAGCTTGGTTCGTTTGTCGTCAGTTCACAAGAAAAAGGACATTCATGCATCACGCAGCATCAGGAACTTTGGGCTCGGAGCCGCCTTACGGCGGTGCGGCGACAGGATTGCAGCGAAACTTCACCAGGACGATTCTACCAGACCACGCCAGGCAGCCCAAAGTTCCGAATGCTGCGATCTATTCATAAGGACCGCTTTAGCGGCTTCAGCCTTCGAATACAGCTTTCATCCTTGAAGCGTCATGCTCAAGAAGCCATGATTTATGATCGTCATACAGGTGAGCCAAATTTTCCTTGTCCATCGATACAACGTCCATTCCTCGGTCATCATAGGGATGGAGCGCGATGCTCTTTTCAAAATCAACGATATATGTGTCAGCATGCACCGTTGGTTTTATGCCGAGTTCTGAGCCCAGAGTAAGCCAAAGAACTTTCCGAAGTTGCTCTTTATCAACAAGTTTAGCTACATCCCAATGGCGAAACAGATCTGAACCAGGCGCATCGACGTGATCGCTATCCTTCTGCGGGGTGGCACCAAGATATTCAAATGATGACTTGGTAAGGCCACATAACTTGTAGGGTTTTAGTCTTCTTTTTGCTGGACGTTCAGTTCCATATGTAGACGACAGCAGCCACAGCGACGATGATTTGTTGAACAAGCTTGAGGAAACTGCATCAGCTCGTGAAAATGCTTGTGCGAAGCGCTTCAGAGGTCGGGAAGTAGGACTTCCCTCGCCGCCAAGTTCAAATCGGAGCCCTATGTCGAACTTGTAGAACATCCCATGTGGAAATTCTGCAAGGGTGAAATCACTCTCAAATCGTTGAATAAATTCTTCCATGGGGATCGGTTAAGGTGATCGACAACCATAATCAATAGTTCGCGCACCCATTCCAAAGCAGACTTTGGATTTTTAGGTGCCAAAGGCTGCTTCGTCCGGCATCCCGTCCGTTCGATGATAGTAGGTAGCTGCACCTGCGGCGAAGGTCCGCTCCATTCCATTGCTCGTGCAGCATAGGACCGCCGCCCGGCTGGCAGATCCCAAGACTTTGCAAAGGTCGCTATCTGCGCGTCGCTGACGTCTACACTGATCGCAGTATCGCCTGGATCAATTGTACAGGCTTGAAGGTCCGCTTTCAGGAGACCTTTCGCGCTCGCAGCGGCCCCTGCGCTGCGCCCTGCCTGAATGTCGTGATTGGGCTGCCTGGCGTCGTCTATCCGCTTGGATCTGGTGCGGATTCGCTTCAACCCTGCCGCCGCAGCGCCGCAAGTCGGCTTCGGAGCCCTCTTTTACAGATGCTGCGCTGTGAATGAATGGCGGCTTTCCCGATTGGCATCCGGTTTTCGAGATGCAATGTTTGGGCTGTCCGAACCAGTGTAGTATTGAAGGAGAGGCCGTGCACTTACGCATTTCATTTTTGTTATCTGGGCTGCTTGTGCTTTGCGTTACTACGGCAGGGTCAGCAACATCCGCACCAACTCAGCATCCAGTTCAAAATGTATTTTTCGGGTTCGACTTTGTGCTTCAGCCTTTGGCCATCAAGTGGGCCTGTGGAGGCAAAAGAGAGCAAGACTTATCCCAAATTGAAATGCTTGTTGTTGCTTTTCCTGAAGATTCGGAACGAGCGGAACTAGGTCCTATGGTGGCGGAGCTGGCCGAGTTAGCATCTGGACTGGAAAGCCTGCCGCAAATTCTTGGTGCTGAGTTGAAAGGGCAGCAAATCGGTCTGTTGTGCGCAGCAGCGCTCCCACTGAATATCGATTGGGTTACCCCTGAACAATTCATTATGGGTGATGAAAGCGGAATACCCGACGAAATGAAAGCGGCTTGGGCAAACTTCTGGCGGGTAGTTGAAAGTCTTCAATGACCTTTGGCATACAACCTAACGGACGTTCGAGTTGCCATCTTCAAAGTCTCCTTTCGTTCGCATCCCGTTCGTTAGATGATGCTCGGCGGCTGCACGTGCAGCGAAGGTCTGTTCCTGCCATCGCTCATGCAGCATGGGATCGCCGCCTGATTGCCAGACCCCGAGATTTTGCAAAGGTCACTAACTGCGCTTTGCTGTCTCTGGCAGCCGTCCAGCTGCGCCCGCGCGCGGGAGGCTTAAGCTGGCCTTTGGAACAAGGCACCCGCTCCACAAAAAAGGACCGGAGCGCTGCGCCGGTCCTTTCCTTTTGCTCGTCCTTTGACCTGTGGCGGTTTAGGCCAGCATCATCATCGGATTTTCAAGGTTGTCCTTGATCGCGTTCAGCAGTTCGGCGCCAAGGGCGCCGTCGATGACGCGGTGGTCGACGGACATGGTCACCGACATGACGGTGGCCACGGCCAGTTCGCCATCCGCACCGACAACCGGTTTCTTCACCCCTGCGCCGACGGCAAGGATGCCTGCGTGCGGCGGGTTCACGATGGCGTCGAAATTGTCGATGCCGAACATGCCGAGGTTGGAGATCGCAAAGCTGCCGCCCTGATATTCATGCGGCGCAAGCTTGCGGTCGCGGGCGCGTTTGGCGAGGTCTTTCATCTCCGTCGACAGCGTCGAGAGTGATTTGGTCTCGCTGTTTTGCAGAACGGGTGTGAACAGGCCGCCCTCGATCGCGACGGCGACCGCCACATCGGAGGCCTCCATCTTCAGTACGCGGTCACCGGCCCAGACGGCATTGGCATCCGGCACGGCCTGCAGCGCCAGGGCGCAGGCCTTGATGATGAAGTCGTTGACCGAGAGTTTGACGCCACGGCCCTCGAGCTGTTTGTTCAGCTCGCCGCGGAATTTCAGCAGGGCATCCAGCTGGATGTCGCGGCGCAGGTAGAAATGCGGCACCGTCTGCTTGGCCTCGGTGAGGCGGGCGGCGATGGTCTTGCGCATGCCGTCCAGTTTGACCTCCTCATAGCTGCGGCCTTCGTACATGCGGGCGACCTGATCGGCGGAGGGGCCTGTGGGGGCGGCGGCTGCGGCAGGGGCTGCGGCGGCTGCCGGAGTGGCTGCTGCCGGGGCGGCGGCGGCCTGTGGTTTGGCGTTTTCCACATCGGCCTTCACGATGCGGCCACGGGGGCCGGAGCCGGAGATGGCGGCCAGATCCAGCCCTTTGTCAGCCGCGATACGGCGCGCCAGGGGCGATGCAAAGATGCGGTTGCCATCGGCGCCCTGCGGGGCTGCGGGCGCGGGTGTTGCCGCAGCGGCGGCCTCTGCCGACGCCGGGGAAGAGGCCGGGGCGGCTTCCTCGGACGCCGCCGGGGCGGCCTCGTCTGCCGCGGCGGTGGGGGCAGCCGGGGTGGCGCCGATGTCGTCGGCGCTTTCGCCCTCTTCCAGCAGCACGGCGATGGGGCTGTTGACCTTCACGCCTTCGCTGCCTTCGGGGATCAGGATCTTGCCGATCACCCCTTCGTCGACGGCTTCGAATTCCATCGTCGCCTTGTCGGTTTCAATCTCTGCCAGCAGGTCGCCGGAGGCGACGGTGTCGCCTTCCTTCACGAGCCATTTGGCAAGGGTGCCTTCCTCCATGGTGGGAGAGAGGGCGGGCATCAGGATTTCTGTGGGCATCGCTGTCTCTCCTTACCGGTAGGTCACTTGTTTCACCGCTTCGATCACCTCATCGGTGGTGACCAGCGCGTGTTTTTCGAGATTGGCGGCATAGGGCATGGGCACGTCCTTGCCGGTGCAGGTGATCACCGGGGCATCGAGGTAATCAAAGGCCTCCTGCATCACCACAGAGGAGATATAGCTGCCAACAGAGCCCTGCGGCCAGCCTTCCTCGACGGTGACCAGACGGTTGGTCTTCATCACCGATTTGATGATGGAGCCGGTGTCCATCGGGCGCAGGGTGCGCAGGTCGATGACCTCGGCGCTGATGCCATCCTCGGCCAGTTTCTCCGCCGCTTCCAGCGCATAGGTCATGCCGATGCCAAAGGAGACGATGGTGACGTCAGTGCCTTCCCGCCAGATCCGGGCCTTGCCAAAGGGAACGGTGTAATCATCCAGCTTCGGCACTTCAAAGGATTTGCCGTAGAGGATCTCGTTCTCGAGGAAGATCACCGGGTTGTTGTCGCGGATCGCGGTTTTCATCAGACCCTTGGCGTCGGAGGCGGAGTAGGGCATCGCCACCTTCAGGCCGGGGATCTGCATGTACCAGGCGGCGTAATCCTGGCTGTGCTGCGCGCCCACGCGGGCAGCGGCACCGTTGGGACCACGGAACACCATCGGTGCACCCATCTGACCGCCGGACATATAGAGCGTCTTGGCGGCAGAGTTGATGATGTGGTCAATCGCCTGCATGGCGAAGTTGAAGGTCATGAACTCCACAATCGGGCGCAGACCGCCAAAGGCCGCACCGGTGGCGATGCCGGCAAAACCATGTTCGGTGATCGGGGTGTCGATCACGCGCTTGGAGCCGAATTCGTCCAACAGACCCTGAGAGATCTTATAGGCGCCCTGATATTCGGCGACTTCCTCGCCCATCAGGAAGACATCGCCGTCGCGGCGCATTTCCTCGGCCATGGCGTCGCGCAGGGCTTCGCGGACCGTGGTCTGCACCACTTCGGTGCCCTCGGGCCAGTCCGGGGTGGTGTCCACCTCGGGTGCGGCGGGGGCTGCGGCAGCAGCGGCGGCGGTTGCGGGCGCCGCGGGTGCCTCTGCCGCCGGCGCTTCGCTTGTGGAGGGCGCGGATGCTGCGGGGGCCGCATCGGGGTCGTAGCTTTCGCCCTCTTCCAGCAGAACGGCGATCGGGCTGTTGACCTTTACGTTCTCGGTGCCTTCACCGATCAGGATCTTGCCGATGACGCCTTCGTCAACGGCTTCGAATTCCATCGTCGCCTTGTCGGTTTCGATCTCGGCCAGAATATCGCCGGAATTTACTGTATCGCCCTCTTTGACCAGCCATTTGGCCAGGGTGCCTTCCTCCATGGTCGGCGACAGGGCGGGCATCAGGATTTCAGTTGCCATATCGTATTACGTCCCCTCAGGCGGTTTCTTGCGGCAGCTCATCCGCATAAATATCGGTCCAGAGTTCATCGAGCGCCGGTTCCGGGCTCTCCTTGGCGAAGTCTGCGGATTTGTTGACGATGTCCTTGATCTCTTTGTCGATCACCTTGAGGTCGTCCTCGCTTGCATGTTTGCCGGTGAGCAGCATGTCGCGGACCTGTTCGATGGGATCGCGTTCCTCGCGCATTTTCTGCACCTCTTCGCGGGTGCGGTACTTGGCGGGGTCGGACATGGAGTGGCCACGGTAGCGGTAGGTCTTGACCTCAAGGATATAGGGGCCTTTGCCTGCGCGGCAGTGGGCGACGGCGCGTTCGCCGGCCTCTTTCACGGCCAGCACATCCATGCCGTCCACTTCCTCGCCCTTGATGCCGTAGGCTTCGCCGCGTTTCCACAGGGCGGGGGATTTGGTCGAGCGCTGCACCGAGGTGCCCATGGCGTATTGGTTGTTCTCGATCACGAAGACGACCGGCAGATCCCAGAGCTGGGCCATGTTGTAGGTCTCGTAGACCTGACCCTGGTTGGCGGCGCCATCACCGAAATAGGCGAATGTCACGCGGTCGTTGCCTTTGTATTTGTCGGAGAAGGCGAGGCCTGCGCCCAGTGGCACCTGCGCGCCGACGATGCCGTGGCCGCCGTAGAAATGTTTCTCTTTCGAGAACATGTGCATCGAGCCGCCTTTGCCCTTTGAGTAGCCGCCTTCGCGGCCGGTCAGCTCGGCCATGACGCCGTTGGGGTCCATGCCACAGGCCAGCATATGGCCGTGGTCGCGGTAGGAGGTGACGCGTTTGTCGCCCTCTTCGGCGGCGGCCTCAAGGCCGACAACAACCGCTTCCTGTCCGATGTAGAGATGGCAGAAGCCGCCAATCAGACCCATGCCATAGAGCTGGCCGGCCTTTTCCTCGAATCGCCGGATCAGCAGCATCTCGCGGTAGTACTCGAGTAGCTCTTCGGCAGAAACGTTTGGTTTCTTGACACTTTTTCTCGCAGCCATAGTGGCGGGCTCCCCCTTAAGGCTAGATAGTTTAATGCTAAACTAGTTCATAATGGATTTTGTTACGTCATGCGAGTGTTATTATGACGTGCCGTCACCAAGGGGTAAAGGCGATGGTGTTTCACCAGTGTTTCAGCGGTGTTCCGGGGCGTTGACCTGAGGGCTGATCGGGGGCTGGCCTGCAGCATGGGGTATCGGCTGGCATTGCGCGGCGCAGCCTTGCGCCCGCCGGACAGCAAAACGCCCGCGAGCGAGGCTGCGGGCGATCACATGTTTCAGAGCGGTTTGCGCCGGGGTGGCTGTTTAGCGGATGACGATTTCATCCGAGCGCAGCAGGCCCAGAACGGAGCGGGCCTGTTCATCCAGCAGGTCCAGATCGAGGTAATCATCGGACAGCCGGTGGGTGAGGTTCTCCATCTGCGCGGTCTCACGCTTCAGCTGGTCGAGATCCTGACGCAGCGCTTCCACTTCGGCCTGGATCTCGACCCGCCTGAACAACCCGAAATCCCCCTGCACGGCAGCGAAGGTGAAATATGCGCTCAGCGCGAATGCAATCGTGGAAAAGACGAATGCACCCAGAGAGGGTCGATTGGTTCGGGTCACGGTGATGGCCTGTATGATCTGCTGCTCAAGTCTCGCGCCGGTTTACCCGGCGTCTGCAACAATACTGCCACAGGCATCATGGTTTGTGAAAGGTGAAAATTGTTAATTATGAACATTCTGACGCAAAAACGCACCCCAACCGGATGGCAGGGGTGCGAGGTGTTAACAAGTGGTTAACGGATCTTGCGGGTCACCGCGATCTTAACCTTTTGGCGGCGATACCGGCCTCTGGCCTGCGACAGGTCGCAGATTCGGGTCAGCCCTCCAGTGCGGCGACGCCGGGCAGGGTCTTGCCCTCCATCCATTCCAGGAAGGCACCGCCCGCGGTGGAGATATAGGTGAAATCAGCCGCAGCCCCGGCCTGATTGAGGGCCGCAACGGTATCACCGCCGCCTGCCACGCTGACCAGCGCGCCGGATTTGGTGAGGCTGGCGGCCTGTTGTGCGGCGGCATTGGTGGCGGCATCGAAGGGCGCGATTTCGAAGGCGCCCATGGGGCCATTCCAGATCAGCGTTTTGGAGGCGGAGAGTGTATCGGCGACGGCAGCGACAGTCTGCGGGCCTGCGTCGAGGATCATCGCATCGGCGGGGCAGGCGTCGGCGGCGACGGTTTCATTGTCGGCCCCGGCCTTGAATTCGCGTGCGACGACGACGTCGACGGGCAGGATGATCTTGCAGCCTGCGGCCTCGGCTTTGGTCAGGATCTCGCGGGCGGTGTCGGCCATATCGTGCTCGCAAAGCGACTTGCCGACATCAATGCCCTGTGCGGCGAGAAAGGTATTGGCCATGCCGCCACCGATCACCAGATTGTCGACCTTGCCGACGAGGTTGCCCAGCAGTTCCAGCTTGGTGGAGACCTTGGCACCGCCAACCACGGCGGTGACCGGGCGCTGGGGTTGGCCGAGGGCTGCGTCAAGCGCTGTCAGCTCAGCCTCCATCAGGCGGCCAGCACAGGCGGGCAGCAGACGGGCCAGCGCCTCGGTCGAGGCATGGGCGCGGTGGGCGGCGGAGAACGCATCGTTGCAATAAATATCGCCCAGCTGGGCCATCTCAGCCGCAAGAGCGGCGTCATTCTTCTCCTCGCCCGCGTGGAAGCGGGTGTTTTCCAGCAGCAGCACGGCACCTGCGGGCAGGCCCGCCAGCGCGGCCTCGGCAGCGGGGCCGCGACAATCGGCGGCAAAGGTCACCGGCGCGTCGAACGCGGCCTCAAGTGCGGGCACCAGCGGGCGCAGCGACATCTCTTCGACAACCTTGCCCTTGGGGCGGCCGAAATGGGCCAGCAGAATCGGGGTGCCGCCCTTGGCGAGGATATCCTTGACCGTTGGGGCGACGCGCTGAATGCGGGTGTCATCGGTGACGCGGCCATCCTCGACCGGGACATTGATATCGACGCGCACCAGAACGCGCTTGCCTGCCAGGTCCATCTTGTCGAGTGCGGTCCAGCCCATGATCATATCCTTCTGTTGGTCGCGTGTGTTGGTCGTGCTGTGCGAGGCCAGTCGCGCGGAGGCGGGCTGGCGCTGTTGGCGCGATGTTTCGGGGCTTTTTGCCGCCCAGTCAATGCTCCGTGACCAAAGCTCCCTTGGCAATCGGCGGCGCGGGGCTTAACTATCGGGCGAATGCAAAGCACAGGAGGGCCACATGGCCGAGATCAAGGATCCCGAAAACACCATCATCATGGAGCTGAAAGACGGCAAGGTGGTGATCGAGCTGCTGCCCGATGTGGCCCCCCAGCACAGCGCACGCATGAAAGAGCTGGCCCGTGGCGGTGAATATGACAATGTGGCGTTTCACCGGGTGATCGACGGCTTTATGGCGCAGACCGGCGACGTGCAGCACGGCGATATGGAAGACGGGTTCAACCTGCGCATGGCAGGCACCGGCGGCTCTGACCTGCCGAATGTGCCGGCGGAATTCTCCAAGCTGCCGCATGACCGTGGCACGCTGGGCGCGGCGCGCTCCGCCAACCCGGATTCGGCCAATTCGCAGTTCTTCATCAACTTCAAGGACAACCATTTCCTGAACGGTCAGTACACGGTCTATGGCCGCGTGATCGAAGGTATGGAACATGTCGATGCGATCACCCGTGGCGAGCCGCCTGCGAACCCCGACCGCATGATCAGCGTCAAGGTGGCAGCCGATGTATAAGCTGGCAGCGGTATTTGCGCTGATGGCGGGGCCTGCGCTGGCCAGCGGTCTGGAGATCGCGGTCGAAGGCGAGGGCGCCAATGGCACCATCAAGATTGACCTGTTCGAGGACGTGGCCCCCAAACATGTCGAGCAGATCACCGCGCTGGCAGCCGAGGGCAAATATGATGGCGTGGTGTTTCACCGTGTGATCGAAGGCTTTATGGCGCAGACCGGTGATGTGGAATTCGGCAAGCTGGGTGGCGATATGCGCCGCGCAGGCATGGGCGGTTCCGAGCGCTCGGACCTGCCGGCCGAATTCTCCGATCTGGAGTTCGATCGCGGTGTCGTCGGCATGGCCCGCTCACAGGATCCCGACAGCGCCAATTCGCAGTTCTTCATCATGTTTGCGCCGGGGCATTTCCTCAATGGTCAGTACACCATTGTGGGCAAGGTGACCGAGGGCATGGATGTGGTTGACGCGATCAAGCGCGGCAGCAGCAGTCAGAACGGCGCCGTTGTCGGCCAGCCCGATGTGATGAAAACCGTCACAGTGACCGAGTGATCCTGCGATCCGGCCTGCCGGATTGACCTGATATATATTGCAACGGCCCGTACCCTGCGTGGTGCGGGCCGTTTGCCGTTTCAGCCTGGGATACGCGCGCCTGTCACGGGCTTGTGCGGTGCATGTGAGGGGATTTTGCGGCAGGCTGTGCGCCTCAAGATCAGTTGCGAAGCTGGTCGCAGGTCAAGGGGGAGCGCAGAGATGTCACGGCTGGCGATAGGGAAACGGGATCCGCTGCGCGCCGGGACGGTCGGCGCTGTGCTGGCGGCTTTGCTGGTGATTCTGGGCGCTGTTAAGGCGGTGGCTGATCCGGCGCAATGGGCGCGGGAGTGGCCGCAGACCGATTTCAGCCGCTCCGCCGTGGCCAGCTGGGATGAGATCAAATCCGGTGGTCCGCCAAAGGATGGCATTCCGGCGCTGAGCGATCCGGCGTTTCACCCGGCGGCGCAGGTGACGGGGCTGAGCCCCGCCGAACCGGTGGTGGTGCTGGATCTGCCGGGGCAGGCGGCGCGGGCCTATCCGCTGCGCTATCTGATCTGGCATGAAATCGTCAATGACCGGGTCGGTGGCATGCCGGTTGCGATCACCTATTGTCCCTTGTGCAATTCCGCCATGAGCTTTGACCGGCGGGTGGCTGGCCGCACCCTGAGCTTTGGCGTCACCGGCAAGCTGCGCCAGTCCGATATGGTGATGTATGACCGCGAGAGCGAGAGCTGGTGGCAGCAGGCCACGGGCACCGGCATCGTGGGCGAAATGACGGGCCGGGAGCTGCGGCAGCTGCCGAGCTGGCTGGACAGCTGGCAGGCATTTCGCGCCGCCTACCCAAAGGGTCTGGTGATGGCTGAGCCGCGCCACAACCGCAGCTATGGTCGCAATCCCTATCAGGGCTATGACCGGTCGAACTGGCCGTTTCTATATGATGGCGCACCGCCGCCCCATGGTATCGCGCCGCTGGCGCGTGTGGTGCGGGTGGGGGACCGGGCCTGGCCCCTTGCGCGCTTGGCCAAGGCCGGGGAAATCCGCGAGGCGGGGGTGGTCCTCAGCTGGCGGGCCGGGCAGGCCTCGGCGCTGGATGCCGGGCAGCTGGGCAAGGGGCGCGACGTCGGATCGGTGCGGGTGCGGGGACAGAACGGTGCGGATCTGGCCCATGACGTGATGTTTGCCTTTGCCTATCATGCTTTCTGGCCCAAGGGGCGCTGGATGCTGGAGTGAGGAGGCGGTGCTCAACCGAGTTCTGCCCGAAAAAGAGGGCTCACCGGCAAAGGCGCGCCCATAGCCATATTCTGAGAGCGGTACCTAATCAGAACAGGAAGTTATCGGTATCCATCAGCTGATCGACGGTCACGTCTTCGACCAGCAGGGAGACATTGGCGAAGGTGACGCGCACATCCGCGCCGAGCTGTGCAAATCCAAGGTGGTCGATGCGGGTTGCACCGCGGGTGATCTCGATCACATCCTCGCCAAGGCGGAAATCGGTGATGGTGTCCTGACCGGAACCACGGCCAAAGACAAAACTGTCGGCACCGCTGCCGCCAGTCAGGCGGTCATGGCCGGACTGACCGATGAGCCGGTCGGCGCCGTCGCTGCCAAACAGCGTGTCATGCCCGCGCCCGCCCAGCAGGAGATCATCGCCGGCATCGCCGCGCATCACGTCGTGGCCACCGCCGCCGCTGAGCCGGTCGCTGCCGGTACCGGCGGTCATCGTGTCATTGCCGCGCCCACCGGTCAGGCTGTCGTCGCCCGTCCCGCCGGTGATCAGATCGCGCCCGTTGCCACCGTCAAGCCGGTCATTGCCGTCGCCGCCATCAAGCGTGTCGGCGCCACTACCGGCCCTCAGCGTGTCGTGGCCTGCGTTGCCGTCAAGGCTGTCGTGGCCGCTGCCGCCGATCAGCAGGTCATTGGCATTTTCGGCCGGGCCAATCTCGTTGTCGCCACGCAGGGTGTCATTGCCAGCGCCGCCGATCAGCGTGTCATTGCCAAGACTGCCACGCAGGTTGTCGTGACCGGCCTCACCGGAGAGGTGATCGTCCCCCAGCTCGCCGTCGAGGAAATCATTGTTGCGCCCGCCCGACAGGGTGTCGGCGCCGGTGCCGCCCAGCAGGAAATCCTTACCCGCGCCGCCGGTGATGCTGTCATTGCCGCCCCGGCCATGGATCATGTCGGAGCTGTTGCTCTCCGCCGCGTTGCGGGTGGTCAGGATATCGTCGGCGCTGCCGCCTTCCTGAATATGCAGGGTCTGGGTGGCGAGGCGGACTGTCTCCACGCTGAGCAGCAGGTCCTGTCCGGCCCGCGTCGTGAGCTGCGCGCCTGCGATGTCGTCAAAGGCAAAGCTGTAGCTGGTGATCCCCTCCGCCAGTCGCAGCTCATCCTCGCCGGGGCCGCCGATGATGGTATCATTGCCGCCGCCTGCCTGAATGGTGTCGTTGCCGCCAAACCCCTGGATCCGCTCGCCACCGTTCCAGGCCGAGGTGATGGTGTCATCGCCCGCCAGCGCCAGTGCCAGCAGCGAATAAAGGTCACTGGTGGCAATCATCTGCGAGGGCAGGCTGAAGCCGCTGACCGACAGGATCAGGGTCTGGTGGTGGAACAGGGCAAAGCTGTTGAGCGGGCTGTCCGCAGTCAGATTGCCGGTCTCGTCAAAGGTGAACCTGCCCTGAAACACCAGCACAAAGTCGCGGTATTGCACGGCGATCTGGGTCTCGGATGTGCTGAGAACAGCCACTTTGGTAAAGTCGAAGTCATTGAAATCAAACGGCGGCGCCATATTTGACGCGGCCGCTACAAAAAGCTCTGCCATGGTCTGACCTGCTGCCTGAATGCCCGTTGCATCTTTTTGATGCTTTTGTCGGAAACCTAGGGGGCGGGTCTGGATCGGGGAAGTCTCCGGTTAACGAATAATTAACCTTTGTTAATTCTGTTGCGAAAACTCTGCACCGTGTGCACGGCGGACTTGTCGCCTGCAGTATTGAATAAGGCGCCCCGATTGGGGGCGCCCGTGGCCAGTGCTGATCTGCGATATCGCTCAGAAGAGGAAATTGTCCGCCGCCTCGATCTGCTCAAGCGTGCTGTTCTCGACCAGAATGGTGACATCGGCAAAGGCGATCTGAACATCGGCGCCCAGCTGGGTGAAGGTGAGATCCTCGACCCCATCCGCGCCACGCCCGATCTGAATAAGATCCTCGCCAAGGGTGAAATCGGTGATGACATCGCTGCCATAGCCACGATGGAAGACAAAGATATCGGCGTGAGCGCCGCCGGTCAGCGTATCGTCACCCTCCTGACCGATCAGCTGGTCGCTGCCGCCATCACCATAGAGGCGGTCGTCTCCCTGGCCGCCCAGGAGTGTATCCTGGCCGGAGTTGCCGCGCAGGAGGTCGTGACCTGACTGACCGCGCAGCTGGTCATTACCGCCGCCGCCGATGAGTTTGTCACCGTGGGACCCGCCGACGATAATATCGTCGCCAAGATCGCCAGCCAGCCAGTCACGCCCAGTGCCGCCAAGCAGGAGATCATCCCCATCGCCGCCTTTCAGCGTGTCATGGCCCGTGCCGCCGAGCAGGCGATCGTTGCCTTCTTCGCCCAGCAGCATGTCGCGCCCGGAGAGGCCAGAGAGCGTATCGGCGCCACGTCCACCAAGCATCATGTCGCTGGTCAGCTGGGCATCCTGATCGCCGCTCAGCGTGTTGTCGAAACTGCTGCCGGTGCGCAGCGCGAAGCTGCGGTTGGCAAATTGCAGCTGTTCGATCGACACCAGCGTGTCGCGGCCATCGGCGGACTCCAGCGTGATAGTTCCATAGAAGGACGACGCGGAAGCGCGGCCAAAATTGTCGTTGATGATCAAACGATCGGTGCCAGTGCCGCCATTTACATAGTCATTGCCGGTGCCAAGGCTGATGACATCGTCGCCGCCATAGGCCAGCCAGCGGTTGCCCTCGGTCATGTTGGAGGTGATGGTATCATCACCGGTCAGCAGCGCAGCTTCGAGAGCGCTGCCGCTGGACGAGGCGAACCGATAGAAGTTCATCGAAAATTCGCTGAAGGAATAGACCGTTGTCCTGCCGGTCGCCACGGACATGGAGTTCACGGTCCACAGGTAGGGAGAGGATGAGGTGAAGGTTCCGGTCAGGGTGACCGAGGTATCGCTGGGGGAGGTAAAGTACAGCCGGTTGCTGGTTCGGCTACTCAGGCTGAGACCTGAAAACCCAAGATCGTTGATGCCATCCAGGGTCAGCGTTCCGGTGGGATCATTTACAGTAAAAATTGCCATAACAGAAAGAGATCCTGATGAGAGATGCAGCAGACCAAATGCCTGCAACTTTAACGGTCTCGTACAGTGAGCAACCTATGCCTGCAAGATCCGCGCCTAAGAATCGCGCTGCATTCACCGGGCGACGTCGCGTCCGCATGCTGGGATAGTCGGGTCAGACGGGCAGATGACCATGGCGCAGCAAAAACGCCGCAGGCGGAACCTGCGGCGTTGATTTTTTGTCGATACGGCCAATGGAAGGCTCGGATCAGCCCTCGGCTTTATGCGCGGCGGTGGCTGCGGAGACGGCGGCGGAGGGGGCCGGTGCCGGGGCTGCGGCGCGGGGCGCTGCGGCTTTGCCGGGGTTCAGCGGGTCGTCCTGACGCTGCACGGAGCCTTCGAAATGGGCGCCGCTTTCGATTGCGATGGTCTTGTGGATGATGTCGCCTTCGACGCGGGCGGTCGAGGTCAGGCGCACCTTCAGGCCGCGCACACGACCGACGATGCGTCCATTGATCACCACGTCATCGGCGGTCACTTCGCCCTTGATGGTGGCGCTTTCGCCAATGGTCAGCAGATGGGCGCGAATATCGCCTTCGACGGTG
Organism: Phaeobacter sp. JH20_02; assembly: GCF_048056915.1. Classification (NCBI taxonomy): domain Bacteria; kingdom Pseudomonadati; phylum Pseudomonadota; class Alphaproteobacteria; order Rhodobacterales; family Roseobacteraceae; genus Phaeobacter; species Phaeobacter sp. JH20_02. The sequence goes on along the minus strand of NZ_JAYMVP010000028.1, from coordinate 211,067 downwards.
CCTTCGACCTGGATATCGCCGGTGGTCTTGAGGTTGCCGGTGATGTGCAGATCCGAGCTGAGCACGGAGGCCGGTGGCTTGGCCTTGGGCGCGGTGGCCTTGAAATCGCTGGCGGGCGGAACCGGAGCGGAAGACGGCGCAGGTGCCGCAGGGGTTGCTTCGGCCGCTTTCTGGCCGGGCTCGTTGATTTTGCTTTTAGAAAACATTTCTCGCAGCCTTGATATAGATCATCGGGTTTACGGGGTTGCCATTGACCCGAACCTCGTAGTGGAGGTGGGTCCCGGTGGACCGTCCGGTGTTACCCATATCAGCAATGTGATCCCCGCGCGAGACCCTTTGACCGACCTTCACGCGGAGTTTCGAATTATGGGCATATTTCGTCTCAATGCCAAAGGCATGTTGAATTGTCACAAGTTTTCCGTAGCCGGATTGCCAGCCGGCATGAGTCACCACGCCATCGGCGGTGGCAAAGATATCGGTGCCGGTCTGTCCGGCGAAATCGGAGCCTTTGTGCAGGCGGCGGCCGCCGGTTTTGGGGTCGCGACGATAACCAAAGCCGGAGCTGCGGCGCACCAGGTTGAGGTTCACCGGCGAGGCGAAAGGCGCCTTCTGCGCGGCCAGCCGATAAAGGTTCAGCTGGTTCATCTGGTGCAGCAGGTCGTTGGCTCTGCGCTCTTCGCGGGTGGGTTCCTCACCGCGCGTGGACAGGGCTAAAGGGCTGAGCGGACCGCCCTGACCGCTGTAACCGCGCCGGACCTGTTCAAGGATACGGTCGGTGGGCATTCCGGCACTGCGGAACATCTTGTCGAGGGGGGCGACGGAGACTTCCATCGCCTCTTCCAGCTGGCGGAAGATCTGATCGTTGCGCTCATCCATCAGCCGCAGTTCCAGCTCCAGCGCGTCGCGCTGTTCAAGCGCGGATTGGGCATTGGCTTCGATCTGGTCACGCTCCGCGGCGGTTTCGGCCAGCGCCTCGGCCATGAATTCCATCTGCACGGGCGCGCTGACGGCCATCAGCTGGGCCGGGCTGTCGGCGGCGGTTTCCTGTTTCAGCGCGGCGAGGGCGTCGCGGGCGGCTTCGCGATCCTTCATGGTCTGGCGCAGAGTGGTCTGGATCACCTCGATGCCGGTTTCCAGCTCACGGCGGCGGGTCTCGGAGGCCAGCAGCTCGGATTGCATGGAGGAAATCTGCGTCAGAGCGGCGTTGAACCGTTCCTGGGCGGCCAGCGCCTCGGCGGCGCGGTCGTTGCGCTCGCTCGACAGCGCATTGAGCCGCGCACGATAGGTCATCTGGTCGCGCTTGGCCTGTTCGCGGAAATTGCCGGAACCGATGCTGTCCATCAGCACGATGGCGGTGGCGACGATGGACCAGGCCACCAGCAGCGCCATGCCGGCAAAGGCGATGAGCTGGGTTTCGGAGCGCAGCCGGATGAAACGGGTATCCGTGTCGGATTTAAGGAACACACGTCGCTCCGGGAAACGACGTTCAAGAAATGCGTGAATTTTGATTGCCAGACGTGTTCGCACGCTTTGGTCCTTGTCCTGCCCCAGTTGTCGCACTGCCTGTACCGGCGCTCCTCCTGCCGGTGTGACGGTCGGTTCCGGTCCCCCGCGGAGCGCCCCTGTCGCAGTGCCTGGACGCGCAGATACGCGCCATGGCGAAAGGGAATAGCCAGCCGGAGGAATTTGGGCAAGCCTGTTGGCCCGGTGTTCGGCGGGAGGGCGCGGAAACCGCGCGGCAGGACGAAGATCAGCGGGTGAATGAGCGAAAAATCGCCGATAGCCGCCCGATCCTTGGTGTGAGGCCGGTAATGGGGCTGCGGCGGTCGGCCTGCCGACATGGGGCAGGCTTACCGGATCGGAGGGGTGTTCAGGTCAGGTTGCTGGACCGTCTGCGGCGTCCTGCGCAGGCCGCTGGGAGCGCGCTATTGGCCACTTCGCGGAGCCGATGGCGTCGCGCCCCGCGCCTGTTGCGGCTGTGGGTGGCCTAGCGCAGGGCCGGGGGCTTCATCGGGATATCTTCGGTGAGCGGCCAGTAGAAATCTGGCGGGATGCCGGCCTCGGCACGCTTTTCCTCGTTGAAGGGCGGTTTCAGATGGCCATGGAAATATCGACCGACGAGATCGTGAAAGACCTCTTTCGGGTCCAGATTGTCGCGCCCGCAGAGGAAATGGAACCATTTCGATCCATAGGCCACATGGCTGACCTCTTCGGCGTAGATCACCTCCAGTGCGTCAACCGCCTGGGTGAGCTTGGCCTTGCGAAAAATCTCGATCATGCCGGGGGTCACATCCAGGCCGCGCGCCTCAAGCACCATCGGCACGACAGCGAGCCGGCCCATCAGATCCTCGGCGGTGTCCTCGGCGGCGCGCCACATGCCGGCATGGGCCGGAAGATCTCCGTAATGGCTGCCCAGTGCCTCAAGACAATCACACATCAGATTGAAATGTTTCGATTCTTCATCTGCCGCCTTGACCCAGTCGTCAAAGAAGCCAAGCGGCATCGGCACATGAGAAAAGCGGGCGATGATGTCCCAGTGCAGATCCACCGCATTCAGTTCGATATGGGCTACCGCATGTAGCAGCGCCTTGCGGCCGGCCTCTGATCCGGGGCGGCGGCGCGGCACATCGCGGGGGTTCAGCAGCTCCGGGCGCTCGGGGCGGGCCGGGTGCAGCGGCGGGTTGGCGGTGCCGATCTCGATCTTATCCGCATCACCGGCGCGCGAGGCAAACCAGTGCGCGGCGTGGCGACGCGACAGCGCGGTTTTCTCGCGCCCGTCTGCGGTGGTCAGCACCTGCTGCGCCATCTGCGCAAGGGTGAGCGGGGCGGTGGTCTCGGCTGCGGTCTGCGGGGCGTCGCTGGTCATCTGGGCGGGTCCGTTACTGGCGGTGGGCTGCTCTTGTCCCTCCCTGCCACCGGCGGCTGTGGCGCGCAACCCGATAGGCGGCCCCGCGTCAGGCCGATCTGGATCAGCGGGGCGGCCGGCACGGTGGGCGGAATGGCTGGCGGGATGGGGCCGCGTTCAGAGCGCCTGCGCCGCCTCCAGCACCTCGGCGACATGGCCGTCAACCTTCACCTTGCGCCAGATCCGGGCGATATTGCCCTCGGCGTCGATGAGGAAGGTCGAGCGTTCGATCCCCCAGTGTTTCTTGCCGTACATGTTCTTTTCTTTCCAGACGCCATAATCCTCGCAGGTGGTGCCGTCGGCGTCGGACAGAAGCGGCGTGGTCAGCCCGTGTTTGGCGACAAATTTGTCGTGTTTGGCAACCGGATCCTTGGAGATGCCATAGACCACGGTTCCGGCATCGGCAAAGGCCTGCAGGTGCTCGGAAAATCCGATGGATTCCTTGGTGCAGCCCGGGGTATCATCGCGGGGGTAGAAAAACAGGACAACGGCCTTGCCGCGCAGCTCCTCCAACGTCACGGTGCCACCGCCGTCGCGGGGCAGGTTAAAGGAGGGCGCTGGGTCTGAGGGGGCGAGCATAAGTTAAGGTCTCCAAAACGGTTTCGCAGGGTTTGCGTGCCATAGTTAGGCCATCACGGGCAAAGGGAAAGCAAGGATTAAACCGGTCTCACCCATAGCGGTGGATCCCGAGCGGGAGCCATCTTCCTCTGTGTCGGCGCAGGCCCCGCAGGAGGCTGCACCCGATGGGGTTGCGGCGGATGAGGATGTGGCTGTTGCGCGCGCCGTGCCGCCGCCGGAGGGGGTTGTCTATCTGGGCCCCGATGAGGCGCCACCGGCAGAACCGGTGGAACAGGCGGTGCCGGTGCCGGGGCCTCGTGCGTCGGACGGGATTTCGGCCGGGGATCTGGGCATTCCTGCGGCGGCAGGGGCTGATCTGCCGCCCGCGGCGACGGAGCGCGCGCGGCCCCAACGTCGACTGCTGCGGCGGATGCTGCGCAGTGCGACCATCACCGCCGTGCTGCTAGCGCTGCTGGCAAGCGGGGTTGTCTTTCTCGGGCTGGGTACGCGCATAGATGCGCCGGACTGGCTGCGCGACCGGGTGGAGCGGCGGATCGAGCAGCACCTCGGCGGTCTGAGCATTGAATTCGGTGCCATTCATCTGGTGGTGAACCGGGGCTGGCGGCCCCGTGTCAGCCTGCGCGATGTGACCCTGCGCGATGAGACCGGCGCGCGGGTGGCGCGGCTGGCGGACGCGCAGGCCTCGCTGGCGATGCGGCCGCTGCTGCGCGGGCAGATCCGACCCAAGACGATCATGCTGAGCGGTCTTTACGGCACGCTGCGGCGCGACAACAGCGGCGGTCTGGCGCTGAGTTTGGCCGAGGGGGAGGCGCCGCTGCGGCAGGCCGCCACCCTGCCTGCGCTAATCGAACAATGGGACCGGCAGCTGGAACTGCCGGTGCTGTCGGCGCTGGTTGCGGTGGAGACCGAGGCGCTGACCCTACGCTATGAGGACGCGCGGCTGGGTCGGGTCTGGACGCTGGATGGCGGCAGCATCCGCATGGGCCGCAGCGGACAGGAGATTGAGCTGGCCGCCGGGTTCTCGCTGCTGAGCGGGCGCGATTATGTCGGCACGGTCGAGGCGAATTACAGGTCAGCCATTGGCGACAAGGCGGCGGATTTCGGTGTCCTGGTCAATTCGGTGGCGAGCAAGGATATCGCAGCCCAGAGCGCCGCGCTCGGCTGGCTGGATGTTCTGGACGCGCCGATTTCGGGCTCTCTGCGCGGTGCCATCAGCAGCGAGGGTGCCTTGTTGCCGGTCTCTGCCAGCTTGCAGATTGGCGAGGGGGTGATCCAGCCCACCGCCGCCACCCGCCCGGTGCCGATCACCGGCGCGCAGAGCTATTTCACCTATCTGCCCGCGCGGCAGGAGCTGCAGTTCAACGAGCTGTCGGTGAACAGCGGCTGGGGCTCCGGCTCGATGGAGGGGCGGGCGCGGCTGATCGGGGTGGAGAACGGCCAGCTCACCGATCTGGTGGGGCAGCTGCGGTTTCAGGACCTGAGCCTCAATCCGGCGAAACTCTATGAGGCGCCGCTGGATCTGGCGGGGGTGACGGCGGATTTCAAGCTGGAGATGGCGCCGTTTCGGCTGCGTCTGGGCGAGATGCTGGTGCGTGACGGTGAGACGCGGATCCTGCTGGATGGCGAGATTTCGGCGGGGCAGACCGGCTGGGATTACGCGCTGAACGGACGCGCCAACCGGATGACCGCCGAGCGGCTGAAAGAGGTCTGGCCTGCCGCAGCCCCGCCAAAGCCGCGCGAATGGGTGCGCGAGAACCTGCTGGCAGGCTATGCGCGCGATGTGAATTTCGCGCTGCGTGGCCAGGGCACGGCAAAGCCGTTTGTCTATCTGGATCTGGCATTCGAGGAGGCGGCGGTCCGGTTTCAGAAGACGCTGCCGCCGCTGCGCGATGCGGCCGGGCAGTTCAGCCTTTATGGCAACCGTCTGGTGGTGATGGCGACAAAGGGCTGGGTGACGGCGGATCAGGGCGGGCGCGTGGATGCGGCGGGTACGTCGTTCATCATTCCTGACACTTCGGTGAAGGACGGCGCGCCGGGGATTGCCCGGATCGAGGCCACAGGCCCGGTGACGGCGGCGCTGTCGCTGCTCAACCGTCCGCCGCTGTCGGTGATGGACAAGGCCGGGTTGCCGGTGGATCTGGCGACGGGGCAGGTTGCGATCAGCGGCACGCTGGCGGTGCCCCTGCGCAAGGGTGTCACGCCCGAGGAGATCACCTATCACTACCGGGGGCGCCTGCGTGATGTCAGCAGCGATGTGCTGGTGCCGGGTCAGCGCGTGGCGGCGAAGGCCCTGAGCCTGAGCGGCAATCAGGACCATGTGCAGATCGAGGGCGGCGGCGCGCTTTCCGGGGTGCCGGGCAGCCTGATCTGGCGGCAGGCGGTGGGACCGGCGGCGGAGCGGGCGGTTGCGGCTGCGGGCGGGGCCGCGCCGGTGCGGGTCAGCGGCACCATCGAACTGTCGCAGAACACGATTGATACGTTTGATATCGGCCTGCCTGCGGGATCGGTATTCGGACGCGGCGAAGGCCGTTATGAGGTGGTGATCGACAAGGGGCAGGCGCCGCGGCTGACCCTGGAAAGCGATCTTGCGGGGCTGGGGCTGCGCATTCCGGCGCTGAGTTGGCGGCTGAGCGAGGCAGGCACCGGCCAGCTGAAACTCAGCGCGACCCTTGGGGAGACGCCGGATGTGCAGGCGCTGTCGCTGGAGGCGGCGGGGCTGCGGGCGGCCGGTGCCATCACGCTGGAGCCGGGCGGTGGTCTGCGCCGGGCGCGGTTTGACCGCGTCGACTTGCAGGGCTGGTTCCGGGGCGCTGTCGATCTGGTGGGGCGCGGCGCGCGGTCGCCGGCCATCAATGTGCTGAACGGGGTGCTGGATCTGCGGCAGATGCCCGATGGTTCCGGCGGCAGTGGCAGCAGCGGTGGTGCCTCTGGCGGCACCGGGCCGATCAGCCTGCAACTGGACCGGATGCAGGTCACCGACAGTATCGCGCTCACCGGTTTTGCCGGGCGGTTTTCCACCACTGGCGGTCTCAACGGCAACTTCACCGCGGCGCTGAACGGGCAGACCGGGGTCAGCGGCGTGGTGGTGCCCAAGGATGGCGGCTTTGCCACCCGGATCCAGTCTCAGGATGCCGGCGGGGTGTTCCGCGCGGCGGGGGTGCTGCGCCATGGCTCTGGCGGGACATTCGACATGTCGCTGGTGCCGGCCCCCGGCGCCCCCGGCGAATATGACGGCCAGATCGAGGTCAAGAACACGCGGATCAAGGACGCCCCCGCAATGGCGGCGCTGCTGAATGCGGTCAGCGTTGTCGGGCTGATCGACGCGCTGGCCGGGCAGGGCATTCTGTTCACCACGGTGGAGGCGAGGTTCAGGCTGGGGGCGACCCATCTGATTGTCCATGAAAGCAGCGCGGTGGGGCCGTCGATCGGCCTGTCGATGGACGGCAATTACGATCTGGAGCGCAGCGTGCTGAACATGCGCGGGGTGGTCTCGCCGATTTATCTGCTCAACGCCATCGGCCGCGTCTTTACCCGCAAGGGTGAGGGGCTGATCGGCTTTGCCTTTACGCTGAAGGGCACGGCGGATGATCCTCAGGTGCAGGTGAACCCGCTGTCGGGGCTGGCGCCGGGGATGTTCCGCGAGCTGTTTCGCGGACCGGCGCCGCGGCTGCCAGGGGAGGAGCCGCCAGCCCCCGCCGTGCCACGCGCCGAACGCGACAGGCCGAGCTATTCGGTTTCGCCGGGCGAAGACCGCTAGGGCGACCCGCTGCCATCGGACCATCCATGGGCCATTCCAAGGCGATCCATGGGCGGTGTGCCGATCGCGGACAAAGGTGCAAAACCTATTGGCCAAGGGCCGCGCAACAGCCTATATCGCAGCCTATGAAACTCAGTGATTTTGACTTCGACCTCCCCGATGACCGCATTGCCACCCGTCCGGCAGTGCCGCGCAGTTCCGCGCGGCTGCTGGTGGCCGAGGGCGATAGCATCTGCGACGCGCGTGTTGCCAATCTGGGCCAGTGGCTGCGCCCCGGTGACCGGCTGGTGCTGAATGACACCAAGGTGATTCCCGCGCGGCTGAGCGGGCTGCGCCACCGCGACACCGCACAGGGGCCGATGGCCGCCAAGGTGGAGGTCACGCTGCTGGATCCCGGCGCCGATGGCAGCTGGGCGGCGCTGCTGAAGCCGCTGAAGAAGGTCAAACCGGGCGAGGAGATCGTGTTCTCCGAGGCGCTGAGCGCGACATTGGAGCGGGTCGAGGACGGGCAGGGCTACCTGACGTTCAATCTGAGTGGCACCGATTTCGATGCGGCTCTGGCCGAGGCGGGGGCGATGCCGCTGCCGCCTTATATCGCGGCCAAGCGGCCAGCGGATGAGCAGGACAAGGCCGATTACCAGACCGTCTGGGCGCGCAATTCCGGCGCGGTGGCGGCGCCGACAGCCTCGTTGCATTTCGACGAGGCGCTGCTGGCAGAGCTGAAGGCCATGGGGGTCGAGATCAGCTATGTGACCCTGCATGTGGGGGCAGGCACCTTCCTGCCGGTCAAGGTCGAGGATGTGACCACCCACCGGATGCACGCCGAATGGGGCCGCGTCAGCGCCGAGGCCGCCGCCGAGATTGCCGCAACCAAGGCCGCAGGTGGCCGGGTGATCCCGGTTGGCACCACGGCGCTGCGGCTGATCGAAAGCGCCGGGCAGAGCGGTGCAATCGAGCCCTGGGAAGGCGATACCGACATCTTCATCTATCCCGGTTTCACCTTCCATGTGGCGGATGCGCTGATGACCAATTTCCACCTGCCGAAATCGACGCTGTTGATGCTGGTCTCGGCGCTGATGGGGCAGGACCGGATCCGGGCGATTTATGACCATGCGCTGGCAGAAAACTACCGCTTCTTTTCCTATGGCGATGCGTCGCTTTTGATACCGCCGGTGGCGGAGATGTCGCAGACCTGAGGGATAATTTCAGCGAGAAGCATTTTTAACTGGTCTGGGCTATGGTCCTGCCGGATCCAATTGTCACCGGGTTTGCGATGGGCACACCCGGTTTTTGGGGTCTCTTGGTCATGAAGCTGCCATAAGACCCTGTTCATAACGGCGCCGGGCGATTGCGATGCCCGTGACCAATTCACCAGGACCCCGGAGCGGGCCCAGAGCCCGTTCGGCGCGCTCTGGTACGGACAAGCGAAGTAGGAGAGACGGGCAATGTGGCAGGTGCTGTCGAGCGCATGGGCGCTGCTTTTGGGTATGGGTATGCTGATGGTCGGCAACGGTCTTCAGGGGACCCTGCTGGGCGTTCGGGGTGAGATCGAGGGGTTTTCTACCCTCGAGATGTCCTTTGTCATGTCGGCTTATTTTGTCGGCTTTCTGGGCGGATCGCGTCTGGCGCCGGAGATGATCCGGCGGGTCGGCCATGTGCGGGTCTTTGCGGCGCTGGCCTCGTTCATCTCGGCGGTGATGATCCTTTATCCGGCAATCACCAACCCGGTGGCCTGGATGCTGGGCCGGGTGCTGATCGGTTTCTGTTTCTCCGGCGTGTATGTCACCGCCGAAAGCTGGCTCAACAATGCCTCTGACAATGCCAACCGGGGCAAGGCGCTGTCGCTCTATATGATCGTGCAGATGATCGGCATCGTCAGCGCGCAGGCGCTGTTGCTGGTCGGCGATCCCTCGGGCTATGAGACCTTTGTCATCGCCTCGGTGGTGGTTTCGGTCTCCTTTGCCCCCATTCTGCTGTCGATCTCGCCGACCCCGGCCTTTGACCGGACCAAGCCGATGACCCTGCGCCAGTTGATGGATGCCTCGCCGCTGGGCTGCGTGGGCATGTTCCTGCTGGGGGGCGTGTTCTCGGCGCAATTTGGCATGAGCGCGGTCTATGGCGCTGCGGCCGGGCTGAGCCTGACGCAGATTTCGATCTTCGTTGCGACCTTCTATGTGGGGGCTGTGCTGATGCAATACCCGCTGGGGTGGATGTCAGACCGGATGGATCGGCGGATCCTGATCCTGTTTGGCGCGGCGGTTGCCGGCGGTGCTGCGATCGGGGCGATGATCCTGGGGGCTGATTTCCGTTTCCTGCTGATTGCGGCCTTCCTGATCGGGGGCATGACCAACCCGCTTTATTCGCTGCTGATTGCCCATACCAACGATTATCTCGACTATGACGACATGGCGGCGGCCTCGGGTGGGCTGGTGTTCATCAACGGGCTGGGTGCTGTCGCCGGGCCGCTGATCACCGGCTGGCTGATGGGGGATGAGGTCTTTGGTGCGCCGGGGTTCTTCCTGTTTACCGCGCTGCTGCTGCTGATGCTGGCGGTCTATGCTGCCTATCGCACAACCCAGCGCCCGGCGATTCCCACCGAAGAGACCGGGATCATGTCTGCGATGTCGCCGACGGCCTCTCCTGTTGCGGTTGAGTTCGCCCAGGAATATGCCATCGAGGCGGACATCGAGGAGCAAGAAGCCGCCGCCGAAGCGAGCTGATTGCGCTAACTCACGGGAACTGTGGCAAGTTTTTCACGAAACTGTCGTGTATGACGCAAATCGTGACGGGCTTGCCCTTGTAAAATCTCTGCAAAAAAGTCTGAATTTCAGAACGGTATCTATGTGGAGGCAGACCTATGACAGGTCCCGAGGAGATCCTGGACTTCTGGCTTGTAAGCACGGGAGAGAAGGGGTGGTACATGCAGGATGACGCGCTGGATGAGGAGATCCGGCGCCGGTTTCAGCCAACATGGGAGGCGGCCTGTGCCGGCAAATGCGACCATTGGCGCAGCAGCCCGCAGGGGGTTCTGGCCTATATCATCCTGACCGATCAGTTTCCGCGCAACATGTTCCGGGGGCAGGCGCAGGCCTTCTCGTCGGATACATTGGCACTGGCGGCGGCGAAATGTGCGATCAGCAAGTCCTGGGACATGAAGATCGACGAACCGCAGCGGCAGTTTTTCTACCTGCCGCTGATGCATTCGGAGAACCTGTGCGATCAGGAACGCTGCGTGCGGCTGATGCTGGAGCGGATGCCCATGAACGGTGCATCCAATCTGCTGCATGCGCGCGCCCACCGCGAGGTGATCCGCCAGTTCGGCCGTTTCCCCTATCGGAACGAGGCGCTGGCGCGCAGCAGCACCGCGCCGGAAATGGATTACGTCATGGCCGGTGGCTATGGCAGCACCATGCGCAGTCTTCAGGCCGCAGGCTGAGGCGGCTGCCTTTCGGGCTTGCCTGAAACGCATCCTGCCCTGACACTGTTTTTGCGCCGCGCCCCAAGGAACGGGGTGCGGCGTCGCTGTTTCTTGCATGGCTCCTATGCGGTTGCATAGTGTGATTGCAGTGCCGTGAGAAATAGTTTAACGGTGAACTAGTTTTTGATCCAGTATGGCGAGGAACCACCATGGCCGCAGAAACCTATGACGTGATCGTAATCGGCGCAGGGCCGGGGGGCTATGTTGCCGCCATCCGTGCCGCCCAGCTGGGGTTGAAGACCTGCATTGTCGAACGTGAACATATGGGTGGCATCTGCCTGAACTGGGGCTGCATCCCGACCAAGGCGCTGCTGCGCTCGTCGGAAGTGTTCCACCTGATGGAGCGGGCCAAGGATTTCGGCCTGAAGGCAGACAACATCGGCTATGATCTGGACGCTGTGGTGAAACGTTCGCGCGGGGTGGCCAAGCAGCTGTCCAGCGGCATTGGCCATCTGATGAAGAAGAACAAGATTGCCGTGGTAATGGGCGAGGCGACGATCCCGGCCAAGGGCAAAGTGTCGGTGAAAACCGAAAAGGGCACGCAGGAACTGGCGGCGAAGAATATCGTGCTGGCAACTGGCGCCCGTGCGCGCGAGCTGCCGGGGCTGGAAGCGGACGGCGATCTGGTCTGGACCTACAAACACGCGCTGCAACCGGTGCGGATGCCGAAGAAGCTGCTGGTCATCGGCTCCGGCGCCATCGGCATTGAATTTGCCAGCTTCTACAACACGCTGGGCGCTGACACCACGGTTGTTGAGGTGATGGACAGGGTGCTGCCGGTCGAGGACGCGGAAATCTCCGCCTTTGCCAAGAAGGCCTTTGTCAAACAGGGCATGAAGATCATGGAGAAAGCCATGGTCAAGCAGCTGGACCGCGGCAAGGGCAAAGTCACCGCCCATATTGAGGTCGGCGGCAAGGTGGAGAAACAGGAGTTTGACACCGTGATTTCCGCCGTGGGCATCGTCGGCAATGTCGAGGGGCTGGGGCTGGAAGGTCTGGGCGTCAAGGTCGACCGGACCCATGTCGTGACCGATGAATACTGCCGCACCGGTGTCGATGGCCTTTATGCCATCGGCGATATCGCAGGGGCGCCCTGGCTGGCGCATAAGGCGTCGCATGAGGGCGTCATGGTGGCCGAGCTGATCGCGGGCAAGCACGCGCATCCGGTGAAGCCGGAAAGCATTGCAGGCTGCACCTACTGCCAGCCGCAGGTCGCCTCAGTTGGCTATACCGAAGCGAAAGCTAAGGAGCTGGGCTATGACATCAAGGTCGGCCGCTTCCCCTTCATCGGCAACGGCAAGGCGATTGCGCTGGGGGAGGCCGAGGGCATGGTGAAGACCATCTTTGACGCCAAGACTGGCGAGTTGCTGGGGGCCCATATGGTTGGCGCCGAGGTGACCGAGATGATCCAGGGCTATGTGGTGGGTCGCCAGCTCGAGACCACCGAAGAAGACCTGATGAACACCGTCTTCCCGCATCCGACGCTGAGCGAGATGATGCATGAGAGCGTGCTCGATGCCTTTGATCGGGTGATCCATATGTAATCTGGTCTTTTGGCCTGATTGATTGAGATGACAGAAACGCCCGAGGCCATGCTTCGGGCGTTTCTGCGTCCGGGGGGTCGTGTTTGATGTATCGCTCGGCTGGTGCTTTGCAGTGGGGCGCGCTATGCCATGCGCTTCGACCGGTTTTGGCGGATTCCAAGCGCCAGGCGCAATTGCAATGAGGGCAGCCCCATGAACACCCCCCACCTCCAGGAACCGCAGACCCGCTGGGGCGTGGTGATGATCATCTGGGTCGCCGGCCTGGGGGCGGCGGCGCAATACGGCAAGATCGCGATCATTTTTGATCAGCTGGGGCTGCTGTATCCGGCTGCGGGGTCATCGCTGAGCCTGACGGTGACCATGGTCGGGGTGCTGGGCATTCTGCTGGGCGTGGTTGCGGGCGGGTTTGTCGCCTCCTTCGGCTATCGCCGCAGCCTTGTCTGGGCGCTGTGGATCGGGGCGGCGATGTCGGCGCTTCAGGCGCTGCATCTGCCTTATGGTCTGTTTCTGGCAACACGGCTGATCGAAGGTCTGTCGCATCTGGGGATCGTGGTGGCAGCCCCAACACTGATCCCGCAGATCTGTAGCCCGCGCCACCGTGGCACGGCGCTGTCGATCTGGAGCACCTTCTTTGGCGTGTCCTTTGCGCTGCTGGTCTGGTTCGGCCTGCCGCTGGTTGCCGGGTTCGGCCTGTTGTCGCTGTTTGGCGCCCATGCGCTGGTGATGGCGGTGCTGGCGCTGGTGCTGGGGCGGGTGCTGAAATCGGTGCAGGTGCCGCCGCGTCTGCCGCTGCCCAAGCTGGCGGAGCTGCCTGGCCTGCATCTTGAGATCTACCGCTCTCCGGCCAAAGTGGCCCCGGCGGCGGGCTGGCTGTTCTATACCACCTGTTTCGTGGCGCTGCTGACGGTCCTGCCGCCGCATCTGGATGCGGACGTACGGGTCGGCGTGGTCAGCGCCATGCCGCTGGTCAGCATTGCCACCTCGATGACACTCGGGGTCTGGTTGCTGCGCCGGGTGGCGGCGGTGCGGGTGGTGCAGGCGGGGTTCCTGCTGGCCGCTGGTGGCGCGGTCTGGCTGCTGCTGATGCCGGGGCTGCCGCTGGCCTGCATGGCGCTGGCGGTGGCCTTTGGGTTGGTGCAGGGGGCCAGCTTTGCCTCGGTGCCGCAGCTGAATGCTGAGGCGGCAGAACAGGCGCAATCCAATGGCGCGATGAGCCAGGCCGGCAATATGGGCAATGCCATTGGCACGCCGCTGATGGTGGCGGCTGTTGCGCTTGGCGGATACCACGGGATGATGGGGATGGCGCTGCTGCTGTTCCTTGGCGGCTTGGCCGTGCATGTGATGCTGGCCCGGCGGCGGGCGCAAAGGGCAGCTATCTGAAGGCGTTCGCCCTCTGTTCTCTTTTTTCTATTGGAGACTCGGCGCGCAGTCCCTATCTGTAGGGTCGGACACCGGTCGCAAGGGCGGCTGGCGTTGAATCTGGGGGCAGTATGGCTGAGTTGAAATCGATCGAAGTGCGCGGCGCGCGCGAGCACAACCTGAAAAACATCGACGTGGATATCCCGCGCGATCAGCTGGTGGTGATCACCGGCCTGTCCGGCTCGGGCAAGTCCAGCCTCGCGTTTGATACCATCTATGCCGAAGGCCAGCGCCGCTATGTCGAGAGCCTGTCGGCCTATGCGCGCCAGTTCCTCGACATGATGGAAAAGCCGGATGTGGATCACATCAGCGGCCTGTCGCCTGCGATCTCCATTGAGCAGAAGACCACCTCGAAGAACCCGCGTTCGACTGTGGGGACCGTGACCGAGATCTACGATTATCTGCGTCTGCTGTTTGCCCGCGCGGGCACGCCCTATTCGCCCGCCACCGGAATGCCGATCGAGGCGCAGCAGGTGCAGGATATGGTCGATCGCATCATGACGCTGGAGGAGGGTACCCGTGGTTTCCTGCTGGCGCCCATCGTGCGGGACCGCAAGGGGGAGTACCGCAAGGAGTTCCTCGAGCTGCGCAAGCAGGGCTTCCAGCGCGTGAAGGTGGATGGCGAATTCTACGAGCTGGATGAACCGCCGACATTGGACAAGAAGTTCCGCCATGACATTGATGTGGTGGTTGATCGTCTGGTGGTCCGTGAGGGTCTGGAAACCCGGCTGGCCGACAGCCTGCGCACCGCGCTGGATCTGGCTGATGGCATCGCCATTCTGGAAACCGCCCCGCGTGCGGCCGAGGGCGAAGAAGCGCCGACGCCGGAGCGGATTACTTTTTCCGAGAATTTTGCCTGCCCGGTCAGCGGTTTTACCATTCCCGAGATCGAACCACGGCTGTTTTCCTTTAACGCGCCGTTTGGGGCCTGCCCGGAATGTGACGGTCTGGGGGTTGAGCTGTTTTTTGACGAGCGGCTGGTGGTGCCGGATCAGAACCTGAAGATCTATGACGGCGCGCTGGCGCCCTGGCGCAAGGGCAAATCGCCCTATTTCCTGCAGACCATCGAAGCTATCGCCAAACATTACCAGTTCGACAAGAACACCAAGTGGAAGGACCTGCCCAATAAGGTGCAGCAGGTGTTTCTGCACGGTTCTGGCGATGAGGAAATCAAGTTCCGCTACGATGAGGGCGGTCGTGTCTATGAGGTGACGCGGGTTTTTGAGGGGGTGATCCCCAATATGGAACGTCGCTACCGCGAGACCGACTCCAGCTGGATCCGCGAGGAGTTCGAACGCTATCAGAACAACCGCCCCTGTGGCACCTGCGAAGGCTACCGACTGCGCGAAGAGGCGCTGGCGGTCAAGATCGCCGGGCTGCATGTGGGGCAGGTGGTGCAGATGTCGATCCGCGAGGCGCTGGCCTGGATCGAGGATGTGCCCAACCACCTGTCGACGCAGAAACAGGAAATCGCCCGCGCCATCGTGAAGGAGATCCGCGAACGTCTGGGGTTCCTCAACAATGTCGGTCTGGAATATCTGACGCTCAGCCGCAATGCCGGCACGCTCTCCGGTGGCGAAAGCCAGCGGATCCGTCTGGCGTCGCAGATCGGCTCTGGTCTGACGGGCGTTCTCTATGTGCTGGATGAACCTTCTATCGGGCTGCATCAGCGCGACAATGACCGGCTGCTGGAGACGCTGAAAAACCTGCGCGATCAGGGCAATACGGTGATTGTTGTCGAACATGACGAGGATGCGATCCGCGAGGCGGATTATGTTTTTGACATCGGTCCGGGTGCCGGGGTGCATGGCGGCCAGGTGGTCAGCCATGGCACGCCGGAGATGATCGCGGCCGATGAAGCCTCGATCACCGGGCAATATCTGTCCGGCAAGCGTGAGATCGCGGTCCCCGCCGAGCGGCGCAAGGGCAATGGCAAATCGGTGAAAGTGGTGAAGGCCACCGGCAACAACCTGAAAGAGGTGACGGCGGAGTTTCCGCTGGGCAAATTCCTCTGTGTGTCCGGCGTCTCTGGCGGCGGCAAATCCACGCTGACGATTGAGACGCTGTTCAAGACCGCCTCCATGCGATTGAACGGCGCGCGTCAGACACCGGCGCCCTGCGAGACGATCAAGGGGCTGGAGCATCTGGACAAGGTGATCGACATCGACCAGCGCCCGATTGGCCGGACGCCACGGTCAAACCCGGCGACCTACACCGGTGCCTTTACCCCGATCCGCGAATGGTTTGCAGGGCTGCCGGAGTCAAAGACGCGCGGCTACAAACCGGGTCGGTTTTCCTTCAACGTGAAGGGCGGTCGCTGCGAGGCCTGTCAGGGTGACGGGGTGATCAAGATCGAGATGCACTTCCTGCCGGATGTCTATGTCGAATGCGAAACCTGCAAGGGCGCACGCTATAACCGTGAGACGCTGGAGATCCAGTTCAAGGGCAAGTCGATTGCCGATGTGCTGGATATGACGGTGGAGGATGCGCAGCAGTTCTTCCAGGCGGTGCCGTCCATCCGTGACAAGATGGATGCGCTGATGCGGGTCGGCCTTGGCTATATCAAGGTGGGCCAGCAGGCGACCACCCTGTCCGGCGGCGAGGCGCAGCGGGTCAAGCTGTCAAAGGAACTTGCCAAACGCTCAACCGGGCGGACGCTCTATATTCTGGACGAGCCGACCACTGGTCTGCATTTCGAGGATGTACGCAAGCTGCTGGAAGTGCTGCATGAGCTGGTCGATCAGGGCAATTCCGTCGTGGTGATCGAGCATAACCTAGATGTGATCAAAACCGCCGACTGGATCATTGATATCGGTCCTGAAGGTGGTGACGGCGGCGGTCAGATCGTGGCCGCAGGCACGCCCGAGGAGGTTGCCGCCACCGAGGGCAGCCATACCGGTCACTACCTGAAGGATATCCTGAAGGCGCGCAGCCTGGCGGCGGAGTGATCCGCCAGGCGCGGCGGTCAGTCTATGGCGGGACATAGTCCCTGTCGCGCTGAACCGATCCTGCCAATGTCCTGCGAAACGGTATCCTGAAACGACGAAGCCTAAAAAGACGAAGCGCCGCCGACATTCTGTCAGCGGCGCTTTCCACAGAGCTGGATTGGGACGGCGCGGCACCCTTCGGGGGGGTGGGGGAGAGCCTGCGGACGAGGGGCGCAGGCAGCAGATGCCGCAAACCAAAATCGTTTAATCCAATTGGCGTGGAAGTCTTCTTCTCAGAAGCCAAGCGAACCTGTGTAAATGCGACGAAATAGACGATACCGGTGGGGGTTCAGTGTCGTTTCTTACGTATTCGCAAAGTGTCGCTTATATATAGGTCGGTCCTTTCCTGATAATTGCCGTATTAATGTCTATACGCTATCGGCCTACTGCCAATTAACGAAATAGGGCCCGGATTGCTTCCAGAGAGAGTGGCCGTTTTTAGCCGCATCGTCAGGGGGGATCAGATATTTGGCTGATCTATTCGTAGGTTGACATATGAATATTCATGCGTCTAGGAAAAAGTTAACGCGTCGCCTTGCGTAAAAATAATAATTTTACATTTCCTAATGTGAAGATCTGTTAATTAATTGCCTGTTAACGAAGCTTTCCCGCCAAACTGTTGATCATTTTATTTAATTCCCCCGCTTGTAAAGCGCCTAAGGGGGCCAGCATCAAAATGCGTGAATAACGCCAAATCAGAGAAAAACGCCGCAGCCCGGAATGGGTGCGGCGTCTGGATGTTTTTTACGAACCCTGAGGCAGGCGTCAGGTCAAGGGGGGCCGGATCTGGCGGAGACAAAAAGGCTCAGCTGTCGGTTCAATCGTGGCGGCTGCGGGCCGCGAAGCGCGGCAGCATGGCGCTGAAATCCTTGCCTGCGCCGCCTTCTTCCTCAACAAACATGGAATAAAGCGCCTGCGCCAGCGCCCCCATCGGCGTGTCGGCATCGGCACTATGGGCGGCTTGCTGGGCCAGGCGCAGATCCTTCAGCATCAGCTCTGCGGCAAAACCGGGCTGGTAGTCATTATCGGCAGGTGATTGCGGGCCAACCCCCGGCGCGGGGCAATAGGCGTTCATCGACCAGCTGTAGCCAGAGGAGGTGGAGACCACATCGAACATCTTCTGACGGTCGAGACCCAGTTTGTCGGCAAGGGCAAAAGCCTCGCAGGTGCCGATCATGGTGATGCCGAGGATCATGTTGTTACAGATCTTGGCGGCCTGACCGGCGCCGGCATCGCCGCAGTGCACAGCCTTTTGTCCCATCACGTCAAACAGCGGCTTGGCGGCGTCGAAGGCGGCCTGGCTGCCACCGGCCATGAAGGTCAGCGTGCCGGCCGATGCGCCACCAATACCGCCGGAAACCGGGGCGTCGACAAACATCAGATTGGCCGACCCGGCACGATCGGCGACCGCGCGGGCGCTGTCGACGTCGACGGTAGAGCAGTCAACCAATGTAGCACCGGTCGCCATTGCGGGGATCACGTCATCGGCAACCGAGCGCAGGATCTCGCCGTTGGGCAGCATCGTGATCACTACCTCTGCGCCGGTCGCGGCCTCAGCGGCGGAGGCCGCCATGGTGACGCCCTCGATCGAGACATCCGCCATGTCAAAGCCGGTGACGGTGTGGCCTGCCTTGGCCAGATTGGCGGCCATTGGCCCCCCCATATTGCCGAGACCGATAAATCCGATGTTCATGTCTTACTCCTCCTCGAACTGCAGCGTGTCGCGGGCCAGTGGCATCAGCATCTGGCTGACAGCGGTAGCAGGCACTTCACGATCTGCATATTGCCATTTGGGCTGGCGGTCCTTGTCAATGATCTGGGCGCGGATGCCCTCCAGAAAATCGCCCTTTTCCATTGCGCGGTGAGTAAAGCGATACTCCAGTTCCAGCGCTTTGCGAATACTCATGCTGCCAAGGCGCATCCGGTGCAGCAGCTCGACGGTGCAGGCCATTGATAGCGGCGAATTGCGGCGGAGGGTTTTCAGCGTGTCCTCGGCAAAGCTGCTGGCGTCATGATTGAGCGCCGTCAGGATATCGCCAAGCGCCTCGCCGCCAAAGCTGCGGTCAATGTCGGCACGCAGCGCGGCCAGCTGCCCTTCGGGGGCGGTCTCTGCGCTGCTTTCGAGACTCTCGGCACGGCCGGTCTGCTCAAGCTCCGAAATCAGCGCAGGCCAGCTGGCCTCGGGAATGTAATGGTCGGCAAAGCCTGCGTAGATCGCGTCCGCCGCCGTCATGCGCGCACCGGTGAGGCCCAGATATTCACCAAGCCGACCGGGCGCCAGAGCCAGCATCAGGCTGCCGCCCACATCGGGGATGAGGCCGATGCCGACCTCGGGCATGGCAATACGTGTGCTGTCGCCGACAATGCGATGGGTGCCGTGGCAGCCAAGACCGACGCCGCCACCCATGACAAACCCCTGAAGGAAGCTGACCACCGGTTTGGGGTATTCGAAGATCCGGGCGTTCATACGGTATTCATCGCGCCAGAACCGGCGACCATAGTCATAGTCGCCACTGGTGCCGGTCTGGTAGAGTTCGGCAATGTCACCGCCGGCGCAGAAGGCTTTTTCGCCCTCGGCGTCCATGACCACCAGATCGACTGCGTCATCCGTTGCCCAGGCCCTGAGGGCGGCATCGACCACCAGACACATGTCATAACTCAGCGCATTCAGCGCCTTGCCACGGGTCAGGGTGATCCGCCCGGCGCGGCCGGTGATGCGGATATCAATATCGCTCATGTCAGCCTCAGTGGTTTTCCGCCAGCAGATGGCGCGCGGTAATCACCCGCATGATTTCATTGGTGCCTTCCAGGATCTGGTGGACGCGCAGATCACGCACCAGTTTTTCGATGCCGTAATCGGCAAGATAGCCATAGCCGCCATGCAGCTGCAAACATTGATCCACCACTTTGGAGCCTGCTTCGGTGACAAATTTCTTTGCCATCGCGCAGTGTTTGGAGGCATCCGGCGCGCCCTGATCCAGCTTCCACGCCGCCTGACGCAGGAACACACGGGCCGCCTGCAATTCGATTTCCATATCGGCGAGGCGGAATTGCAGGCCTTGGAACTGGTCGATGGTTTTGCCAAAGGCCTTGCGTTCGGACATGTATTTCAGGGTCATGGTCAGCGCCTGCTGCGCAGCCCCGAGCGAGCAGGAGGCGATATTCAGGCGCCCGCCGTCGAGACCCTTCATCGCGTATTTGAAGCCGCTGCCTTCTTCGCCGACCAGGTTATTGGCCGGGATCGTGCAGTCGTCGAACTGGACCTGCGCGGTGGGCTGGCTCTTCCAGCCCATTTTTTCCTCAAGCCCGCCAAAGCTGAGGCCCGCCGTGCCATCTTCGACATAGACGGTGGAGATCCCCTTGGGGCCGTCTTCGCCGGTGCGCACCATGCAGACATAGGCGTCAGAGTAGCCGCCACCGGAGATGAACGCCTTGGTGCCGTTGAGGGTGTAGCCCTCGTTGGTCTTGGTGGCGCGGGTTTTGAGGGCGGCGGCATCGGAGCCGGAGCCGGGTTCGGTCAGACAGTAGCTGAGCACGGTCTGCATCGACAGGATGTCGGGCATGATCCGGGCCTTCATCTCGTCGCTGGCAAAGCTGTCGAGCATCTTGGCGCACATATTGTGGATCGACAGGAAGGCGGCAACAGACGGGCAGGCCATCGACAGCGCCTCAAAGACCAATGTGGCATCCAGCCGGGACAGCCCCGCGCCGCCGGTTTCCTCGGAGACATAAAGCGCGCCGAACCCCAGCTCGCCGATCTGCGGCCAGAGTGATTTCGGAATGGTGCCTTCGGCCTCCCACTGGCGGGCGAAGGGGGCGATATGCTCCTGTCCAAAGGCGAAAGCCATATCGAAAATGGCGGTCTGTTCCTCGGTCAATGCGAAATCCACAGCATATCCTCCCTGATGTGAACGCGGCCCGGCCCGGATCTGACCCGCCGGGGTCGTCATGAATTGAACGGTTGTTTATTTTCTAGCGACCCAAGGGCAGCAGGGCAAGCCGCAGCGGTGCAAAGCTGCTGTGCAGAAATGTCGGTCCGGCGGCGTTTGCCGATGGTTGACCGTGGCATTGACGCAAGGGGCGCCATCTGGCTGAAAGTGAACCGTTTCTTAGGTATTTTCTTCCAAACTGACCGAAATTTGTCAAAAACCGTGGTGCATCGCCCGCCACGGATGATCAGCTGAGGGCAGACTTTCGATGAACAAGCCATTGCGCACCAAACATCTTCCGAAATCAGCGCGTCGCAGGCTGGAAACTCCGGCGCCATCGCCGGCGCTGGCGCTGAAAGCAGAGGCGGGGCGTGCCTTTATCGAGGCTGACTATCCACGCGCGCGCGACTTTGCGACCCGCGCGCTTGCCTTTGAGCCGGACAACGCGACGCTGCATGCGGAGATTGCTTCCAGCTTCATGCAGGAGAAAAAATACGAACTGGCGCTGAAGCATCTTATGGGCGCGCTTAAACTTGAGCCGACCAATCCGAAATGGCTCAGCGCGATCGGGACCATTCTGTTTCTGATGGACAAGCTGACAGATGCCGTTGGCTTCTTTGAGGCGGTTTATCAGATCGACCCGGAAAATGCGATGAATGTCTCCCGGCTTGTGCAGTCGCAGATGAACCTTTGCGACTGGACCGTCTACAAGGATCAGAAGAACAAGCTGAGGATCCTCGATAACGACCCGGCCAACGGCGATCCGTTCACCACGCTGCTCTATGTCGATGACGCCGCGTTCCAGAAGAAACGCGTGGTGAGCAAGACGAAGAACAAGGTGACGATTTCCGAACGAAAAGTGGCCCGTAAGTTCAACAGGACTCCGGTGGCTGGTCGCAAGATCCGGATTGGCTATTTCTCCTGCGATTTCTTCAATCACGCGACCATGTTCCTGATGGCGCGCCACTTCGAATTGCATGACCGTGATAACTACGAAATCTACATCTATGACTACAGCCGCGAACCAAGCGATGTCATGCGTCAGCGCGTGCTCGACGCTGCCGACTGCTACCGGCCGATCCATAACCTGAAAGACGAGGATGTCGCGGAGCTGGCCCGGGGGGACAGTCTGGACATCGCGATCGATCTGAAAGGCTACACCAAAGACGCAAGGCCAACGATATTCGGCTTTCGCGCGGCACCGGTGCAGATCTCCTATCTCGGCTACCCAGGCACCACGGGAATGCCCGCGATGGACTATTTCGTCGCTGACGCTGTCACCGTACCAAAAGAGGGGCGGCGCCATTTCTCAGAAAAAATCCTGTATATGCCGAATTGCTATCAGGTAAATGACAACAGTCGTCCCCATCCCGAGACCGGACCGACCCGCGCGGATATGGGGCTGCCCGAGGATGCGGTGGTTTTCTGTTCGTTCAACAACCATAACAAGGTTTCCCCGGCGGAGTTCGACATCTGGATGGACCTGCTCAAGGAGGTCGATGGCAGTGTCCTGTGGTTCCTTGCAGTGCCTGGTGTGATCCGTGATAACATCCGCAAGGAGGCGGAGGCTCGTGGTGTGCCGGCGGATCGGATCGTCTTTGCCGGGCGTTGTCCTACTCCCCATCACATTGCGCGTCTGCCGCTGGCGGATATCTTTCTTGATACCTTTGCCTGTAATGCCCACACCACGGCGAGTGAGACGCTGTGGTCGGGCGTGCCGGTGGTGACCAAACTGGGGCAGCAGTTTGCGGCGCGGGTCGCGGCGAGCGTCGTCACCGCCGTGGGTTGTCCTGAGCTGATTGCCGAGACGGAGGAGGAGTATCGCGCGCTGGCGCTGCGGCTGGCCCGGAACGCCGAGGAACGACAGGCGCTGCGCGAGAAGCTGAAGGCGAATATCGCCACCACGCCGCTGTATGATACCGAGCAATATGTCCGCGATTTCGAGGCGCTTCTAACAAAGGCGATCCAGCGCTATGACGATGGGCTGAAGCCGGATCATTTAAGCCTTGCGGAGGGCAAGGTCTAACCCTCCATCCGTGGCGTCGCTGACCGGGATCCGCATTTGCTGAGCCGGCGATGCTTCCGGCGCAAAGCCTGCCGTCGAAAAAGCGACCCGCCAAAGAGGAAAAAAAAGCGCCCCGGTCTGCCGGAGGCGCGTTTTTGTTATGACATCCGCGTGGCGCGGGGATCTGCCATGGTGGCCGACCGGCGCTCAGGCCGACGGATATTTGACCGGCCGCCGCCTGCGGGCGGATGGATCAGAGCAGGCGCACCTTTGTGCCGATCTTCACCATCTCGTAAAGCGATTCGACGTGCTGATTGTAAAGGCCGATACAGCCGGAGGAGCTTTGCCGTCCGATCTTGCGGGTGTCATGGGTGCCATGCACCAGATAGGCCGGCCAGTCGAGATACATCGCACGTGTGCCCAGCGGGTTGCCCGGGTCGCCGCCGTCGATGCGGACCGGCAGTGTCGGGTCACGCTCGCGCATGGAGGCGGTTGGAGTCCAGCTGGGGTTCTCCGCCTTGCGCACAATTTCGGTATAGCCGCGTCGGGTCAGCTCCTCGGTCATCGGCACCGAGGAGGGGAACAGCCGGTAGGTCTCGCCATCCGGCCCCCAGTAATGCAGCGCGCGCGAGGAAATATCGGCCAACATGCAGCCCACGCCCAGATCATCGAAGTGATCCTGCCAGGCCTGCTGCTGGAAGGAGGAAATATTGCGTTTCACCGGGATTTCGGTTTCGATCTTTGGCTCTTCCACCGGAAAGGCGTCGCTCGACTGGGCGCGCAGCAGCGCCGGGGTGGCCAATGTGGCGCCAATCCCGGTGAGGGCAGCGCGGCGGGTCATACGAAAGTTGCTCATGGTATCCTTCGACAGTCTGCTCGGACGTTAGTTGGCAAACTAGGTAGTGCTGCGGAATTTCCTAGGGGCAGGTCGCGAAATTCAGCCGGTCTCACAGGGTTGTGTAGCCCGGTGAGACCGTGAGTGGCGGAAGTCTGCCGTTCTTTCGGCGCCTGGGCGCCGGTGAGGGTCAGCCGTAGAGCTGGCGCGCCTGGGCAAAGGACAGCAGGCGCTTGGTCTTCTCGTCCCAGAGGTGCAGCCGCGCATTGGCGAGGCTTTCGCGGATGGTCATCCGGTTGCCCTCGGCCAGTTCGGCGTGGTCGCGCAGCACCTGGGGAAGCCGGTAGAAGGGAATGCGGCTATAAAGGTGATGAACGTGGTGGATGCCGATATTGGCGCTGATCCATTGCAGCACCGGCGGCAGAACATAATGCGAGCTGCCATGCAGGGCGGCGTCATGCAGGTGCCAGTCCTCTTCCTGCTCCCACTGTGTCGTCTCGAACTGATGCTGGACGTAGAACAGCCACAGCCCGGCGGTGGCAGCCAGCAGCGTGGCGGGCACAAAAATCAGCAGCAGCGGCATCAGCCCGCCGAAATACCAGATCACCGCCAGCGCCAGAATAATGGTCAGATTGGTGCCCATGGCGCTGATCCAGTAGCGGGCCTGGCCCATCAGACCGTAGGGGATACGGTTTTGCAGGAAGAACAGATAGCCGGGACCGATGGCAAAAAGTGTCACCGGATGGCGATAGAGCCGATACATCAGTCGGCCCCAGCGGCTTTCGGCGTGGTATTCGGCCACGGTCATGGTGTGGATATCGCCCATGCCGCGTTTGCCCAGATTGCCATGGGTGTTGTGATGGATCGAATGGGTGCGGCGCCAGACATCATATGGCGTGAGGGTCAGCACCCCGATGATGCGACCGGTCCAGTCGCTGAGCCGACGGTTGCTGAAGAAGGAGCCATGGCCGCAATCGTGCTGAATGGTGAACAGCCGCAGCAGGAAGGCGGCGATCAGAACGGAGATAGCCAGCGTCAGCCAGTAACTGATCGACAGCGACCACCAGGCCAGGGCCCAGAGCAGCAGGAAGGGCACGACCGTCACTGCCAGCTCAAAGCTGCTGCGCAGGGGGCTTGGGTCGCGGTATTGGGCCAGGATCTTGACCCAGTCGCGGGCGGATTTCGCAGCCGCCTGCGGCTGGTTGGATTCGTCTGTCGTGCTCATGCGCCTGCCGTTTTTCTGTCCATCCATGACCGGATAGACGAGTTACGCGGCGGAACAAGCATAAATTGGTCGAAGCCCTTATTTTTCTGGCCCTGTGCCGCGAATAACGCCCGCCTGCCGCTCTATCTGGGCGGGAGCGCGCGGCGCCATGGAAAAAGGCCCCGGAATGTCCGGGGCCTTTTCTCGTTTTGGGGCGACAGGTCAGTCCATCGCCTTGAAGTTGAATTCGCCACCTTCCTTGATGCCCGAAGGCCAGCGGGAGGTCACCGTCTTGGTGCGGGTGTAGAATTTGAAGCTGTCGGGCCCGTGCTGGTTCAGGTCACCGAACATCGATTTCTTCCAGCCGCCGAAGGTGTGATAGGCCAGCGGCACCGGGATCGGCACGTTGATACCCACCATGCCGATGTTCACGCGGGAGGCAAAGTCGCGCGCGGTGTCGCCGTCACGGGTAAAGATCGCGGTGCCATTGCCGTACTCGTGATCCATCGCCAGCTTCAATGCTTCCTCGTAAGTGCTTGCGCGCACAGTGGAAAGCACCGGACCGAAGATCTCCTGCTTGTAGATGTCCATGTCGGGGGTGACATGGTCGAACAGGTGGGCGCCGACGAAGAACCCGTCCTCGTAACCCTGCAGTTTGAAGTCGCGGTTATCGACCACCAGCGTGGCGCCCTGGTCAACGCCGGACTGGATCAGGCCCAGGATACGCTCCTTGGCCGCCGCGGTCACAACCGGACCCAGATCCACGTCGTCGCCGGCGGTGTAGGGGCCGACTTTCAGCTTTTCGATCCGCGGGATCAGCTTCTCGATCAGCTTGTCGGCGGTTTCCTCACCGACCGGAACCGCAACCGAGATTGCCATGCAGCGTTCGCCGGCCGCGCCGAAGCCTGCGCCAACCAGCGCGTCAGCGGCCTGATCCAGATCGGCATCGGGCATCACGATCATGTGGTTCTTGGCGCCGCCGAAGCACTGCGCGCGCTTGCCGTTGGCGGTGGCGCGGGAATAGATGTACTGGGCAATCGGGGTGGAGCCCACGAAGGACACGCCCTGAATGATTTCGCTGTCCAGAATGGTGTCAACCGCCTCGCGGTCGCCGTTCACCACCTGGAACACGCCTTCGGGCAGGCCTGCCTCGACGAACAGTTCGGCCAGCATCAGCGGCACGGAGGGGTCGCGCTCGGACGGTTTCAGAACCACGGCGTTGCCGCAGGCCAGCGCCGGGCCGACGTGCCACAGCGGCATCATGGCGGGGAAGTTGAACGGCATGATTGAGCCGACAACACCCAGCGGCTGGCGCATGGAGTACATGTCGATGCCGGGGCCGGCGCTGTCGGTGAATTCTCCCTTCAGCATCTGCGGCGCGCCGATGCAGTATTCGATCACTTCCAGGCCGCGCTGCAGGTCGCCCTTGGCGTCTGGGATGGTCTTGCCGTGCTCGCGCGAGAGCGCCTCGGCCAGCTTGTCCATGTCGCGGTTCATCAGGCCAACCATCGCCATCATCACGCGGGCGCGCTTCTGCGGGTTGGTGGCGCCCCATGCGGGCTGTGCCGCGGCGGCTTTTTCAATGGCATCGGTGGTCTCCGACGCGCTGGCCATCGGGCATTTGTACTGCACTTCGCCGGTTGCCGGGTTGAAGACATCGTCAAAACGGCCCGAGGTGCCAGACACCAGCTTGCCGTTGATAAAATGGCCGAGTTCTTTCATCGGATCCTCCTACATTCCAGTTGCCGGTATCGTAGGCTTGCAAAAAACACTGGAAAAGAGGAAAGATCTCAAAGAGGCTTTGCAGGAACGCAAAGGTTAACAGAATGTTGACGGCAGAAGAGGGAAAAGCTCATGGATCCACAATGGGATGACATGCGGGTGTTCCTGGCAGTGGCGCGCGAAAGCAGCCTGTCGGGGGCGGGGCGGATCCTGAAGATGGATCCGGCCACCGTGGGTCGGCGGATCTCGCGCTTTGAGGAGGCGCTGGACACGCCGCTGTTCGTGAAATCCCCGCAGGGCTATGCGCTGAGTGCTGCGGGGGACCGTTTGCTGGGCCATGCCGAGGCTGCCGAACAGGCGATGCGGGCCGGGCAGGAGGCGCTGGTCGGCCCCAGTGACACGCTGTCGGGCCAGATCCGCATCGGTGCGCCGGATGGCAGCGCCAATTATCTGCTGCCGCAGGTCTGTGCCAGAATCGGGGCCGAGAACCCGGACCTGGATATCCAGATCGTGGCGCTGCCACGGGTCATCAACCTCAGCCGCCGGGAGGCCGATATGGCGGTGACCGTCAGCGCGCCCACCGCAGGCCAGCTGCTGGTGCAGAAAATCACCGATTACAAACTGCATCTGGTGGGATCGCGCCACTATCTGCGCGCCCATCCGCCGATCGAAAAGCTGGAGGATCTGAAGGATCACAAGATGATCGGCTATATTCCTGACATGATCTTTGACCGGGAGCTGGATTATCTCAATGATCTTGGGGTGGACCGGGTGGCGCTGGCCTCCAATTCGGTGTCGGTACAGATAAAACTGGCGGCTGAGGGTACGGCGCTGTGCGTCGCGCATGATTTCACGCTGCCGTCGCACCGCTCCCTGCGCAAGGTTCTGACCGACAAGATCAGCCTGACGCGCAGTTTTTATCTGGTGCGCCACCAGGGGGATCAGCGCAGCGACCGGCTGAACCGGTTTGCCCAGGCGTTGTCAAAAGGCATACGCGACGAGGTGGTCCGGCTGGAAGGCTTGACTTGATGCCGGGTTAGGGCAACCCTTGGTGGTACGTAATAAAATTACAAAAAGGAGCGCCTATGCTGGTTCAATTGATTCTGAAGTCCAAGGCAAGCTCTGGGGTGGTCACCATTGCTCCCGAGGCAACGATATCCGAGGCCGCCAAATTGCTGGGCGAGCACAAGATCGGTACTGTTGTTGTCTCCAGTGATGGCGAAACCGCCGAGGGTATCCTGTCCGAGCGCGATATCGTGCGCGAGCTGGCCCGCAGCGGCTCCGGCTGCCTGAGCAAGGCCACCAGTGAATATATGACCCGCAAGCTGGTCACCTGCACCAGCCAGTCCAACGTCGAGGACGTGCTACAGCAGATGACCGAAGGCCGCTTTCGCCACATGCCGGTGGTCGAAGATGGCAAGCTGATCGGGCTGGTGTCGCTGGGCGATGTCGTGAAGGCGCAGCTGGCCGAGGTCGCGATGGAGAAAGACGCCCTTGCAGGCATGATCATGGGGCACTGACCTCAGGATCCTGGCACCCGGGGCTGTGGCCCCGCGTCTGATGCGGTGTCCTCCCGCATCGGACGGCTGACGTCACGGCGCAGGAGCAGGTCGGTATTTCCACGCTCTTGCGCCCTGATGACAAAAATGTTTGCTTGCGCGCAACCAACCAGCAGGCAGGAGAGGCCCCATGCGTATTGGCTTGTATCCCGGCACATTCGATCCCATCACATTGGGGCATATAGATATTATCCGCCGGGCCAGCGCGCTGGTGGACAAGCTGGTGATCGGCGTTGCGATCAACCGGGACAAGGGGCCGCTGTTTTCGCTGGAAGAGCGTGTCGCCATGATCGAGGCGGAATGCGCCAAGCTCAGCGAACAGACCGGCACCGAGATTGTTGCCCATCCGTTTGAAAACCTGCTGATCGACTGCGCCCGCGACGTGGGCGCGCAGATCATCGTGCGCGGGCTGCGCGCGGTGGCGGATTTCGAGTATGAATTCCAGATGGTTGGCATGAACCGGGCGCTCGACAGCTCGGTTGAGACGGTGTTCCTGATGGCCGAGGCGCGCCATCAGGCAATTGCCTCCAAGCTGGTGAAGGAAATCGCCCGGCTGGGGGGCGATGTTTCGAAGTTCGTCACGCCGATGGTCAAGAGCGAGCTGAGCCGCCAGCTGGCGAAATAGTCAGCCTGCGGCGATAGAGATGCGACATTGGGAGCGGCCCGGTTCGTGGCCGCTTTTTTATGTCTGCAAACACTGTGTTGTGACCTGTTCCTGATCTGCGCGGCGCCGCCGGATCAGCGCCAGAAGGCAATCCAGTCGATCAGTTCAAACAGGCGCTTGCCCAGAAACACCATATGCCCGGTGCCAAACAGCCAGAGATCCACGGCCAGACCAGCCAGGATCAGCAGCGCAAGGAACAGGGCAATTCTATTGGTCATGATGGGTCTGGGGCCGGGGTAAACAAGATACGCCCGGCCAGATATGCCTGACCGGGCGGTGTCTTACAAGCCATACGGGCCAAGTGCTGCGCACAGAGGCCGTGGTGCCGGGGTCAGCCCAGACGACCCATCGCGACAGCGACGTCCGCCATACGCACCGAGAAGGCCCATTCGTTGTCATACCAGGCCAGAACGCGCACCAGACTGTTTTCCACGACGCGGGTCTGATCCGGCGCGAAGATCGAGCTTTGCTCCGTGTGGTTGAAATCAATCGAGACCAGCGGCGCGGGTTCATAGCCGATCACGCGGGACATATGGCCCTTGGCGGCTTCGCTCATGATGGCGTTGATTTCGGTGACGCTGGTCTGCTTGCTGGAGCGGAAGGTCAGATCCACAGCAGAGACATTCGGTGTCGGCACGCGGATCGCAGAGCCATCCAGACGGCCCTTCAGGTTTGGCAGCACCTCACCCAGCGCCTTGGCGGCACCGGTGGTGGTCGGGATCATCGCCATGGCAGCGGCGCGGGCGCGGTAGAGATCGTCGTGGCGGCGGTCCAGTGTCGGCTGATCGCCGGTATAGGCGTGGATCGTGGTCATGATCCCGCTTTCGATGCCGACGGTTTCATCCAGCACCTTGGCCAGAGGGGCGAGGCAGTTGGTGGTGCAGGAGCCGTTGGAGACCATGCGGTCGCCCGCCCGCAGCTTGTCGTCATTGACGCCAAAGACGATGGTCTTGTCGACATTGGTGCCGGGGGCGGACAGCAGAACCTTCTTGGCGCCGCGCGCCAGATGCGCCTTGGCCTTTTCGCCGTCGTTGAATTTGCCGGTGCATTCCAGCACCACGTCACAGCCGGACCAGTCCAGATCGTCCATATTATAGGTGGAGAACATCTGCATATCGCCACGGCCGAGGTTCATGGTGTTTTCACCCAAGGTGACCTCGCCGGGGAAACGGCCATGCACGGAGTCGTATTTCAGCAGATGCGCTGCGGTTTCCAGCGGGCCGGTGGCATTGACCTTGACCACTTCGATATCGTCCCGGCCCGAGGCTGCGATATGCGCCAAGGTGCAGCGGCCGATGCGGCCAAACCCGTTGATCCCGACTTTGATGGTCATATGCGTATCTCCAAGCGAGCAAGAATTGCCTCCGCTATAGCTGCCATTCCCTCGGGTCAAAAGCTTAAAAATGGCTTTATTCCAGACTGTTAGCGCAAAACTTGACTGGTTGCGGTAACAAAATTGACTGATTGCGATAACGGTTTTCACGGCCCTGCGGCGGATGTGCGAGGCGCCCCGGATTGAACGCCATCGGGAACAAAGCGGGCGCTGAACGGCTTGTACCTGATAGGCGATAGGATAGGGTGGGCCAAAATGCGCGCGAATGGAAAAGGGGACCGGGTATGAGCGGTTTGTTGGCTTTGCTTGATGATGTGGCAGGCATCGCAAAGGTGGCTGCGGCCTCGGTGGATGATGTGGCCGCGGCGGCGGGCAAGGCGGGCGCCAAGACGGCGGGCGTGATCATCGACGATGCGGCGGTCACGCCGAAGTATCTGCAAGGCTTTGCCCCGGCACGCGAACTGCCGATCATCTGGCGCATCACCCGTGGGTCGCTGTTCAACAAACTGATCCTGTTGCTGCCGGTCGCCATGCTGCTGGCGAATTTCGCGCCCTGGCTGATCACGCCCTTGCTGATGCTCGGCGGCTCCTATCTGTGTTTTGAGGGGGCCGAGAAGATCTTTCACGTGCTGTTCCCCCATGCGAGCCACGCCATTGACGAAGACATGAGCATCAAGGATCCCGGCCATCTGGAAGAGCAGAAGATCAAGGGCGCGATCAAGACCGACTTCATCCTGTCGGCGGAAATCATGACCATCGCGCTGGCCGCGATCGAGGCACCAACTGTGTGGATGCAGGCAGCAACGCTGGCAGTGGTCGCCATCGGGGTGACGCTGGCGGTCTACGGATCGGTTGCGGTCATCGTGAAGATGGACGATGTGGGGCTGTATCTTGCGGGCAACGCACCAACGCCCATCGGGCGCGGTCTTGGCCGTGGGCTGGTGAAATTCATGCCGGTGCTGATGTGGATCCTGTCGGTGGTCGGCACCGCCGCAATGCTCTGGGTCGGCGGATCCATCATCATCCACGGGCTGGAGGTGCTGGGCTTTGGCTGGCTGGGCCATCACATCCACGACTGGGCCTACGCCGTCGGTCACGCGGTGCCTTCCGCCTGGGAGGGTTTTGCCGAATGGCTTGCCAAGGCGGCGATGGACGGTGTGTTTGGGGTTGTTTGGGGGCTGCTGCTGATCCCGCTGGCGACCAAGGTTGTGGGACCGGTGATTACGGCAGTGTCGGGGAAGAAAGCTGCGCACTGATCGCCTACCGGTGATTGCAGCTATGTTTGCTTTGAGCACTTCCTTACCAATGCTGCGGTGTTCACAATGGCTGCTAGGTGCGGAAACTGCAAGTATACGATCGCGATCATGACTTCTTGCGCTGGACCGGTAATGCTAGAATGTGTTGGATAGGCGGAAATTTGCGGATGTCTTGGTCGCGGATCCTCGGCTTGAAAGTATCGGCAGCCCAGAAAGTCTTTCTCCCTGTTCCCCTGCTCGGAGGGGGCATTGTGAGACCGAGAAGCAAACCGTTCGCGACGAAGAAGAATGCACGCAGTCTTCGCCCTGCCGACACCGTTTGCCAGCTCGTAGGCGGGGTAACGACATCACGAAGCGCGACGGGAGGAAAGAGATTCTTGCTGTCGATCAAGTTCGAGACGGACATTGACGCGAAGGCGTAGCGATCATCTTGCGTCTCAAAAACCCTACGCAATAGCATGCGCTCGCCATAGTCAGTCTCCATCGAACTGTAAACGGCGTTCCTTGAGATAGCGGCGCGCCACAGGACTGACGCAATAAATCCGAGCATGCGCTGAGGGTCGACCTCCCGCCGAACGTCGCGCGGCGACTTGTCGAGCTGTTGCCGCGCTTGGTTAATCCAGCGAACGCCGTAAGCATCGAAGCAAGTGTTCAATTTGCTCTCGCAGTGCTCGCATAGCAGGTGATCTCCGCCGCTCTCGTTAGACCGGCGATGATGCGGTGACGATCCGGTGAGGACGATGGTCTGACCATTGTTGCGACGCTGAATATCTCTAATCAATGCGTTCGGAATAGCGTGAGAAAGCGCAAGCGGACGGTGTTTCATGCATAACTGGCAGGTGCCAGGTTTTAGTGCCATTTCAGTACTCCCCTAAGGGTGAGTAATATCCGCTAATTCAGAGACCGCAATAGGCGGCCTGCGGTTGACCGTCCCCAGAAAGCGAGTGGCAGCAAAGTCCCACACAGTCGCCACTCGACAACAAAGAAGGGCACCCGATTGGGTGCCCTTCGTATTTTCGCGTTATGACAGCTATTACCCCAGCAGCTCTTTCACCTTGGCAACGGTGTGGTCTGCGGTGATGCCGAACTTCTCGAACAGCTCGCCTGCGGGGGCGGAGGCGCCGAAGCGGTCCATGCCCACAAATGCGGCTTTCTTTTCCTGGCCGCGTTCGCCCATCAGCAGGCGATCCCAGCCGCCGGCGCGCATGGCGGCTTCGATACCCACGCGGACGGGGCCTGCGGGCAGGACCTTGCGGCGGTAGGCTTCGTCCTGCTCGGCGAACAGTTCCATGCAGGGCATGGAGACAACGCGGGTGCCGATGCCGTCGGCCTCCAGCTTCGCCTTCGCCTCCAGCGCGACGGAGACCTCAGAACCGGTGGCGATCAGGATCACCTGACGCTTGCCCTCGGCCTCTGCCAGAACATAGCCGCCCTTGGCGGTCAGGTTGCTGAGCTTATGCTCGGTCCGCACGGTGGGCAGGTTCTGACGGGTCAGGGTCATCACCGAGGGGGTGTCCTTCGAGGTCAGGGCGATTTCCCAGGCCTCTGCGGTTTCCACGGTGTCGGCGGGACGGAACACATAGGTGTTCGGGGTCGCGCGGCAGATTGCCAGATGCTCCACCGGCTGGTGGGTCGGGCCATCTTCGCCAACGCCGATGGAATCATGGGTCATGACAAAGACGGTCGGGATCTTCATCAGGGCCGCCAGACGCATCGCCGGACGCGCGTAGTCGGTGAAGCAGAAGAAAGTCCCGCCATAAGGGCGCATCCCGCCGTGCAGCGCCATGCCGTTCATCGCCGAGGCCATGCCGTGCTCGCGGATGCCCCAGTAGACGTAGCGGCCCTTGC
The DNA here is from genome assembly GCF_048056915.1 of Phaeobacter sp. JH20_02. NCBI lineage: Bacteria > Pseudomonadati > Pseudomonadota > Alphaproteobacteria > Rhodobacterales > Roseobacteraceae > Phaeobacter > Phaeobacter sp. JH20_02. The sequence goes on along the minus strand of NZ_JAYMVP010000028.1, from coordinate 178,043 downwards.
GGTTATCCGTGTCAAAGACGCCCAGATCGCCGGTCTTGGTGTTGTTGGAGCCGGTGAGGTCAGCAGAGCCGCCGACGGTTTCCGGCATGATCGGGTTGATCACTTCCAGTGCCATCTCGGAGGATTTGCGGGTGGCCACCTTCGGCTGGGTTTCGGAGACCTGCTTTTTCAGCGCCTTGATGGTGGCCGACAGCTTCTTGGGCGCATCCAGCGCATAGGCGCGGTTGAAGCGGTCCTGTTTCTGCTGCGAGGCTTCGGCAAAACGGGCTTCCCAGGCTTCGCGCTCGGCGGCGCCGCGCTGGCCGATGGCTTCCCACTGGGATTTCACATCTGCGGGCACCTCAAACGGGCCGGTGGTCCAGCCGTAGGCGGCCTTGGCGGCCTTCATCTGCTCGGCGTCGGTCAGCGCACCGTGACCTTTGGAGGTGTCCTGTGCAGCGTGACCCAGCGCGATGTGGGTCTTGCAGGCGATCATCGAGGGTTTCTTCGATTTCTTCGCCGCGGTCAGGGCCTCGTCGATGGCCTTGGGATCGTGACCGTCGATTTCGATGACCTGCCAGCCGGAGGCCTTGAAGCGCTGCACCTGATTGGTGCGGTCGGAGAGTTCAACCGTGCCGTCGATGGTGATGTTGTTGTTGTCCCAGAGCACGATCAGCTTGCCCAGCGAGTGGCGACCGGCAAGGCCGATGGCCTCCTGGCTGATGCCCTCCATCAGGCAGCCGTCGCCTGCGATCACATAGGTGTGGTGATCGACCAGCTTGCGGCCGTAATGCGCGCGCTGCATTTCCTCGGCCATGGCAAAGCCAACGGCATTGGCAATGCCCTGACCCAGCGGGCCAGTGGTGGTTTCGACGGCATCAATCAGGAAGTTTTCCGGGTGACCGGCTGTCAGCGCGCCCATCTGGCGGAAATTCTTGACCTGATCCAGCGTCACCTGTGCATCGCCCATGAGATAGAGCAGCGAATAGATCAGCATGGAGCCGTGACCGGCGGACAGGATGAACCGGTCGCGGTCTGGCCACTGGGGGTTCGCCACATCGAACTTCATGTGTTTTTCAAACAGGACGGTGGCGACATCGGCCATGCCAATCGGCATGCCGGAATGGCCGGAATTTGCCGCGGCAACGGCATCAAGGGTCAGGGCACGGATGGCCGCAGCCTTGGTCCAATGTTCGGGGTTTGCGTTGCGCAGGGCTGTCAGATCCACTGGATTTTTCCTCTGGGTTTTCGGCAGACTGAGCGCTCAATAGCAGTGATATGGCAAAGATCAAGCGTTTGCGCGGCTTCCTGCGCGAAGTTGACGCTGCAAGTGGTTGAAAGCAAACAGGGGGTAATTTATCCCTGCATGAACTAAGCTGGATGTGCAGCGCCGGATCCCTCTTGATTCGCCCTCCGTTTGCGGAGACGAGCGGAAAAACGGGGCGATGGCGCGGCGCAGGGTCCGGCGGAAAAGACCGGCAGATACTCACGGGGTCGTAAAGGGGCAGGCATGGAGCAGATCGAAGAATTGCAGGGTCGGATCCTGGCGGCAATGGACCGGATTGGCGCAGGTGCCGCAGCATTGCAGGCCGGCGCACAGGCTTCGGCAGAGGCGCATGCGCAGGCCCAGGCAGAGGCGCAGTCACGGACGGCTGCTGCGCAGAGCGACCTCAGCCGCGCGCTGGAAGAGGAAAAGATCGCCAATGCCCAGCTGGAAGAACGGCTGAAGGTTCTGCGCGCCAAGCTGGAGGAGGCTGAGGCCAATGCTGCCCCCGCGCAGGGCGCCGATATCGGTGAGCTGGCGGCGTTGCAGGCCGAGGTCGAGCTGCTGCGCAACGAGGTGGGCAATACCGCCGAGAAAGACGCGCTGAAGTCCGAAGTGGCGCGGCTGAAACAGGAATTGGAAGTGCAGGGCAACGAGGCGGCCACCGCCCGCGAAACCTTGCAGGATCAGCTGGATGAGGCGCAGGCCTCGCTGGCGCGGCTACAGGAAGAGCTGGCCGAGCAGCCCGATGATCTGGGGGCGGCGGTGGATACAGCCGCGCTTGAGGCCGAAGCGGAGGCGCTGCGCGGTCAGCTGGCCCGGGCTCAGGACGAGCTGGCCCAGGCGACGGCCACCCTTGCGGCGCGGCCCGCAGGTCCCAGTGCCGAAGAGATTGCGCAGCAGAATGAGACGCTCTTGCGTCTGGATGCCACGCTGCAGGAGCTGCGCCACAGCAATGATCAGCTGCGGGCCTCCAATGCGGCGCTGCGAGACGCAAATGCCGCTGGAGTTGGTGATGCGACGCTGATCAATGCAGCGCTCCAGGCCGATATCGACGCGCTGACCGCAGCGCGCGCCAGCGATCAGGCCGAGGTCGATGCGGTGCTGGCCAAACTGGAACCCCTGCTGGCGGCTGAGCCTGCGCAGGGCGAAACCCCCGCAGCCCCGACTGAGGCGGCGCCGATTGCGCAGACGGCGGCGCCCGTCGATGTGATGCCTGCATCCGCGGCGCCCCAGGTGCCCCAGGCGCCGATCACGCAGCCGCGAACCGCCCAGCCCATGCCCGAAGGGGAGGATGTATGATGCCCGAGGTTACGATTCATATCGGGGGGCGCGGTTTCGAAGTCTCCTGCCAGGAAGGCGAAGAAAGCTATCTGCATTCGGCGGCCAAGATGCTGGACGATGAGGCTCAGGTGCTGTCGGACCAGATTGGCCGTATGCCCGAGGCGCGGATGCTGCTGATGGCGGGGCTGATGCTGGCGGATAAAACCGCAGCGGTCGAGGATCGCATCAAGGAGGTTGAGGCCGAACTGGCAGAGCGCACCGCCGAGCTGGCCGAGCTGCGCGCCGCCCCAGCACCGGAGCCTGAGCGGATCGAGGTACCGGTGGTGCCGCCGCTGGTGACCGAGACCCTCGCCGAGCTGGCCGCCCGCAGCGAGGCGCTGGCGCAGGAACTGGAAGAGCAGGCGGCCGCGGGCTGACAGGCCGCGAACCGCGACGCTCAGATTTGAAACCGCCGCATGGGTCAGCCCCATTGCGGCGGTTTTCTATGATATTGGAACCAAACGGTGCATGAAAAAACACCCCCGGCCAACGCCGAGGGTGCGGATCTTCTGGTCGACAGCCACAACAAGAGGCCAGCGGGGACAGGCTTAGCCGTTGGCTTCGCGGATCTTGTCTGCGGCATCCTTGTCAAAGGCGACACCGTTTTCAGCAAACATGCCGTCCAGTTCACCGGAGAGGGTCATCTCGGTGATGATATCGCAGCCGCCGACAAACTCGCCTTTGACATAGAGCTGGGGAATGGTCGGCCAGTCGGAATATTCCTTGATGCCCGCGCGGATTTCCTCATCCGCCAGCACGTTTACATCGGTGTATTCGACGCCGATGTAGTTCAGCACGCCAGCCACGCGGGAAGAGAAGCCACATTGCGGCATGTCCTTGGTGCCTTTCATGAAGAGCACCACGTCGCTGGCTTTGACGGTTTCATCAATACGGGTTTTTACGTCGGTCATTTTCGTCTTCCTCTCGGCGAATGTGCCGTTGATCAGTTGGCCATGATATAGGCAATTACATGCGGCTTGCCAATCCGGGGCGCTAAGTTGGCGCGGCGAGCGGCTCTGCGGCTATCTTTTCCCTCTTGGAACAAAGAAACGGGCGTATTCGTCCGGGTCCTTGGGCACCTTCCATGTGCGCATGGAACCGCCGCCCATCCCCGACTGATAGTCGGAGCGCAGGGTGTGGTAATTCGGGTCGTTGTCATCCTCCTCCAGCGGCGCACGGCGCTGCCCAACGAGGGCAACAACCGCCGTCATGACAACAATGCCGAGGATCAGAAGAGACATGAACACCGACATGGCAGGTTACTCAGGCGCCTTGGTGGTCAGGGCCAGCGCGTGCAGCTCGCCGTTGGCGCCGTCCATCTTGCCCTTCAGGGCTGCATAGACGGCGCGCTGCTGCTGGACACGGTTCTTGCCGCGAAAGCTCTCGTCGATGACCATCGCGGACATATGCACACCGTCATGGCCACCAACCTGGATTTCCGCATCGGGAAATGTCTCGCGCAGCAGGTCTTCGATTTCTTGGGCTTGCATCGGCATTGGGGGGTGTCCTTATTTCTAGCTTATCAAAAATGTAGGGTGCGGCGGGGGCCTCTGCAAGGCGGATTAGCCGCGCAGCGTCACATAGGGAGCAAGGCGCGGGATGAAGGCGGGCACCTCGGCCAGGGCCTCCTGGACCTGCGGCTCCTCAAAGTCCCAGATTGTGCGCCCGTTGCTGACCGCCAGCGTCGCCATCAGAACATTCAGATCGGCCCGCAGCGCGTCCGGCAGCGGCAGGCCGGCTGCCTCGCGCAGGATCAACAGCGCCTCATGGATGGGGCGCAGGACACGCAGGGCGTGGGTCATATGCGGCAGAAGGTCAGGATCGTCGCGCCATGTCTCGCCCTGAAACAGCACCTCGCTCACCCGCTGCCCGGCGCCCGCGCAGGAATAGGCAATACAGCCGCCAAAGCCACGGGTGTCGAGATCCTCGTGGATAGAGCAGGAGAAACACTGCGGCGAGAGGTTGGGGCAGGGGGTGTCGGTCTCCTTCAGGATCGCGAAATCCTCGTCCTCCTCAAACGGGTAGGCCACACAGCAGAGCGCGGCGCAGCGGCTGCAATCTGCTGTCAGTTCGGGGAGGTCGATATCAGGAGTTTGGCCGGACAGGGGCATGGGGTCACCTGCGAGACATCAAAAAAATGGGTGGGACGGCGATGCCATCCCACCCGGTATCATCGTGTCGAGGACCATGCCCCAACGCGGCCTGCGCTCAGGCAACGGCAGCAGCGAAGCTGCTGCGGAAGATGTCTGCCAACTCGGCCAGTGGCGCTTCGGAGCCGCCGATTTTCACCATGTCGCCGCCGAATTTGCCGACGGTGGTGATGGTGACACCGGCCTGACCTGCGGCCATCATCAGGGCCTCGGCCTGATCGAAGTTGCAGGCCACGAGGTAGCGCGCCTGATCCTCGCCAAAAACCGTCGGGGTGTCGCCTGCGTCGAGCTGGACGCCAACACCGGCCGCTTCGGCCAGCTCAAACGCCGCCAGCGCCAGACCGCCATCGCCCAGATCGGTGCAGGCCTTGATCAGCTCACGGTTGGCGCGGATGAACTCGCCATTGCGCTTTTCCGCTTCCAGATCCACTGCCGGTGCGTCGCCGTCCTCGCGGTTGAAAACCTCCGCCAGCAGCGCCGACTGGCCCAGATGGCCGATGGTTTCGCCGATCAACAGCGCGATATGTCCGTCGCGAACTTCGCCGGTGATGGCCTCTTCGCCTGCCGCGATCAGGCCAACGGCGCCAATCGTCGGGGTGGGCAAGATGCCCTGACCGTCGGTTTCATTATAGAGCGACACGTTGCCGGAGACGATCGGCATGTCCAGCGCAGCCACAGCCTCGCCGATGCCTTTGATCGCGCCGACGAACTGGCCCATGATCTCGGGCTTTTCGGGGTTGCCGAAGTTCAGGTTGTCGGTGGTGGCCAGGGGTTTGGCGCCGACAGCGGTCAGGTTGCGGTAGGCCTCGGCCACCGCCTGTTTGCCGCCCTCATAGGGGTTTGCCTTGACGTAGCGCGGCGTCACGTCGGAGGTGAAGGCCAGCTGTTTGTCGGTGCCATGGACCCGCACGATGCCGGAACCTGCGCCCGGGCGGCGGGCGGTGTCGCCCATCACCGTGGTGTCGTATTGTTCATAGACCCACTGCTTGCCGGCATAGTTCGGGCTGGAGATCAGCGCCTTTAGCCCGTCGATCGGATCAATGGTCGGCACATCGGCATCACTCAGCGCCTCGGGCGCGGGAGTTTCCACCCAGGGGCGGTCGTATTCCGGCGCGGTGGAGGACAGTTTCGACAGCACCAGATCGGCCTTCACTTCGCCGTTGTGCATGATCAGGAAGCGGTCCTCGGCGATGGTTTCGCCGACGATGGCAAAATCGAGATCCCATTTTTCGAACACTGCACGCGCCTCGGCTTCCAGCTCCGGCTTCAGCACCATCAGCATCCGTTCCTGGGATTCCGACAGCATCATCTCGTAGGCGGTCATGTTCTCTTCGCGCTGCGGCACGTTTTCGAGATCCAGACGGACGCCCAGTTTGCCCTTGTCGCCCATTTCCACGGCAGAGCAGGTGAGGCCCGCGGCGCCCATGTCCTGAATGGAGATCACCGCGCCGGTCTGCATCAGCTCCAGCGTGGCTTCCATCAGGCGTTTTTCGGTGAAGGGGTCGCCGACCTGCACGGTGGGGCGTTTTTCTTCGATAGTGTCGTCAAATTCCGCCGAGGCCATGGTGGCACCGCCAACGCCGTCGCGACCGGTCTTGGCACCGAGATAGACCACCGGCATACCAACGCCCGAGGCGGCGGAGTAGAAAATGGCGTCGGTCTTGGCCAGACCGGCGGCAAAGGCGTTCACAAGGCAGTTGCCGTTATAGGCGGGGTGGAAGCGCACTTCACCACCGACGCATGGCACGCCAAAGCAGTTGCCATAGCCGCCGATGCCCTCAACCACGCCGTTGACCAGTCGCCGGGTCTTGTGGTGGGAGGGTTCGCCAAAGGACAGCGCGTTCATTGACGCGATGGGGCGTGCACCCATGGTAAAGACGTCGCGCAGAATGCCGCCAACCCCGGTCGCCGCGCCCTGGTAGGGCTCGATGTAAGAGGGGTGGTTGTGGCTTTCCATTTTGAAAACAACGGCATCGCCGTCGCCAATGTCCACGATGCCTGCGTTCTCGCCGGGGCCGCAGATCACCTGGGGGCCTTCGGTCGGCAGGGTGCGCAGCCATTTCTTGGAGGACTTATAAGAACAGTGCTCGTTCCACATCGCGGAGAAAATCCCCAGCTCCGTGAAGGTTGGCTCCCGCCCGATGATGTCGAGGATCAGATCATATTCCTCGGGCTTCAGCCCGTGGTTGGCAATCAGTTCAGGCGTGATGGCGGGTTCTTGCATCCGTAAACGTCCCCAATGGCTGCGATTGCGCGCCTTTTAGGGCAAGCAGGGCCAAGGGGGAAGGAAAAAGCGCAGACTTGCAGGCGGCGGCCGGCCTGGCCGTGCCAATGCTGCGGATTTCGGCACGGCGGGGCGCGCATCACGGTGCGGGCGACGCGCCAGATCCCATGAAAAAGGCCAGAGCCACGACGGCTCTGACCTTGTGATGGTCCCCGGTCCCGCGCTGCTGCGGGGCGTGACCCTCAGACGGTGGCGATCAGTTCAGAACGGAACCGTCGGTAAGTTTCTCAGGGTTTTCGCTGGCAAAGGTTTCCAGCATGGTGCGCAACTCGCCCGTGGTCTGACCCATGCGCAGCACGCCATCGGTTTCCCACATGCCGTCCAGCGTGAAGCGCATGCCGCTCAGCTTGTCGGAGAAGCTGTCGCGGAACTCCACCAGGATCTTGCGGTCAGGGCCCGGCTCGGTGCCGACCTCAACAACTTTGCCCAGGAAGACACCGTTGACGTCAACCACGGGGGCACCCATGAATTCCATGTTTTCTTCAAGAAAGGTCTCGCCCGCATCGTTCGGGGTGGCGTTTTCGGTCAGCACCTCGGCGCTGGCGGCGCCGGTCATTGCGATCAGGGCGGCGATAGAGGTCATGCGGAGCATAGTGGCTCTCCTTCAAGTCAGTTGCATTTGTCTTGCGTTCTGGCTGCTCAACGGAGGAGACCGACAAAAGGTTCCTGAGTTTTTTCGCGCGATGATGGGGGTGATCGGCATATCGGCGGTGATCTGCACAGGCTGATCGGATTTCCAGCAGCTGCGGTGAAAATTGCGGCGTTCCGGGGAAATGTGCTGCCTGAATATCGCGCGCGGCGGCAGGCCCGTTGACGGCAGGCGGGTCGCTGGCGACGCTACATGCAGACCAGTCATTGCCAGTCGGCCTGTGAGTGCCGAACGTAAGGATAACGCCGAGCGATGCCTTGATCCGGCGGCCAGTCCTACGGATCACGCCGTCGACGTTTGAACCAAAAAAAAGGCCGAGCACTAAGCTCGGCCGAAGTCCAACAGGGAGGTATGAAGGGCGACAGCGTCGCTGCCTTCGAGATGTGATTTAGGGGGGCAGCGCGCCTCGATCAAGAGTTAACAGACCTGGAAAATGGCAAGGCCGCTATGCGCTGTGCGCATGGCTCGGGTCTGGCTAGATTTTGCCCAGTTCTTTCATGTGCTTGCGATGTGCAATAATCTCATTCTGGACGAAATCGCGGAATGCGGAAATCCGCCGGGAGTGGCGCAATTCTTCCGGGTAGGCGAGGTAGACCGGCACGTCGCTGGTATCCTCTTCCTGAAGCACCGGCACCAGATCCGGGAAGTCCTCGGTCACGTAATCGGGCAGAACGCCAATGCCCAGATCGTGGATAACGCCCTGCAAGACACCGAAGTAATTGTTCACGGTGAGCAGCGAAGAGGGGTTATAGGTCATCAGTTTCTGTACCAGGACCGCAGCGGAGCCAACCTGCGCCGAGCGCGGGTTCTGGCAGATCAGCCGGTGATCTGCGATATCCTCCGCCTGTTCCGGCGCGCCGTTGCGTTCGACATATGCACGGGAAGCATAAAGCTTCATCTGCACCGTCATCAGCCGCTTGCGGATCAGGTCGGCCTGGCTCGGCTCCTTCATGCGGATCGCCACATCGGCCTCGCGCATGGGTAGGTCAAGAACCCGCTCCTCCAGCATCAGGTCGATCTTGAGATCGGGGTAATGTTCATAAAGCTTGGTCAGGCGCGGCGCCAGCCACAGGGTGCCGAAGCCAAAGGTGGTGGTAACGCGCAATTCGCCAAACACCTCTTCCTCGCTGTCGCGAATGCGGGCAGAGGCGGCTTCCAGCCGTTTTGACATCGATTTCGTCGCGTCAAACAGCAGCTCCCCCTGTTCGGTGAGAATCAACCCCCGCGCGTGGCGGTGAAACAGCGTCGAGCTCAGACTCTCTTCCAATGCGCGAATCTGTCGGCTGACTGCCGATTGCGACAGGTTCAGCTTGTCGCCTGCATGGGTGAGGCTGCCTGCGTCCGCCACCGCGTGAAATATTCTAAGCTTATCCCAATCCATACCCGTCACTTTCGATGCCTCTGATGTAGCCTATATGAAATGTATCGAAACTTTCAATTTGATAGGGCGGTCAGAAACATATTCCGGCAGAAAACAGTATACAGGTCAGCAATTATGACCTAATATATCGCCAAGCAGTGCAAGCTAATCGAGGTTGGGGAGGCCCAGGATGAGCACGCAGAAGATTTCTCTGAACGACAAATTCGATCTGACAAAATCACCGGTGATGCTGAATGGCACCCAGGCGCTGGTGCGTCTGATGCTGATGCAGAAACACCGGGATAAGGCGGCGGGGCTGAATACGGCTGGTCTGGTGACAGGCTATCGCGGCTCGCCGCTTGGCGCTGTCGACATGCAGATGAAGCGGGCGGAAAAACATCTGACCGCAAGCGATGTCACCTTTCAATTCGGTCTGAACGAGGATCTCGCCGTGACCGCCCTTTGGGGTGCCCAGCAGGCCGAGGTGCGTGGCGAGGGCAAATATGACGGCGTTTTTGGCCTGTGGTACGGCAAGGGGCCGGGGGTCGATCGCTCTGGCGATGCCATCCGCCATGCCAATATGGCCGGCTCGTCGAAATATGGCGGCGTGTTGATGGCGATGGGCGATGACCACACCGGCGAAAGCTCCACCGTGCTGCATCAGTCGGAATGGTCGCTGATGGATTGTTACCTGCCCATCGTCAGCCCGGCTGGCGTGCAGGAAATCCTTGATTACGGGATCTACGGCATTGCGCTCAGCCGCTTTTCGGGGCTGTGGGTTGGTCTGAAAACCATGAAGGACACGATCGAGGTGACATCGGTCGTCGATGGCAACCCGGACCGTATGCAGCTGGTCACGCCGGAGTTCGACATGCCGGCCGATGGCCTGAACATTCGTCTGGATGATGACCGTTTCCGTCAGGAAAACCGGATCATCGACTACAAGCGCTTTGCGGCGGAGGCTTTCAGCCACGCCAACAAGATGGACAAGCGCATGTGGGGCAAGCCGGGCGCCAAGATCGGCTTTGTCGCGGCGGGCAAGAACTGGCTGGATCTGGTCCACGCGATGTCGCTGCTCAACATCGACGAGACCATGGCCGAACGGCTGGGGATTACAACCTATAAGGTTGGCCAGACCTGGCCTCTGGACATGAAGGGGTTCAACGCCTGGGCCGAAGATCTGGACCTGATCGTTGTGGTCGAGGAAAAGCGCAAGCTGATCGAGATCCAGATCAAGGAAGCCCTGTTTGACGAGCGCAAGGGCCGCCGCGTCTACGGCTGGTACAAGGGCGGCGCAGGCGGGATGCACCGCGACGAGCTGTTCCCGACGAAATATGCGCTCGACCCGATCATGATTGCCGAGAAACTCGGCCAGATCCTGATCGAAGAGGGCCGCGAGACCGAGGCGATCCGTGCTGGTCTCTCGGCGCTGGATGAGGCGAAGCGTGCCGACAATGCCGAGGAAATCGCTGCCCGTCTGCCCTATTTCTGCTCGGGTTGTCCGCATAACTCCTCGACCAAGCTGCCGGATGGCTCCCGCGCCTATGCCGGGATTGGCTGTCATTTCATGGTGCAGTGGATGGACCGCGAGACCACCGGCTTCACCCATATGGGCGGCGAGGGCGTGAACTGGGTCGGCGAGGCGCCGTTCTCCAACCGCAAGCACGTGTTCCAGAACCTTGGCGACGGCACCTACAACCACTCCGGCGTGCAGGCCATTCGCGCGGCGCTGGCCGAAGGCACCAATATCACCTTCAAGATCCTCTATAATGACGCGGTCGCCATGACCGGCGGACAAGAGGCCGAGGGCGGGCTGACCGCCCAGCAGATCGCGCATGAGCTGACGGCGATGGGCGTGAAAACCATCGCGGTGGTCTATGACGAAAAGGAAGACGTCGACGCCAAGCTGTTCCCGGCAGGTATGCGGATGCATGAGCGTGCGGAGCTGATGGTGGTACAGAAGGAGTTTGAGAAGGTCGAAGGCGTCTCCGCCATCATCTACATTCAGACCTGCGCCGCCGAAAAACGCCGCCGTCGCAAGAAGGGCCTGTTCCCCGATCCCGACATGCGCGTGTTCATCAACTCCGACGTCTGCGAGGGCTGCGGTGACTGCGGGGTGCAATCGAACTGCGTCTCCATCGTGCCGAAGGAAACCGAACTGGGCCGCAAACGCGCCATTGATCAATCGTCCTGCAACAAGGATTTCAGCTGCGTCAAAGGCTTCTGCCCGTCATTCCTGACCATCGAAGGGGCAAAGATCCGCAAGGAGCCGACCGCCGCACTAGACCTGCCGGACCTGCCCACGCCTGAGCTGCCGAGCATCAATGGCACCCACAACGTGGTGATCACCGGCGTCGGTGGCACCGGCGTTGTCACCATCGGTGCCGTGCTGGCGCAGGCCGCGCAGATTGATGGCAAGGGCGCTGGCATGATGGAGATGGCCGGTCTCGCCCAGAAAGGCGGCGCGGTGCATATCCACTGCCGCATTGCCAACAGGCCCGAAGACATCAGCGCCATCCGCGTGGCCACTGGCGAATGTGATGCGCTGATCGGCGGCGATCTGGTTGTGTCTGCCGGGGCAAAAACCATCGGGTTGATGAAAACCGGCAAGAGCGGTGCGGTGGTGAACAGCCATGAGATCATCACCGGTGATTTCACCCGCGACACGGATTTCCAGATCCCGAGTGATCGGCTTCAGGTCGCGCTTGAGGCCCGTCTGCGGGATCGTCTGGATCTTTTTGACGCCTCCGAACTGGCGCGCGCCAGCATGGGCGACTCGATCTTCTCCAACATGATGATCTTTGGCGCCGCCTGGCAGCGCGGTCTGCTGCCGATCAGCCTGGAGGCCATCCGCGAGGCGATCACCCTCAATGGGGCTGCGGTTGAGCGCAATCTGCGCGCCTTTGATATCGGTCGCTGGGCGGTGCAATATCCGCAGGAGGTGCAGAAGCTGATCGCCCCCAATGTGGTCGAACTGCCCAAGACATTGGAGGATCAGATCGCTTTCCGCAGTGCCCAGCTGGTCGATTATCAGGGGCCGCGTCTGGCCAAGCGCTATGGCAGGATGCTGGACGGCATTTCTGACAAAGCGCTGAAGGAAGCTGTGGCCAAGGGCTACCACAAACTGTTGTCCTACAAGGATGAATATGAGGTGGCGCGGCTGTTGCTGTCGAGCCGTGAGAAAGCCGAGGCCGAGTTCGAGGGCGATCTGAAGATCTCCTACAACCTCGCGCCGCCGATGCTGACTGGCACCGATCCGAACGGGCGCCCGAAAAAGCGCAAGTTTGGTCCGGGTCTGGAACGCTGGCTGCGGCTGTTGGCAAAGTTCAAAGGTCTGCGCGGCACGCCGCTGGATGTGTTTGGCTATACCGCCGAGCGCAAAATGGAGCGGGCGCTGATCAGCCAGTATGAGGCCGACATGAAGGAATGGCTGCCCAAGGCATCGCCTGAGATCATGGCACCGCTGATTGCGCTGGCGGAATTGCCGCTGGAAATCCGCGGCTTTGGTCCGGTGAAACAGGCCAACGAGACCAAGGCCGCCAAACGCCGCGAGGAGCTGCTGGCCGCATTGCGTCAGGGCGGCAGCGAGTTGAAGACGGCCGCGGAATAACGCGGGCCGCTGCTGGCGGTCGTTCTGGCCGAGCCACTTGGGCCAGACCACTTCGGAAGGGCGCCACCGGTCGGATCGGGGGCGCCCTTTGTCGTTGATCCGGGGGATCTGGAACCGGAAAGACACAGATTGCCAACCCGCTGTCGCATCGCCGTTACCCTGGTTGTGTAGACCGGGGCACAGGCCCTATAGCCGGAGCGGGGGCTTCGCTGCCCTTGCGTAAACCAGAGACTGAGACCACGAGGTTCGCTATGTCGTCCATCCGCAGCACGCCCGGCAACATGAACAGTTATGCCAGAGACACTGGATCACGACGTGAAGCGATACGAAGCGCACGAGATCTCTCTTATGCAAATTCCGCCCAGACCCGGCCCGGACGGGCGATGATCCGGGTGATGGAGAATGCCACCGGGCGGCTACAGCTGATCAAACGTGCCGAAGGCTATGAGGCGGATGTCGCCGCCGGGCAGAGCTTCTGGACTGTCATGCGCGACCGCTACGGGCTGCAGCTGGAGCTGCTGGGAGGTACGCTTGCCAATATCCCGAAGGATCAGCCGGTGGTGGTGATCGCCAATCATCCCTACGGTATTCTGGATGGTCTGATGCTGGGGCATATCCTGTCCGAGGCGCGGGGCGATTTCCGCATTCTGGCGCATCAGGTGTTTCGCAAGGCCGACGATCTGTCCCGCGTTATCCTGCCGATTGATTTTGCCGAAACCAAGGCGGCACTAAAGACCAATCTGGAGACCCGCAAGACCGCGCTGGACTATCTGGGTCAGGGCGGCGCGATCGGCATCTTTCCGGGCGGCACGGTGTCCACCGCCGCGCGGCCCTTTCTGCGGCCGATGGTGCCGCCGATGGATCCGGTCTGGCGTGGCTTTACTGCGCGGATGATCGCCAAATCCCGCGCGGTTGTGGTGCCGATCTACTTCGACGGGCATACCTCCCGGCTGTTCCAGATCGCCAGCCATGTCCACCCGACTCTGCGTATGGGCCTGTTGATCAAGGAGTTTCGCAAACGGGTGGATACGCCGGTCCGGGTCGCCATCGGCAGCCCGATCGGGCGCGAGATCCTCGATCCGCTGGCAGGTGACGCAAAAGCAATGATGGATTTCCTGCGCAAAGCCACGTATGAGCTGTCTCCGAAACCACTCAAATCCTATGACTATGGGTATGAGTTTGAGGAGAAACACCGCGCCTGAGCGGTGAGCGAGAGAGACAGATGGCTGTAGGTATCTTTGATTCCGGCCTTGGCGGGCTGACGGTTCTGAATGCCGCGCAGGAGCGGCTGCCGGATGTGGACTTCCTCTACTACGCGGACAGCGCCCATGCGCCCTATGGCGTGCGCGATGCCGAAGACATTTACCAGCTGACCAAGGCCGCAGTTGAAGACATGTGGTCCAAGGGCTGCGATCTGGTCATTCTGGCCTGCAACACCGCCTCGGCGGCGGCGCTGCGCCGGATGCAGGAAGGCGGGCTGCCCGCGGGCAAGCGCGTGCTGGGTGTGTTTGTCCCTCTCATCGAAGCGCTGACCGAGCGGCAGTGGGGCGACAATTCGCCGCCGCGCGAAGTTGCGGTGAAACATGTCGCGCTGTTTGCAACGCCCGCCACCGTCTCCAGCCGCGCGTTCCAGCGTGAACTGGCGTTTCGCGCCATCGGCGTCGATGTCGAGGCGCAGGCCTGCGGTGGTGTTGTGGATGCCATCGAAGACGGCGACATGATCCTTGCCGAGGCGCTGGTGCGCAGCCATGTCGATGCGCTGAAGCGCAAGATGCCACAGCCGCAGGCGGCGATCCTTGGCTGCACCCATTACCCGCTGATGGAAGATATCTTTCAGGCGGCTCTGGGCGACGAGGTTCAGGTGTTCAGCCAGGGCAAACTGGTGGCCGAGAGCCTTGCCGACTATCTGGAGCGTCATCCCCATATGATGGGCGCGGGGCAGGGCGGGTTCTACACCACCGGTGTGCCGAGCCGCGTCAGCGATCGCGCCACGCAGTTCTTGCGACGAGAGATGATCTTTCAGGCGGCCTGAGCCGCGCCGGTGAGCGGATTTCGGCGATTGTTTGATCTGCCGCAACTCTGGTCACCACCGTCTTTGCTATCACTGCCGCAATCTCGACGCGGCATCTCGTTCTTCCCTTGTTTCAAAGAGGTCCATGATGACCCATAAAGTAGCTATTCTGGGCGCCTCCGGTTACACCGGCGCTGAACTGGTGCGGCTGATTGATCAGCACCCCATGATCGAAATTGCCGCCCTCTCTGCCGACCGTAAGGCAGGCATGACCATGGCCGAGGTGTTCCCGCATCTGCGCCATATGGATCTGCCGGTGCTCTGCAAGATTGACGAAATCGACTTTGCGGGTATTGACCTGTGTTTCTGCGCGCTGCCGCATAAGACCAGCCAGGACGTGATTGCCGCCCTGCCGCAGGATCTGAAGATCGTGGATCTGTCGGCGGATTTCCGGCTGCGCGATCCTGCGGAATATGAAAAATGGTACGGCAACCCCCATGCCGCGCTGGCGCAGCAGAAAGAGGCGGTCTATGGCCTGACCGAATTCTACCGCGAGGAAATCAGATCCGCGCGGCTGGTGGCCGGCACCGGCTGTAATGCGGCCACTGGCCAGTTTGCGCTGCGCCCGCTGATCGCGGCCGGGGTGATTGATCTCGATGACATCATTCTGGACCTGAAGTGCGCCGTTTCCGGCGCTGGCCGCAGCCTGAAGGAAAACCTGCTGCACGCCGAGCTGAGCGAAGGGTACCACGGCTATGCCATCGGTGGCACGCACCGCCATCTGGGCGAGTTTGACCAGGAGTTTTCCAAGATCGCAGGCCGCCCGGTCAAGGTGCAGTTCACCCCGCATCTGGTGCCGGCCAACCGCGGCATTCTTGCCACCGTCTATGTCAAAGGGAACGCGCAGACGATCCATCAGACCTTTGCCAGCGCTTATGCGGATGAGCCCTTCATCGAGCTGCTGCCCTTTGGTGAGGCGCCCTCCACGCGGCATATCCGTGGCTCCAACTTCTGCCACATCGGGGTCGCTGCAGACCGCATCGAAGGCCGCGCCATCATCGTTGCGGCACTTGATAACCTGACAAAAGGTAGCAGCGGGCAAGCCTTGCAGAACGCCAACCTGATGTTAGGTGAAGAGGAAACCACGGGGCTGATGATGGCGCCGCTGTTCCCCTGATACCCGATTGTCTGGCGCCCTCCGGCGCCGGACCGCACCCAAGAGGCTCCGATGAAGTCACTGAAGAAACAACGCCGTATCCAGATCATCGCGCTCACAACTGTGGCGCTGGTGGTGGCGACGGCGTTGATTGGCTACGCCATGCGCGACGGCATCAATTTCTTCCGCTCGCCCAGCCAGGTGATTGCGGCGCCACCGGAGGCAAGCGAGGTCTTTCGCATCGGCGGGCTGGTCGAGGAGGGCAGCATCGTGCGTGGTCAGGGCGAGACGCTGCGCTTTGTGGTGACGGATGGCGGCGCCTCGGTCCCGGTCACCTATACCGGTGTGCTGCCGGATCTGTTCTCTGAGAACCAGGGTATGGTCGGCACCGGTCGCTACATCAATGGCGTGTTTGAAGCCTCTGAAATACTTGCCAAACATGATGAGACCTATATGCCGAAAGAGGTCATGGACGCGCTAAAGGAACAAGGCGTGTATCAGGCCCCGGAGAGCTGATCCTCCAGTTGTCTTGACACCCGATCACGCGCTCGGATCGGGTGTTGCGATCCGAGCGCGCGCCGAGGTCCGGGTGCGCTCATTTTTCATTGTCATGCTGGTGTCCCGAACCAATCAAAGGGACTGACCCATGCAGGACATCAAAGCCATCGCTCAGGAAATCATTGCCCGCGAAGGCGGCTATGTGGACGACCCGGATGATCCCGGCGGCGCCACCAAACACGGTGTAACCCTCGGCACGCTCCAGCGCCTCGGCATGGATCTGACCGGCGATGGGGACATCGACAAGGCGGATGTTGCGGCTGTCAGCGAGGCGCAGGCGGTGGATCTCTACATCCGGCATTACTTCGACCGGCCCCGGATTGCGGCGCTGCCGGAGGTGCTTCAGCCCTCGGTCTTTGACATGTATGTAAATGCCGGCGCCAATGCGGTGCGGATTTTGCAGCGCCTGCTGGTGCAGATGGGCTATGAGCTGGCCGTGGATGGGCGGATCGGCCCGCAGACCGCCACGGCGGCCCGCGCGGCGGCCAAGATCGGCCGCGTTGCGCTGCGGGACGCCTATGGCGTGGCCCGGCGGAACTATTACTTTCGCATTGCCGACCGGCGTCCGGCCAGCCGCAAATATGCCCGAACCCGCAAGGGCGGCAAGGGTGGCTGGATCCTGCGGGCCGAAAGCTTCATCTCGCCGCAATATCACCTCAGCCCGGCAGAATTTCAGGCACGGGTGGCGACATGGGGCTGATTGCGGATGTGCTGCGGGGCCTGTTCGGCCGGGAGCGGAATGTCGTTGTCGAAACGCTGGAGGTGTTTCGCGAGAACGCCGAAGCCGGTGCGGAGCGGGATCAGGCGCGCCGCGCGGATGCGCTGGCCCAGCTGGCGGCGGAATTTGCCCGTGGCGGCGGCAGCGCGCCCCGAGGCTGGTTCGATCGCTGGATGGACGGGCTGAACCGGCTGCCGCGGCCCTTGCTGGCGCTGTCGACGCTGGCGCTGCTCGGCTCGGCGATGGTGGATCCCGTGTGGTTTGCGGCCCGAATGCAGGGGCTGGCGCTGGTCCCGGAGCCGCTGTGGTGGTTGCTGGGCGTGATCGTCTCCTTCTATTTCGGGGCACGCCAGCAGCTCAAAAGCCAGGGGTTCCAGCGCGAGATCGCCGAAAGCCTCGCGCAGGTTCCAGCGGTCGCGGCGAATGTCGCCCGGATCGACGCGCTGCGCCGCGCCGACCCTCAGGCCCCGGCATCGGCAAACTCACCGGTGCTGCATGGTGATGTCGACGCAAGTGATTATGATCTCGTTGAAAATCCAGCGCTGGAGGACTGGATGGCCCTCTCCCGAGCAGCCAGGTGACAGGGATGATGCACGCGATGCCTGTGCCCTCAGAACAGCGCACACTGCGGCGTGAGGACGCGCCGATTGCGATTGGCGGCCTTGCCGGATCGCCCTATAGATAGGCTATGATTACAGAACTCGGTCACTTCGCCCTCATCCTTGCCTTTGTGATTGCCACCGTGCAGATGGTGGTGCCTTTGGTTGGCGCCCATTTCCGCTGGCCCGGCTGGATGTCGGTGGCCGAGCCTGCGGCGCAGGCGCAGTTCTTCTTTACCGCCTTTTCCTTTGGGGCGTTGATGTGGGCCTTTATCACGTCAGATTTCTCGCTGCGGCTGGTGGCGCTGAACAGCCATTCCGCCAAGCCGATGCTTTACAAAATCTCCGGCACCTGGGGCAATCACGAAGGGTCGATGCTGCTCTGGGTGCTGATTGTCAGCCTGTTTGGCGCCGTGGCCTCGGTCTTTGGCAATGGCCTGCCGCCAACGCTGAAGGCCCGGGTGCTGTCAGTACAGGCGGCGATTGGCGTGGCGTTCTTTGCCTTCATCCTGTTTACCTCAAACCCGTTCCTGCGCCTTGCGGTGCCGCCGTTTGACGGGCAGGGGCTGAACCCCTTGTTGCAGGACCCCGGTCTCGCCTTTCATCCGCCGTTCCTCTACCTCGGCTATGTCGGCCTGAGCATGGCGTTTTCCTTTGCCGTGGCGGCGCTGATCGAGGGGCGGATTGACGCCGCGTGGGGGCGCTGGGTCAGGCCCTGGACCTTGGCGGCCTGGATCTTTCTCACCATCGGTATCGCGCTGGGGTCCTGGTGGGCCTATTACGAGCTGGGCTGGGGCGGCTTCTGGTTCTGGGATCCGGTGGAAAATGCCTCCTTCATGCCCTGGCTGCTGGCGGCAGCGCTGCTGCATTCCGCCATCGTGGTGGAAAAGCGCGAAGCCCTGAAAAGCTGGACCATCCTGCTGGCCATTCTTGCCTTTGGCTTTTCGCTGATTGGCACGTTTATCGTGCGATCCGGCTTGCTGACCTCGGTCCATGCTTTTGCCAGCGACCCGGAGCGCGGGGTGTTCATCCTCTATATTCTGGCGATTTTCACCGGTGGCGCGCTGCTGCTGTTTGCGCTGCGTGCGCAGGCGATGCAGGCCAAGGGGGTCTTTGGCCTCGTCAGCCGCGAGACCGCGCTGGTGGCCAATAACATCCTGCTGGCGGTGAGCTGTTTTGTCGTCTTCTTCGGCACGCTCTGGCCGGTGGTGGCGGAGATGGCCTTTGATCGCAAGCTGAGTGTGGGTCCGCCGTTCTTCAACGCTGCCTTCACCCCCTTCATGGTGGTGCTCGGCGCGATCCTGCCGGTGGGTGCGATGCTGCCGTGGAAACGCGGCCTTCTGGCGCGCACGGCCTGGCGGCTGCGTTTTGTCTTTGCGCTGGCGGTGGCGTTTGGCGTGCTGGCCTGGGCGATGCAGACCGGCCGGTCCGGTCTGGGTCCGATCGGGCTGTTCCTCGGGGTGTGGATCGTGGTTGGCGCCTTTGCTGACCTCTGGCTGCGGGGCAGCGCGACCGGGCGCTGGCAGCGTCTGTTGCGCCTGCCGCGTGCGGATTGGGGCAAGGCGCTGGCCCATGCCGGTCTGGGTGTCACCATCTTTGCCATCGCCGGGCTGACCGCCTGGCAGGACGAAGACATTCGCGTGGCCGAGGTGAACCGGCCCTTCGACGTCGGCGCCTATACGCTGGAGCTGCAGGCCGTGCGCCGGGTGCAGGGGCCGAATTATTTCAGCACCATGGCGGATATCGAAGTGACCCGGGCAGGGCGGTTTGTGGCGCTGCTGAACCCGGAGAAGCGTGAGTATCCGGTGTCGCGGATGCCGACCACCGAGGCGGCGATAGACTACCGGTTCCTGCGCGATCTCTATGTGGTGATCGGCGACCAGCAGGCCAATGGTGGCTGGACGGTACGGACCTATATCAAACCGCTGGCGAACTGGATCTGGGGTGGCTGCCTGTTGATGGCCTTGGGTGGTCTGCTGAGTCTGACTGACCGTCGTTTCCGCGTTGCGGCAGGGGCGCGCCGCGCCCCGCGTGAAGGAGTGCCCGCCGAATGACACGGCTGTTTCTTGCCCGGCTGTTGCTGGCGTTGACGCTGTTGGCTCCGATGGTTGCCACCGGCACCCCGGCGCTGGCGGTTGAACCTGACGAAATTCTTGATGATCCGGTTCTGGAAGGTCGCGCGCGTGAGCTGTCGAAGGATCTGCGCTGTCTGGTCTGCCGCAACGAGAATATCGACGAAAGCAATGCCGATCTGGCCCGTGATCTGCGCCTGCTGGTGCGCGAGCGGCTGGTGGCCGGTGACAGCGACGCCGAGGCGATGGCCTTCATCGTGGAGCGCTACGGCGAATATGTGTTGCTCAGCCCGCGTGCAAACGGTGCCAACTGGCTGCTTTATGCCGCCGGTCCGCTGATGCTGGTGATGGCGCTGCTGCTGGCCGGGGGCTATATCCGCGCCCGCAGCCGCACGCCGGAGGCGGAGGACCCCGGCGCCGACAGCCTTAGCGCGCAGGAACGTGCGCAGCTCGATCGCATCCTGAAAGACTGAGCCTCCAAGACGTGCCGCGCGGGGGGGGGGCGATTGGACCGCCCATACAACCGCAGCGGCACAGCGCCGGCCAGAGCCCCCCCGCGGGTGGTTTTGCAGTAAGAGGTTACGCGGCGTTTGCCTTTTCCTGCGGGCTTGCATAGGCAAGTCTGCGAAAAACCTTTAACCACGAGGCCCTTTGATGGATTACAAGGAAATTCTGTTCTCGCTGGAAGACGGCTTGGCCGTTGTGACGCTGAACCGACCCGCCAAGATGAACGCGCTGACCGGTCTGACGCGGGCGGAGATCACCCATGCGATGCAGCGCGCGGGCAAAGAGGCCCGTGCGGTGGTCCTGACCGGTTCCGGCGTGTCATTCTGTTCGGGGCAGGATCTGTCCGACGCCGCAAGCCAGGGCAAGCTGGATCTGGAGCGGACGCTGCGGGATGAATACACCCCGATGCTGGAGGCGATCTATAACTGCCCGGTGCCCACCATTGCCGCGGTAAACGGCCCGGCTGCGGGTGCGGGGGCCAATCTGGCGCTGGCCGCCGATGTGGTGATCGCCACCGAGAGCGCTTATTTCATGCAGGCCTTTGCCCGTATTGGCCTGATGCCGGATGCCGGCGGCACCTGGTTCATGCCGCGCCAGATGGGCATGGCCAAGGCAATGGGGGCCGCGCTGTTCGCCGATAAGATCTCCGCCAAACAGGCGAGCGACTGGGGCATGATCTGGGAAGCCATTCCCGACGCCGAATTTGACGCCCATTGGCGCGCCCGTGCGGCCTATCTGGCGAATGGCCCGACCCGTGCGTTCGGCGCGATCAAGAGCGCGATCCGCGATGGCTATGGCAACAGCCTGCCGGAGCAGCTGTCTGAGGAGGCCCATCTGCAAGGCCAATGCGGCAAGACCCGGGACTTCATGGAAGGGGTCACCGCTTTTATGGAAAAACGCCCCGCGAAGTTCGAAGGCCGCTAAGACGGTGCAATCCGTGATCGGCTGATGCCGTTCCTGAAATGCAAAACCCGCCCCTGATGCGCATCGACTGCGCGGGGGCGGGTTTCTTTTTGCGCCAAGGGTCCTGCCGGACCGGGCCGGATCAATTGACCCGGCCCGGCAGATCACCTGGTCAGCTGCTGCGGGCCACCAGGGCGACATGTTCGGCCAGGTTGAAGCTGGCACCGGCATTGATCAGGCGCACAACCTCCTCGCCGTCTGCAACGAGATAGGCATCGGTGCCGCCGTCCTCATTTGCGCGGGTGATCACCTCCAGCTCCGGCTCGTCTTCGGTTTCGTCGTAGTAATAGACCACCCGGTCATCATCCGCCGTGAAATCGGTAATGGTCGCCTGTTCATCCTCGGTCAGCCAGGCTCCGGTTTCGAAGCTGTCGTTGCCGCTGCCACCGGTCACCGTATCGTTGAGACCAAAGAGCACGGAGTCGTCACCGGCACCGGCATTGATGGTATCGCCAGCAGCGTCCTGATCGGCCGTGTAGTCAAAGTTCAGCAGGGCGTTGACCTCGGCTGCGGAGGTCGGCGTCTCGCGGCCCTGAACGATGTCTTCATAGGCGCCTTCGTCCAGAATGCCTGCGGCGATGATCAGGTCATTGCCCTGACCGCCGACCAGATGATCCGCGCCGCGGGTGTCAATCAGCGTGTCGTCACCGGCATTGCCGCGCATGAAATCATCGCCATTGCCACCGATGAGAGTGTCATCACCATCGCCACCAAAGACGTTGTCATTTGCCGAGCCACCGTCCAGCCGGTCGTCGCCTGCGCCGCCTTCGATCGTATCGGGACCGCCGCGTGCGTCGATGTTGTCGTCACCCTCACCGCCAAGCAGGTTTTCGCTGCCGGTGGTGCCGAACAGCAGGTCGGCACCCTCGCTGCCCTCGATCACGGTCGCGTTTTCCTCGTTACCGCTTTCATCTGCGTTGGAGTCATTGCTGTCTGAATCGTCGGAATCGTTGATGATCACACCCGCCAGCAGGCCGACCCCCAACATTGTCATAAGCATTAGCACGGTGCGTCTCCCGTTAAGGTTTAATTAACAATTGCGATTATGCCTATTGCCGAGGTCATATTTCGTCAATCGAAACCCTTCGTAGTTGAGTAAAATGCGATGAAAAGGGTTAACCAGGTTTCTGCATTGGAAACATCCCGGACCTAACCTTTTGATTGTTGACCTATCCGAAAGGCGCGGACCTGCAATCTAAAGCTGTGTTACGCTGCGGCGCGGGCGCGCGCCTTGGGGGTTGCAAGGTCGGCGCCATGAAAAAGCCCTGCCTCCTAGGAGGCAGGGCACATATCTGTGATGGTCAGCGAGGTCTGGGCAGACCGGCTGCCGGTCAGCGCTTTTCGATGTCGACGTAATCGCGGGCGGTTTCGCCGAGGTAGAGCTGGCGCGGGCGACCGATTTTGTTCTGCGGATCCGCGATCATTTCTTTCCACTGCGAAATCCAGCCGACGGTGCGCGACAGCGCGAAGATCGGTGTGAACATCGAGGTCGGGAAGCCCATCGCCTCAAGGATGATGCCGGAGTAGAAATCGACGTTCGGGAACAGTTTCTTCTCGATGAAATACTCATCGTTGAGCGCAGTGCGCTCCAGTTCCTTGGCGACCTGCAGCAGCGGGTTGTTTTCAACGCCCAGCAGCTCCAGAACCTCATCGGCGGACTGTTTCAGCACCTTGGCGCGCGGATCGGTGTTCTTGTAGACCCGATGGCCAAAGCCCATCAGACGGAACGGATCGTTCTTGTCCTTGGCGCGTTCGATGAATTCGGGGATCCGGTCAACGGAGCCGATTTCCTTCAGCATTTCCAGGCAGGCCTGGTTGGCGCCGCCGTGGGCCGGACCCCAGAGGCAGGCGATGCCCGCAGCGATACAGGCAAAGGGGTTCGCGCCGGACGATGACGCCAGACGCACGGTCGAGGTCGACGCGTTCTGCTCGTGATCGGCGTGCAGAATGAAGATCCGGTCCATCGCGCGGGCGAGGATCGGGTCGACGTGATATTCCTCTGCCGGAACCGAGAAACACATGTGCAGGAAGTTGGCCGCGTAATCCAGATCGTTGCGCGGATACACAAACGGCTGGCCGATGGAATATTTATAGGCCATCGCAGCAATGGTGGGCAGTTTGGCGATCAGGCGGATCGCGGCCACTTCACGCTGCCAGGGGTCATTGATGTCGGTGGAGTCGTGATAGAAAGCCGACATTGCACCCACAACACCCACCAGGGTTGCCATCGGATGCGCGTCGCGGCGGAAGCCACGGAAGAAGTTGTGCATCTGTTCATGCACCATGGTGTGACGGGTCACGCGGGTCTCGAAATCTTCCAGCTGGGCTGCGGTCGGCAGTTCACCATAAAGCAGCAGGTAGCAGACTTCGAGGTGGTGCGATTTGGATGCCAGCTGGTCGATCGGATAGCCGCGGTGCAGCAGCTCACCCTTGCCGCCGTCGATATAGGTGATCGTGCTGTCGCAGCTTGCGGTCGAGGTGAAACCGGGATCATAGGTGAACACACCGGCCTGGCTGTAGAGCTTGCGGATATCAAGAACATCGGGCCCGGTCGTCGGCGAAAAAATGGGAAGCTCGTAAGTTTCGCCATTCAGGCTGAGCTGGGCGGTTTTCTTTGTATCGGTCATAGATGTCCCTTCCTGATACAGGCGCGAAAGCGGGGGAGGCCCCCGCCTTGTGCAGGCAGCACCTGCACGGCAACCGCGCAGGTGAGGTCATAGCTGTACCGGCTTACCCAGCGGTTAACGATGGGGTCAGTCGGCAACGTCGGCGAGTCGGGCCAGTGTTTCGTCCCGGCCCAGAATCAGCATCATATCGAAAACTGAAGGTGTTACCGCACGGCCTGCCAGCGCTGCCCGCAACGGGCCTGCCAGTTTGCCGAACTTGGTATCCCGTGCTTCTGCAAATGTATTCAGAAGCGCCTCCAGATCGTCTCGGGACCAGCTAGCATTTTGCAGCTGCGGCGTCAATTCACTCAGTATACCGTCGGATACAGATGCCAGGGCCTTCGCCGCCTTCTCGTCGAGATCGAGCGGGCGTGAAGCCAGAATAAAATGAGCCTTTTCAAGCAGCTCCGGAAAAGTCTTGGCTCGGTCCTTGAGGCAATACATCGCACGTTCAAGATCGTTTGACTGAACGTCATTTAACTGTGGCTTGCCAGCAGCGGCAAGATAGGCCTGCAGCTCATTCCGCAGCGCAGCATCATCGCTGATCGCAATGTGCTGACCACAGAGGTTTTCGAGCTTCTTGGTGTCAAATCGTGCCGGGCTTTTGCCGATACCGTCAAGGTCGAACCAGTCACGGGCCTGCTCATCCGTAAAAAATTCGTCATCGCCATGGCTCCAGCCGAGACGCGCCAGATAGTTGCGCATGCCCGCAGCCGGATAGCCCATCGCCTGGTATTCCTGCGCGCCGAGGGCGCCGTGGCGTTTGGACAGTTTCTTGCCATCAGGGCCATGGATCAGCGGGATATGGGCCCAGACCGGAACATCCCAGCCCATGGCTTCGTAGATCATCATCTGGCGCGCGGCATTGTTGAGGTGGTCATCGCCCCGGATGACATGCGTGACGCCCATATCGTGATCATCCACCACCACGGCCAGCATGTAGACGGGCGTCCCATCCGAGCGCAGCAGGATCATATCGTCAAGCTGCTCGTTCTTGATGGTGACATCGCCCTGAACCTCGTCTCGGATGACGGTGCTGCCCTGCTGCGGCGCCTTGATGCGGATCACATAGGGCGCATCGGGATGGCTGCTGGAATCGGCGTCACGCCACGGCGAGCGATAGAGCGTCGATTTGCCCTCGGCCTTGGCCTGGTCGCGGAACGCGGCAATTTCGTCCTGCGTTGCAAAGCACTTATAGGCCTTGCCCGCCTCAAGCAGTTCACGCGCAACGGCGGCATGACGTTCGGCGCCTTCGAACTGGCTGACCACCTCGCCATCGTGATCCAGACCCAGCCAGGCCATGCCCTGCAGAATGGCGGCGGTCGCCTCGGGGTTGGAGCGCTCGCGGTCGGTGTCCTCGATACGCAGCAGGAATTTGCCGCCGCGCCCACGGGCATAAAGCCAGTTGAACAGCGCGGTGCGCGCACCACCGATATGCAGATAGCCGGTGGGAGAGGGGGCGAAACGGGTGACGACCGGTTTGGACATGGGGGTGATTTACCTTTTGGAAACCATGGAAAGGGTAGTTTTGTCGCCTGTCTACCGAGCCAGAAGGCAAGGAGCAAGCATGCGCGCCCTGGGCATTCTTGACAGTCTGCTGCAATCCCAGCGCGGGGAGCTGTTTCCCTGGGTGCCGGTCCTGTTCGGCACCGGGATCGGTTTTTTCTTTTCTCTGCGGTTTGAACCTGTGGCGGTTCACTATTTCGGCCTGGGCGGCGTTGCGCTGGGTGGGGCGCTGCTGTTGCGGCGTGGTGACCGGCAGGACGGGCTGGTGTTTCTGGGCTGGGCGATTGTGACGATCGCGCTCGGCTTTGCTGCCGCCGGGATGCGCGCCCATTCGGTTGCTGCCCCGGTGCTGAGCTTTCGCTATTACGGCCCGGTCGAAGGGCGGGTAATCGCGATAGATCGCTCCGCCCGGGACCGGCTGCGCATCACCCTCGATCAGCCTGTGCTGGACCGTCTGGCGGCTGGGGCCACTCCGGCACGGGTGCGGCTGTCACTGCCGGTCGGGGCCGCGCTGCCGGGTATCGGCGACCGGGTCATGACCACCGCACATCTGATGCCGCCGCAGGGACCGGTGGAGCCCCATGGCTTTGATTTTCGCAGGCACGCCTGGTTTCAGCGTCTGGGGGCTGTTGGCTATACCCGGGTGCCGGTTCTGCGCGTTCAGCCGAGCCGGTCTGATCTGCCCGTACAGCAGCTGAGACAGCGGATTTCCGACCGTATCCGTGACCAGATGCCGAAAGCCACAGGTGGCTTTGCCGCGGCCATCACCACCGGGGATCGCTCTGCCATCCCGCAGGTGGAACTGGAGGCGCTTAGAGCCAGCAACCTTGCACATCTGCTGGCAATTTCAGGGCTGCACATGGGGCTTCTGGCGGGCGTCGTCTTTGGCGGCCTGCGGCTGCTGATGGCGCTGGTTCCGGCCTATGCGCAGCGGGTAAACGCCAAGAAATTGGCCGCGGTTGCTGCGCTGCTTGCGGCGAGCGCCTACCTGCTGCTGTCAGGCATGCAGGTGGCCAGTACCCGTGCCTATGTCATGGTTGCGATGATGCTGGGCGCGGTGCTGCTGGATCGGCGCGCCCTGTCGCTGCGGGCGGTGGCGCTTGCGGCACTGGTGATCCTGGCGATCCGCCCGGAAAGCCTGCTTGGCCCCGGGTTTCAGATGAGTTTTGCGGCGACAACGGCGCTGGTGGTCGTCTTCGGCGCGCTGCGGGATCACGTTGCGCCGGGTGGCGCGCGCTGGCTGCGGATGGTGGGTGGGGTGGTGCTGTCGTCCCTGGTTGCGGGCGTTGCCACGGCGCCCTTTGGGGCGGCGCATTTCAATATGCTGTCTCACTACGGGTTGCTGGCCAATGTTCTGGCGGTGCCGGTTATGGGGTTGCTGGTGGTTCCTGCGGCGGTGCTGGCGCTCTGCCTCGCACCGGTCGGGGCATCCGGTGTCGGGTTGGCGCTGATGGACCTCGGCATCCGCTGGATCCTGTCGGTTGCCAATTGGGTGGCCGGACTGGAGGGCGCGCAGGGTGCGGTCCAGATGCCGCCCGCCGTGGTGTTGCCGCTGGTTGCCCTCGGCGCGCTGCTGCTTGCCCTCTGGCGCGGGCGGCTGCGCTGGGTTGGTCTGCCGGTTCTGCTGGCGGTAGCGGGGCTCTGGTACGGACATCCCCGACCCGTGGTCCTGATCGCGCCAAATGGTGGGCTGGTTGGCGTGATGACAGCGCAGGGCCGCGCCTTGTCCCGCGCAAAGGGGCATGGCTATGCGGCCGAGCGATGGGCGGAGAACGACGGCAGCCTGCTAACCCAGGCCGAGCGTGCGCTGCTGTGGCAGCGGATCGCGGTGGCGGCGCCCAGCGTTGCGGGCAAATCGGTGTCGGCGTATCTCGCGATCTCTGATCAGCAGCTGATCCACGTGATTGGCAAGGCGGCCGCAGAAGCGCTGAGCGATTGCTCGGCGGACGCGGTGCTGGTCAGCGCTACCCCACTGTCACCGGTAGGGGGCTGCAGGGTGTTTGATGCTGATAGCCTGCGCACCCTTGGCAGTGTGCAACTGCAACCGGACGGGCGCTGGATCTCGGCGAGCGACGTGGTTGGTGACCGACTGTGGAGCCATACTCCACAGCGCGACAGGTGATAATCCTCGACAGCCTCTTTCAAAGGCGTGTTTCTTGGGGCGGGTAATCTTCGAGGGCGCCCCTCTGGTCAATAGGTGCGGATGAGTCCGACAAGGCGGCCCTGCACCTTTACCTGATCCTGCGGATACTGGCGGGTCTCATAGGCCGGGTTTGCCGCCTCCAGCGCAATGGTGCTGCCTTTGCGGTAGATGCGTTTCAGCGTGGCTTCCTGTCCATCGACCAGCGCAACCACCACATCGCCATTGTCAGCCACGGAGGTTTCGCGGATGACAACGATATCGCCATCATTGATGCCGGCTTCGATCATTGAATCACCACGGACCTCCAGCGCGAAATGCTGCCCCTGGGCTGACAGCATGGAGGCCGGGACCGCGACCTGATGGGAGACCTGGTTAATCGCCTCAATCGGGACACCGGCGGCGATGCGACCCATCACGGGCAGCTCCATCGCGGCGATCATTGCCGGGGCGGAGACCTGATTGGCCGGTTCGGATGGCGCTGCCTCTGTCATCTGCTGGGCGCTGCCGAGGCTGTCCGGCAGGCGGATGATCTCGATCGCGCGGGCACGATGTGCGAGGCGGCGGATAA
Source organism: Phaeobacter sp. JH20_02 (assembly GCF_048056915.1). Lineage (NCBI taxonomy): Bacteria > Pseudomonadati > Pseudomonadota > Alphaproteobacteria > Rhodobacterales > Roseobacteraceae > Phaeobacter > Phaeobacter sp. JH20_02. The sequence goes on along the minus strand of NZ_JAYMVP010000028.1, from coordinate 149,957 downwards.
ATCCGCGTTCTTCCAAAGCGGTTATCAGCCGGTGGATGCCCGATTTCGAGCGCAGGTCAAGCGCCACCTTCATCTCGTCAAAACTTGGGGGGACGCCATCCTTTTGCAGACGTGTGTTGATGAAATCCAGCAAGTCCAGTTGCTTCTTCGTCAGCATGACATCCCTCTCAGCCGCTCGATGTTTCGCTTTGTTCTACGCATGTTCCCGTTTTGTGTCAACGGCATGTCGCATGAAACCTGTCAAACGCAGCCGAATTGATGCTGAATTGTTGGCAAAGTGAAATCCGCCGGCGTGCATCGCCGTATCCGATCAGATCGGAAGGTAGGCAAGCATCGTGCCCTTGGCGCGGGGCGGATCATTGGCGGGACGGATGGCAAGCGCGTTGGCCTCGGCAAGCAATGTCAGCCGGGCGCTGTCCTGATCGTCAAACACATGCAGCTCCGCCGCGCTGAGCCGCGCCCGCATGTAATGGGTACGCGGGCCGTTGGCCGGCAGGTCCTGCGCTAGGGGGGCCTCGGCCGGTTGCGGACCATGGGGCGGGAGCCCCTGCATGGCGCGCAGCATCGGTAACAGGAAGACATGGCCGCAAACCATTGCAGACACGGGATTTCCCGGCAGGCCGACCATGGCGGACCGGCCTAGTGTCCCGGCCATCAGCGGCTTTCCCGGGCGCATCGCAACCTTGTAGAAGGCGCGCGCCATACCCAGGCTTTCGGTCACCCCGGCAACCAGATCATGATCGCCCACCGAGGCCCCGCCAATGGTCACGATCAGATTCGCCTCGCGGGCCAGATCCAGGGCCATGCGCAGGCTGCCTTCGGTATCGCGGGCGATTGGCAGAATGCGGACGCGGGCGCCAGCCGCCGTGAGCAGCGCATCGAGGCCAAAGGTGTTGGACGCGATGATCTGGTCGGGGCCGGGCGTATCGCCGGGGAGCACCAGTTCATCGCCGGTCGAGATCAGGGCAACGGTCGGACGTACATGCACCGGCACCTCGGCGATGTTCATCGCGGCCAGCAGCGCGATATCGGCAGACGACAGCAGACGCGGCGCCGTGATCGTGCTGCCGAGCTGAAAATCGCCGCCCTTGGGACGGATATTGTTGCCGGGCCCCGGATGATCCGAGATCGTGATCAGGGATCCGGTGCGGCTTGTATCCTCTTGGATAACCACAAAATCAGCGCCTTCGGGCACTGGCGCTCCGGTAAAGATACGGACCGCCTGACCGGGGCCGACGCGGCCCTTGAAGCCATGACCGGCGGCGCTTTCTCCGATCACCTTGAACATGGCGTCACGCTCAACCTCGGCGGCCTTTACCGCATAGCCGTCCATCGCGGAGGCAGCGAAGGGCGGCTGGTCGCGATTGGCCGAGACCGGCGCCGCCAGAACGCGACCGGCTGCGGCGCGCAGCGGCACCGTTTCGACCCGCATCGGGGACACCAGTTTCAGAACTGTATCGAGGGCCTCGGATACTGAGATCATCTACGCCTCGTAACGGCCTGATTTCCCGCCGTCTTTCAATGTTACGCGAATGCCGCCGATCTGCATCGCCTTATCCACCGCCTTGGCCATGTCATAGACGGTGAGCGCGGCGGTGGAGACAGCCGTAAGCGCCTCCATCTCGACGCCGGTCTGGCCCGTGGTTTTTACGGTGGCTTCCACGCGCACCCCCGGCAGGTCCGGATCGAGCGACAGTTCGACGGCAACTTTGGTCACCGGAAGCGGGTGGCAGAGCGGGATCAGATCGGGCGTTTTCTTGGCGCCCATGATGCCTGCCAGCCGGGCAACACTCAGAACGTCGCCTTTCTTTGCCCGACCTTCCGAAATGATATCAAAGGTTTCGCGCGCCATGCTTATGTGGCCTTCGGCGGTGGCGATCCGTGCCGTCACCGCCTTGTCGGAGACGTCGACCATATGGGCATCGCCCTTGCCGTCGAAATGTGTAAGCGCCATCACATGGCCCCCGGCATCAGCGGGTTTGCGAGGATATCACGGGTTGCGGCGGTCACATCCGCCTGGCGCATCAGGCTTTCGCCGATCAGGAAACTGCGGGCGCCGTACCGCGCCATGTCGGAGAGATCCTGGGGCGTCGCAAGACCGCTTTCACAGACGATGGTGCGATCCGCAGGCACCAGCCGCGACAGGGTGCGCGTGGTGTCGAGCGTGGTGTCGAAGGTCTTGAGATTGCGGTTGTTGATGCCGAGGAGAGGCGATTTCAGCTTGCAGGCGCGGTCCAGCTCTTCCTCGTCATGAACCTCAAGCAGCACATCCATATCCCATTCAAAGGCAGCGGCCTCCAGTTCGGCGGCCTGCATGTCGGAGACGGAAGCGAGGATGATCAGGATGCAATCGGCGCCAAGGGCACGGGCCTCGGCCACCTGATAGGTATCATACATGAAGTCCTTGCGCAGCACCGGCAGGGCGCAGGCATTGCGGGCCGCTGGCAAAAACGGCTTTGCCCCCTGAAAACTGGGTGTGTCAGTCAGCACGGACAGGCAAGTTGCGCCGCCGTCCTCATAGGCTTTGGCGAGGGTTGCGGGATCGAAGTCTTCGCGGATCAAGCCTTTGGAGGGGCTGGCTTTTTTGATCTCGGCGATCAGCCCATAACCCTGACGGCCGGCCGCCATCAACGCCTTGGCAAAGCCGCGCACCGGATCGGCTTCACGGGCCTCGGCCTCGACCGTCTCAAGCGGTTTGGCGGCCTTGTCGGCGGCGACCTCTTCCAGCTTGTAGGCCTTGATCTTGTCCAGCACAGTTTCAGTCATCTTGACGCCTCCGGTCACGCGTTCCAATCAATCTGCGGCTGCCCGCGTTGGGCCAGCCAGCTGTTCACCGCCGAAAACGGGCGCGATCCGAAAAAGCCGCGGCGCGCCGAGAGGGGTGAAGGATGGGCCGTCCTCAGAATAAGGTGATCGCCCGGTTGAATATGTTTTTCAAGCCCTTGGGCCTGTTTACCCCATAATATGTAGGCCGTCGGGCGCTGACTGCTCCGGGCCAGCACCTGATCGGCCAGCGCCTGCCAGCCCAGATGCTTGTGGCCGTTGGCCTCACCTGTGGGCACGCTGAGCACGGTATTGAGCAGCAAGACACCCTGACGGGCCCATCCGCGCAGGTCGCCATTGGGTTTCTCGACACCAAGGTCAGCACTTAACTCCTTGAAAATATTGTTCAAGGAGCGCGGTAAGGGGCGGACATCCGGCTCCACCGAGAAGGCCAGACCATGAGCATGACCCGGCGTCGGATAGGGATCCTGACCGAGGATGACAACGCGGGTGCGGTCGGGCGGCGTCAGTTCCAGCGCCGCCAGCCGCTGCGCCACGGGCGGCAGGATCTGACGTGGGTCATCCGCCACCGCCTTGGCGATGCTTGCATAATCATTGGCAAAAAACGGCAGGTCACCCCAGCCACCCGGAACGGGGAGGTCTGGGGTCATTTGCTGTCAGCGGCTGCTGTGGTGATCCGCGCGACCGCCTCAATCTTGCCCCGTGCGGCGCCGCTGTCGATGCTGCTGCGCGCCATTTCGACGCCGGTTCTGAGATCATCCGCGGCGCCTGCCACCAGCAGGGCGGCGGCAGAGTTCAACAACACCGCGTCCCGGTAGGCGGATGCTTCGCCTGACAACAGCGCCTCAAACGCCTTTGCGTTGTCTTCGGGTGTGCCGCCGACGATTGCCTCAAACGGATGAACCGGCAGGCCTGCGTCCTCGGGGTGGATCTCCATTTCGGTGACATTGCCACCTGGGTTCAGTGCCGCAACCCAGCTGATGCCGGTGATGGTCAGCTCATCGGTGCCGTCGGAGCCATGCACCAGCCAGGCCTGTTCGGATCCCAGCTGCCCGAGGGTTTCGGCCATCGGGCGGATCAGATCGCGGCTGAAGGCGCCGGTGAGCTGGCGTTTGACACCGGCCGGGTTGGTAAGCGGGCCGAGAATGTTGAAGATCGTGCGCGTGCCCAGCTCCTGCCGGGTGGGCATGACATGGGCGATGGCCGGATGATGCATCGGCGCCATCATGAAGCAGATGCCTGCTTCGCGCAGCGCCTGTTCGGCCACTTTCGGGCCGACCATGACATTGATGCCCATCTGGCCAAGCGCATCCGCAGCGCCGGATTTTGACGACAGGTTGCGATTGCCATGTTTCGCGACAACGGTTCCGGCACCGGCCACGACAAAGGCGGTGGCGGTGGAGATATTGAGCGTTCCCTTGCCGTCACCGCCGGTGCCGACAATGTCCATCGCGCCCGCAGGTGCCACCACGGGATTGCATTTGGCGCGCATGACGGCGGCGGCGGCGGCGTATTCATCGACCGTCTCGCCACGGGTGCGCAAGGCCATCAGCAGGCCGCCCATCTGACTGGGCGTGGCATTGCCTTCGAACAGATGGGTAAAGGCGGCCTCTGCTTCGGCCCGGCTGAGAGGGCGATCCGCAGCGGCGTCGATCAGCGGCTTCATCTGATTGCTCATGCGGGCACCTTCATCACGTCGAGGAAATTCTTGAGCAGCGCATGGCCGTGTTCGGAGGCGATGGATTCCGGGTGGAACTGGACGCCGTGGATCGGCAGAGTCTTGTGCTGTAGCCCCATGATGGTGCCATCTTCCAGCTCTGCGGTGATCTCCAGACTGTCCGGCAGGCTGTCGCGCTCCACCACCAGCGAATGATAGCGTGTCGCCTCAAAGGGGGAGGGCAGACCGGCAAATAGTCCGGTGTTGTTGTGGTGCATGGTGCCCATCTTGCCGTGAACGATGTCCTTGCAGCGCACGACCTTGCCGCCAAAGGCCTGACCGATGGTCTGGTGGCCAAGGCAGACGCCCATCAGCGGGGTCCGGGTTTCGGCGGCGGCTTCGGTAAGGGCCAGGCAGATGCCGGCCTGATCGGGGTCGCAGGGCCCAGGCGACAACAGGATGCCGGCGGGGTTCATCGCCATCGCATCCTGTACGTTCAGCGCATCATTGCGATGGACCTGCACATCAGCGCCCAATTCGCCCAGATAATGCACGAGGTTGTAGGTAAAGGAGTCGTAGTTGTCGATCAGCAGCAGCATAGTCGCGGGGCTCGTTTAAGGGCTGGCGGGCCGGGGCCGCGCCGCAGTATAGTGGTCGCGACATACATGTTCAGGGTTGCGCGGCAGCGTCAAGTGCACATCACCAGCAGCGGCCAGGCCAATCGGGCCACGGGGTGTTGGGGCGGCTTGACCGACAGAATGCGACCGGTTCCAGAAGGCAACGAGAGGCAGGACAGAGATGCGAGGGTTTCTTGGAGGCGTGAGTTTCGGGGCCTTGGTGGCCGCAGGCGGCGCCGTGGTGTGGTCGCTGTCGGTGCCGTTGCCCAAATCGGTCGAGGTCAGCGTGGCTGAACCGGCGCGCAGCGTCGTGCAGGCTCCGGCGGCGGAAACGCCGGTTGACGGTGGCGGCACCGATCCAGATCTGGTGGAGGCACCGCCCGCCGCATTGGATCCGCAGGTCGTGGGCGATGATCTGGCGGCGCTGGCCGATGCCGATACGGGTCCGGCGGAACGTCCTGAGGTTGGCACCGAACTGGGGAGCGGCACCCGTGCTGCTCCGGGCGGTGTCGGCGCGCCTGCCATTGATGTCGGGCGCGATGCGCCTGTTACCCCAGTTGAGGCCTTGCCGGCCCCCAATGCGCCCAGCCAGGAGCAGAGGCTTGTCGTGGTGTCGGATCCGGCGCAGCCGCCGGTGCCTGCGGCAGCAAGCGAAGCCCCAGCCCGGCTGGCCTCCACCCCGGATCAGGGCACTGAGGCCAATCCGGGTGGCGACAGCCGCACCGCGGCAACAGCTGCACCCAGCGACGAGGAGCCAAGCGGTAGCGCAGCCGCCAGCCGTCTGCCGGTGCCGAATATTACAACCGGTGATCCGGTGCTGAGCAGCCCAGCCACGGGCGGGGCGTCAGGTCCGGCGCTTGGGGCAGCCCCCGGGCCGACACCGACACCTGTACTGCCGGCGCCCGGCCGCGCCGGACCAGCGCAGGTGGGCACTCAGCCAGCGGCCAGTGATGCCCAGGCCAAGCCTTCGCAGCCAGAAAGCGTCGGCCAGCCAGAAAGTGCCGGAACCGGGTCAGCAGCATCGACGGCGCCAGCGACGCGGCGGATTGCGGATCTGCCGACCACCAATTCCACGCCAGAACCATCCGCTTCAGCCTCTGAGAGTGCTGGCCGTCCGCAGATCGGCACGCCGGTGCGCCCGCTGACCGAACGCGATGACGCCAAGGCCCCTGCCGCTGGCAGCCAGATTGCGACGCCATCCGCCGGGGTGCCGTTTGAGCAGAATGCCCAGCCCTTTACCCCGGAGGACGGGCGCGCGCTGATGTCGATTGTCCTGATTGACGATGCGGAGGCCATTGGCGCCGAAGCCTTGCAGGATTTCCCCTATCCGCTGACCTTTGCGCTGGATCCCGAAGATCCCGAGGCCGCAGCCAAGATGGCCCGCCATCGCGCGGCTGGTTTCGAGGTCATGGTGGTGGCGGATTTGCCGCGCGATGCGGGGCCACAGGATGCCGAAACAGCCTTGCAGGTCTGGCTGGAGACCCTGCCGGAGGCTGTCGCCGTGCTGGAAGGGGTCGAGACCGGGTTTCAGGGCAACCGCCCGCTGGCCGATCAGATGGCCACGGCGCTTGGCGCGATGGGCTACGGGATGGTGACGCAGGATGCCGGTCTGAATACCGTGCAGAAACTGGCGCTGCGTGAGGGGGTGCCGGCCGGTGTGGTCTTCCGTGATTTCGATGGCGCCGGACAGGATCCCCGGGCCATTCGCCGGTTTCTGGATCAGGCTGCCTTCCGCGCCGGGCAGGAAGGTGCGGTGATCATGCTGGGTCGGGTACAGCCGGATACGATTTCGGCGCTGTTGATCTGGGGGCTTCAGGATCGTGCCAACCGGGTGGCGCTGGCGCCGGTGTCGGCCTCGCTGCGGGCGCAGGTGCAGGCCGAGTGATCGGCGCGCCGGGCTGAGCCCGCGTAAAAAAGGCGCCCCTCTGAACGAGGGACGCCTTTTTTGCCTTCGGCGAGAGTATTTTGGGAAAGATGACAGGCGGCCGAGATGCCGCGCGCATGAGATGCCGGGCGCGCAGAAACTCGGGGGCTGCGGTTCTGTCCGCGCCTAGCCGTTGCCGTTGCCGGTAAAGCGGGCCGCATCTGCGGCGGCACGGCGGATCGCGTTGGATTTATGGACGGTCTCCATATATTCCGCCTCCGGGTCGCTGTCATAGACAACGCCGCCGCCGGCCTGGATGTAAAGGGTCTGGTCCTTGACGATGGCGGTGCGCAGCGCGATGCACATGTCCATGTCGCCGCCGGCCGAGAAATAGCCGACACCGCCGCCGTAGATGCCGCGTTTTTCCGGCTCCAGTTCGTCGATGATTTCCATCGCGCGCACCTTTGGCGCGCCGGAGACGGTGCCTGCGGGCATGCCGGCAAAGAAGGCATCCAGCGCGTCCTTGTCCTCCGCCAGCTCGCCCACGACGTTGGAGACGATGTGCATCACGTGGCTGTAGCGTTCGATGATGAATTTTTCGGTGGGGCGCACGGTGCCGATCTTCGCCACCCGGCCGGTGTCGTTGCGCCCGAGGTCCAGCAGCATCAGGTGCTCTGCCAGCTCTTTCTTGTCGGCCAGCAGATCCAGTTCCAGCGCCTTGTCTTCCTCGGGCGTGGCGCCGCGCGGGCGGGTGCCGGCGATCGGGCGGATGGTGACCTCCTGCCCGAAGACGCGGACCAGGATTTCGGGGCTGGCACCGACCACCTGGAAACCGCCGAAGTTGAAGTAGAACATGAAGGGCGAGGGGTTGGTGCGGCGCAGGGAGCGGTAAAGCGCGAAAGGCGGCTGCGGGAAGGCCTGTGTCCAGCGCTGTGCCGGCACCACCTGGAAGATGTCACCGGCGCGGATGTAGTCCTTGGCCTTCTCCACCGCGGCCATATAGCCCTCTTTGGTGAAATTGCTCACCGGGGGCGCAACCTCGTCGGCGTCGCCAAGGTCGCGGCTCTCGGCGGGCATGGCACGTTCCAGATCGCGCATCGCGTCCATCACCCGCTCGGCAGCCTGGGCATAGGCGGCCTTGGCCGACTGGCCTTCGCTGGCCCATGCGGGGGAGACCACTGTGACCTCGCCCTTGACCCCGTCGAGCACGGCGATCACCGAGGGGCGCAGCATCAGCGCATCGGGGAGGCCAAGCGGATCCGGGTTCACGTTCGGCAGATGTTCGACCAGCCGGATCATGTCATAGCCGAGATAGCCAAAAAGACCGGCCGCCGCCTGCGGCAGGTCATCGGGCAGCTCGATCCTGCTTTCGGCGATCAGCGCCCGCAGATTGTCCATCGGGTTGCCGTCCTGAGCGGTGAAATCATCTGCATCAAACCGCGCCGAGCGGTTCAGGGCCGAGCGCTCCCCGTGGCAACGCCAGACCAGATCCGGTTTCATGCCAATGATCGAATAGCGCCCACGCACCTCACCGCCGGTGACGGACTCCAGCATGAAGGCGTCTTTCTGGGCGCCTGTCAGCTTCAGCATCAGCGACACCGGCGTGTCGAGGTCGGCGGCAAGCCGGGTGTAGACAACCTGGTTTTCACCGGCCTCATAGGCTTTGGCAAAGGTCTCGAAATCGGGGGTCAGGGCCATCTGGATCTGCCTTGATTACTGGAAGTTGGCCTGCACGGCATTGAGCGCCTGCGGGTCGATGCGCGGCGCGGCGCGGGTCTGGGCGTCCTGCACGAAGGCTTCGAACAGGGCCTGAGCAAGCGCCTGATCCAGCTGGGTGCCCATCGCCTCGGCCAGCGCAGCCATCTCAGGCGTGTCGGCCACCGGCAGGGTTTCGGTGAGGCGCACCACAACAGTAGCACTTTCATCGCTGACCACGGCGACCTCGCCTTCGGCCAGATCAAAGACTCGGGCCATCAGCGACTGCGGGGCTGCGTCGATATAGGCGGCGCGGGTGAGGCCGGTTTCGGATGTAAGCTCAACGCCCTCGGGCAGCGCATCGCCGCTCTTCAGCAGGTCTGCCAGACGCTCGGCTTCGGCGACGGTGGCATCCTGAAGGCGCTGCTCCTGCCACGCGGCGCGCAGTTTGTCCTGAGCTTCTGCAAAGGGTTCGGGGCGTGGCTCAAGCTGTTCATCCAGGCGGATGGCAAAGAGGCTGCCATCTTCGAGGAAGTCGACCTCGGGGAAATCTTCGGTGCTGACAGCGGCAGCGGCGGTGCGGAACCCGTCATAGGCGGCGATGCCATCGGTGCTGCCGTTGTGCCAGTCGATCTTGCCCAGCTCCATGCCGGGTTCGTTGACCAGCTCTTCCAGCGTGGCACCACCGGCGAGCATGTCGTTGATGTCCTCGGCGCGGGTTTCGATCACTCGGCGGGCGCGGTCGGTTGCAAGCTCGGCGCGCAGCTCGTCCTTGACATCATCAAGGCTGGTCACGCGTGCCTCAAGACGGCCATTGACGCGGAACAGGGCCGGGCCGAGATCGCTGTCGAGCGGGCCAACCACATCGCCGACCTGCGCGGCAAAGACGTCCTGTCCGGCGCCGCCGAGGTCGCCCATGGTCACATCGCCCAGATCCACGTCCTGCAGGCTGAGACCGCGATCGGCGACCAGTGCTTCAAACGTGCTGCCATTGATGTCGAGCTGCGCCTTGGCGCTGGCGGCCGCTTCGGTGTTGGCAAAGACCAGACGTTCCACCAGACGGCGCTCGGGCACCTGATATTCATTGCTGCGCTCGTTGAACAGCTGTTCCAGCGCGGCGGTGTCGATCTCGATTTCGTCAACCAGCGCATCGGGGCGCAGGGCGGCGTAGGTGATGACCTTGGTGCGGGGCAGGGTGAAGCGATCGATATGCGCCTCGTAGAAGCTGCGCAGCTCTTCTTCGCTGGGGTCGACGGCCGTCAGGGCGAGGCTGTCGGGGCTGACCGGCAGCCAGTCAAAGCTGCGACGGGCGCCGACATAGCTGGTGAGCGTGTCGCGCAGCGTGTCGGGCATTTCGGTGCCTGCCATGATCGCACCCTGCACCAGGGTGCGGGCGGATTCGCGACGCAGGTCGGCCTCGAAGGCGGCTTCGCTCAGGCCGATATTGTCCAGCGCATATTGATAGGTGTCGCGATTGAAGGCGCCGCTGCCGTCCTGGAACGCCGGGATCCGGCTGATTTCGTCGAACAGGTTCTGATCGCCGATGGACAGGCCCAGATTGCTGCTTTCCTGATCGAGTGCGGCGATGGCGATCAACCGTCCCAGTACCACGCGATCAAGACCAAGCGCTGTCATCTGCGCGATAGGAATGCGCTGGCCGGTCTGGGCCTCCAGCGCGCGCTGTTCGCGCTGCAATTCGCGGGCGTAGTCATCGACCGAGACCTCCTGATCTCCGACCACCGCAACCGAGTTCACCGATCCGGTGAAATTGACCGCACCAAAGCCGGCGAGGCCGATGATCAGCATCCCCATCAGGATCCAGACAAATGTATTTGATAGTTTTTTCATGCCTGCAGCCATGATGTCCTCGTATTGCCGGTCGCCGGACTGCACGGGGCAGCCGGGAATGCTGAAATGTCGAGGCTCTGAATACGCTGCCACCTTGAAAGGGGCAAGGGACGACTGATCTGTGCCTGCGTTCAGAGCGGGTGAGAGGGTGAGATTGCGGAGGCCTCAGCTCACGGGGCCCAGTTTGCCAGCCGGTCGAACAGGGTCCGGATGCCGGATGTGTCGACATTGGCAAAGGCGATGCGGAATTGCTGCGCGCCCGATGGATCACCCTTGGGCGTGAACATGCTGCCGGGTAGCATCAGGATACCTGCCTCTTTTACCAGACGCCGGGCCAGCGGGTCGCTGTGCTGGTCAAACGGGTGGGCCACATAGGCGAAATAGGCGCCACAACCGAGCAGCTGCCAGCCACGCGCCGCCAGCGGCGCAAACCCGGACTCGATGGCAGCGCGGCGGCGCAGCAGTTCCTGACGCTCTGCGGCGAGCCAGTCGTCGAGGTTTTCCAGCCCCCAGAGCGCGCCGACCTGACCAAGCTGCGCCGGGCATATGGTGACGGTGTCGAGGAACTTCTCCATCTCCTGCAGGTGATCGCGATGCGCGGCCACGGCACCCAGCCGGTGCCCGGTGAGCCGATAGGCCTTGGAGAAAGAATAGAGGTGGATCAGCGTGTCGGACCAGCCGGGATCCTGAAACAGCCCATGGGGTGGGCCATCCCGGCTGTCAAAGTCGCGGTAGGTCTCATCCACGATCAAGGCAAGACCATGGGCACGGGCAAGATCATAGAACCGCTGTACCAGACCGCCGGGATATTCGACCCCGCAGGGATTGTTCGGTGTGACCAGAACGATGGCGCGGGTCCGGTCGGTGATCAGCTTTGCAGCGGCATCCGGGCAGGGCAGCATGGCTGCGCCGACCGGCAGCGGGCAGCTTTCGACCCCCTGCATGTCGAGCCACATTTTGTGATTGAAATACCAGGGGGTCGGGAGAATGACCTGATCACCCTCACCACAAAGCGCCGCGATGGTCGCGGCAAAGGCCTGATTGCAGCCGGAGGTGATGGCGACATCACCCGCCGTGAGGTCGGCCGCATAGTGGCGGCCCATTTTTGCGGCGAGCGCGGCGCGCAGGCTGTCCCGGCCCAGTACCGCCCCGTAAAGGTGGCTGCTGTCGTCGCCAAGGGCGGCCTCGGCGATGGCGCGGCGCAGCCCCTCGGGGGGCGGGTCCGCAGGCGCCGCCTGACTGAGATTAAGGAGCGGCATGTCAGCAGGCAGGTTCAGCCCCTCCAACCAGCGCCGGGAATCGACAATGGGCGAGACAAAGGTGTCTTTGGTGCGGGCGTGGGGAAAACGGGCCTGTGGCATCGGGTGTCCTGTCTTGCGTCGGCGCGTCACCGGCCAGAGCCATGGCGCGCTTTGGCCACTCCGCCGCAACTGCGCCGGTTTTGCAAGGGGGTTTGACCTGCGCCGGAAAAATCCCAGCAGATCCCCGGCGCGGAAACGAAAAAAGACGCCCCCGAAGGTGCGTCTTTCCATGCGTTGTGTGACGGTTGGTGATCCGTCGGTCGATGATCAGTCGGTCCCGCGATAGGGTTCGACATATTGCAGCGCCATATCCCAGGGGAAGAAGATCCAGGTGTCCTGGCTCACCTCGGTGATGAAGGTATCGACCATCGGCCGACCTTTGGGTTTGGCATAGACGGTGGCAAAATGCGCCTTGGGATACATCTGGCGCACCAGTTCCAGAGTTTTGCCGCTGTCGACCAGATCGTCGATGATCAGCACGCCTTCACCGTTGCCCATCAGTTCGGCGTCGGGGGCTTTCAGCACCTCGGCCTGTCCCTGATCCTGATGATGATAGGATTTCACCCCGATCGTGTCGACGATGCGGATATCCAGTTCGCGGCTGACGATCATGGCCGGAGCCATGCCGCCACGGGTGATGGCGACAACGGCACGCCAGGCGCCTTCGTCGGGGCCTTGCCCGTCCAGACGCCACGCCAGTGCGCGGCTGTCGCGGTGCAGCTGGTCCCAGGAAATATGAAAGCCTTTTTCATGAGGCAGACGATCGGTCATGTTTTTGATGCTCCTGTTAGGGTCTGGCGTCCGGGATCGTGCATCTGCCCTCAGAGGGCGGCGATCTTGACGCCGAGGGCGGCCAGCAGACCACCAAAGACCCGGTCGATCACATGTTTCAGATTGATATACCCGCGGCGCGTTTTCTCAAAGGAGAAGATACGGGCCACGAGGGTGTTCCAAGTGACTTCACCCAGAAAGATGCAGGTGAGCAGCGCGGCAAGGGCCAGGCTGCTGCTGCCTTCGGGAACGGTGCCGACAAAAACGGCGCCGAAAAAGGCGGCCGGCTTGGGGTTGGCCAGCTGGGTGAAGATCCCAAGACGGAAGGCCGCAAAAGCAGTCTGCGGCAATTGGGCGTCACTGTCCTGCGACATCGGTTCACTGGCATGGCGCCACATGTTCCAGGCCATGTAGATCAGGAACATGGCGCCGCCGATTTTCAGCAGGGTCAGCAGGAAGGGGGCATAGTCAAACAGCAGGTTCAGCCCGAAGAGCGCGGCGGAGGCCCAGAACACCGCACCCGCACCGATGCCAATCGCCAGCGCCAGACCACTGCGCCAGCCATGGGCCAGGCCAACGCGCGCAGCCATCAGAACGGCGGGGCCGGGGCTGATGGCGGCCATCAGGCACAGGAGGACGGAAGCGGTAAAAGCGGCGAGTGTCATGGTGGGTCCCTGTCATTGGAAGAGGCGCGCGTGGGCCGCGCGCCTGCTGTGTCATTCTCTGTGGTGCAGATGCGCGCAGCATCTGCTGGACCCGTGTTTATTTGCGCCCGGTTGCCGCATCGATGTCAGGGGCGTCAACCGCCTTCATCCCGACGACGTGATAGCCGGCATCCACGTGCAGATTCTCGCCGGTCACGCCGGAGGACAGATCCGACAGCAGATAAAGCGCGGATTTGCCCACGTCATCAATGGTCACGTTGCGGCGCAGCGGCGAATTATATTCGTTCCATTTCATGATGTAGCGGAAATCACCAATGCCCGAGGCGGCCAGCGTCTTGATCGGTCCGGCAGAGATCGCATTGACGCGGATGCCGTCCTTGCCCAGATCTTCGGCAAGGTATTTGACCGATGCTTCGAGCGCGGCCTTGGCGACACCCATGACATTATAATGTGGCATCACCTGTTCGGCGCCGTAATAGGTCAGTGTGACCGCGCTGCCGCCCTCGGACATCATCTTCTCGGCGCGCTGCATCACCGATGTGAAGGAGTAGACCGAGATATCCATGGTCATCTGAAAGTTGCCACGGGTGGTGTCGACATAGCGACCGCGCAGCTCGTTCTTGTCGGAAAAGCCGATGGCGTGCACCAGAAAGTCCAGTTTGCCCCATTTTTCTTCCAGCGCTGCAAACAGCGCATCAACGGAGCCCTCATCGGCCACATCGCAGGGCAGGACGATATCGCTGCCAAGCTGCGCCGCCAGCGGGTCGACGCGTTTCTTCAGGGCATCGCCCTGGTAGGAAAACGCAAGCTCGGCGCCGGCGTCGGCGCAGGCTTTGGCAATGCCCCACGCGATGGATTTATCATTGGCAAGGCCCATGATGAGGCCACGTTTGCCGGCCATCAGTTGACTAGACATGCAGGTTCTCCGCCTGTGATATTCGAATTAGACGACGTTTAGTCTGTCAGGCGAGGCGCTTCAAGAGCGCTGTCTCTTGTCGTTTGACCTGTCTCGGCCTAGGTTGCTGTCAGCCATGCGCATTATCGCGCCAGCCAGACCCATATAATAACAGTCCAAGAGGTGCGCCATGTCCGATCGCAGCGGTATCTTTGCGGGGGAGGATCCCTTTGCCATCGCGCGCAGCTGGCTGAGCGAGGCGGAAGAGAGCGAGATCAACGATCCCAATGCGATTGCGTTGTCGACGGTGGATGCCGATGGGTTGCCCAATTGCCGGATGGTCCTGCTGAAAGAGATCGAGGACGCAGCCTTTGTCTTTTATACCAATTACGAAAGCGCCAAGGCGCAGGAGCTGGATGGCGCTGGCAAGGCGGCGTTTGTCATGCATTGGAAATCGCTGCGACGCCAGATGCGCGCGCGCGGGATCATCAGTCGCGAGAACGGCCCGCAGGCCGATGCCTATTACAAATCCCGGTCCCTCAAGAGCCGACTGGGGGCCTGGGCCTCGGCGCAGTCGCGCCCCTTGTCGAGCCGGGGTGCTCTGATGGCGGAGGTGGCCAAGGTCACAGCCACCAAAGGGTCAAATCCCGAGCGCCCGCCGTTCTGGGGCGGTTACCGCCTGACGCCGCTTGAGATCGAGTTCTGGGCCGATGGCGCGTTTCGTCTGCATGATCGCTTTGTCTGGCGGCGCGAAACACCCGAAGCGCTTTGGACGGTGGAGCGGTTGTGCCCTTAGGTCACTATCGGAAAATAGCAGAATTGTGATATTGGTGTCCGTTTTTGGCTTGAACTCAGAACCGAGAATAGAGCATCACCTACTGGTTAAAAACTGAAGAACACGGTGGACTACAGCAGTGGCAGAAGACTTGAGCAGTCTGCAGCAAATACGCGGGCTGGTGAAATGGTTCGATCCGACCAAAGGGTTCGGATTTGTCGTCTCTGATGAGGGCGGACCAGATATCCTGCTGCATGTGAACGTGCTGCGTAACTTCGGCCAGAGTTCCATCGCGGACGGGGCCGAGGTTGAACTGGTGACGCATCGCACCGAGCGTGGTGTTCAGGCGGTGGAAGTCCTGTCGATCACGCCGCCGGTTCGCGACGACAGTCCAGTTCTGAGCGATTTCGCGGAGATTGATGCCGAGACGCTGAGCGCCGAGCCACTGGTACCCGCGCGGGTGAAATGGTTCGACAAAGGCAAGGGCTTTGGTTTTGCCAATGTGTTTGGCCGCGACGAAGACGTGTTTCTTCATGTCGAGGTTCTGCGCCAGTCGGGTCTGTCGGAACTGCAACCGGGGGAGGCGCTTGGGATGCGGGTGATCGACGGCAAACGCGGCCGCATGGCGGTCGAGGTGCTGGCCTGGGAAGCGGCGCTTCTGGAAAAGCAGGACTAAGGTGATGCGGCGCGCCTGGACCCGATTGTCAGACAGGATGACAACAGGAGCCAGAGCCGCCGCTCTCTCTATTATGTCGGTCGCTGCGATTGTGGCGGCCGGGGCGGTGCAGGCCGAAGAGGCCTGCCGCCATGATCTGGTCAGCCTGCGCGGCCCCTGGGGGCAGGCGCAGTTCTCTGTAGAAATCGCAGATACCATAGAAACACGCGCGCAGGGGTTGATGCACCGGCCCCATATGGCGCGTGGCAATGGCATGTTGTTTGTCTATGAGGCGCCGCAGCGCGCCAGCTTCTGGATGAAGAATACGCTCATTCCGCTGGACATGCTGTTTGTCGACAGCAGCGGCACGGTGCGCCATATTCACCATCGCGCCATTCCCGGGGACCTGACGCCGATTCCGGGTGGTGACAACGTCTATGCCGTGCTGGAAATCAACGGCGGTCTTGCCGCGCTTTATGGGATTTCAGTCGGCACCCAGCTGCGCCATGAAGTTTTTTCAACGACAGGCGCAATTTGGCCCTGTTAGGGCTTTTCAAATCAGATCGGCAACGCTAGGAAGGCGCACGGTCCGGGGCGTGGCGCAGTCTGGTAGCGCACCTGTTTTGGGTACAGGGGGTCGTGAGTTCGAATCTCGCCGCCCCGACCATTTCATCCATCTGGATGTGACGTAGACGCCGACATGCCTGTCACAGGGCTGTCGGCGTTTCGCGTTCCAGCTGACCGATCCGATGGGGGCGCAGATCCGTCATCCGCGGACGGGCAGGGGCGCTGTTCAGTCCCTGAGGGCTCGCTGAGGAGATTCGGACTGGTTTCCAAATTATGACCAAATCAGGCGTCTCGCTATGTCTGTTAAGGGTTGCTTAACCAACTGACGCGCGTTGGCGTCGATTTCCTTTT
Organism: Phaeobacter sp. JH20_02; assembly: GCF_048056915.1. Classification (NCBI taxonomy): domain Bacteria; kingdom Pseudomonadati; phylum Pseudomonadota; class Alphaproteobacteria; order Rhodobacterales; family Roseobacteraceae; genus Phaeobacter; species Phaeobacter sp. JH20_02. Next base: position 133,512 of record NZ_JAYMVP010000028.1, on the reverse strand, counting down.
ACGCTTCGTGCCAACAGGGAAAAAAAACACCTCGGCACGCCTTCTATCTGGAGGGCGTGTATTTCATTTTTTCAACCCTCGGCCTGGTTGAGTGATTTCTGTTTCAGAAGAGTCCGCTGCTGCCGTTGCTGCGGCGTGACATGCGGCAAGCCCCTCTCCGCAAGGGGATTTATCGCGTCGGATGGATGGGGCTCTTGGGACCGTGCCAGGTAAAGTGATCAACTCTGAATCGCAGCTTCGTGATCGACCGCAGACCATTAAGCTATCGTCAACGAAAAAGATGGTTACGAAAGCCTAAAAATGCCGTTGACCCCATATGCCTGAATACGTCAAATTGTGTACGTCGGATGATGCAGCACAAAATATGGTGGATTTCACCCGGTGCTACACCAGACCAAGCAAAGCATTTAGCGCTGGCGGATATGGGGCCTCGGCCCTGGCACGCATCTTATGTGAGGTGCGCAGCAGGGTGTTTTGCGGCGAAGAACGAGAAGAGACGCGTCGGCCAAAAGGCGTGATTTGTGACAGTGGGACTGCAAAAAAGAGGCAGATGGCATGAAGATTGAACGGAAATTTACAAAATCTGGGCAGGACGCATATGCCGATCTGGACTTTGTCCCTGCAACGTCGGAGATCCGCAATCCAGACGGCACCATTGTGTTTCGTCTTGAGGGCGTCGAGGTTCCGGCGGGCTGGAGCCAGGTCGCCAGCGATGTGATTGCGCAGAAATATTTCCGTAAAGCCGGTGTCCCGAGCAAACTGAAAAAGCTCCGTGAAAAAGGCGTGCCCGAGTTCCTATGGCGCTCGGTTCCGGCCGGTGATGATGTGGAATTTGGCGGCGAGACCTCCTCCAAACAGGTGTTCGACCGTCTGGCCGGCGCCTGGTGCTACTGGGGCTGGAAAGGCGGCTATTTCTCAACCGAGGAAGACGCGAGCGCCTATTTCGACGAGATGCGCTATATGCTGGCGACCCAACGCGCCGCGCCGAACAGCCCGCAGTGGTTCAACACCGGTCTGCATTGGGCCTATGGCATCGACGGCCCGGCACAGGGGCACCATTATGTCGATTACAAAACCGGCCAGCTGACCAAATCTGACAGCGCCTATGAGCACCCGCAGCCCCATGCCTGCTTTATCCAGTCGGTCTCTGACGATCTGGTGCAGGACGGCGGCATCATGGATCTTTGGGTTCGTGAGGCGCGGTTGTTCAAATATGGCTCCGGCACCGGCACCAATTTCAGCCATCTGCGCGGCGAAGGCGAACCGCTATCCGGCGGTGGCAAATCCTCTGGCCTGATGGGCTTCCTCAAGATCGGTGACCGGGCAGCCGGGGCGATCAAATCCGGTGGCACCACCCGTCGCGCCGCCAAGATGGTGATCGTCGATGCAGATCACCCGGATATCGAACAGTTCATCGACTGGAAAGTGATCGAAGAGCAGAAGGTGGCCTCCATCGTCGCAGGCTCCAAGATGCACGAGAAGATGCTGAACGGTCTCTTCGAGGCCATTCGCAGCTGGGACGGGGCCGAGGCTGACGCCTATGATCCGGCCGTCAACGATGGGCTGAAAAAGGCAATCCGCGAAGCCAAGAAGGTCGCCATCCCCGAGACCTATGTGAAGCGCGTGCTGGACTATGCCAAGCAGGGGCATACCTCGATTGAATTCCCGACCTATGACACCGACTGGGACAGCGACGCCTATAATTCGGTTTCCGGTCAGAACTCCAACAACTCGATCCGGGTCACCAACGCCTTCCTTCATGCGGTGAAGAAGGACGCCGACTGGCAGCTGATCAACCGGGTCGATGGCAAGGTCGCCAAAACCGTGAAGGCACGGGATCTGTGGGAAAAGGTCGGTCATGCGGCCTGGGCCTGCGCGGATCCGGGCATCCAGTTCCACGACACAGTGAACGAGTGGCACACATGCCCCTCCGACGGTGAGATTCGCGGCTCAAACCCTTGTTCGGAATATATGTTCCTGGACGATACCGCCTGTAATCTCGCGTCTCTGAACCTGCTGACCTTCCTCAAGGACGGGGTGTTCCAGGCCGAGGATTACATGCACGCCTGCCGTCTGTGGACGGTGACGCTGGAAATCTCGGTGATGATGGCGCAGTTCCCGTCCAAGGAAATCGCGCAGCGTTCCTATGATTTCCGCACGCTGGGTCTTGGCTATGCCAATATCGGCGGCCTGCTGATGAACATGGGCTACGGCTATGACAGCGCCGAAGGGCGCGCGCTTTGCGGTGCGCTGACCGCGATCATGACCGGCGTGTCCTATGCCACCTCCGCCGAGATGGCCTCCGAGCTGGGGCCGTTTGCCCGCTACGAGCAAAACGCAAGCGACATGCTGCGGGTGATCCGCAACCATCGCGCAGCCGCGCACGGCGCGGTCGACGGCTACGAAGGCTTGGCCGTGAAGCCGGTGCCGCTTGACAGTGCCAACTGCCCGGACCCGCGTCTGGCGGAACTGGCGATGAGCAGCTGGGACGAGGCGCTGGAGCTGGGCGAACGTCACGGGTTCCGCAATGCGCAGGCCACCGTGGTGGCCCCAACCGGCACCATTGGCCTGGTCATGGATTGCGACACCACCGGGATCGAGCCGGACTTTGCGCTGGTGAAGTTCAAGAAGCTGGCCGGCGGCGGTTATTTCAAGATCATCAACCGCTCGGTCCCCGCCGCGCTGGAGGGGCTGGGCTATTCCCCGGCCCAGATCGAAGAGATCGTCTCCTATGCCGTGGGCCATGGCACCATCGGCAATGCGCCGGGAATCAATCACACCTCGCTGGCCGGTCACGGCTTTGGCCCCAATGAGCTTGCGAAGGTCGATGCGGCGCTGGAGTCGGCCTTTGATATCCGCTTTGTGTTCAATCAGTGGACGCTGGGCGAGGATTTCTGCACCGGTGTTCTGGGCATCCCGACGACAAAGCTGAACGATCCGACCTTTGACCTTCTGCGCCATCTGGGCTTCAGCAAGCGCGATATCGAGGCGGCGAATGACCATGTCTGCGGATCCATGACGCTGGAAGGTGCGCCGCATCTGAAGGAAGAGCACTATCACATCTTTGATTGCGCCAATCCTTGTGGCAAGAAAGGCAAGCGTTATCTGGGGGTTGATAGCCATATCCTGATGATGGCCGCAGCCCAGAGCTTTATCTCCGGTGCAATCTCCAAGACCATCAATATGCCCAATGACGCCACCATCGAGGATTGCCAGAAGGCCTATGAACTCAGCTGGTCGCTGGGGGTGAAGGCCAATGCGCTGTACCGCGACGGCTCCAAGCTGAGCCAGCCGCTGGCGGCGGCACTTGTTGAGGACGACGATGAGGCGGCCGAAATTCTCGAAAGCGGGTCGCAGCAGGAAAAGGCCATCACCCTTGCCGAGAAGATCGTCGAGAAGGTGGTCATCAAGGAAATCGTGAAATCGCATCGTACCAAGATGCCGCAGCGCCGTAAGGGCTATACCCAGAAGGCGGTGGTTGGCGGCCATAAAGTGTACCTGCGCACCGGCGAATATGAGGATGGCAACCTTGGCGAGATCTTCATCGACATGCACAAGGAAGGTGCCGGTTTCCGGGCGATGATGAACAATTTCGCCATCGCGGTATCGGTTGGCCTGCAATATGGCGTGCCGCTGGAGGAGTTTGTCGACGCCTTCACCTTCACCAAGTTTGAGCCCGCGGGCATGGTGCAGGGTAATGACTCGATCAAGAATGCGACCTCCATTCTGGACTATGTGTTCCGTGAGCTGGCGGTCAGCTATCTCGATCGGACCGATCTGGCTCATGTCAAACCGGAAGGCGCCAGCTTTGACGATCTGGGCCGGGGCGAGGAAGAGGGTGTCTCCAATCTCTCGGAACTGAGCGAAACCGCTGCGACGCGGTCGCTGGAGGTGCTGAAACAGATTTCCTCCACCGGCTATCTGCGTAAGCGTCTGCCGCAGGAACTGGTCGTATTGCAGGGCGGGCAGACGGAGCTGCTGGCCAACATCGGGGGCGATCCGGTCGCTGCCTTGCAGTCGCTGGTACCTGAGACATCAGCCGTTGCGCCTGCCGCGTCCGGCGGCATGGATGCCCGCACCAAAGCCAAGATGCAGGGCTACGAGGGCGAGGCCTGCGGCGATTGCGGAAATTACACGCTGGTGCGCAATGGCACCTGCATGAAATGCAACACCTGCGGCGGCACCTCTGGCTGTAGCTGAGTGCTGATGGAATTGGACTGTGACCGTCGCGGCGATGCTGTCGCGCCGGTCGGAAACCCGGGGTGGGTGCGCTCACCCCGACACGGATCGGGACACAGGCAACAACCTCGGGCGGTAACAAGAACCACCTGATCCGTGCACCTGGGAGGGGGAGGCCACAGTGCCTCCCTTTTTTCTTTTTTGGTCCGGAGCTTGGTTTAGCTGCGTTTTAGAACCCTTGAAAATATAACGATAAACGCTGAAAGCACTGCAAGGATCACAAAGGCGGCAGGCAGCGACAGCAACTCGGCGGTAATGCCGATCATGGGTGGGCCGATCAGGATGCCGCCGTAGCCGAATGTCGCGACGCTGGCGATGGCAGCGCCTGCGGGAAGTTCGGGATCACTGGCCGCGCGGCTGAAGGCGAGCGGCATGACCAGCGCATAGCCGATACCCATCAGGGCAAAGCCAATCATGGCAGCAGCGTAGCTGCCAAACACCACCGCGATCAATGCGCCAAGACAGGCGCTGGCACCGGCCATGCGCGCGGCGCTGACGGCCCCAAGCCGCGCGACCACAAGATCGCCGATCAGCCGCATTGCCACCATAGCGACCGAGAAAACGGCAAATCCAAGCGCGGCATCCGCTTCGCTGGCGCCCGTCGTCAGCACCAGAAAGATCGCGCTCCAGTCGGCCATCGCGCCTTCGCCAACGGCTCCGCAAAAGGCGACAAATCCCACCGCAACCAGCGGTCCACGGGGCAGAAGCGATGGTTTTGTCATCGGATTCTTGGGGGCGGGGTCGGCAGTCCAGGGGATCTGTGCGACAGAGAGCGTCAGAAGCGCTGCGATCCCCCCGGCGAGCAGGAAATGCAGCGGGATTTCTGCCCCGACGGAGGCCGCGCCGTAGCCAGACAGCGCACCAAGCCCGGCCCCAAGGCTGAACATCGCGTGAAAGGACGACATCATCGGCCGTCCGGCACGTTTCTCCACCTCACTTGCCCATGCGTTCATCGCTACGTCCATGCTGCCATGGGCGGCACCAAAGACAAAGAGCGCGGCCGCCAGCAGCGGCAGGCTCGGCGCCAGCGCCAGCAGCACCAGCCCGAGGACATAGGCCAGCGCCACCCGGCGGGTGACATGGGCGGCCCCCATCCGATCTGCCGCCCGTCCGGCAAGCGGGAAGGAGAGGATCGCGCCTGCAGCCATTAGCAACAGCAGCAACCCCAGCGCGCCGGGCGTCAGCTCGTGGCTGTCGGCGACGGCCGGGATGCGCGACGCCCAGATCCCAAACAGGGCGCCGTTCAGCACAAACATCGCCGCAACCGCGCGCCATGGCGTGCGCAGCCGGAACCGGGAAGACGGACGGGTCGGGTGAGGGCTGGTTACGGGCACGCGAAATCCTTTTTACGGTAGAAACTGAGGTCTCAAATCTGGCGGGCCCGTATCGGCTTGGGACATCTGACGGGACCGCTTGGCGCAGACAAATCCTCGCCAGGATTTTCGCAGAGTGATTGGAACTCAATGCCGGTGCAAGCGGTTTTGGCCCGATGTGCGGCAGGTGCCCGGGTGGTTTATTCGGGCCGTATTCGGCGCGGCAGATGGATCGAATCGACGTCAGCAGGGGCCGGTTGATTTGCAAGAGCGTCTGTTCCGATCCGGCTCCGATCTCTGCGTGGTGCCTTAACATGTCTTTGTAACGCATTGAATATTCGCGTTTATATAATGTCCGACAATACTGTTGATAATGTCCGACATTATTGCCATGCTGTGACAGGAACCGGGTCTGGCCAGCGCCAGATCGCATGAAAGGCACAGCATGGCAGCGCGTGATCCGAACCAGACAGCCCATCACATGGCGCCGCTTCCGGCGCGCAGCACTAGCCGGGATGTCCTTGAAGCGCTGATCCGCATGATCGAGGCTGACGGGCTGGGTGTGGGCGATCGCCTGCCGCCAGAAGTGGAGATCGCCCGTCAGCTGGGCGTAGGCCGGTCCAAGGTGCGCGAGGCGCTGACCGCCTGGCAGAACATGGGCATCGTGACCCGCAACAAGAAGGCCGGGACGCGACTGGCGACGGAGGTGGTGTCAAATGCCATCCATCTGCCGGTGATGGTCAAGCTGGAGGCCGAGAGCCTTATGCGAACCCATGCGGTTCGGCGCCCGCTGGAACTGGAAACCGTCCGCCTGGCAACCCGCAACATCACCCCGCAAAGCGCCCGTATCATCATGGGCCGCGTGACCGAGCTGATCGCGATTCACGGTGCCGGAGAGGACTGGCGCGCCTCCGATTACCGGTTTCACGAAGCCCTGCAGGAGGCCTGCGGCAACCCGTTGTTCGGTCAGCTGATCCAGCAGATCCAGCATGGATTCAACGAGGTCTACGAGGCGCCATTCGGCAAGCCGCATCTGGGGGAATCCTCGATCCCGCTGCACCTGCCGCTGGCCGAAGCGGTGGTCGCGGGCAATGAGGAGGAGGCGATGAAAGTGATGGAGCGCATTCTCGACATGGTCGAAGCGGAGATCCGCGAGTCGATGCAGGCGATGGTGGAGGGACATGATGACTGAGGACCTGGGCCTGGCCACGTTGATGGCGGCTGTTCTGGAGGATCGCAACGGCGCGATCACCCCGCCGATAGTACAAACATCGCTGTTCAGTTTTGACAGCTACGAAGCGTTTGAAGATCGCATGGCCGGGCGCAGCGATACGGCGATATACACAAGGGTCCAGAACCCGACGGTGGCGGCCTTTGAGGGGTTGATGGCCAAGGCCGAGCAGGGCGAGGCGGCCTGCGGATTTGCCTCCGGGATGGCGGCGATTTCCTCGACGCTTCTTGCCTTTGTGAAACCGGGTGACAGGATTGCCTGCGTCGAACATGTCTACCCCGACAGCTATCGTTTCATGGAACGGCTGTTGCGGCCCTTTGGGGTTGAAATCGACTATTACGCGCCGAGGCAGCTGGAAGAGGAGCCGGACCTGCTCAAGGGCGTGCGGCTGGCCTATCTGGAAAGCCCCAGCTCGGTGGTGTTCCAGCCTCTGAACCTCATGAAGGTTGCAGCCCATGCAAAACGGCATGGCGTGCTGACGATGATCGACAATTCCTGGGCCAGCCCTGTGTTTCAAAAACCCCTGACCCAAGGCATTGATATCGTTTTGCATTCAGCATCGAAATATATCTCCGGCCATTCCGATACCGTGGCGGGGGTGGTGGTGTCTTCGCAGGCGAATATCGACCGGATCCGTGATCTCACGTTGCCGTTGCTGGGTGGCAAGCTGGCGCCGTTCGAGGCGTTTCTGCTGACCCGAGGCCTGCGCACGCTGGCGGTGCGGATGCGCCAGCACGAGGCCACGGCGACGCTCTTTATCGACCGTCTTTCGGCCTTGCCGCAGGTGCGCCGGGTGCATTCTCCGGGCCCAAACGACGTGCCGGGTCTCACCGGGCGGTCCGGTCTGATGTCGGTCGAATTTGATGACAGCGTGGATATCCCGGCATTTGCCAACGCGCTGACCCATTTCCGGCTGGGCGTCAGCTGGGGTGGATTTGAAAGCCTGATCCTGCCGGCCCGCGTCGGGCTTGCGCAGATCGGCGAAGAGAACTCGATGCAACGTTTTGGAGTTTCGCCGAACCTCGTTCGGCTGAACCTCGGGCTGGAGGAGGCCGAGGACCTGTGGGCGGATATCACATCCGCCCTCGCGACTAGCACGGTCTGACAGGGCCGTGTGTACCGTCACACGACAAGGGGAAGGACAACATGAAAAAAATTCTGACAGGGATCACGACGGCGGCCATGCTGATGGGCAGCGCCGCCTACGCGGAGACGACGCTCAAGCTGGTTGAGGTGATCACCAGCCCGGAACGCACCAAGGTGCTGCAGAGCATCGTTGACGGCTACGAGGCCGCCCATCCCGATGTTTCCGTCGAAATCATCAGCCTGCCGTGGGGGCAGGCGTTTGAGAAGCTGGCGACCATGGTTGCCGGCGGCGATATCCCCGATGTTGTCGAAATGCCCGACACCTGGCAGGCGCTTTATGCAGGCTCCGGCCAGCTGGCAAGCCTCGCCGATCATGTCGCCGACTGGGAGCATGGCGCAACGCTGACAGACAAGACGATTGCAATGGGCAGCCAGGCGGGTGATCTCTACATGATCCCCTACGGGTTCTACCTGCGCGCGATGTTCTACAACAAGAAACTGCTGGCCGAAGCCGGTGTCGAACCGCCCGAAACCATGGAAGACTTCATGGCGGCATCGGCTGCGGTATCGGAACTGGACGGCAAATCAGGCTACTGCCTGCGCGGTGGTCCGGGTGGCACCAACGGCTGGGTGATGATGGCGGCTGCGATGAACGGCACCAATGACTTCTTCACCGATGATGGCAAGAGCCGCATGAATGAGCCAGGCTCGGTCGAGGGCATCCAGTTCATGCTTGATCTCTACCAGAAGGGCTATGCCCCGAAGGATGCGGTCAGCTGGGGCTTCAATGAGATCGTCGCCGGTTTCTATTCTGGCACCTGCGCTTTCCTCGATCAGGATCCTGACGCGCTGATCGCGATTTCGGAGCGGATGCCAGCCGAGGATTTTGCGGTGATCCCGATGCCTGTCGGCCCCTCCGGCAAGGCATTCCCGACCATCGGTTTTGCAGGCTGGTCGATCTTCAATGCGACCAAGCATGAGGACGAGGCCTTTGATCTGGTGGCGGCGCTGTCTGCACCTGAGGCCAATGGCACCTGGGCCAAGCGAGTTGGTGTGATCCCGGTCCATAAGGGCGCCGATCAGGACCCCTATTTCCAGACCGAGCAATTTGCAGGCTGGTTCAAGGAGTTGAACGGTGAGCAGTATGAGCCGACCACCATGCCGACCTTTCTGGAGAAATGGGGCTATTTTGCAAGCACCGTGGTTCTGGAAACCAGCCAGGAAGCGCTTCTTGGTCAGCGCAGCGCACAGGATCTGGCCGATGAATGGGCGGATTTCCTGACCGGCGAATATGCGAAATGGCAGGCAAAGCAGTGATTGCGCGCGCCCAAAAAAACGTCGTGCCCGGGGGAACCGGGGCACGGCGCTCGCTCTACTGGCACTATATGGTGGAGCCGTTTCTCTACCTGTCGCCGATGATCCTGTTGATCGGCAGCGTCATGCTGATGCCGCTGGTGATTGGGGTGTCCTACTCGTTTCAGGCCATTGAACTGCTGAATCCTTTCGACACTGGCTGGGTCGGGTTTGAAAACTATCAAAAGCTCTGGACGGATCGCAAATTCTGGATCGCGCTTGAGAACACCTTCTTCTGGACGTTCTGGTCGATCTTCTTTCAGTTCTTTCTCGGGCTGGGGCTGGCGATGCTGCTGAACACGCAGTTCTTTGGTAAGAAGCTGTTTCAAGCGCTGGTGTTTCTGCCCTGGGCGGTGCCGACCTTTCTGTCAGCCCTGACATGGGCCTGGCTGTTCAACCCGGTGATCGGACCGATCCCGCACTGGCTGGCCGCGCTTGGGGTGCTGTCGGAGCCCTACAATATCCTGGGTGATCCTGATCTGGCGATCTGGGGGCCGATCACCGCCAATATCTGGTTTGGCGTGCCGTTTTTCGCCATCACGCTGCTGGCTGCGCTGCAGTCCATTCCGGGTGAGCTGTACGAGGCTGCCGAAATCGACGGCGCCAGCGCGTGGCAGAGCTTTACCAAGATCACCCTACCGTTCCTGGCGCCGATGATTGCCATCACGGTGATGCTGCGCACCATCTGGATCGCCAATTTTGCCGATCTGATCTTTGTGATGACCGGGGGTGGTCCGGCCAATTCAACGCAGATCCTGTCCACCTACATCTTTACCACCGCGTTCCGCAAACTGGACTTCGGCTATGCCTCGACCATTGCGGTGGCGCTGCTGATCATCCTTCTGGCCTATGCTGTCATCCTGCTGTGGATGCGCAGACGGCTGGTCAAGATCTGAGGATCACCATGGCTAATATCGCGCGTTCATCCAGACGTCATCCAGCGCTGGCGCTTGGGAAATATGCCGCCATCGCATTCTATCTCGGCTTTGCGCTGTTTCCGCTCTACTGGCTGATGAAAATCGCCGTTACGCCCGATGCGCTGATCTTTTCCGAGGGCACGCGGATGCTGCCCAGTGCAGTGACGTTCGAGAATTTCGCCACCGTGCTGTTTGAGACCGAGTTCCTGGCCTATTTCCGCAACTCTCTGACAGTCTCGCTCGGCACGGCGTTCTTCACCACGCTGATTGCAGCCGGGGCGGGCTATGCCTTCTCGCGATTTGTCTTTGCGGGCAAGCGGATCATCATCGGTGTGATGCTGATCACCCAGATGTTCCCGCTGCTGATGATCATCGCGCCGATCTACAAGATCGTGGCTGATCTGGGCCTGCTGAACTCGCTCACCTCGCTGATCGTGGTCTACACCGCCTTCAACATCCCATTTGCGACCTTCCTCATGCAATCCTTCTTTGACGGGATCCCAAAGGATCTGGAAGAGGCCGCGATGATGGATGGCTGCACCCGGTTTCAGGCGCTGCGCACGGTGGTGTTTCCGCTGACCCTGCCGGGGCTGGGGGCGACGCTTGGTTTTGTCTTTACCGCCGCCTGGTCCGAGCTGCTGTTTGCGCTGATGCTGATCTCAAAAAATGACGCGATGACCTTCCCGGTCGGGCTGCTGACCTTCGTGTCGAAATTCTCGGTGGACTGGGGGCAGATGATGGCGGCTGGCGTGCTGGCGCTGGTGCCAAGCTGCCTGTTCTTCATTTTCATACAACGCTACCTGGTGCAGGGCCTCACGTCCGGCGCGGTCAAAGGATAGGGGGCCGGATCATGGCACGGATCGAACTCAGAGATGTTGCGAAACGCTATGGCGCTGTTGAGGTGCTGCGCGATATCAATCTTGATATTCAGGACGGTGAATTTATCGTTCTGGTCGGGCCATCAGGCTGCGGCAAATCTACCCTTCTGCGGATGATCGCAGGGCTGGAGCCGATCACGTCTGGCGACTTCGAGATCGACGGGCAGCGCATGAATGACGTGCGGCCACGGGATCGCGACATTGCCATGGTGTTCCAGTCCTACGCGCTTTATCCGCATATGGATGTGGCGCGGAACATGGGGTTTTCCATGGAGATCCGCAAGGAACCGGCAGAGGAGCGCAGATCGCGCGTCGCCAAGGCCGCCGAAACCCTAGGCCTGTCGAAACTGGTGGATCGCTTGCCCAAGGCGCTATCGGGCGGGCAGCGCCAGCGCGTTGCCATGGGGCGCGCCATCATCCGTGATCCGCGCGCGTTCCTGTTTGATGAGCCGCTGTCCAATCTGGACGCGGCGCTGCGTGTGGAGATGCGGCTGGAGATTGCTCGGCTGCACAAGCAACTGGGCGCCACGATGATCTATGTGACCCATGATCAGGTCGAGGCGCTGACGCTGGCGGACCGCATTGTGGTGTTGAATGGAGGCGATATTCAGCAGGTCGGCTCGCCGCTCGATCTCTATGAGCGGCCCGCCAATAAGTTCGTGGCGCAGTTCATCGGCTCTCCCACGATGAACATATTGCCGGTATCCGGGGCCGATAGCGGGGTGATGGCCCGCAATGGCATGATGCTTACACTGGATCATCTGCGCGACACCGCCGCAGCTGTGGATCTGGGCATCCGACCGGAGCATCTGGATGTGGTGGCACCGGGTGAGGGGGATCTGACTGCGGTTGCAGATGTGGTTGAACGTCTGGGATCGGACACAAACATCTATGCCAATGTCGATGGGCTGGGGCCGCTTCTCGTGCGCAAACATGGCAATATCCCGGTCCGAAACGGGGATCGGCTGGGATTGCGGGTGCAGCGGCAGAATGCTCATATCTTCAACGCAAATGGCAGGGCCATCCGGCCCGCTGCCTGACGTGCGACACAAAGGAGAGTAGCCATGGTCACGCCGAACCCTGCCGGAGCGCTGGATGCAGCCGGTTTCTGGCTGGACGACCCGGATCACCGCGCTTTTCTGATAGCGGATGCTCGCCGGCAACTGGGTTTCTTTTCTGCGAGTCTGGGCAAGGGACCGGGCTTCCATACCCTTGATGCCGCCGGTCAGCCATTGCCGGACAACACACAGGAGCTGCACACAACCACGCGTATGGTGCATTCCTACGGGCTGGCGCATATCTGCGGCTATGCCGGTGCCGACCGGATCATTGACCATGGCATCGCCTATCTCAACAGTCATCATCGCGATCCCGTCCATGGCGGGTATCTTTGGGCGATGAAGGGCGACACGGTCGCTGATGATCGCAAACTGGCCTATGGGCATGTCTTCGTGCTGCTGGCGGCCTCAACTGCCAAGCTGGCCGGGCATCCAGGTGCGGATGCGTTGCTGTCGGATGTCGCCGAGGTGCTGGACCACAGATTCTGGGAACCGCAGGCGCAGCGCTTTGCTGATGAATGGAACCGGGACTGGACGCCGTTTTCATCCTATCGCGGCATGAACGCCAATATGCACGGGGTCGAGGCGCTGCTGACAGCCTACGAAGCCACCGGCGAGTCGATGTTCCTCGAGCGAGCGGGGCATATTCTGGCTTTTTTTGTCGGTGATATCGCCGGGCAGGACGGCTGGAGACTGCCAGAGCATTATACCGAGGAGTGGCAGATTGATCGCCCCTATGCCGGTGATCCGATGTTTCGGCCTGCGGGCACCACGCCGGGCCATTCCTTTGAGATGGGGCGGCTGCTGTTGCAGCACTGGGATCTGGCCGGACGGCAGGATCCAGGCGTTCCATGCCGCGCCCGGAAGCTGATCGAGCGGGCCCTGGCGGACGCCTGGCTGCCGGATGGCGGATTTGCCTATACGCTTGACTTTGAGGGTAAGGTTGCGATGACCAACCGCTTCTGGTGGCCGGTAACCGAGGCCATCGGCGCGGTTGCCGCTTTGATCAGGCTGGACGCCCGGGCCGAGGACGAGCTGTGGTATCGCCGCCTCTGGAGCTTTGCACAGGCCCATTTCATTGATGAAGAGCGCGGTGGCTGGTATCCCGAGATTGACCAGGCGGGGCAGGTGACCCAGACGATTTTTACCGGCAAGCCGGATATCTACCACGCGCTTCAGGCCTGTCTGTTGCCCATGGGCGCCTTGCAGTTGGGCCATGTGTCAGGGCTGAAACAATTGCCGACACCGCTGTTGTCCTGAGCACGGTGCGCACCTGAAAAAAACCGGTCCGATCACCCATCCATCTGCCGCTAGTGCAGCGCCTTGGCCCGGACATTGGTGAGCCCCGCTCGGCCCGGACTGTACCTGCGCCGGGCGTCGCAGGGCGGCCGACATTATCGCGAAATATCGACGCGATGACACCGTAAAAAATCCCGACATCAACCAAATAAGGGCTTAGCGAATGAACGCTAAGCCCTTGGAAACTTTGGCTCCGGCGGTAGGGATCGAACCTACGACCAATTGATTAACAGTCAACTGCTCTACCGCTGAGCTACGCCGGAATGTGGGGCTGATATATGGCGTGCATTCTGGCGCGTCCAGAGAAAAAATGCCCTCGCCTCAATTTTTTTGACAGCTCGATCGCGCAGGGTTTTTGGCCGTGGCGGGGCTGGGGCGATTGGCGGTCTGCGCCGCGTGATGGCCATCAATATTCCGTCGTCCGGCGATACGGGGCGTGCTGCCGCGCGGCTACTTTCCGCATCGAAACTGTGGTAGGCTTACCGGATGGGGATCTTTCGATCTTGCAAAGCGACCGGCGCTGCGGGTGTCGGGAGACGCGGCTGGACAAGCCAATCTCAGCAGGAGAGACGAGATCGAAAATACCAGAGCCGAAGAGGCGGGACCGCGCGGCTGAGTGCGGCGGTGTTCCCCCGCAAATGGGCCATCCCTGAGGGTGTCGAGCGATAATTTTGACACAGACAGAGCATCGCCAAGGGCGTGTGCTCGAAGGGGGACGACATGGCGAAAGTGACATTTCCGGGACGTTGGCCGCCGTCGGCAAATCTTGCCAGCAGCACGGTGAAGGCCTGGCTGCGGTACGAGCGCCAGTATCCGGGTTCGCGCCGCCCGTCGCGGCTGATTTCACATCCGACGGCCCCTTATGTCGCAGAGGCCACCGCCGGGGCGGCTGACGGGCCGATCAATCTGGCTGCGCTGACCGGCGCGGCGGCCGACTATCTGAAACACCTGAGAGCCTATGTGAACGCGACAACTCCGCCTCTGGGCGCGGCGGACCCGATGCTGGACCTGATTGCAGGTGTCGCCTCCGCTGGAAGCCTGCTTCACTGGTGCGATATCTGGCCGGAAATTGATGGGCCGTCGACCCGGTTGAAAGGGCAGATTGCCAGTTGGAACATGTCACGCAATCCGAAGGGCGCGATGCCGGGCACCGTGATCCTGGTCGCGACCGAGGGGATCGAGAACCCATTGCTCTCGTCGTTCCTGATGCGGTTTCCCTCAGCAGGATTTCGGGTGCCGGTTGAGGTGCGCCAGACAACACACGGCTTTGATCTGATCATCCGCGGTCTGACAGCTGAATTCCCAGGCGGTGCAAATCGCGCGCTGTCGGCGATCCTGGCCAACAGCAGTGCTGACGAAAAACAGTCCATTCTGAGCCGGTTGGCGCAGTCATTGTCAAGCGTTCCGATCGGGTTTCAGGCTGCAGATGATCCTGCAACGGCCGAACCGCAGGCCGCTACGGATACCGGCGATTTGCCGACGGCATCGACCACCGATGATACTGCGGACAGCGACACGGGCGGCGCCGCGCCCCCGGTCGTATCAGCGCCGCGCATGATGTCGATGCTTGAGGAAACTATCGCCAAACAGGCGGGGGTGGAGGCGCGGTCGCTGTTGTTGCAGGATATCCAGTTTTCGGCGGAACAGGACAATGTCGCTGCGGGGGCCTGGGAGATGACGCTGGTCCTGCTGGCGCGCGGGCAGGAGACAACGCGCGGCGCGCCGCTCAGCTATCGGCTGACGGTGCGTCTGCGGTTACAGGACCTCGCTCAGAACAGCGTCGAAGTTGTGTCGGTGACGCGGGTGCCGCTGGTGAGCCATGCAGTGGCAGGTGGTGGCCCCCGGGTGCCGGAGCTGGAGCCATTTGTGCGGGTGTTCCCGGTGCCGCCACCGGATTGGCGCGGGCACCCGGCGCCGCCCTTGTCCTGGCGGCGCCCCACGCGGCCGGACAAGATCCTTGACCTGTTCCGCGAAAATCGCGCGATTAAGCTGGATCTGGGGATGAAGATGCAGCGACCGGCCTATGTGGTGCGCAATTGCCCGCGTTTTGTGCCGGGTGATGGTCACGGCGATCTGCCCAAGCCGCTGCCGCCGATGGATGTGTCAGATGTGCCGCCACGCCGCAACCTGTCCACCGCAATCAGCGCCTATTGGCATAGCACGGTGTTCTTTGACAGCATGAGCGGGCTGGGTTTGGCACCGGATGCCTATGTTGCGACGGCGGACGGACCGCTGGCCGTGCATTACCGCTCGGGCATCGTGCCCGGACCCGGCAGAAGCGGTCGGACAATCAACGCGCAGGTGCGTTACGACGTGGCTCCAGATGCCGCCCAGCAGAGCAAGCCGAGCATCGACATGCATCTGGCGCTGGCCAATCTCAACCGCTGGGCCAGGGTCAAGCCGGGGACGCCAGATAGCCAGCTGGAGCCGCTGGGCATCGCCAGCAGCGGGCGCTGGATGCTGCATGAATTCGGTCATTACCTGCTGGCGGCGCGGATCGGGCAGCTTGAGTTCGATTTCGCCCATAGCGCCGGCGATTCCCTGGCGGCGGTTTTCTTTGACCCGTTGTCGGATCTGTCCAGCCCGGCCTATCCGGGCGATGCACGGATGCGGGGCTGGACCTTCCCGTTTGTCTTTGCGCCACGGCGGCATGATCGCACCCCGGCCATGGGCTGGGGCTGGTACGGTCTGCTGAACCGCTCGGTTGTTGAGGATCCGCCCAAGTCCGGCACCGAGCATAAGGCCTATCTGACGGAGCAGATCCTGTCGTCGTCATGTTTCCTGCTTTACCGCGCGCTTGGCGGCGATACGCTGGCAGGGAGCGACGCCGATTGGGGGCAACGCACCCGCGCCTCCGATATGACGCTGTATCTGCTGCTGCAGGCAATGGCAGGTCTGGCGCAATCGCCGTCGCGCGCTGAAATGCTGGAGGTTGGGATGGAAGCCGCAGGCTGGGGTGCCCCGGCGTTGGTTCCGCTGCCCAGAGGCGGGGCGGAGTGGCAGCCGGCAACCTCGCACAAGGTGACACGATGGGCCTTTGAAACCATGGGCATGTTTCCGGCGAACCCGGAGAAGATCAGCAGCAAGGCAGGAGCGGCCCCGGTGGTGGATATCTACATCCTCGATCGCCGCGCCGATGTTTTTCCAACTGGTGATGGCCCGGTGACAGTGGGGCGCGGCAGCTATCTGCCGGTCTCGCTGCACTGGGCGCAGGATGCTGATTGGGTGATGCCGGGACCGGTGCCGGATCTCGGTAACCGGGGAACGGTCGCGGCGCAGGGTGCAGGGCTGCGCGTCTGGGGCGGCTGGGTCCTGAACGATAAACCGATCTCGCAGATTATGGACCGAAGCATCCTCTGGAGTCCGCATCCGCTTGCGCTGGGGCCTTGTGACATCGGCCCGGATCAGCAGGCAGCATCGGATCTGACGCAGAATGACGCGCAGCAGATCACGCAGCTCTGTAAAGATACGCGCAATGCAGCACCCGCAGGGCTGCAGCTGGTGTTTTTCTATGAGCTGACCCATGTGAATGACCGCGCCAACACCGACCCCGCAGCGGGACTGGCGCCGCAGATCGGCGCAGGCGAAACCCCGCCACAGACGGTGCAGGCCCTTGTCGATCTGGTCGCCTGTGACAACAATCTGGGCCTGCACATGATCGGCTAGGGTCGGAAGCCAAGAGGTCCCGGAGCTCAGGCGATTTCGCCCGAAACCCACGGTGTCGGCCATTCTGTCTTGGCCTTGTCAAGGATACGGTGCAGCGTCGGAACATTGAGATGTGCCCAAGGGACTGGCCCGGCGTTCGGATCAACCGGCGCGCGGTCCATCATGCAATACCAGATCCCCGCCGCGATATGGCGGCCCGCGGTTGAATCCGACGGGTAGTGCACGCCGATCCGCTCGCGGTTCACCGCGATCCGGTTGGCCATGGTCAGCAGCGGCGAGGCGATAACGTTGGTGCCAAGCAGATCGTCATAGGTCGGCTTGCGCATCAGAGTGCCTGCCGGGATCTGGATATTGGTTCCCGTGCCATCGGACTCATAGCCCCTCACCACGCCAAATCGCTGTGCGATGCCCGGAACCTCCAGCAGTAGCAGCGACAGGAAATGGGCGAGAAAGGCGTGGCCGCTGGGAAAGGCAGGATGGGCAGGCGGACCAAATGGCACGGTTAGCCCCGGACGCAGAATTGAGGGGCGGACCCGCTTGTAATGGGCTTTGTAGCTCATATAGGCGACATTGCCGACCGCCAGTCCCAGATCAATAAGCTTCAGCGTGAAGGGGTGATCAAAGCTGTTGGCCCCCAAAAAATGGATCAGATAGGCCGGCAGGCCATCGGCCTGAATGTCGCATTCGACCATATATTGCTGACGATCATCCTCCATATACATCTTGAGCACTTCCAGCTCGGCGACGATGATCTCAAAGGCCTCCTTGGCGGCGTCCTGAGAGTCCGTTGGGGTTCCGGTTTGGACATAGCGCCAGCGCAGATCGTTTTGTTCCAGCCAGCGGTCGCCGACATGGGCGGGATGCCAGTTCTGGTATTGCGATGCGAATTCCAGTGCTGCCATGGTGCCGGGTTCGGATCTGTCCGCCGCCCGCAGCCATTCCCCGAGGTTCGGGTCAAATGGCAGCGCCCAGAACCGCAGAGCAGGATCCCAGTCCTCGGTGATCCATTCCAGCGCGATAGGGTATTGCGGTTGCGGCGGTGTGCCTTTGTCCTTTGGGATCTGATAGGGTGTGATGATCATCGACAGCGGGAAGGGATCGCCACCGTTGTTGTCCGGGCTGAAATCCAGCGTCCAGGGCAGAAGTCCCAGCTCTTTGGGCGTTGCGTAGTAGCTGCGCAGAATGCCGATGCCGACGTCTGCGCCATTGCCCAGAAGATAGCCGTTATCCTCAATCCCTAATCCCAGACCCGCGCCAAGCCCCAGACCGTTGCCGAGGCCCAGACCATTGCCGAGACCCAGGCCAAGTCCTTGACCTGCGCCCAAACCCAGCCCGTTGCCAAGTCCTAATCCCAGGCCGTTACCCAGCCCCAGACCATTGCCCAAGCCGAGGCCGTTGCCAAGCCCAAGACCATTGCCCAAACCAAGACCGAGCCCAAGTCCCAGACCAAGCCCGTTCGACGACGCTTGCGAGTTGCCATGTCCAGCCATCAGTAATCCCCCTTAAACCGTTGAATACGTGTTAAAAACAAACTGTGTGACTGCGCGTGTTGGTGCTCTGCCGGTCTGCCTCTTGATGTCCTTCCTGCTTGTCGGGTTGCCCCGATCATTGTTGTTCCAAATCCTAATCAGGCAGCCCTGCGCGTGTCAGACCATCGGTCAGACGACCCAGGGCTTCCTTTGATTTCAGCGGATACCAGGTCGCAAATTTCGATACCGAAAATCCCGGATCCAGTTCGATTATTTCTCGGCCCACCTTGCGGGCGCTCTCGGTCTGCCCGCTGAGCGCAAAGGCGGCGGCGAGCAGCCGGAGGCTGGCCATGAACCGCGGTTTGTTGCGGCGGGCGTTCTTCAGGAACCGGATCGCTTCAGGCATGTTGCCATCGACAAATTCAGCAAGGCCCGCAGCAGTCAGGAAGAAGAAGCTCAACGGATCATAGGGCGCCAGTCGCCAGACATTGAGCAACCGTTCACGGGCCTCGGCGCCGTCGCCAAGATAGGCATATGTCGTCGCACTCAGCCCCCAGGCCAGCGGCAGGTTCATGTTATGGGCCAGCGCATCCTCGAAGAGTTCCAGCGCATCCTCGGGACTGTTCTCATGCAGGCTGAGCACATGGGCGCGGATCGACAGGGTCAGCGCGTCATCAGGGTCCAGCTCGACCGCGCGGCGGGAATGGTTGATCATGGTCAGAATATCGTCGCGCGGGTTGTGGGAATACCCTTCTGCCAGAAAGAAATTCATGCACCAGGCCAGATAGGCGTGAGCCTGGGGGTAATTAGGGTCGAGAGACACGGCACGCTTCAACAGAGCGATGGCCTCTTCATAGCTGTAGTCATCCAGCTGATAGAGCCGCGCCAGCGCCCGCAGGACACATTTATAGGCGTCCAGGCTCTCTGTGCTGCGTGCGCTGATATGCTCCGCCTCGGTCGACAGCACCTTGGGTTCCAGCATGGCCAGAATGCTGGAGGCGATTTCATCCTGAAAGGCAAAAAGATCCTGCAGGTCACCGCGATAGGTCTGGGCCCAGATCGCCCGGTTGCGCAGAACATCCATCAATTCGACAAAGATGCGGAGCTGGTCGCCATGCTGGTCGACGGAGCCGGTCAGCAGATAGGCGACGCCCAGATTGCGGCCGATCTTGGCAGGGTTTTCCTTGCTACTGCGGAATTGCAGCGTCGAGGTGCGCGCCATGACGAACATGGTGCGGCTGCGGGAGACGCCGGAGATGATCTCCTCGGTGATGCCATCGCCGAAATACTGTTCCTCGGCCTGCGCACCGCGATCCTGAAACGGCAGGACCGCCAGCGTCGGGCGGTTTTTCCAGTCAGCATGAGGATGTAGCAGAACACTGTCGCCGCTGCTGCTGAGGACCTGATAGACGTGGACGGGCCGGTCAATATTCTTCAACAGCGGCGCGCCGAGGTCGTGAAACCTGAGCGACAGCTTCCCGCGGACGATATCGCGGACCATTTTGGTGACCACCACGGTGCCCGGATTGGCGAGCTGATGAATGCGCGAGGCGATGACAACACCGTCGGACTGCACTGTCCCCTCATCGTCGATCACATCGTCGATATTGACACCGATACGGATTTCCATCGGGTTCTCTTCGGTGACCTGCTGGCGCAACCGATCCTGAACAGCCATCGCCCAGAGCACGGCATCCGTGGCGCTGGTGAATTCGACCAGAAGCGCATCCCCGGCATCCGACCGACGCACGCCGCCATAGCGTTTCAGCTCATCCAGCAGCACGGTGTCGCGCAGCTCGCACCAGCGACGGACAGTCTCAGTTGTGCTGATCTCCATATGCCGTGTGTAGTCTGCCACATCGGCAAAGGCGAAAGCTGTCAGTCGCGTCGAGATCTTTGGAAACGTTGTTGGGATGGGCCTTTGCATGGATGATGTCCTGCCGCCAGTAGGGGGGCAGTATATCGAACGGTCGCGATTTTTAAAGAATGTAGACCGGCGGTTTGCGCATCTTTGCCAGCTATCTGCGAAATGGGCACCCTGCCGGATGATCAGCTTTGAGAGCTATCAACCTCAGGGTAGACGGCGGTCTTTTTCACCACACCGTAGACGAAACTGGTGTCAATCGAACTGATGCCGCCGATGGGATGCAGGCGCGCGCGTACGAAGCGTTCGTAATCTTCCAGATCGGCCACCACCACACGCAGCAGATAATCGGCAAGGCCAGTCATCACGAAACATTCCAGAACCTCAGGCGTGCCACGGATCTGGCGTTCAAAGTTGGCCACCACGCTTTCGGTATGGTTCTCCAGGCTGACCCGCACAAAGACCGTGACCGGCAGGCCATAGACCTTGGCATCAACGTCGATGCTATAGCCCTGAATGACATTGCTGCTTTCAAGAATGCGCAGCCGGCGCAGGCAGGGAGAGGGCGAGAGGTTGACCTCCGCCGCGAGATCGAGATTCGTCATCCGCCCATTGCGTTGCAAGGCCCGTATGATGCGTCTGTCCGTCGCGTCCAATTTTGGCTTCTCTGGCATATTATGCCAATCCTTATTCTGTCTGAAGGTAAATTAGCAACTAATCGCCCAGCTGACCATCCTAAGATGCTGGAAACACATTAGGGTGATTTTCATGAAAAAGACCGACTCCAGCTTTTCGACACGTGCAATCCACCATGGCTATGACTCGCAGTCGCAGCAGGGGGCGTTGAACCCGCCGCTTTATCTGACCTCGACCTTTACCTTCGACTCCGCTGAGGCGGGCGGCGAGATGTTCACCGGTGAGCGCGAGGGGCATTTCTACAGCCGCATTTCCAACCCGACACTTGACCATCTGGAGCAGCGCATCGCCAATCTTGAGGGCGGCGAAGCCGGGCTTGCGACCGCTTCCGGCATGGGCGCAATCACCTCGACCCTGTGGTCGTTTCTAGCGGCCGGGGATGAAATCATCCTAGACAAGACACTATATGGCTGCACGTTTTCCTTCATGACCCACGGGCTGCCACGATTTGGCGTCAATGTGCGTCTGGTCGATATGACAGATCCCTCAAATCTGGCAGAGGCGATCAGCCCGAAAACCAAACTGGTCTATTTCGAAACCCCGGCAAATCCCAACAATCGCCTGATCGACATCGCGGCGATTTCCGAGATCGCGCATAAAGCTGGCGCAAAGGTGGTTGTCGACAACACCTTTGCCACGCCGGTGATCACACGCCCGATCGAACTGGGCGCCGATATCGTGGTGCATTCGGCAACGAAATTCATCAGCGGCCATGGCGATGTGATCGCCGGTCTGGTTGTCGGCTCAAAGGAGGACGTCACCCAGATCCGTCTTGTCGGGCTGAAGGATATGACCGGTGCGGTGATGTCACCCTTTAGTGCGATGCTGTTGATGCGCGGTTTGAAGACGCTTGAACTGCGGATGGAGCGTCACTGCAAATCCGCCCGCAAGGTGGCTGAGGCGCTGCAATCCCACCCGGCGGTGGAGCGGGTCTATTACCCTGGCCTTGACGGCTTTGCACAGAATGAACTGGCCGCGCGGCAGATGTCGGGCTTTGGCGGGATGATCCCCTTTGAGGTTGTTGGTGGCAAGGCTGGCGGTATCGCCATGATGAACCGGCTGGAGCTGGTCCAGCGCGCGGTGTCGCTGGGCGACGCCGAAACGCTGATCCAGCACCCGGCCAGCATGACCCATTCGACCTATACCCCCGAAGAGCGTGCAGAACATGGCATTGCCGAGGGGCTGCTGCGGATGTCAGTTGGGCTTGAAGGTGTCGATGATATCATCGACGATCTGATGCAGGCGCTGTCCTCGCATAACGCTTACGCCGCCGCCTGAGTATGGCGGCCCCTGGTGGGGTGTTTCATTCCGCCAGATTTGACAGGTCCCCTCCGCATTCGTGCGGGAGGGAGAGTATCTTCACCTAATCAATGAGTTGACCCATGACCTCTTCAGTGGCCGCGCCGATACCTTCCTCCGAAACGCTCAAGACGATCGAGCAGCGGCTATTGTGGCTGTCCCACTGGATGATCCACAACGCCAACCACCTGCGCCCCAAGGCGGACGGCATCAAGGTTGGCGGTCATCAGGCCAGCTCGGCTTCTATGGTGTCGATCATGACCGCGCTCTACTTCAGCGCGCTGCGGCCAGAGGACCGGGTGGCGGTGAAACCCCATGCCTCGCCGATCTTTCATGCGATCCAGTATCTGATGGGCAACCAGACCCGCGAGAAGATGGAAAACTTCCGGGGCTTTGGTGGCGTGCAGAGCTATCCGAGCCGCACGAAGGATATTGATGACGTGGATTTCTCCACCGGCTCCGTGGGGCTTGGGGTGGCGATCACTTCCTTTGCGTCGATGGTCCAGGATTATGTTACCGCGAAATCCTGGGGATCCGATGCGCCAAAGGGGCGGATGGTCGCGCTTGTCGGCGATGCCGAACTGGACGAGGGCAATGTTTACGAATGCCTTCAGGAGGGATGGAAGAACGACCTGCGCAACACCTGGTGGATCATCGACTATAATCGCCAGTCGCTGGATGGGATCGTGCGCGAAGGGCTGTTTCAGCGGATCGAGAAGATCTTCGACGCCTTCGGCTGGGATGTGGTAAAGGTGAAATACGGCGCCTTGCAGCGCGCCGCCTTTGAGGAGCCGGGCGGTGACAAGCTACGCCAGTGGATTGATGACTGTCCCAATCAGACCTATTCGGCGCTGACCTTCATGGGTGGTGCTGTCTGGCGTCAGCATCTGCTGGATGATCTGGGCGATCAGGGCGACGTCAGCGCGCTGATCGAGCGCCGCTCCGATGCAGAGCTGGCAGCCTTGATGGAGAACCTCGGCGGCAACTGCGTTGCGACCATGGCCGAGACATTTGCCGCCATCGACCATGACCGCCCGGTCTGTTTCCTCGCCTATACGGTCAAGGGCTGGGGCACACCCATTGCCGGCCACAAGGACAATCACGGCGGGCTGATGAACAAGACCCAGATGGCCGAATGGCAGCGCTATATGGGGGTTGCCGAGGGGCAGGAGTGGGAGCCCTTTGCGACCGTGCAGAACCCCGCTGCATTGCAGAGTTTTCTGGATCAGGTGCCGTTTTTTGCAAAAGGGGCGCGGCGTTATCACGATGCCCGCCTGCCGGTGCCGACAGTCGAGGTGAAAACCGACCGCGAGATGTCGACCCAGATGGGCTTTGGCAAGATCCTCGATGATCTCTCCAAAGGTGACAGCGACCTTGCCGCGCGCATTGTGACCATGTCGCCGGATGTGACGGGGACCACGAACCTTGGCCCCTGGGTGAACCGGCGCAAGCTCTTCGCACATAAGGCGCAGGCGGATGCCTTTATCGAACACAATATCCCCTCAACCGCGAAGTGGGAGTTCACGCCAGAAGGCCAGCATATCGAGCTGGGCATCGCCGAAATGAACCTGTTCCTGCTGCTGGGGGCTGCCGGCCTGTCGCAATCGCTGTTTGGCAAGCGGCTGATCCCTATCGGCACGGTCTATGATCCCTTTGTGGCGCGTGGCCTCGATGCGCTGAACTACGCCTGTTATCAGGATGCCCGCTTCATGATCGTGGGCACGCCTTCCGGCGTGACCCTGGCGCCGGAGGGCGGTGCGCATCAATCCATCGGCTCACCCCTCATCGGGATGAGCCAGGACGGGCTGGCCGCCTTTGAGCCGGCTTTTGTGGATGAGCTGGCGGTGATCATGGAATGGGCCTTTGATTATCTTCAGCGCGACGGCGAGGGCGATCCGGATGAACGCACCTGGCTCCGGGATGAGACCGGCGGTTCGGTCTATCTGCGCCTGACCACCAACCCGATTGAACAGCCGGGCAAGCGGGTTGATGACGCCTTCCGTCAGGGCGCGATTGATGGCGCCTATTGGCTGAAGCAGCCGGGGCCGAACTGCGATGTGGTGATTGCCTATCAGGGGGCGGTTGCGCCGGAGGCGATCAAGGCCGCTGCCGCCATCGGCGAGGGACGCCGCGATGTCGGCGTTCTGGCGGTGACCTCGGCCGACCGGCTGAACGCAGGCTGGACTGCTGCGCAGCGGGCCCGGGCGCGCGGTGTGCCGCAGGCACAAAGCCATGTCGAGGCATTGCTGGCGGAGCTGCCGCGTCACTGTAAACTGATCACGGTGATCGACGGCCACCCGGCGACGCTGAGCTGGCTGGGCAGTGTGCAGGGCCATCAGAGCATTCCGCTGGGGGTCGAGCATTTCGGTCAGACCGGCACCATCGCCGATCTCTATCGCCACTTCGGCATTGATGCGCAGGCGATCACCGAAGCGGCCGATGGGCTGACCGCAGGCAGACGGCTGAAGGTCGTATAGCAACCTCGACCCAATGCAGCGCCAGCCCTGACCGATTGGCAAAGGTAGGAAAGCGGCAGCCATCCGTGCGCCCCGGCGCATCCCATCGCGCAGGCCCCGCCACCGCCCGCTGGTATTTTGAGGCCAATACAAAACGGCTCCCGAAGTAATCTTCGGGAGCCGTATGTGCTGAAGGTCGGCAGGCGGGCCAAGCGGGAGTTCGGTGCCGTGGCATAGGGTGCCCCCTATCTGCACTACGTGGGCTTCGGCGAAATCACGATACGTATAGATCGATAACTTTGCGGGCCTCAGCGATCACCTCTTCGCGAAATGCGGCTGGTCCATGGACCTCGGCCTCAGCACCCAGAGATAGAACGTCACGGATGGCCTTTACGCCAACCTCCATTTGTACGTTTACGCAGAACCATCCTTTTCGTTTCGGGATCAGAGCAGGGGACTGCGGTGCAAAACCCATTTCGTTCAACATGCGCAGGCCTGTTGAACTGACATGAAGTGCAACGGATTGAGACTTCAGCCGGTGCTCGAAATCTGCGATCCAGCTGTTCCAAAAGGCGCTGATATCAAAAGTCGTCGGGCGTGAGAACGTGTCGTCAAGAACCTTGATACTCCGGATATTTGCAATCTTGTAGACACGTGGGGTTTCGACGAGCGCAACGAGATACCAGTTACCGGCTTTCAGGACAATCGCCAGGGGCGATACAACGCGGTCCACGACGCCTTTCCAGCTCTCGTATTCTATCGACAGTCGCCGTTCATTCCACACCGCAGAGGCAACCTCAGACACAAATGGAGCAGTGTCCTTCTTTCGATACCAACCCTGCGGATCCAACAAAAACCGCTCGGAAACAACAACGGCCTGATCGCGCGCGGGACCAGAAAGCGAAGCCATGATTTTTAGCTCTGTTTGGCTCGCAGCTTTCAGCAAACCCAGATCATCCAATGCGGAACCAAGCCCGGCCAGCAGCAGGCTGCGTGCTTCATCCGCATCAAGGCCTGTCAAACGGGTCTGGTATCCATCCATCAACCGATACCCGCCGCCTCGTCCCCGCTCGGCGAAAACCGGAACACCTGCATAGCTCAGCTGATCGATGTCCCTGTGGATCGTGCGCAAGCTGACCTCAAACTCATCGGCCAATTGCTGTGCCGTCATCAGGCCGCGGGTTTGGAGAAGCAACAAAATTGACAGTAAACGCGAAGATTTCATCTGCTCTTTCAAAAACATGACACGAAGTGTCATGTTATGTCGTTCATAAGCACTCTTGTCACGAAAGATAAGGGAGACACCATGCACACCGATCGCGACCCCACGGCGACAACCGCTGTTGAGAATGATTTTGACTTCATGTTCGGGTCTTGGACTGTAAAGCACAGACGCTTGAAGGAGCGGCTAACCGGCTGCGATGATTGGGAGGTTTTCGATGGCCTTTCGCAAACTCAGCCAATTCTTGCAGGCAATGGAAATATTGAAGACAACTTTGTCGGGTTTCCTGGGCAGCCTTATCGCGCGATTGCGTTGCGAAGCTTCGATCCTGGTTCAGGGGTGTGGGCAATCTGGTGGCTCGACGGTAGATCACCCCACATGCTTGATACGCCGGTAAAAGGTGCATTCACAGGAGATATCGGCGAATTTCGCGCCAATGACGTGTTGAATGGGCAGCCTATAATAGTCAGATTTCTTTGGAAAAAAGGGCCGGTGCCGCGATGGGAGCAGGCGTTTTCAACCGACGATGGAACCACATGGGAAACCAACTGGACGATGGACTTTACACCGGCTGCCTGAAGAACGACAGGGTTCTGCCGGATAACGGGCTTTGGGACGGAGCGCAGAAACGGTCAAAGCGGGCCCACAACCGCCGCTGAGGAATACGCAGCATCCTTCACGAAAAGCCGGTGTTGATTTGGATAACACAAAGCCCGGACCGCAAGATGCGCTCCGGGCTTTTGATCTTTTCGTCGCAGATGGTGTGGCCACGACGCCAAGAGCCGGTGATTGGCTCTGCGGGCGTGTCATGAACTGCCGTCAGCTGGCGTCGGCATCGACCTCGCGAAAGATGCCGACCAGTTTGGTGACGTCCCCGTTGTCATCGCGGATCGCCATGCCTTTGCTTTCGACGCGAATCTCGACGCCGTCCTTGCGGATCAGGCGTTTGACAAAGCGGAAGCCTTCACCGCTTTCGATGGCTTCGGCGACATTGCGTTTGACGTCCTCGCGATCATCGGGATGGAAGAAGGCAATCGCGCTGTCGATATCCGGCACATAGTTCTCTGGCGTCACACCGTGGATCTCATAGACCTTCGGTGACCAATAAGGGGCCTGAGAACCGGAATCGATGGACCAGAAACCGATCCCGACCATCTCCTGTACCAGTTCGGCCTGTGCCAGCAGCGCCTCGGCGCGCTGGCGGGCCTCGACGGTTTCGGTGACATCGGTGCCGATGGTGAAAACCGTCGGCTCTCCGGTGATATGGTGCGGGAAGCGATGCCGGTCCATGTTGATCCAGCGCTCTTCGCCGCCATCGGCCAGTGTCACCTGACGCAATTCACTGTCAAAGCCTTCGGGCTCGTCCAGGACCGCGTCGTCCTGCTCGAACATCTCCTTGCCCGCGTCATTGTCTTTGATGAGTGAAAACACATTTTTCGACAATGCCTTGTCACGGCTGAGGCCCAGCAGCTCAGCATAGGCCTCACTGATGCGCAGGATTTCACCGCTGCGGGTCCGGTTCAGCAACAGCAGTTTCGAATTGTCGAGGATCATCTCCATCTCATGCGCCATGCCGGGGAATTCCGACACCACCATGGTGACGCCAAGGATCTGCCCGTTGACATCGAAGTAGGGCGAGCAGGTCAGCCGGATACGGGTGCCGCGCGAAGTGAATTCCTCGGTGACGGTCTGGCCAAGGCGCAGCGCCTCGCTACAGATCGGCGCCAGGATCGGGAATCCTTCGGGCAGGGCGCATTGGCTGATGTGCGGGCTGGAGATGGGCCGCCGGATGTTGAACATCCGGGTCGCCGCCAAAGTCGCCTGAGTGATCTGAAGCGCGCTGTCGGCAACAACGATCGCCAAGGGCGTGCTTTCGAGCACAGAAATCAGCTCGCCGGTGCGTCCGCTCAGCTCGGACGCCGTCACCTGCAATTCCTCGTTGACGGTGATCAGCTCCTCGTTGGTGGACTGGAGCTCCTCGTTGGAGGTTTCCAACTCTTCGTTGGTGGCCTGCAACTCTTCATTGGTGGATTGCAGTTCTTCGTTCAGCGATTGCAGCTCCTCATTCGAGGTTTCAAGCTCCTCGATGGTCTGCTGCAGTGCTTCGCGGGTGGTTGCAACCTCATTCTCCAGATTGCGGATCCGCTCAAATGTCGCGTCACCTTCCTCGCCGACGAACGGAGCCTGATCGATCTTGGACCGGTCTACGGTCACCGGGGTGAACACCACCAGCGCTGCACGTTCGCTGATCTCCTTGGCCACGATCGGGTAGACGTCGAGCCGGATTTCCTCATCGTCAGTCTCGGCAAGAAGGTGGCGGACACCGCCCTTATGGGAGCCGTTCTTCAACGCGATGGTGATCAGGCTGCGGGCTTCTTCGCGCAGCGGGCTGCGCAGCAGATCAAGGTGCATCCGCAGCGAACTGGTCTCATTCACCTCAATGAACTGGCTGACCGAGCCATAGACACGCGCGATGGAGAAATCTTCGGTCACCAGCAGGGAATTCTTGCCCAGCGACTGCGCCAGCGCCTCGAACAGCTGGCGATCGGTTGATGGCGCCTGCTGCGATGGCGGCTTGATGGTTGGACGCTGCACCATCATCGGGATCGACGGCATGTTATAGGGCTGCTGCGACTGATGGGCACGCAGGGAGCGTTTGCGATAGACATGACTGGCTGAGCGGTCCTGCACAAACAGCTCATCCGATCCGGCGACGCTTTCTGCGGTGCCGAGGAACAGCAGACCATGCGGTGACATCGCGTAGTGGAAGCGCGACATGACCTTTTGCTGAAGCGGATTGCCAAAATAGATCAGTAGGTTCCGACAGCAGATCAGGTCCACCTTCTGAAATGGCGGGTCCTGGCAGACGTTGTGGTCCGAAAACAGAACCGCATTGCGCAGATTATCGACCACCCGGACACCATCGGTCTGCCGGATAAGGTATTTGTCAGCCAGCTCCGAGGGGATGTCGTTGAGTGCGGCGAGGCTATAGACTCCCTTACGGGCCGTCTTCAGCGCGTCCTTGTCGATATCCGTGGCAAAGATCTGGACCCGTGACTTCAGCTGGTTGGTCGGATTGCCGAGCGCCTCTGACACGACCATGGCGATGGAATAGGCTTCCTCGCCGGTGGCGCAACCCGCAACCCAGATCCGCAGGGGGCCGGGGCCGCGATCCTTGATCAACTGCGGCAGCAGAGTCTTCAGAAGCTCGAATTCCTCGCGATCACGAAAGAACCGGGTGACGGAGATCAGGAGATCCTTGAACAGCGCATCCACCGCATGGGGGTTGTTGCGGCAGAACTGCGTGTATTCCTCCTGGGTTTCGATCCCCAGGGCGATCATCCGCCGCTCGATACGACGGCTGATTGTTGTCTGCTTGTAGTCGCGGAAATCGACGCGGGTGCGCGCAAGAAGGATCTGCAACAGATCCGAAACCGGTGAATCCCTCAGACTGTTTTCGTGGCGAAACGAGGAAAAGTCACGCGGCGAGGAAAGGATCTTCTGTAGATTGGTGCCAATATCCTGCGGCCGCAGCACCAGATCAACGCAGCCGGTCTGCACCGCTGCTACCGGCATGCCGTCGTATTTCGCGCTTTCGGCGTCCTGTGCAATGGTGATGCCGCCGGCCTCGCGGATGGCCTGCACACCATAGGCCCCATCGCTGCCGGTGCCGGACAGGATGATCGCCATAGAGTTGTCGCCGTTCTGCTCCGCCAGGCTGACCAGAAAGCGGTCGACCGAGGGGCGCGGGGTGCCGGGTTCGGCATTCGGATCCTGCAAGAGATGCAGACGGCCTTCGGAGAAGATGACATCGCTTTTGGGCGGCGTGATATACACGACATTCGCTTCCGGCACGGTGCCGTTTTCGATGGTGCCAACTTTCAGCTGGGTCTGCCGCGCCACCAGCTCGGTCATCAGGCTTTTGTGGTGTGGTGACATGTGTTGCACAACAACATAGGCGGCAGGCGCATCCACCGGGAGAGTCGCGACGAGCTCTCGGATGGCTTCCAGTCCACCAGCGGACGACCCGATTCCGATGATTGTCAGGTCATTCTTCGTTTGCGTTGTCATATGCGTGCCTATCGTCTACCTTATGTAAACCTCTTATCCTCTAGATCGATGTCAGGTCCATGGCAAATCCCGATCGGACTGTGGTTTTGACCGGACGATGTGTCTACCGTCACGGTTGAGCAATCGAGGAGGCAACACAATGCAATTAATGGTTGTATAAAGCTTGACGTGGAATGTTACTCCAAACTACGCTGCTTAAACGGTTTGTAAACTACTCCTAACTACATATTAAAGACATCTCCAGTTATACAGGTTGGGTGTAATGAACGTTGTTGCCATGACTGACAATATGGATGCTGGAGAGGATCAGCGCAGGTTCATCGTGAACCTTATGGCTCAGAAGGGGCAGCTGCCCTTTGTCCGCTCTTGCGAAGTGGTCAGCCCGACATTCCGCAATCGCACATCCTTCGTCAAATCACTGGCGCTGGAGGACGTCTTTTGCGACTCGATCGCCGAGGGGTTGAACGACTGCGTTAAGATGCTGTCGGGCGACACACAGGTGATATCGCTGCCCTCGCTGATACTTGAAGTTCCGGGGCTCGTCCTTGCCGGGGCGCATATCCTGACAACGGTCGACGATGACGGCAGCCAGTCCATTATTATCAGGTTCCGGATCAGCCTTGGCGGTATTGGCTATGCGTTCCGCCCCGACGTGGGCTTTGGTGCCGGGCTTGAAGATCTGACGCGTGAGGTGAGCGCACAGGTGCTCACCGATCTTGCGCTGCCATTGCTGAATGTCCTTTCGGCGACCGAGGCGGGTCTGGTCGATGCCGAAACCGCAATCGGCTCGCTCAGCCGGCAGCTTGCGGATCGTGTCCATGAGATTCGCTTCCAGATCGAACTGGTGAAGCGCTATACAGACGGGTTGGAACGGCAGCGCAACAGCTGCACCGCCCCAGAACCCGCGCCAAAGCAACTGCGTCAGCTCAGCTCCGGCTGACACTTGCACCGCAAGGGGCGTTAATCCCGCAATGTCGCTGCAAATGATGGCTCCACATCTTCTGATACCTGGCGTCAATCGTCATGGTAGCGGCTCTGCTTGCGGATCTAGGTGCAATGGATTCCACCGCTGAATATAATGCCTTACCAAACGGGCGGAGACGCAAGGCCGGTTGAGTGAATTGCCTGACAGGGTTGTATTCAGCCGTTCTTATCGGGCGGTTCAACAGCCTGTATTCATGGCAATGCGGGGGCGGGGCGCCTGCGCTGACCACAGGCCTTCTCCCCAAGGGCGGAACGAATACCTCGCTTGCATGGACGTGTCACGTCAGGAGGCGCGTCAGCTCCCGTAAGTTTTAAGGTTAGATATTTTAATCTTGAAATAAATATCCACTTCGGCCTAGGCTTGCCAAAGCGGCCGGTGCAACGGCCGGTGGACGGAGCGCAGCCCGATGGGTGTGCGGGGATCTGGACGGCAGCCATATGCTGACCGCTGTCATCGTGGCAATGCCATACATTCCCGCAAAATGCTGGCGCCGCGCGGTCCAATCGGAAAGAGTAAGCAGCGAAGAGTCACCACAGAAGTGACCTTCATTGCTCAGATAGATCAGGGAGATGGACCAATGACGACACTTAAGACCATGGCGCTTGCCGCAGCGGTTTCGACGCTGGCCTTGGCCGCCGGCGCCGAGACAAAGATTGGCATGATCACAACGCTATCCGGCGGTGGTGCTGGACTGGGTGTCGACGTGCGCGACGGCTTCATGCTGGCAATGGAACAGGCCGGCCGCGACGACATTGAGGTGGTCATCGAGGATGATCAGCGCAAACCAGAAAGCGCCGTACAGATCGCCGACCGCATGATCCAGTCCGAAAAGGTTGACATCATGACCGGGATCATCTGGTCCAACCTTGCAATGGCAGTGGTGCCCGCGGCGACGGCTCAGGGCGTGTTCTACCTGTCGCCCAATGCAGGCCCCTCCGCATTGGCGGGCAAGCGCTGCCATGAGAATTATTTCAACGTCGCCTGGCAGAATGACAACCTGCA
The DNA here is from genome assembly GCF_048056915.1 of Phaeobacter sp. JH20_02. Classification (NCBI taxonomy): domain Bacteria; kingdom Pseudomonadati; phylum Pseudomonadota; class Alphaproteobacteria; order Rhodobacterales; family Roseobacteraceae; genus Phaeobacter; species Phaeobacter sp. JH20_02. Next base: position 101,408 of record NZ_JAYMVP010000028.1, on the reverse strand, counting down.
CGAGGCAGCAGGTGCCTATGCCAATGACGCGGGCCTGAAAAACAGCTACATCCTCGCCCCGAATTACCCCGCAGGTCAGGACGCGCTGACCGGCTACAAGCGCATGTATAAAGGCGAATTGGCGGGCGAGACCTACACCAAGCTTGGCCAGACCGACTATGCCGCAGAGATTGCCCAGATCCGCGCATCCGGTGCCGACAGCGTCTATTTCTTCCTGCCCGGTGGCATGGGGATTTCATTCCTCAAGCAATACGCCGACAGCGGTGTCGATCTGCCCGTTGTAGGTCCGGCCTTCAGCTTTGATCAGGGGATCCTGCAGGCAGTCGGCGGCGCCGCGCTTGGGATCAAGAACACCTCGCAGTGGAACAAGGATCTCGACAACCCAGCCAACACGGCCTTTGTTGCGGCCTTTCAGCAGAAATACGAGCGTCTGCCGTCGCTCTATGCAAGCCAGGGCTATGACACTGCCAACCTCATCCTGAGCGCGCTGGACAAGGCAAGTGTCGATGACAAAGACGCATTCCGCGCCGCGCTGAAGGCGGCAGAGTTCGATTCCGTCCGGGGAGATTTCAAATTCGGCGACAACCATCACCCGATCCAGAACATTTATGTTCGTGAAGTCATTCAGGAAGGCGATGTCTACACCAACAAGATCATCGCAACAGGTCTGGAAAATCACGCCGACGCCTATGCGGCAGACTGCAAGATGTAAAACCATCTGAGTGATGCGGGCCAGTGGAGGACACCGGCCCGCATATCACAAACCCAGTTGTTGCGGAGGCACGCTGCCTCTGCCTTGGTGGAACTGTCACATGTCCCTCATTCTAATATTGGAGCAGATCCTGAACGGATTGCAGTTCGGGGTGATGCTCTTCCTCATGGCGGCTGGCCTGACGCTGGTCTTCGGCGTCATGGGGCTGATCAATCTGGCGCATGGTGCGCTTTATATGGTTGGCGCCTTTGCCGCTGCCATTGTCGCGGGCTGGACCGGTTCCTTTGTGCTTGCGCTGGTGGCCAGTCTCGCTGCCGCCGCAGCCGCCGGCGCGCTGGTCGAACTTCTGGTGATCCGCAAGCTTTATGATCGGGATCATCTGGATCAGGTGCTGGCGACCTTTGCGCTGATCCTCATATTTTCCGAAGGCACACGCTGGGTCTTTGGCTCCTTTCCACTGTTCCTCGATGTGCCGAGCTACCTGTCGGGGCCCGTCACCCTGCCGGGCGGTATTCAATATCCACTCTACCGGCTGACGATCATCCTGATCGGGCTGGTGGTGGCGGCTGGTCTGTTCTGGCTGATCGCGCGCACGCGCATCGGCATTCAGATCCGTGCAGGTGAGAATGATCGCGAGATGATCGCCGCACTTGGTGTAGATATTTCAAAGCTCTACACGCTGGTCTTCGCGCTTGGGGCAGCGCTTGCGGGCCTCGCCGGCGCATTGGTCGGGGCCATCCAGTCGGTCCAGGTCGGCATGGGAGAGCCCGTGCTGATCCTGGCCTTTGTGGTGATTGTCATTGGCGGCATCGGCTCGATCAAGGGGGCGCTGGTCGGCGCGCTTCTCGTCGGGCTGACGGATACACTTGGCGGGGTGTTCCTGCCGCAGTTCTTTGGCCTGTTCATGGAACCTGCAAGCGCGACATCCATCGGAGCATCGCTTGCGTCGATGCTGATCTACATCCTGATGGCCGCAATCCTGTTGGTGCGCCCATCCGGTCTATATGGGGGACAGCATTGATGGCGCACGAAAAACTGTTGAACGCGGCGGTGATCCTGCTGCTGTTGGGAATTCCGCTCTGGGCGCATTTCGCCGGCGACCCCTTTGTGATCACGCTCGCCACCAAGGTGGCAATCCTGGCGCTGGCAGGCGTCGGGTTGAACATCGCACTTGGCATCGGCGGGCTGGTCAGCCTGGGCCACGCGGCGTTCTTTGGAATTGGCGGCTATGCGATGGGGATCCTTGCCGCCCATGCGCAGAACTACGAGCCGCTGGTACAGTGGCCGATGCTGATAGAAGGCACCAACCAGATGCCGGTCATTTGGCTGGTCGCGGTTCTTGTCAGTGCCTTTGCTGCATTGGTCATTGGTGCGCTTAGCCTGCGCACATCGGGTGTCTATTTCATCATGATCACCTTGGCCTTTGGTCAGATGCTGTATTACTTCGCCATCAGCTGGACCGCCTATGGTGGCGAGGATGGTCTGTCGATCTGGGTGCGCAATGAATTCCCCGGCCTCAACACATTGGTTCCATTGCAGTTCTTTCTGGTCTGCTATGTGATCTTATGTGCTGCGCTGTGGTTTGCGTCGCGTCTGGCGCGGGCGCCTTTTGGTCTGGCGCTGGCAGCTGCGCGGCAATGCGAGGCGCGGGTGGAGACGGTCGGGATTACGCCCTACAAACTGCGGCTGACGGCTTTTGTCATCTCTGGCGCGATCACCGGTCTGGCGGGGGCGCTATTTGCGGATCTGAACCGCTTTGTCAGCCCGACCATGCTCAGCTGGCACACCAGCGGCGAGATCATGATCTTTGTCATCATCGGCGGGGTTGGCCGCCTGTTTGGTCCGGTCATCGGCGCGGCGCTGTTCATCCTGCTTGAACACTTCCTCGGCGGGATCAGCGATTATTGGCAGATCTACCTTGGCGGTCTGTTGCTCATCATCGTGCTATATGCCCGCGGCGGCGTGATCGGCGCAATCAGCGGACGGGAGGTCGCCCATGACTGAGGTGCAGAGGTCAGAGCAGGTTCTGAAGGTCAGCAATCTCAGCAAATCCTTCGGCGCATTGCAGGCGAGCAAGAACATATCGCTTGATCTTCGGGCGGGGGAAATTCATGCGCTGATCGGTCCAAATGGAGCAGGGAAATCCACACTTATCAAACAGATATCCGGTGAACTTCGACCGGATAGCGGATCAATCACCCTGCTAGGCCAGCCGGTTGACGAACTGGATCGCGTGGCGCGGGCGCGGATGGGGCTGGGCCGGACCTTTCAGATTTCGGCCCTCGCGATGGAGTTCACGGTGCTGCAAAACGCGGTGCTTGGCGCATTGGGCGCGCGGGGCGGCGTGTTCCGGTTCCTGGGCAATGTCATGAAGGACAAGGCGCTGGTGGCACAGGCAGAGCACGCATTGGACCGTGTCGGACTGAGCAATGAGGCAGCGCGGCGCACGGCAGATCTCTCTCATGGGCAGCGCCGCCAGCTGGAGGTGGCCGTTGCGCTCACCATGGCGCCTAAGCTGTTTTTGATGGATGAACCCATGGCCGGGCTTGGCGCTGGCGGATCACAGGCGCTTACCGGGTTTCTCGACCAGCTGCGACAGGAGGCGCCAATCCTGTTGGTGGAACACGATATGGATGCGGTTTTTGCGCTTGCTGATCGGATCAGCGTCCTGGTCTACGGAGAGGTGATCGCAACCGGCACCACCGATGAGATCCGCAACCACCCCGAAGTCCGCCGCGCATATCTGGGTGAGGAGGAGGCGGTATGACGCTGTTATCGCTTAAGAACGTCACGGCCTCTTATGGTCCGTCTCAGGCCTTGTTTGGGGTCGATCTGGAGATCGGCGAAGGTGAGGTTGTCGCGCTGATGGGGCGCAATGGGATGGGCAAATCAACCACGATCAAGACCATCTGTGGAATGTTGCCCGCAAGCGACGGGACGCTGTCCTTCGCCGGACAGAACCTGCGCAAACTGCCATCGCACAAAATTGCAAGGCTCGGCGTTGGTCTGGTGCCGGAGGGGCGGCGATGCTTTGCACCGCTGACAGTGGAGGAGAACCTGACCGCCGCGGCGCGTCCGGGCCCATGGGATTTTTCCATGGTTGCGGATCTTTTCCCCCGTTTGGCGGAGCGTCGCGATCAGACGGCGTCCTCCCTGTCGGGCGGAGAGCAGCAGATGCTGGCCATCGGACGCGCGCTGATGATCAACCCAAGACTATTGATACTGGATGAGGCAACCGAAGGTCTGGCCCCGGTGGTCCGTCAGGAGATCTGGGCCGCCATTGCCCGACTGAAACGCGATAGCGGCCTTGCAATCCTGGTGGTGGACAAGACCCTGCGCGAACTGGCGGCCGTGGCGGATCGCGCGGTGATCCTGAACAAGGGGGTGACCGTCTGGACCGGCGGCATGGCCGCGCTGACGCCCGACTTGAAAGACCGCTATCTGGGCGTCTAGGCGCTGCCGCGGCTTGGACTTGTGATCTGGCTTTGCTAGGCAGGGCAAAACCCCCGGCCAAGGAGCCTGACATGCCCGCCATCACCCTCTGCATTCCGGCCTACGCAATGGGCGGCGACGGTGCGCGCTACCTTCAGGACTCCTTTGAGCACCTTTGCAATCAGAGTTTTACCGACTTTGATATCGTCGTCTCCGATCAATCCGATGACACCGCGGTAGAGGATGTTTGTCGATCCTACGAGGATCGTCTGTCGATCACGCATCTGTGGAACCGCGAGGGGCTGCGGCAGGCCTCCGCCAATGTGAACAACGCTATGGCCCATGCCACGGGTGAGGTGATCAAAGTGTTGTTTCAGGATGATTTGATTATTGATTCCAATGGATTGTCCCATATTCATGATGCAATGGGGCAGGGCGCTGACTGGTGTCTTTGCGGCTCTGGTGTGACGCGGGATGGCAGCAGCATCCTGCGCCCGATGGTGCCCCGTCTGAGCGCGCGTTTGCATTTTGGCAAGAATACCGTCTCAAGCCCCTCGGTGCTCGCAATGCGCCGCGCTTCGGCGCTGGAGTTTGACGAACAGCTGATCTGGCTGATGGATGTCGACCTGTATAAACGGTTGTGGGACACCTACGGCGACCCGGTCATTGTGCAGGGGACCATCATTGCCAATCGCATGCACGACGGGCAGGTCAGTGCCTCTGTCAGCAAGGCGCTGCGACAGAAGGAACTGCGCTACGTCGCCCGGAAATTTGCCCGCAGCACCACGCTGCGCGGCTGGCTTGAGTATCTGCGGCAGCGTCTGAAGGCGCTGTAATCCAAGGCATGGGGTGACGGGCAAATCGGCCTTTGCCCGTCAACTATCTCAATGGCTTAGCGGGGCAGGTGAATGTTGAACTGCTCACGTATCGCCTTGTCCAGAACCGGATCGAACTGTGCCTGCGATGGCTCCGCGAGGATCTCGAGCTTGCGCGCAATGGCCTTGGCCACGAGATCAGGTTTGTCGATCTCCACCCATTCCTTTGGCGATGTGCGATCGGCCAGAGCCGGGTAGATATAGTCGGTCTGCATACGTCCCAATGTCTGGTCCGACCCCAGATAATGCCCAGGCCCGCCCATACAGGTGGCGCGGATTGTCTCCAGGCTGACCGAATCTTCGTCAACCTCGATGCCGCGGACGCAGCGCAGGGCCTGCCCGATCAGATCATCCCCGAGGATCAGCGACTCCAGACAGAAGCCGAGCAGAGAGGCGTGCATTCCGGCGGCCTCGTAAACCATGTTCAGTCCTGACAATCCGGCCAGAACGTTGGAGCACATCTGCTCCCAGCCGGCCTGCATATCCGGCATCTTGGCATCGGCAATACCCGCTGCTGCGCCACCGGGCAGCCCGTAGAAGGCGTGCATCTGTGCACAGCCCGCCGATAGCAGTGCCTGTTCGCCGGAGCCGCCGGACATCGCGCCGGTGCGCAGGTCGGAGACAAAGGGCCAGGTTCCAAAAATCGCGGGCGCGCCGGGCTTTACCGCGTTGACGTAAACCAGCCCGGCGAGGCATTCGGCAACCGCCTGAACAATGGCGCCGGCTATCGGCGCAGGCGCGGTGGCGCCGGCCTGTCCGGCAGACAGCAGCAGAACCGGCATACCTGCAAGGATCACGGCCTCCATCGCCTGACAGCTTTCGGTGGCGAATTTCATTGGCGGCACAACAAAGCAGTTGGAATTGGAGACAAAAGGCCGTTCGCGCCAGGCCGCCTCTCCGCCCGCGATCATGTGCAGCATCTCCATCGCCGGCGCAACAAAGGCGGGATCCGAGAACGACGTCCCCACATGTTTGGTCGTGCCGGAGCAGCAGGCGTAGATAGTGTTCAGATCCATCTCGAGGTTATCGGTGATATCGCGCGCCACCATGGGCCGTTGCAGGAAGTGGATATTGTCCATCCTGTCGCAGATACGGGCGGCATCGTGCAGATCCTGAACGGTGCATTCGCGGTAGTTTCGCCCGTCGATCTCGACCAGATGGACGGCCGCACCCGCAGTGCCATAATGTACTTTGTTGCCAGAGAGATGCAGGTCGTTCTTCGGGTCGCGACCATAGAGGGTCACACTGCGATTGGCGTTGCGAATTGTATCTTCCACCAGAGCGCGCGGAAACCGGATGCGGCCGTCCTCGCCCTGGATACATCCTGCGGCTGTCAGATAGGCCACACCGGTTGGTGGTGCATCTGCCAGCCCGATCTGTTCCAGCGCGTCCAGGGCCGCCTGATGAATGCGTTCGACGCCGGCATCGCTGAGGGGGCGGTACTGCCCGCCTTCCAGTCCGGGGCGGACCGGGCGCAGGTGATCGGCAAGCGGCGCGGCACGGGCGGCACGACGGGCAGCGCGTCCGCCGCTACGGGCCGCACGAGGGGAGTTCGATTGATCTGTCATTGGGGTCTCTCAGGTTTTGGGGTCGGATCTGATGGGTTCAGATCCGCTGTGGCCGCCCCCGTGCCGCACGTCCGCGAGCCGCCCCGATCGTGCGGCCGATCAGGCTGATGATCCATCGCTCGCCTGACTGTGGTTCCATCTGGATGCCTGTCATGTCGACACTCCGCTTCACTCTGGACATCGTTGCACAGAAGGGGGGCGATTCTGTTCCATTTGCGACCAATGTGAAATTTGCGACAGAAATTTCACGCAGGTCTGGAATTCCCGACCGCTGGCAGCTGCGAGCGGGTTTGGAAAAAATCTAATTAATCAATGAGATTACGATGCGGTTTTCATCTGCACCAAAGGCGCGATTTCGGGCAATCTCAAGACAGGATCATACTGAACCGAGTGTTAAACATTCTGGAGGATACTGGTCGCAGATGGGTCGTCACGCGCGCTGAAGCAGCGCGCAGCCAGAAAAGGGCAGCGCCGATGATACCGGCCATATTACGCACCACGTTGAAGAACCGCCTGTCAGCGGGTCCGGCACGCCGGTCGGATGGTTCTGGCCATCTGTGGCGTGGGGCAGCCGCTGGTCTGGTGCTGGGCATCGGGGTGGCGGGGCCGGTTGGCGCTGGCGATTGGAGCGGGTTCTTTCTGGGTGCCTCCATGGCTCGGGTGACCGGTGTCGCGTCTGACGGCACCACCACCAGCGCGCCCGGTCTGCATCTGGGGTATGATCACGACTTTGGCCGCGTCATCCTGGGGGGAGAGGTCGAGGTTGATCGTAGCGGTGGGGCAGGCGACAGCCTGGCAGAGGATCAGACACACCGGATCAAGCTGCGGGCCGGATATGACATGGGCGAAACACTGGGCTATGTCACCATCGGATCAGCACGTCGCGAAACAGCGACAGACAGCGACAATGGCGCGGTCTACGGGCTGGGCGTCAGCTATTCTCTCAACCGGGCGCTGCGGTTGAGCGGTGAATACCTGCATCAGGACGCCAATGACGGCGCGGCGCTTCAGGCACCAGCGCGTGATATCCTGTCGATCCGCGCGTCATTTCAATTCTAGCGGCTGACACCCGCCGCACCACGCCCATCGTGTTTCCGCGCCGCGGCGGTTCCTGATCTCGTCAGGTTCGGCGCGGCAAAATCCACCCTTGTCGATCAGGATGACGCCTTTTCGGGCATGAGCGGCAATTGGCCCGTTGGCGGTTGGGCGGGCGCAGTCTTGCCAGTCGGCAGATCCGCGCCTCAATCCTATCGGCAGGAACCTGCCCTGAGCCCTGATTTTGGGCCAATAGGCGCGCAAGATCTCCAAAAAATCCGCAGGGGGCTGGAACAAAGCGGCCGGCAATCTTCTTTAGGTGAGGCAGACGCGAGAGTAGCGCGTCCAAGCAAAGACAGATGTCGAAAGACAGACAAGGAGAAGTCGAGATGACTCGTATCGTATCCATGGCCGCTATCGCCGCCGCACTGAGCACTCCGGCCTTTGCCGGCAATCTGGAAGAGCCCGTCGTGGCACCAGCACCTGCCGCACCGCCCGTTGTGGTTGCCAATGACGGTGGTGACTGGACCGGTGCCTATATCGGTGGCCAAATTGGGCAGCTGGACGCAGACACCAGCAATGGCCTGTCGGGAGATGACGTCTCTTACGGTGTTCATGCCGGTTACAACTATGACTTCGGCCGCTTCGTGCTGGGTGGGGAAATCGACTATGACGCCACCGATGTGGATCTGGGCGGCGGCGCTGCCACTGTGGACTCGGTGATGCGCGGCAAGGTCAAGGCCGGCTATGATTTCGGCCCGGTGCTGGCCTATGTGACCGGCGGTGTGGCGCAGGTTGATACCTCCGTCGGTGATGAAACCGGTGAATTCTACGGCATTGGCGTGGCCTATCGTGTCACCGATCAATGGACCGTCGGCGGCGAAGTTCTGGAGCATGACTTCGACAACCTGGGCAGCACCGGCATCAGCGCCGATGCGACCACCGTGTCGCTGCGCGCCTCTTACCAGTTCTGATGTTATCCCCCCGGGGATGATAGCGGCGCGTCCATTTCGGTGGGCGCGCCGTTTTCATGTGCAGATACCCCGCCCGGATCGCCCCGTACCCGCGGTGTCCTCCTGTGGTCGATTTGCAGGCTTGGCGGAGCTACTGCCTTGTGTTATGCAAATCCCATGAACCGGCTGTGCAACATTATTACCTGCTGCATTACCTGCTGAAAAACTCAGCGGGCTGGTTTCTGTCGTTCCCTTCTTTTGAACAAGTTGCTAAGCCCGCGCTGCGCGCCGCTGATCTGCGGCACCCGTTGGGAGATTGGCCTGAGGCGCCCTTGCGTTCCGGTCAGACGAAGGATTTGTGATGACGACGATCAAGCTGCACAACACACGCACCCGCGGCAAAGAGGTGCTGAACCCGATCAATCCCGACGATGTACGCCTCTATCTCTGCGGGCCGACGGTCTATGATCGCGCCCACCTGGGCAATGCGCGCCCTGTCGTGGTGTTCGATGTGCTCTATCGTCTGTTGCGTCATATCTATGGCGCAAACCACGTGAGTTACGCGCGCAACTTCACTGATGTGGACGACAAGATCAACGCAACCGCTCTGGCGCGCAAGGAAGCAGGTGCGCCGGGTACGCTGGAAGAGCTGGTGCAGCAGCGGACTGAGGAAACCATCAGCTGGTATCTGGCGGATATGGCTGAACTGGGCGCGCTGGAGCCGGATCATATGCCGCGCGCAACCGCCTATATCCCGCAGATGATTGACATGATCGAAGCGCTGATTGCCAAGGGCCATGCCTATGCCGACGGGGCAGGCCATGTGTTGTTCTCGGTCAAGAGCTACAGGGACTACGGCGCGCTCTCCGGTCGCTCAGTGGATGACATGATCGCAGGCGCGCGGGTTGAAGTGGCGGATAACAAGCGCGATCCGATGGATTTCGTACTGTGGAAGCCCTCCACCGATGAGTTGCCGGGTTGGGACAGCCCCTGGGGGCGGGGGCGCCCGGGTTGGCATATCGAATGCTCCGCCATGAGCCACGAGCTGTTTGGCGCGAGTTTCGACATTCACGGTGGCGGCAATGATCTGATGTTCCCGCATCACGAGAATGAAATTGCGCAAAGCTGCTGCGCCCATCCCGAGGGCGATTTTGCAAAAATCTGGCTGCACAATGAGATGTTGCAGGTCGAGGGCAAGAAGATGTCCAAATCACTGGGCAACTTCTTCACCGTGCGCGACCTGTTGGATCAGGGCTATCCGGGCGAGGTGATCCGCCTTGTATTCCTGCAAACCCATTATCGAAAACCGATGGATTGGACCGACAAGAAGGCAAAGGAAGCGGAGGCAACGCTGCGCAAATGGCGGGCGCTGACCGCGGGCATCGAGCCCGCGCCCACCGCTGCTGCCGCGGTTCTGGAGGCGCTGTCGGACGATCTGAATACAGCGGGTGCGCTTGCGGAGTTGCACAGGCTGGCCTCGGCTGGTGCCGCGGCGGATCTACTTGCATCGGCCGAACTGATGGGCTTGCTGAGTGATGAGATGGGGGCCTGGGCGGCAGGTGAAGATATTGATTTAAGCGCCTATGAAAAAGCGCTTTTCGAGGCTCGAGAGATCGCAATGAAAACCAAGGATTTCGCCGAGGTCGACCGGTTGAAGACCGCCTATCTTACCGCAGGCGTCGAGGTGCGGATGTCCAAGGAGGGGGTCCAGCTGGTGCCGGGGCCGGATTTCGACCCCGAAAAACTCAGCGCGATCTAGCCCCCGATACGGATCCTCGCAGGTGGGCGCCGGGCCCGCCTGCGGCAGATCCAACAGACAGCAGAGGCCCTCATGACGGGGCAACGACCATACTTTGCCAAGCCATGAGGCCAGCCATGACCAAAGACCGTCTTTACCTTTATGACACCACCTTGCGGGACGGGCAGCAGACGCAGGGCGTGCAGTTTTCCACCGCTGAGAAAGTTCGGATCGCAACCGCACTGGATGGGCTTGGGGTGGATTACATCGAAGGCGGCTGGCCGGGGGCCAATCCGACGGACAGCGGCTTCTTTGAAACCGCCCCCAGAACGCGGGCCACCATGACCGCTTTTGGCATGACCAAACGGTCCGGGCGTTCGGCGGCAAATGATGATGTGCTGGCGGCGGTGCTGAACGCCGGCACCGCCGCGGTCTGTCTGGTCGGCAAGAGCCATGATTACCACGTGACCCATGCGCTGGGGATCGATCTTGAGGAAAACCTCGACAATATCCGCGCCTCCGTCGCCCATCTGGTGGCCGAGGGGCGCGAGGCGCTGTTTGATGCCGAACATTTCTTTGACGGATACCGGGACAATCCGGACTATGCGCTTGCGGCCTGTCGCACAGCGCTTGAGGCCGGCGCGCGTTGGGTTGTGCTCTGTGACACCAACGGCGGCACCCTTCCGGCGGATGTGGGCCGCATCGTCAAGGAGGTGATCGCGGCAGGGTTGCCGGGGGAGCGTCTGGGGATCCACACCCATAATGACACCGAAAATGCGGTGGCCTGTTCGCTGGCGGCAGTCGACGCCGGGGCGCGGCAGATTCAGGGCACGCTCAACGGTCTGGGCGAGCGCTGCGGCAATGCCAATCTGACAACGCTGATCCCGACGCTGTTGTTGAAGCAGCCCTATGCCGATCGCTATGACATCGGTGTCAGCCGGGAGGCCCTGAGCACTCTGACGGCGCTCAGCCGGATGCTGGACGAGATCCTGAACCGGGTGCCGACGAAACAGGCCGCCTATGTCGGGGCGTCGGCCTTTGCGCATAAGGCGGGGCTGCATGCCAGCGCGATCCTGAAAGATCCAAGCACCTATGAGCATATCGACCCGGCGCTGGTCGGCAATACGCGCATCATCCCGATGTCCAATCAGGCAGGTCAGTCGAACCTGCGCCGGCGCCTGTCCGAGGCGGGCCTGAGCGTCGAGACCGGCAACCCGGCCCTCGCGCGTATTCTGGAGCGGATCAAAACCCGTGAGGCCGAGGGCTATTCCTATGATACCGCGCAGGCCTCGTTTGAGATCCTTGCGCGCGAGGAACTGGGGCAATTGCCCGGTTTCTTTGAGGTGAAGCGGTACAAGGTGACGGTCGAGCGGCGCAAGAACAAATACAACCGCATGGTGTCGCTCTCCGAGGCGGTTGTTGTTGTGAAAGTGGACGGCCAGAAGCTGTTATCGGTCAGTGAATCCCTCGATGAGACCGGCAGCGACCGCGGGCCGGTCAACGCGCTGGCAAAAGCGCTGACCAAGGATCTCGGCCAGTATTCCAAGGCGCTGGATGACATGCGGCTGGTCGATTTCAAGGTGCGGATCACCCAGGGCGGCACCGAGGCTGTCACGCGGGTCATTATCGACAGCGAAGACAGCAAGGGGCGGCGCTGGTCGACGGTCGGCGTCAGTGCCAACATAATCGACGCCTCCTTTGAAGCGCTGCTGGATGCGATCCGCTGGAAGCTGCTGCGGGACACTGACACGGCGGGCGGCGCGGCTTGATGCTTGCATTTGACGATGATGTGACCGCCTGCGCCGATCTGGTGCAAAAGGGCGACCCGGATCGCTTTGCCACGGTGATGGCTGCGCCGGTTGAAGCGCGGGCGGCGCTGTTTACGCTCTACGCCTTCAACCTTGAGCTGGCGCGGGCGCCCTGGGCCTCGGCGGAGTCGATGATTGCCGAGATGCGCGTGCAGTGGTGGCGCGATGTCGGGACAGAGATTGCGGCCGGTGGCCCGGTGCGACGGCATTACGTCGCAACGCCACTGGGGGCGGTGCTGCGGCCTGACCTTGCGGTGCATATTGATGCCATGGCAGAGGCGCGGCGCTGGGACATCTACCGCGACCCCTTCGAGGATGAGGCAGCGCTGGCGGATCACATCGACAAGACGACGGGCGCACTCATGTGGATGGCAGCGGCGACACTGGGCGCGCGGGATGAGACGCTTGTGCGCCGCTTCGCCTATGGCGTGGGCGTCGCCAACTGGCTGCGGGCAATTCCTAAGCTGGTTGCCGAGAAACGCGTCCCGCTGCTGGATGGCACGCCGGAGGGGGTGCGCGCGCTGGCGGAGAGCGGTCTTGCAGCGCTGAAGGACGCTCGCTCCAATCGTGCTGCAATCGCAAAATCCGCCTTGCCCGCACTGCTGCCGGGCTGGCAGGCCAGCGCGATCCTGCAACAGGCGGTGACCGAGCCTCGGCGGGTGGCCGACGGGACCCTGGGCACCAGTGAGTTCCGCCGCCGTGCCAGCCTGATCTACCGGGTCTCCACCGGGCGATGGTAAGGCATCAGACGCCGGATAGGACCAGATAAGAAAGACGCCTGCGGCTCCCCGTCAGGCGTCTTTTCATGTCGTGCGGTCTCGGCTCGCCGGAGATCAGTGACCGTGAACAGGACGCGGTTTCAGCACCAACCACAACAGCGCGCCGCCCGCCAGCACCAAGAAGGGTGCCATCGCCATATTGACTGCGGTCCAGCCTTCGACCGGGCTGCCGCCAGAGCAATTCATCAACCCGCCCGAAGCCAGCGAGGCAAAGGTGACACCGCCAAAGACCAGCAGATCGTTGAGCCCCTGCATCCGGCCGCGTTCATAGCTTTCATGAGCACCCGCCAGCATCGTGGTTGCGCCGATGAAGCCAAAGTTCCAACCGATACCCAGCAGGACCAGCGCGACAAAGAAATTTTCCAGATCAACGCCTTGCAGGGCAACAGCGCCAGCTCCGCCCAGGATCACAAGGCCCGCGCCGACGATTTTTTCGACACCGAAACGCGCGATCAGATGCCCGGTAAAGAAGGACGGTACATACATCGCCAGCACATGGGCGGTGACGACATCCGCCGCGCTGCCTTCGCTGAAGCCGCAGCCAACAACGGCCAGCGGTGTCGACGTCATCACCAGGTTCATTAGCGCGTAGGACACCATGGCGCAGATCACTGCAACCGCGATGGTGGGGTTGCGCAACAGCTCCATCCGGCTGCGCCCCCGGGGCGCATCTTCGCTGGGAACCGGCGGTTTCGGGATTTTCAGGAACAGGAACAGGACTGCGCCCAGCACATTGACGGCGACCACGGCCATATAGGTGCCAAGGAAAGGGATCACAAAGGCCTGGCTTGTCGCCTTCACGATCTGCGGGCCGATGATCGCGGAGAGCAGACCGCCAGCCATCACATAGGAAATTGCCTTGGGCCGGAACGCATCAGAGGCGGTATCGGTGGCGGCAAAACGGTAAAATCCCTGTGCACTCATGTAGATGCCGGTGAGGAAACTGCCGAGGAGAAAGATCGGAAACGAGCCGAGGTAGAGCCCATAAGCCCCGATGACCCCACCCAATGTGCCACCAGCGGCGCCAACAAAGAACCCCGCCTTACGTCCGTAGCGCTGCATGATCGCCGAAATCGGCGTTGCCGCCAGCATGGAACCGGCCACAATCAGCGAAATCGGCAGCGTTGCGAAACAGGCATTGCTGGCAAGCGATTGACCTGCGAGACCACCAATGGTGAAGATCATCGGCATCTGCGCACCCAGAAAGGCCTGCGCGAGCACGAGAATGACAACATTGCGCTTGGCGATGCGGTCGTCGGGGAGGGGGAGGCTGTCTGTCATGGCAGATGCGTATCCCCGAAAATCCGACAGGGCAAGATTGATGCTGCATCGGTGCGCTATGCGCGCGAAAAAGACGCAAAGGAGCCGTAGAATGACAGGATCGCAAACTCCGGTCGGTCAGTTTGGCGGTGACGCCCGGTCGGCCGCAATCGGGCGGATCATCACCAGCGATGCCTGTGTGCGTGAGGGCGCCCAATGGCTGGCCGCAAGCGACCCGCGCTTTGCCCGCGCGATCGACCTCTGCGGGCCCCTGCCGCTGCGCCGCAAACCGGAGGGTTTTGCCGAACTGCTCAGCGCGATTGTCAGTCAGCAGGTGAGCGTTGCCTCCGCCAATGCGATCTGGGGCCGGATGGTCGGAGCCGGGTTGGACACTGCGCCTGCTGTTTCCGCCGCCAGCGAGGACGACCTGCGCGCGGTTGGCCTCAGCCGTCAGAAGATCCGCTATGCCCATGCTCTTGCGGCAGCGGGACTTGATTTTGACGCGCTGCGCCAGCTCCCCGATGCCGAGGTGATCAAAATCCTGACGCAAGTGTCTGGTATTGGCACATGGACCGCAGAGATCTATGCGATGTTTTCGCTTGGTCGAGCGGATGTCTTTGCCCATGGTGATCTGGCCCTGCAAGAGGGTGCGCGGATCCTGCTCGATCTGCCGCAGCGGCCAAAACCCGCCGAGATGCGCCGCATAGCTGAAGTCTGGTCACCCTGGCGGTCGGTTGCGGCGCGCGTGCTCTGGGCCTATTACCGGGTGGCAAAGGACAGGGAAGGGATCCGATGACACGAGTATTGACAGCTGAACGCAAGGCGCCCCTGTCGGGGCAGACCCGATCTGTGGTGGTGTTTCTGCATGGCTATGGCGCCAATGGGGCCGATCTGCTGGGGCTGGCGGACCCGTTGGGGGAACATCTGCCTGATACGCTGTTTGTGGCCCCGGACGCCCCGGAGCGCTGCGCAGGCACGCCCTTTGGTTTCCAGTGGTTCCCGATCCCTTGGATCGACGGCTCCTCCGAAGAGGAATCGATGCGCGGCATGATGGCCTCCATCGAAGATCTGAATGCCTTTCTGGATGCGCTGATGGTGGATGAGGATGTGCTGCCGGAACAGGTGGTGCTGTTTGGATTCTCCCAGGGCACCATGATGAGCCTGCATGTGGCCCCGCGTCGCGAAGATGCGGTGGCTGGAATCGTTGCCTTCTCCGGCCGGCTGCTGTCGCCCGAAACGCTGAAGGACGAAGTTGTCTCGAAGATGCCGGTATTGCTGGTGCATGGCGACGCCGATGACGTGGTGCCGCCGCAATCTCTGCCAGAGGCAGCTGAAGCTCTGGGGGAGGCCGGATTTCAGGACGTCTTTGCCCATATCATGAAGGGCACAGGCCACGGCATCGCGCCCGACGGTCTGAGCGTGGCGCTGGCCTTCATGCGCGACAAGCTGAGCCTCTGATCCGCCAGAGCGGTTTGCCAGACAAAACGCCGTCGAAAGCCGTGCAGCCTAGCGCTTGCGCGGCTTTCGTGGTTTGCGGGGCGGCTTTTGCGGGTCTGACGGGGTTGTTTTTGCGCCTACCGCCTTGCGCCGGGCAATCGCCTGCCGGTTCGGGGCGGGTTTGGGTTTTGGCGGACCGGGGATGCTGGGCACCTCCAGATCTTCCCAGGTGCCGGGGCTGAGCCCGTCAAGAGTCCAGATGCCGATGGCCGCCCGGATCAGGCGCAGTGTCGGATGGCCCACTGCCGCTGTCATCCGCCGTACCTGCCGGTTGCGGCCTTCGCGAAGGGTGAGGGCGATCCAGCTGTCGGGTACGGATTTGCGCACCCGGATTGGTGGGGTCCGCGCCCAGATTCCCTCCGGTTCGTCGATCAATGCGGCCTTGGCTGGTCGGGTCAGCCCATCTTTCAGCTCAACACCCTCTGCAAGCGCCTGAATGGCGGCCGCATCCGGTGTCCCCTCGACCTGCACCCAATAGGTTTTCGGCATCTTGTGCTGCGGATCCGAGATCCACGCCTGCAAGCGGCCCTGGTCGGTCAGCAGCATCAACCCCTCGCTGTCGCGATCCAGTCGCCCGGCGGGATAGACACCGGGCAGGTCAATCCAGTCGCTCAGCGTGGCGCGCGGGCTGCCCTCGCTGCCGCGGTCGGTGAACTGGGGCAAAACATCGAAGGGTTTGTTGAAACGGATCAATCTGGTCATCAGTCTGCAATAGGCAGCCCCCGGCAGGCTGGCAAGGGCAGCGGCGTTGCCGACAGTGTTTTCGCATAGGGGATTTCGCGACCGCCGACCCGCCAGCAGCTGTCATGCCGCTGTCACGGAATCATCCTACCGCTTGAGGCGAAGCGAGGTCAGTGCCCCGTTGCGATCATTGATAATGGGGGCTTGCCAGCTGACTGACACGATATATAGTTAAATCAAAGCAGGGGCGGGCTCCCCGCTCTGGTGTCGAAACGCAGGCAGACAGGGCGGTTGAGCCGTTGCAGAACATGCAGATCCATCAGCAAGAGATCACAGCATATGTCGCGCCTCCGGCGCGGACTGCAATCCGTGGTCCTGTTGCGCCGCAGAATGACACCGGGGTGAGGACGCGGCCGCAGATCGGGCTGCGAATACCTGTCTGGCCTTACCCGTGCCATCTGTCGGTATCCCTGCGGAGCACTGGCAGCAAGAAACCTGATTTGAAGACAAGCGCGTGGGCTCCACGCGCTTTTGTTTTTTTCAATACCGGGACGATCCGGCAGGCTGGAAACAGACTGCTGCGCCGCCCTGGTCAACGGCGTTGGTCCGGGCGCAGGCCACCGCTGTTGAAACGAGGAGGTGCAGTATGACCGTCGCCGTTGGTAATCTCAGAACATTGATTCTGAACGCGGATATGCAGCCACTCAGCTGGGCGCCGCTATCCGTCTGCAATTGGCAGGATGCTTTTGTCGCCGTCCATCAGGAGCGGGTCATACAGGTCAAAACCTACGAAGATGTGGCGGTTCATTCGGCCTCTGCCTCCTTTGAAGTTCCCGCCGTGGTCGCCCTCAAGCGGTATCGCAAGCGCAAGAAAGTGGCCTTTACCCGCTATAATGTCTTTCTGCGTGATGAATTCTGCTGTCAGTATTGTGGCAAGCGCTTTGCGGCGAAGGATCTGACGTTTGATCACGTGATCCCTCGCAGCAAGGGCGGGGCCTCGTCCTGGACCAATATCGTGGCCTGTTGCAGCGCCGATAATCTGCGCAAGGGCAACCTGAAACCGCAGCAGGTCGGACTGAAACTGCGCCGCAAACCCTTTGCCCCCAGTCCGCATGAGCTGGATGCCATCGCCCGCCGTCTGCCCCGTCCGAAGCCTGAATTGCATCAAACCTGGATGGATTTTCTCTATTGGGATAGCGAACTGGACAGCTGAATCTCATCAGTCGTTCAAAAATAAACTAAGGCCCCGACCGGACAGGCGGGGCCTTTTTCCTTAGAATAGCTGCGAGAGAAGATCCCGATTTCAGCCCTTGGCGCGCTGCACCATGCCGAAGAGATCGCGCGGGTCGTCCGGGTCGGCGAGCATGTCCAGCTCCAAAAAGAAATCCGTGTCCTTGATCCGGTCGCGGATGTAGCGCAGGGCCGAGAAATCCTCGATTGCAAAGCCGACACTGTCAAACAGGGTGATCTGCTTGTCATCCCGGCGACCGGGTTTCTGGCCAAGGATCACCTGCCAGAGTTCCGTCACCTCAAAATCCTCCGGCATCTGCTGGATCTCGCCCTCGACGCGGGTTTGCGGCGGGAATTCCACAAAGACATCGGAGCGGGTCAGGATACCCGGTGCCAATTCGGTTTTGCCGGGGCAATCACCGCCGATGGCGTTGATATGGACGCCGCTGCCGACCATGTTGTCAGTGAGGATGGTGGCATATTGCTTGTCAGCGGTGCAGGTGGTCAGGATCTGCGCGCCTTCAATCGCTTCTTCGGGGGTTGCGCAGGACACCACGGTGAGGCCGCTGCCAGCAAGGTTGGCGGCACATTTCGCGGTCGCCGCCGGGTCGATATCGTAGAGGCGAACCGATTTCAGCCCGCAGATTGCCTGCATGGCGAGCGACTGGAACTCCGACTGCGCGCCATTGCCAATCATCGCCATTGTTGTGGCGCCCTTCGGGGCCAGATGTTTTGCAACCATCGCAGAGGTCGCGGCAGTACGCAGCGCGGTCAGGATGGTCATCTCGGTCAGCAGCACGGGATAGCCTGTGTAGACATCGGCGAGCAGGCCAAAGGCGGTCACCGTCTGCAACCCCTCTGAGGTGTTCTTCGGATGGCCGTTGACGTATTTGAAGCCATAGGCTTCGCCATCAGAGGTCGGCATCAGCTCGATCACGCCGACGTCGGAATGGCTGGCAACCCGCGGCGTCTTGTCAAACAGCTCCCAGCGTTTGAAATCCTCTTCGATGTAATCGGCGAGGTCCCTCATCACGGTGTCGATACCGATCGAGTGAATGAGGCGCATCATGTTGTCGACGCTTACAAAAGGCACAAGCGCCTTGTCCGAAGGTTGGGTCATGACCGGGTCCTTTCACGGGGGCTAAGGTGGATGCCTGCCAGCATGCAGCGCATTGACCCGCCAGCGGTTTCAGTTGTTGGAATGGCGCGCCGCAGGGGCGTGCCGTACTCGGCGGGCGCAGCCTGATGCTGGCTCATTGATAGCTTCGCGTCGGACGATCAAACACGCGCCGACCCAGGGCTGAGGCACAGAGATCGACCATCAGATGGGCCGTGCGCCCGCGTTCGTCCAGAAACGGGTTCAGCTCGACCAGATCGAGCGAGGTCATCAACCCGGAATCATGCAGCATCTCGCAGACCAGATGCCCCTCACGGACAGTTGCGCCGCCGGGGACGGTGGTGCCGACAGCCGGCGCCACGGAGGGGTCGAGGAAATCGACATCCAGCGAGACGTGCAACATGCCGTTGGCCTCGGCCACGCGGTTGAGAAAGGCCGAGAGCGGACCTGCAATGCCGTTCTCGTCAATCTCGCGCATGTCGTGACGATGAATGTTGCTCGCCTCCAGCGCAAGCCGCTCCGGGGTGTCGACCGACCGTAGACCGATCATACAGACGTTTTCCTGCGGCACCGGGTTCTGCACCTTCGGAAAGCCCGCAAAATCCGGACGGCCGGTGAAATACCCCACCGGCGTGCCATGCAGGTTGCCACTGTCGGAGGTGGCCGGCGTGTGGAAATCTGTATGGGCGTCGAGCCACAGCACGAATTGCGGACGGCCTTCCTTGGCGGCGTGGTTGGCAACACCGACAACGGATCCGAGCGACAGGGAATGGTCTCCGCCCAGGAAAATCGGCAGGCCGTCCTTCATCGCTTCTTCCGCAGCGCGGATCAGGCGGTTGGTCCAGCCAATGGTTTCATTGCGGGCAAAGACAAGACCGTCATTGGTGTCGGCCTCATGGCTGGCCGGACGCAGGTTGCCCTGATCAATCACCTTGTGACCCAGGCTTTCGATGGCACGTCCCAGACCGGCGGTGCGATAGGCATCCGGCCCCATCAGGCACCCTGCACGCCGCTTGCCACTGTCTACGGGAGCGCCGATCAGAATACAGGTCTTGGATGTCACGCGCATATCTCCTCTGCGAAAAGTGAATACTCTTAGAAAGCTCCGATTTGAGGTGGAATCCAGCAATCATTTCGCTCATATAGTAGGGCAAATCGTCAAGATGGAGATCAGATTGGACAAAACGGATGAACGGCTGATTGCCGCCCTGCGCCATAACGCACGCGCCTCACTCTCCGATCTTGCCTTGCAGCTGAACCTGTCGCGGACCACCGTCCGGGCACGGATCGAGCGGCTGCAGACCAAGGGCGATATCCTTGGCTTTTCCGTAGTGCTGAAAGAGGATGTGCTGCGCGACCCGGTTCGCGGTCTTATGATGATCGGTATCGAGGGGCGCGGCACCAGCCGCATCACCCGCCAGCTTCAGGGGCTGCCCGAGGTGCGGGCGATCCATACCACCAACGGACGCTGGGACCTGATCGTCGAGCTGGGCACCGAAACGCTGGAAACGTTGGATGCCGCGCTGGCAAAGATCCGTACCTTTGAAGGTGTGGTCAGCAGCGAGACCAATCTTCTGCTCGCCACAAAGAAAGACAGCTGAAAAGGATAGATCGCCGCGTGGAGAGCTGCGGCCGGGGCTCTGTGCATCGGCTCCCGGTGACTGGCTGCGTCGGGATCAGATCCGGTTCTTGCGCATGTGGTTGGCTGCGGCAATCCAGATCACCGCCAGCAGCAGCGAGGCAATCGCATTCCAGCTGGCCATCGACAGGCTGAACAGCTCCCACGGGACCTCGTCGCAGCGCACGAGCGGTGCCGACATGATCTGCTGCATCAGATCTTCGGAGCTCAGATTGCCGATCGGGCCGGAGGTGCAGGAGTTCGGACCTTCCCACCAGCCACGCTCAACCCCGGTATGATAGGCACCGATGGCGGCAGTCGCCAGCGCGGCCAGCGCGCCAAGGTAGGGCAGGATCAGCAGCGGTACCGCCAGTGCCAGAGCACCGATGACGACAGCTGCGCCATGCGGATAGCGCTGCCAGATGCACAGTTTGCAGGGGGCCATCTCGCCGATGTATTGAAATCCAAAGGCACCAAGCAGCAGTGCAGCAGATCCGGCGCTGGCAATCAGGATGAGAATTCGGCTCATGTTTACAATACCTTCACTGCAAGAAACCCGCCGAACAACAACACCACAAAGACCGTAAAGACAAGCCCCAGCCGACGTTCGATGAAATCGCGGATCGGCGCGCCAAACTGCCACAGCAAGCCCGCAACCACAAAAAACCGCAGCGCACGGGCCAGAATGGAGGTCACAACGAAGGTTGCGATTGGCATCCCGGTCCAGCCTGACATGATTGTGATGACCTTATACGGAAAAGGCGTGATCCCGGCGATCAGCACCGCCCAGAACCCAAAATCATTGAAGCGGCTGTTGAATTCAGCCATGGCATCTGCCTTGCCCATCGCGGCCAGCACCGGCTGGCCGATGCTGTCGTAGAAAAATGCGCCAATGGCGTAGCCGAGCAATCCGCCAGCCACGGAGGCGACCAGAGCCACCAGCGCAACCAGCCAGGCACGTGATGGGCGCGCGAGGATCATCGGGATCATCAGAACATCCGGCGGGATGGGAAAGACCGAGCTTTCGATGAAGGCAACGCCGGCCAGCCACCACAGCGCCTTTGGGTGGTCGGCCAAGGCCATCGTTCGGTGATATAGCGCACGCAGCATCCTGTGAAGCTCTCCCTGGCAATCCGCCCTGAGCGGTGCCACGTCGGGATGAGCAGGTCAACCACGATGGTTGCCCGCTGCACAGCCGTCGGCAGGCAGATGTTTTTTTGCCGCCAGCCGCGCGATTTGCCTATGGACCTCGGCCTTTGGCTTGGGTAGGAACGGGGCAGAGGCCCAAGTGGCGGAATGGTAGACGCAGGGGATTCAAAATCTCTTGTGGATGCACTGTATAGTATTGAGTTTTATAGGTTTCTTGGTCTGTTGGTACTCGCGGTTACTCGGCGCGGTTACTCGGTAGTAAGAATCCTATGTGCGGGTGTGGCGGAATTGGTAGACGCGCCGGATTCAAAATCCGGTTTCCGAAAGGAATTGTGGGTTCGATTCCCACCACCCGTACCAAATATCTCCTGCTCAGCGAGCAAGCGGGCAGCTACCGCATCCTCCTTTTTTTCGTAGTCTCCCAGAGCGATCTTTCTGCCGTGCTTCTTGATGTGAGCCCGCCACTTATTACGACGCCTGCAATAGTAAACACCCTTTATGCCGGATGTACTGTGTGCCGGTAAGTTGCGCTTCTCAGCAAGATCACTGGCGCTGCGTAGCACTAAGTTATCTTCCCTGAAGTCTAAGGGGTCTCCATTTATGAAATCGACATGTGATTTAGGGTACAATCCATGGATGAAATACCAGACGATACGTGCAGTCCTGTATGATCTTCCCGATACGCGAACGCTTGGTTTCAAAATTGCCTTACCAGCATTTTGGGAGTTCCATACATTCTGACTGTGCAGCGTTTTGAACATCGAGATTGGACGCCTACGCCACTTCAACTCTCCAGTTTCAGGGGTGTAGTTAAAGAGTTCCTTCATGTGCCTCCGTTCCTCATAAAAACCACCTTGTTCGCAGTCTCGGATCGGTTCCGCGCATAACGGTCTGTTGTGGTCACCTGAGTGTGTTGTGCAGCATCCCTCAGGCTGTACGGATCAACCATTCCCTTGGCCTCAGAGATCCCGCCAGCCCGTGTGTCTCGGATCTGAAGTTCCTCCGGCAGCTTCAGGTCTCGGATGATCTGTTTGAAGGCTCGTGTAACCACACCGTTCTTTGGTGGCCGACCGTTGGGCAGGGTGATGACCGGCCCGCGCCGACGCTCTTTTGGAACCTCCGACAGCCGTCGCTGAATGTCGGGGGTGTTCCTCAGATCGTAGACGTAGGGTTCGGGCAGGCTGTCACGGGTTTTGCTGATCACCTTGGTGAGGCTGGAAAGATCCTGAGAAATCATATCCCAGGTCAGGCCGTCGACCCACATCTTGCCACCGTCCTGAATGCCGCCCTCACGACCGTTGACGTCTTCCCATTGGCCGACAACATCGACACCGCGCAACATGAACTCGAACCGGATTAGGACCGACAGTGAGACATGGCATTGCCCACGCTTGTCGGCTTCGGCAACGACCGCATTCACCTGATCACGCGAGATACAAGTGCTGCGGCTGGCCGGGTTCTTGAGACGCATTTCCTCGCGGATGATCTTGAGTTCACGGCATTTCGTCTCGCCGATCTTGATCCCGTGGGAATTGACGAGACCCCAATGCGTGAACCACTTCTTGATGTAGTGGACTGATCGCCCCTTCTCTTGCATCGACCGGCGCCACGTCATCATGCGCTCGTAGTTGGTCTCCTCGATGAGGACATTGCTGATGGCGTTCTCCACCCTGGCCAGCGCCTTGAGGTAATCCGCACGTGTGGTTGGACGGACCTCGTGGATCCCGCTGAACTGGTCGTGCTTGTATCGAGCAATAAGCCAGCCCCATGTTCCGGGTTGCCGGCCGTTGGTCTCTCCGTCGTACCATTCCAGCATTTCGCGGGTGAGCGCGCGGCACTGGCGGGCTCGATCATGATCAAGTCCATCGCCTTTGCAGCCGGGCAGGGCGTATGTCTTCACCGCATACCCTGCATCCAGATACTTTTTCGGAGGGCGCCAGAAGTAAGTCCCGCGGTCTTTGCGGTGCTTGATGCAAGGCGCATAGCTGGGATCGCTATCGTCCCAGACGCTTTTATCAAAACCCATTTTGATCCTCTTGGTTGGTTGATTGTAACCGCCCTGGTCGCGACTTCGCCTTTCTGGTGTTGCGTTCGCGCGCCCATTCCTCAATTGCCTCACGGTGTCTTAGACCGATAGCCGGATCAATCTCCGGCAGGCCGTATTGCGCTTCAAGCGTGGTAGAATTCGCCCTCAGCCACTTCACGTCATGGCCGAGGAGTTTTGCAACTTCCGCTTCCTTCACGAAAAGAGACTGCACACTCATGGATCAGGTGTTCTCCTTAGCCAAGGCGGCCGCGATCCTACTTTCGATCTCGTGCCAGTCGCGGGTCTCAGTTACTTCCTCGAGGTTGGCTGCCCGGATCAACGGCAGGGCCATTCGGCAGATATCCCGCAGCCTCTCCACTTCCTTATTCAGAGCGTATTCTTTAGGGTTCGGGTTGATGCAGGCAAACCAGCGCTCGCACTTGTCTAGCGCGCGATCTGCGGCTTCGATGTCGTGATCAGTGCGGATCGCTTTACGAAGACGCGCGAAGTCCTCGAGCATTGTCTCCGCGCGCGCATGGTGGATGAAGTCCTGTGCTTCCATCCTCAATCCTCCAGTGCTGCTTTGATGTACGAGTCAATTGCTGGATAAAAAATATCGTCAATGAGGTGGTGGCCCATCTCAGTGTCAAGTCCGCCTTTCCTAATTCCCTCTAGCATTAACCCCATCGCTTTCCTCGCTACCTTCACCCCATCCGCGCTTTCACGGGCTTGGCGGTAGGCGGTGAGGCGTTGCAAGCGGCGCTGTTGCGGACAGCTTTGCACAGGTGGGTTTGCCACGCTGCAATCGCCGTTGCAAATTTCACAGCCATTTTCGAGACGGATCTCTATTTCCTCCGCCAGCGCATCCGCTGCTTTAATCAGGTCGGTCATGTCAATATTCCCCGTATGTCAGCCCGTCATCCCCTGTATGAGTAGCTCCATCGCCGCCATTCCAAGCGCCACTGTTCATTTCGGCGACAACAAGAGGGGGGCCAGCAGTTATAATTCTGAGGGTCCCAGACGTTGAACCGCCAAACACTTCCAACCCCAATTTGCGGGCATCGCGCGCCGCTTGGTCAATGCGGGCGGCGATACGGTAGACCTCTTTTGGGTCTAGCCCTGCGGCGCGACATTCGTTTTCTAGGGCATAAGCCATCACCCTTCCCCCTCAGTGCTGGTGGACTTGAGGGCGGTGCGGCAGTAATCGCGGATCATTTTCGCAACCCCGTGCACGTCCTTATCCACAACTTGGTTGCTTTCGACCGCCCCGCGGATGACGTCGGCGTGACGGCCTGCCCGCCCGATAACTTCCCGTGCCGCCTGTAGCTGGGCGCGGAGGGCGTCGCGTTCTCGGCACTCGATTTCACAAGCAAGCCTGTCGAGGCGATCCCAGGCACCGTCTTTGATCGGGACGTCTGTCTCTGGGTCGTGATTGTTGATAATCTGCTCCAAATCATTAATAGCGCGATTAAGGATGAGGTTCCGAGCGGCGTCTTGATGCCGCGCCTCTTTGCTTGTGTCAGTCATGTGTGTTCTCCGTTCAGAGGCTCAAGCAACGTCGCTGAGCACGCGCGCCAGATCGAACAAACGACGGCGCTGGTTCTCGGGGATCGCGTAGTAGGACCGCACGAGATCCATTGCTTCCTTGTCGCCCATCAGATCATTTGGGGTGTTACCCTCATCGCCTGTCGGATGCGCGGCGTCGGTCAGCCCCTCAAAGAAGAAACTGATCGCCACACCAAGGGCATCCGCGATTTGCCAAAGGCGGGAAGCGCTAACCCGGTTGGCGCCGGTCTCGTATTTCTGGATCTGCTGGAACTTGACGCCGGATAGATCCGCCAGCTGCTGCTGCGTCATGCCGATGAGCCAGCGACGGTGCCGGATGCGTTTGCCTACGTGTGTGTCAACGGGATGGGTCATGGTGCTGTTCCTTTCAATTGTCGCTGTTGTTGAACTGAGGGCTGCCGTTCCATTCACGGCCGTCCAGACTACGACCGGCCTTTTTCTTCCCGACGCGTTTGGCGGAACAATCCGGGTCAAAGTGATGCCAACCGTCCTTAGGCAAATCGTCGGGACATGCGAAACCTGGGCCAGGCAGCCAGTCTCCCCATTGCTTGAAATGGAAGCCAGTGCCTGCTCTTGCACATTGATCTCGCAGGCTGCGCGCCCAGTCGCGGTGCATAGGCCGAGAGCCCGGGCCGCTTTCGCCGCCGCAGATCACCCAATTGACCCGCGGGCCATCGTTGAGATCGCAGTCAAAGACCTCACCATTCAAGGTGCCGTTCTCGTCATCCCAAGCGATACCTTCTAGTGCGTTGATATAATGGCCAGGAATGCTCTCGACCTCGCCACGCTCGTAAGCTGCGCGATCTTTTGCATCGCTTTGACAGATCCGATCAAGCTGCACAGGTCCAAGCATAGGTTCGCAGGACAGGAAGCGGACTTTCGCAGGGATATTCAGCAGAGCGGGAATGCGGCGCTCCGCCTCGACTTGGTTCTCTACAGTGGTGCCTAGCCAGACATTCGGCCACCCATCACCCCAGCCAGCAGGGAGCATCTTTTTGATATTCTGTGGGCGCTTCGTCAGTAATAGCCAGTCGATATTCGGCGTGATGCGGATCAGCTCCCATAGCTCTTGCCGCCACTCAGGCTTGATACTTCTATGGTTGTCGAACACGTCGGCTAAACTTGCACAGAACACACGAACACGAGTGCCGGTTTCTCCGGCTATACAATCCCACTTCAGAGGGGCGCCCCAAGTCTTTGTGCGACGACGCTCACCATGAGGCCCCCACTGAACATGACCACTACGCTTTGCCCAACCCTCGGCGTAGCAGTGATCACAGGCGGCGCTTACTGCGGTGCAACCGGTCCAAGGATTGAAGGTGTGGGTCGTCCATTCGATGCCGCTGTTTTCGGCCATGTCAGTCTCCCGGGGATTGTTTGATTCAGGTTTCGGCGCGGTTCGCGGCGCTAAACGCCTCGGCCCGCTTGTCGTTCTCAGCATCAAAGCCGTGCGCGATGATCTTCGCCGTGGTCAGCCATTCGTCGGTTGGCATTGCGCGCGGACGAGTACAGATGCAAAGCGACCCGCCAAAGGCAAAATCGGACTTGCGGATAAGCAGGGCTTCATTGCTATCCAGCCTGTCTTGAACGTGCCAGCCATCGGGAAATCCATCCTTGATGATCCGGTCATTGAAGCGGGGCTTCTGGGGTGCCATGCGGTCTCCGGCGTTTTCAGGACTCGGGGTCCGACATGTCTTTGACGTTCTTGACGAGGCGCTCTGCAGCCTCGGCGGTGTAGGGCTTGTCCTTGTCCGTCAGTGCGCCGCCCAGAGTGACGACATCAGCCGCCACCGAGACCGGCACATCCACCACGGCGCTAGCCGCCTTCACTGCTGACTTCAAAATTCCGAACATGGGTATTTCTCCTTCGGGGTTAGGTGGATTAATCGGGGAAGGCGGGAGCCGCCGCCATGTCGAGATCAAGATCGGCGGCAATTTCACGCAAACTTTCGGCCACCCGTCCGCCTTTGCCGCGCAGAACTTTGCCGTGCTGGTCGAGGTGATCAAGCATCTGGATAAGCTCGGACTGGGCGTGAACCAGTCCCTTGATGTGGTGGCGTATCGAAGTGGCGGCTTCGGTCATTTCATTCTCCGGGGATTTATGGGTTGACGCGGATCGCATAGACCTCGACCGGATCGGGGCCAAAATGCGGATGCGTGATTGTGGTCTTGCGATAGCCGCGCCATGGGCGCGTGATCCGGCGGCTGGTGTCGCCTTTCGGCGGGTATCCCTTGGCGAGTTCGATCCCGTCATATTCACGACCCTCGATCCGCTTGGTCCAGAAGGGCGTAGCCAGCCGGTATTCCTCGACCTTCTCGCCGCTCTTGATCTGATCGAAATATTCGCCCTTCAAGGGCAGATGCAGTGTGGCCATGGTGCCTCCGGGGCTGGGTGGGTTAATGGGCTGCGGCGATGGCAAGCAGGGCCAGCCAGCCGCCAAAGATAATGAACAGCAGTCCATACCAGCCAAGCGCGGCCCACATCGCCCACGCCAGAGGTGAGACCTCGGCGGCAATTCGCGGCTCAAGGAACCAGCAGAGCGCAGCTGCGACCCACGCCAGAGCAGCTGGGATGCCGATCATGGACCATGCAACGCCATTGCCCGTTGCGTGTTCAAGCCAGTGAAAGTTTGTTATTCCGTCTCCGTTGGGCATATCTCTCTCCATCAAAGGGGGGGCACATCGGCCCCTTTCTCCCGCCCTGGCTCACTCACGGATCAAGGCCAGGGCGGGTTTAAAAGTAAGATGCTGCGGCTGACGCGGCGACGATCAGAGCGGCGGCGATACAAATGGCGAGAGCGTAGGGCAGGGCCCTGGCCATCTCTCGAAACAGTTCGGGCAGATCACTCATACGATCACCGCATCAGGGATGACGATCACGCCATGGTCGATCAGCAGCGCGTGGGTTTCGGTGAGCCCGTGGAGCATCCGGGTCATCATCGCGGCGCCAAACTTCTTCTCCAGATAGCGAAGCGCTTCCTGATCAACACCGTCGATGATTGCGTGGCAGGCGGAACAGCCGAAAGCGACCCCCATGTCTGTGACCTTGGTGCTTTTGCCCTTGCCCCAAATCGGGAGGTGACAGCCGACTGTGGTCTCATGGCCGGCACATCTGCGGCCGGGAACGAACGACGCAATCCGAAGGGTGCAAGGCGCACCTTCTGCGGCATCCATGATACCCTCAGAACGGATCTTTGGGAGAAGATGGGGGCGGTGCTGGATCATCGCTTCCACCACTTCGGCTTCATGCCGCCGTTTTTGTTGCCGTCTGGATCGCTCCTGTCAGTGTCTTGGTCGATGCGATACATCGCACCGATCATAGAACCACGAGAAACCCTGAACCGTTGTGCGAGTTCTCCACAGGTCAGGCCGTCATGGTCCCGCAGATGCAGCGCATTGAGCAACTGCTCGTCTGACATGCCGCGCTGGGTCACTGCTCCGGTCTCCCGCCTAAGCCGCAGTATCCATGCTGAGACTCCACCTCCACCCCGTAGGCCTCAGGATCACGCATGACATTTGCCACGGCCTTCTTGTGGTACAGGTGCTGAGGCTTGGCCTTCTGTCCGGTCTCGTCCGCTTTCAGCTGGGCCAGCACGGCTTCCTCGCGCTTGATGGCGCTGAGGAACCGCGGATCTTCTGCGGAGTGAGGCAACCAACGCCAAATGATGCACTTTTCCGCACGGCATTTGCCTTGATCCCCGTCACCGTGGACGCGGGCGAGGGGACAGGCCAGCTTTCGGGCCTGTTCCGGGGTGATGAAGCCGCTCATAGTTCAGCTCCAGATATTCTGAGCGCACGAGCCCATCAGGAGTAGCGACAGTAGGATTGTGATTGCAATTACACCCGTCATACGCAACTCGTGTGTGCGTTCGTCTCGGCGCCGCTGTTGCTCCAGTTCAATATGAGTTTCAGTAGGATCGCTCATGCTTCACCGCCTTCCTGTTCAGCTGCGTTGTAGGCCTCGTTCCAGCCAGCCATCCAATTGGTCCGCTGAGGATCGTCCTCGTGCGGGCAATCTGAGGCGGTCTTGCCTTGGGTGAAGGCGGTGGCACCTTCGTCGTGTTCAAACGTTCTCTCTGTGGTGCCACCGTCCTCCTGCTGCTCCTGCTCGACAGGGGCCGCATCCTCATCGGCGGGGAGGATTTCGCCGTCGAGGGGTTTGCCTTGGGTGTCGTGATTTTCTTCGGGAGGACTGTCCTGACGGCGCGCGGCCTGGGCGCGCGCAGCAAACCCGCCCTCCTTAGGTGTCACGTCCCGGAGCTCAGGTGCGTGGGCAATTTCCTCTTTCTCGTAGACACCCAAAAGCACATCTGGGAAATGGCGTCGGCACATGGCGCGAGCGCTGTAATACCAAAGCTGCTGATCAGGGTCGGACTTCCAGAGCGGGCTATTCTTGGTGGTGATGCTGCCGATCTCAGGGGAAGTGTACTCGATCCGCTCGCCATCTTCTTCTGACAGACACCAAAGGCGACACTGTCGCTTTGCGCCTTCGCCAATGAAATCACCCTTGAGGCGCCCTTTGATCGGCGCACGTTGCTCAATCACCGCTTGGATCAACTGAGCCTCGTAGACGATGCGATCATTGACCGAATAGGATTTGTTTGCGACGGCAAACGGGTCCATACGCCAGTTAAGGGCCTGCAACGAAACGGCCATGCAGGCGCCCGGCTGACCGCGCAGGTGTTTTGGAACGGCTTGGCGAGAGACGGACATAAGTTTAGAGAACTCCATGACTTGACCCATATCCTTAAAGGTCAATCCACCGACACTGCTGGAAACCTCTGTGAGAGCCATCGCGCTTTTGTCGAACGACCCTTCGATGCGCTCTTCAATAGGGGCGGTGTTGGTCAATGGTTTGTCGTTCATGGTGCTGTTCCTGCTGTGTTCATCTCTTCGAGAATTCTCTCGCGCTCATCATCCGACCAACGGAAGATGCCTGGGTGTTCCCCGGGTTCCTGCCAGTGGCCGCTGTCCAGACATTCGCGAAAACGACGGAGGTTTTTGTGATTGTAAAAACGGCCAATCGACACCTCCTCCTCAGGGATCTCGACTGGGATACAAAAGTGTGGCCGTCGGTCTGACTGAAATATGAGACCCACTGCCTCAGGCTGGTTGCCGGTCAGGACCTCGTACCCTTCATGGGCAAAGCCCATCTGCATGTCGTAGCGGTGCTTGCGGATCGCGCGATAGCAGAGATCTTTGTCGAAGGGCGCACCTTGAGGGCTGATCTTCTTATAGTCGCCTGCGTAGCCATCTTCTGAGACCTGATCGGGACGGGCGAGACACCAAAGATCAGTCGCCGGATCCTTCCAAGCCATCGTAATCTCTGGCATTCCTCCCAGAAGCGAAACCGCCATTGGATCGATGGCGAGGGCCTTGCCCATGTCGCGGATCATCTGCATTTGATTTTCGGTTATCTTGTCACGAGGGTCTTGATCCACCTCGCGCCAGAAAGCGACGGAGCGATTGCCTGACTGGCTTCCACGCCCTTCTTTGATGGCAGTCAGCTGAGCGCGGGTCGGGCGGTTGGGGCGGTTATCTGGGAGAACATAAAAGTGACGATCCACCTCATCCTCTCCGCCCTCCACATAGGCTGCCATAGCGCGACCAAGGCGCAGAGCGTCTGTGTCCTCCCTCTCCCAGATCCGCTCTTTGTTCAACTGGTGGAATGCCCACACATCACCTGGGTATTCCAGCTCCATACGGCGCAAAATGCCGCTGGTGACGCTAGGGCCATCGCAAGGCTGACCATGGTGCACATCCAAGGGAATATTGTAGAAACCGGGTTCCCTTATTAATTCGCCTGGAGCCAGTGTGCGAACATCGAAGGTCATCAGACCGCCACCTTCACATGGGGGATCTTGCCGTCGATCATCAATTCAATCAGATGTTCGTAGGAGCGGGGCTGAACCTTGGTGATTGAAGCCACGATTTCCGCAGTAATCGCTTTGCGGTGGTCGGCGTCAGCCTTGCGCTGCGCCTCGGCTTCTTCGGCGGCGCGCTTCTCGTCCTCGATCCGCTTGCGTTCGGCGGCCGCAGCTTTATCCGCGGCATCCTTAGCCTCTTTCAGTTCCTGCTGATGGCGCGCTTCGGCATCGGCTTTTTCCTGTTCGGCTCGTTTCTCAGCTGCAATCCGCGCGCGTTCGGCTTCTTCATGAGCACGATCTTTGGCTTCACGCTCTTCCTGCTCACGCTGACGGGCCGCTTGTTCCTCGGCCTCTTTGCGTTCGCGTTCGGCCTTTTCGGCGCGCAGCTGCTCAAGTTCGGCTTCCTGAGCCTCGCGGGCCTGAGCAATGGCCAGATCATCACGATACTTGTCCAGTGCAGCGGCCTTTTGCTGGCGCGCATCACCTTCGAATTCTTCCCAGTCGGAGCTGATCTCAGTGGCTTCGATAAGGTCGATCTTGGCCTGCAACTCAGCTGAACTGTCGTGAGAGGAGAGAGCCTCAAGTGAAAACTTGTCCAAAGCCAGCATATGAGCCTTAACCCGCTCGGCTTCTTTTGCCTCAAATTCGTCGGCCGGCGCTTTGATTTTGTCCCGCAACTCGTCAAGGCGACTGGTGGCTACCTTGCGTTGATCGTTCACCTTCTTGGTCTTTTCACGCCAGTCCTCTGTCATCTCCTTTCCGACAGCATCGATCAGCGTCTTTGACCGTGACACCTTCGCCGCCAAGCTTCGGGCAGCCTTGCGTCCTTTGTCGGTTGAGTAGTCACAGTGGACAGCAGAAACCTCTGTCTCGATGAGCGTCACGAGCTCCTCAATCCCACCTTCCTTGCCAAAATACTGGGGGATCTGAGCTTTCTCGGGGATCTTCGTCAGTTCGGTGGTTGTCGTTTCGGTCATATCGTCCTCGCAAAAGAAAGGTGGCGGGCGGCAAAAGTGCCGTTCCGTGAGTGGGTGGCGAACCGCCCGCCGAGTTGCGCGCTAAGAGGCAGGGATGGGGGCCCTCGGGTAGCGCGGGGAGTGATTAGAAAGGTGGGGCCAGGATCAGCAGGCCAACAGCGAGGCCAGCGCAGAAAGCGAGAGCACTCCAAGCGACGGTATCGCCAACGTCTTTGATCTTCTCGTAGCGGCGCTCTGACCGGATGCCCGACTGAAATCCGTCGATGTAGCCAGCCTGTTCAGCCAGTTCGATGGCCTCTGGGCCTGCCGCCAGTTGACGGGCTTGCTCGATGATTGAGGTGTGAGCGCTCATGCCGTTGCCTCCCGCATCAGGTCATCTGCAATAGCGATGGCCTCACGTTCACGTTCAATGGCGCCGGGTTCCAGAGCGTCCAGAAGCTGACCGATCGCGCATGAGCAGGAAACGGAGACGTGCTTTTCCGCAAACGGGTAGCCGATCATCCGGTGGCCGTTGCCCTCGTAGGTCAGGCCAGTGTCTTGGCAGTGTGGGCAGAGGCAGTCCTCAACCAGCGGACCATTGGTCACCGCCAGTACAGGGCTGCCTCCGTTGTCTTTGGTTGTGTTCGCCATGCTTCACCTCGTGTGTTGAGGTCAAGTTAGTATTCATTTTGAACACCGTCAAGAAAAAAGTATTCAAATAGAATACGTGCGTTATGGTTTCCGAGTTCTATCTGTAGATGAAATGAATTTACCCTGGGGATTCTTATGACTGAGTGTGAGAAAATTGACTTGCTCTTGAGGGCGTTACAGCGAGGCTTGCCGCTGGAGCGTGTCTACCGAATATTGCTGGCGGGCAACTGCACTCAGAAGCCCCCTAGAGATTGATTCTGAACTTTTCGGGTAGGTTTGTCTCCTGACCTGCGATCAAGTATTCCATAGGAACACCATAGATCACAAAAATATTGTAGATCTGATCGACGGTTAACATCCGGTTTCCTTTTTCGACCTGTGAGTAGTTGGATTTTGATATGCCGATCGACTCGGCAAAATCCTTACCCGACAGGCCTGTACGCTCCCGGATATAGTTCAATCGCAGTCGGAACGCGTCTCTATCGACCTGCTGTAACTTGCGGGGTGGTGTGGTGTGATCTGACATGTCGGCATACTGCCTTCGAGGCCCCAGATCGGTAGGCCTCAAATTGATTGGGCTTGACTGGTATTCAATTTGAAAACTATATGGAGTCATGCGTACCGTATCTGACATAATCTACAGCTTTGGCGGCCCTGCGGCCTTCGGTCGTTTTTTCGATGTCTCGAAGAGCACGGTCAACACGTGGAAGCGGAGAAACTTCTTTCCCGCAGATCGCGACGTTGAACTCGTGACAGAAGCTCAACGCAGACAAATCGACCTGTCTTATGAGCATCTTGCGAAAATGAGAAGCGATGAGGCAGCGGCTTAACTCCCGGTGTTGAACATCAAAGGTGTGTTCAGACTGAACACATTACAAGGGCGGAGTGAAGAAATGTCTGACCTTAAACTTGATCTCTTCGGGTTCCATGTCGTCGGTGTTCTCCATTGTGACGATGTGGCTGTGCGCGTCGGGTCTGGTACATCCGGCGCGCACTTCAAGTCTTTGGATTCAGCCAGAAACGCAAGTCATTCCGCTTGCGGTCTCATAGCACTCGGTGACTGTTCGGCCTTGCAGCCTCGCCTTTTCCGCTTCGTATTCAGCGATACAGGCGCGGGTGAAGGCGCGGCCCAGTTCCGTGTATCGAATTGGACATCCGTGTTCCGTTTCCTGCGGTTCAACGCACCCAGCCAGCAGCAATCCACACACTACAAATCCACGCATTCAAATCCCTCCGTTTCAAACGGGATCACTCTGCGCGGCATTTCTCAATTTCTCAAGTTTTTCAAAGGCGGGGCGCGGTGCCCTGTCGTTTCGTAGGAGGCCATGATGGCAGACGAAGGAAAGAAGGTCCGTGTCGCGATGAACGGACCGGATATCGAGCATGATCAACTGATCGGCAAGATCGCTGAGTTCAACGCCGAGGATGGGAAGCGCGCGTCCTCAGCTGGCGAAACCCGGCAGCAGATTGGGCAGTTTCTGGACAGCACGTCGCTGAATTCTAAGGCGTTCGCATGGCTGCGGCAGATCATGAAAACCAACGACAAGGCGGATGGTCAGGCCAAGGCGATGGATATCATCCGCTCTCTGAATACAGGCTTGCCGATGGTTGAAGCGTTTGTCGCGGGTCAGGGTTCGGGTGAAATGAACCTGGAAGGGCCGTCCGAGGCACCAGAAGAAGCGCCAGACAACGCACCCGCTGAACAGTCCGAGCCAGAAGACCCGGAGACGGCCGAGTTCAACGCTGAGGTCGATGAGGCCATGGGTGATGACACGGTTGTTCCGTTCGGGCAGGGCGAGGGCGAAACCCCCATCGACTTTGATCAAGGCGGCGCAGCATGAGCGGGTTCGCAACCGACAACCCGGCCCAGCGTATTGCCGCCTTGGAGAGCGCCAAGCGTTTCGAGCGTGAACAGTTTGCCCGGATGAAAGCACGTCAGGTTGAGAAGGATCTGTTCTCGGCCCTGTCAACCAAGGCCAAGCTGCTCAGCACCACCGCGATCCTCTCTGGTTTGGTCGCATGAAGATCCTGGCACTCGATATCGCCAGCACAACGGGTATCTGCGTCGGTTCATCCGGCGCAGACCCCAGGGCATGGTCTGTGAGTTTGGGCGAGGGGTCTCAGGGCAGACGGCTCTCCCAAGCCCTTAAGATGACGCAGGGCCTCATTGTCCACCACAAGCCTGATTTGGTGGTGGGTGAGGCGGCCATTGGGGGAAAGAACGCCTCTGCCTTCCTGATCAAACTGTTTGGCTGTGTGGAGGCCGTCTGCTGGAACCGTGGGGTCAAGTTTGAGGCTGCCCATAGCGGAACAGTCCGCAAGCACTTCGTCGGCAAGGCGCTGACCACAAGAGATTTCCCCCATCTGAAGTCCGACAAGGCGAAGAAGGCGGCGATCAAGGACGTCGTGATCCGACGCTGCATGGCGATGGGCTGGGACGTCGACAATGATCCTGACGCTGCCGATGCAGCTGCCACATGGGATTGGGCCTGCGCGACGTTTTGTCGGAGCTATCAGGCAAAGCCGGTGGGGGGATTGTTCTAATGCTCCCGACACACGCGATGCAGAGAGCTTTGGAGCGGTGCCCCGGTGTCTGCCCGGGCGTCCTACTGCGCGGGTTGCACTACGCGATCCTGGAGCAGGACGAGGCCGTGGCGCGGTTTGTGGGAACGATCCGGGGCGATCAGTTCCTGAGCATTTATTTCTTCCAGCTTCCTGACGGGCGCACGCGATACGCCCTCGGGGTCACGCCAACAGGTTTCGTGGTGACAATCCTGAAGCCGGGCGGGGAAGTCTGGACCACTCAAGGCAAGAGAATTCTTGGGCAAACGGGGTTGGAAGCCCTGCCCAGGCGGAACGAGAGGAACGAGCGATGACTGACAAAAGAGCTAACCTAATCGCAGCATCGGGTATGAGGTTCTTCCAGTGAGCCGGCACAGTTTTGACCCGAAAATCGCCGGTTTGGTTGGTCTGAATGCCGCAGTGATATTTCAGAACATCATGTTCTGGTGTGAGCGCAATGCGGTGAAAGGCCGAAATGTCCGCGACGGCAATGTATGGACCTACAACAGTGTTAAGGAATTCGGCGACCTGTTTCCGTACCTGACGCCCAAACAAGTTCGTCTGGCCCTGGAAAAGCTGGAGGAAAAGCAACTTCTGGACAGCGGCAATTTCAATGCCGATGCGCGCGACCGGACGAAGTGGTATGCACTACCGAAATGCTCTGATGCATTTGCCCAATTGGTACAACTGCATTTGCCCAAAAGGGCAGAGACAATTGCCCCTGAGGGCGAACCATTACCAGATATAAAACCAGATATAAAACAAACCCCCAAACCCCCAGGGGGGGCTGATGATCTTTTCTCAGCAGAGAATGAAACGGATCAGAAAGCCGAAACGCCGAAGGCTAAGAACGATCTGGCAGATATCGATTCAGCGTTTGACGAATTCTGGGGAGAGATCTGGCCAAGCCACGCGCGAAAGGCGGGCAAGGCTGATTGCCTCAAGGTCTACCGGCAGGCCTGTACGGGCAAGCACCCGAAGGCTGAGAAGATATCGCCCCGCGCGCTGAACGAGGCTACCAAGGCCTACATCGCCTCGGTCAGGGATCCACAATTTCTGAAGGGACCGCTGCCGTGGTTGCGTCAGCCAGGGTGGGAGCCGTTTGTGCGCGCTGGCGGGCAGGGGTTCCGCTGGGAGGATCTGAGCGCAGCCCAGCAGAACGCGCTGTCGGATGGCCGCTGTCCACCCTCGTTGACGGAAAACGGGGCGCCTGATGAGGTGGCCGCTTATTGGCTTTCCAAGTTTCGGAAGGCGGCGGGATGAACCAGCAGAATAACGAGATATCGGCGGTTCAGTCGATCGAGGCAGAGCAGCAGCTCTTGGGCGCATTGCTGGCGAACAATGACCGGTTCCACGAGATCAGCGGTATCACCAAGCAAGAGCATTTCGCGGACCCTGTTCATGCCGATATCTGGCAGAATTTTGCTGGCAGGATGGAAGGCGATCACATCGTGACGCCCACTACCTTGGCCGCAGATATGGTCTATCACGACGGATTTGCGGAGCTGGGCGGCGCAGCTTACCTGCGAAGCCTCATGGGGGCTTCTGTCGGTGGCTTTGCGGTCAAGGAATACGCGCTGATGCTGTCCGAGATGCATCAACGTCGGACTATGGCTGGCCGGTTTGACGAGCTATCGGGTGATCTGCGGAGTGGCCGCTCCGCAAACGACGTGGCATCCGAAGTGGAACTGCTGCTGATGGACCGGGCGGAGACGTCAGCTGATCCACGCACCATGTCGTTTTCCAAGGCCCAGATGCGTTCCATCGACCAACTGCACGAGATCAAGAAGGGCAACCTGATTGGCGTTCCAACGGGTCTCCGCGCGCTTGACGACAAGGTGACACTGGCCCCCAAGCGCTACACGATCCTGGGAGGGCAAACCTCGATGGGTAAGACCGCGCTGGCGCTGCATATCGCGCATTCAGCGGCGAAAGAGGGTTATGGCGTCGGGTTTGTCACTTTGGAAATGCCTGAAGAGGATCTGTGCAACCGGATCAACAGCATCGAGAGCGGCCTGAACTACGACACCTACGACAAACCAATGTCTCAGGCCTCTTTCGACAAGGTGGTTGAGGCAGCGGTGAAGCTGCAAGGCCTGCCTCTCGAAATATTCTCTGGCCGGGTGCGCGATGTGCCGGCCGTCCTGTCAGAGGGTAAAAAGCTGAAGCACAAATGGCAGCCTGAGGGCAAGTTTCGTGGCTTCAAGCTGCTGATCATCGACTACATCCAGCTGATGCGCGGACGTGAGAAAACCAGCTTTGAGCGCCTTTCTCAGATCGCGAACGACCTCAAAAACGTGGCCAAACAATTGGATGTGCATGTGCTGGCGCTGGCACAGGTGGACCGGACGTTGGGCAAGCTGGAGAAATGGGACAAATGGTCGGACGCGCGGCCCAGTCTGGCCCATTTGCGGGGTTCCGGTGATCTGGAAAACGCGCCTGACAATGTGCTGTTCGTCTTCCGGCCTCAATATTTCCTGACACCCCCACGTTGCACACCGCCCAAAGATCCATCCGACCGGGCGGATTGGGAGGAAGAATATGCGCAGTGGAAGGACATGGCGGAAATCATCATCGGCAAGGCCCGGATGGGCGAGATCGGCAGCGTCAAAGTCGCCTGCGATATGGGCACCAACCGGTTCTGGGATCTGGATGACGGGCAGGAGAGGATGTTCTGATGTTCGCTGAAGCAAACCGCATCAAGGAACGCCTGAGCGCCTGCACAACTGTGGAGGAGGTCGAGCGTGTGGCCGAGGAGGAGCGCGCGGCGGTCATGGCGATGCAGGGCAAAGGTGGCAATCAAGGCGCCATGTTCTACCACATCATCAACCTCAAGAAATACATGATCAACGAGATCAAGCGAGCGGGTCAGGATGGACACTAAGTTTCTGAAAGCGCTGGAAGAAGCGGGTTGGCATATCGAGACCGTCACCGAGGACCACGCGATATGCAAGTGTCCCTCTCAGGGCTGCGGGCTGCGCGCCAAGTTGGCCCAGGGCAAGCCAATTCCAAGGGTGGATCCCGGCAAGCGTCGTGACCTGTTGGACCGTGATATTGCGGAATATGACGATATCCGCGAGATCCTGCGCGCGCGCCGTGAGGGGCTGGGATTGACCATTCGCGAGGTCGAGGAGGTATCAGGTATGTCGGGTGACCACCTCGCCAAGATGGAAAAAGACCAGCCGTCGAAGGTGCCTAACGCGCAGATCCTGATCGAGTGGGCGAATTCACTGGGGTTTGAGCTGGTGTTGAGACCGCGCGACCTGCCGACCTACACCCGCCGCGTGGTGGCCGAAAGCCGAGGAAAGCAAGGCCCGCGGCAAAAGCGTTTCCGGCTGGAGAACCGGCGCCGCTCCGGGCGGTGACTATTCCGTTTCGGCGTTCACAACGTCTCGGACCCGCTGCCAGTTCTGCGCGGCCAGAGCATCGGCCAGCGCCACACAAGCCCAGACCGGTGCGCCCTTGCGGCTCCATTCACCAACTGCCTGCCGGGTCAAGTCATAGCGATTGGCGAATTCAGTTTTCCAGCGCGCGGTTCCGAACAGTTGAGTTGCCATCTGGTCGAGCGCGGTAAACCTTTCCTCGGCAGTGATTTCCGTGTAATTGGTCAAGGCCTCGTTCCTTTCGTGGCAATCGCCCTGCACCCGTTCCGCCTCGAAAGAGGGGGTGCAGGGCACCTTATCCATCAAATCAGATCCAGCATATCAAGCTGTTTGGCCGAGTCGTCAAATAGGCCGACGTCGCAAGGCGCGTTGCCTCCGCTCAAGGGGCGTTCCTGGGCCCGGTGCAG
Organism: Phaeobacter sp. JH20_02; assembly: GCF_048056915.1. Classification (NCBI taxonomy): domain Bacteria; kingdom Pseudomonadati; phylum Pseudomonadota; class Alphaproteobacteria; order Rhodobacterales; family Roseobacteraceae; genus Phaeobacter; species Phaeobacter sp. JH20_02. Next base: position 62,538 of record NZ_JAYMVP010000028.1, on the reverse strand, counting down.
CCGGTCCCGTGTGGTGATGGGCTCCACGCCGGGAAGAAGCGCCTGTGTGCCCTCCGGGGTTTCCTCGGTGTCGAAAAGTTGGGTCATTGTAGGTCGCGCTCGATGGCGGAAGAAAAGGCGGGGTTTACAGCTGGACCGCCGCAATCGGAGAGTTCAACCTGATAGCCTCGGTGGGCTTCCTTATCCATTTGAGCGAAATCCCAGCCCATCAGATCACACAGGTGCCGCAGGTCGGTCAGCACGTCGCGTACCGCCGTAGCTGCGGTGTCGTCGTCATAGGCCGGATAGATAGCTCTCAAGGCCCGTGCGGCTCTGGTTGAGTTGTCGTTGTCTTCGATCTCAGATGCAAATTCGTGCCAGTTCTTCATGTCGTCGCCTTTCGTCGTGGTGGCTTCATGGGGTTCCGTCCCATGTGATGCGCGCCCATTGCTGGGCGCGTCACAGATGGGTCAGGCGGCGCGTTGGTCAGGATGAAGGTGCATCTTGCCAAGTTTCGCGCCGTAGTGCTCGGCAAGAAGCTTGTTGGCATCGCGGGTCGTGTTCTTGTTGATGAACCACACATGAACGTTGCCATTTTGAAACCAGCGGAGCCGGAAGAACTCGGTTTCAACCTCGGTTTCGCCATCCTTCATAGCCTTGGCGGCAACGTCAGCTGCGTTAAGGGACCATTCTTTACCGGCCAGACAGTGAAAGGTGCGGTCAAGGTCGCCAAGTTGGCTCCGTCGGTCGTTGTAGGTGCAGTATTGCCAGCTTGCGCGCCCACTCCACCATGAAACCGCGCCGGTCATGACGCAGCGTCCGCCAATCTTGAACCCGTCGTGACTGCGGAAGTCGCGGGGAAGCGCTTCAAACACATCAATCAGACCCTGCCGGAATATCTCCCCTGCGCGGCCTCGCATATCTTCGAAGGTGGCAATCGCTGCCTCCAGTGTGAACTCTGGCGGATCTTCGGACAGTTGCTTACGCAGATCTGCTTTTTGGTTCGCGCTCATCAGGTCGCGAAGCTCGGTTTTGTCCATAAGGTGATCCCATGCACCAGCGTCCAAGCTTTTCCGGTAGCTCTCAACCGACGTATCGCTGCTGTATCCGCTGCGGTTAATCGTGGTGGTGATAGTCGGCAGCCTGTGGCTCTCTTGGTTCAGTGTGGTAATCAGGGTGTTGATTTCCCGTGCCTCTCTCAGCAGCGCCTCATAGCGCCTTAGTGCGCGATCCCGGATCCCGACAAGCTGGGTAATGGTAGCGCGTGGCGCGATATCTGTGTTGACGGTGGTCATTTGGCTTTTCCTCTCGTGGTTCAGATTGAGGCGAGTTCCGGTCGCCTCCGATGCACTCAATATAGGAAAGAGGGATTGCGCAATCAACCCCAATAAGGAAATTAAACGGACTATATAGGGTTGCAAAAGGAAAAGAAGTTTCCTAGATTGAGGTCATGCCGGGACGGAACCCCGGCACCACCAACACGAAAGGAAAACAGACCTATGGCAATCACTCGCAATACAACCCGTTGTAAGGTCGCAAGCCTTCTGAACCGAGCGGGGGAAATGCGCCGCTACCAGATCGGCCGCCCGATCCTCTCATATGCTGAACGCGTCGAAATCTGCCACCTGCTGCGCCGCGCGCGCGAACTGAACCGCGATTTGAGCAGGGGGATGATCTGATGCCCAGCCCGTACAACACCGCCGCCGCCTTCGCCGTTCATATCGAAGAGCAGGGGCAGAGCTTCCGCGTATACCTGCAACGGAACACCATCTGCGGGGCCAGCTTCGCCATGCACAAAAGCCGCCGGATTAGCTGCCACGCCGTGGCCGCTGCCTATGCCGACGAACTGGCGGAAACTCATGGCGGCTTGGCCGTCGTGCATCACTGAGGTATGATATGACTGATCAAGCAATGAATGGCGACGATTTGGAAAACGCAGAGACACAAGCGCGGATTGCCAAGCTGATGGCGGAAACCGCCAAAATCAACCGCGAAACGGTGCTTTACCCGCTGGTCGTGGGGGCCTCGATCACGCTTGCTATTGTGGCCGTGGTCAAGATCTTCCTGACCTGACACACACCAACAGCAAGACACCACAGGGGGCCGCAAGGCCCCTTTCTCTTTGCCCAGGGTAAGGATTGGGCGCGGCAAATGGTGATCAGCCCATCTGGCCCGATGCAGGGCGGGTCTCCTCGCTATGTCCCTGCTGTCCGCGCTCTCCGGTATCATCAACACCCCCACACACCACGTCAACACCTCCACAAGTGCATAGGGCGCAGCCCTTCCCCTGTGGATACCCTCACCACATGAACACACCCGCACCAATCGACAAGGCCACCAAAGAGCCAGTAACTCCCGTGCAACGCCGCAGGGTCACTAAAAGAACCCGTGAAGTCCTCTCCATGCGGATAAGAAAAGGATACACATGGGCCGAATGCGCGGAGCGCTCGGGTATGGCCCTGTCCTCTATCTTCAAAGCAATCAAGCAACCTCACGTCCGTGCGCTCATGCTCACAATGAAACAAGAATACGTTCAAGAGGTTGAAGAACTCGAAAAGATACACAAAGCCAGAGCCTTAGAGGTCGCAAGGGAACTTTTGGACACCAGCAAGTCAGACGCTGTAAGGGCGAGAATGGTGGAGTTTCTCAGGGGCGAGAGCAAAGGAAACGCCGTAAATGTGGCAGTTCAGGTCAATAATCAGGCTCCGACCGGCTACGAATACGCCCGCCCAGATCAGGAAGTGGTTGTAATACGGGCCGGAGGAGATACCCAATCCCCCGCAGAAGATGGCGAATAGCTATATAAATAAAGGCAATGCGAACCTTTGGTTACTCGCGCCGATGAGTACCAGCCAAGTTTCTGCACCTGCACAGGGGGCATGATGGTCAGACAGGATCGGGGCGGGGGGCGTTGTTTATAAGGGGGTGGGGGGTAAAAACGCGCGCGCGAAATGCTGTAGTCCACCCCCTCTCACGCGGCCCACTCTTGTTTGGTGCTTGTAATACAATGGGGCTGCAAACTGTATTACACGGTGCATCTGTAATACAAAAACTGATCCTTACAGCTGGGTTTGTAATACACCTTGGAGGTTTGGACATGCCCACGAAAATTTTTTCATTTCGCCTGGACGAGGAATTGATTGCGGAGGTCGATCGTCGTTTTCCGAAGCGTGGTGAGCGGACCGAGTTTGTTGCGGATGCGGTGGCTGAAAAGCTGGGATTGGATACTCCGGTGAAGGCAAAAATGCCGCCGATTGCGAAACGTGCTGTGGCACCGAAACCTGAGAAGTCCCCAAAGGGTGCGGATATGTTGCGGCCGGATGCTGTGGTGTTGCTGGCGGCGTTGCGGAAGAAGTCGATGACCTCGCGCCAGGCTAAGGCTGAGATGGGTTGGCTTGGGCTGCGATATGAGAATGCTGAGCGGGTTTTGCTGTCGGAAGGATCGGCTGCGGTGGTGAATGGGGTTGTGGTTCCGACAGGCTGAACTTGCGGGTGCATCTGAGAGGCTTGCGTGAAGGGTGATCTTCCCTCCTGACCAAAGGAGGGATCATGCTACGGGTCACAGAGCGCGGCAATTTCTTATACGAGCCTGATGGAGCGGTCCTGAATGAGTTCTTCTGGAACCGGGACCGCTTTTGTAATGTGCAGGGCCCGATTGGATCCGGCACTTCCACGGCTTCTTGCCACAAGATCTGGGCGCTGGCCTGTGAGCAAGAGCCTGATTACGACAATGTGCGCCGTACGCGCTGGATCATCACCCGCGAGACTTACAAGGAATTGCGGGAAACCACGGTGAAGACATGGCTGGATTGGTTTCCCGAGGATATCTGGGGCCAGTTCATTCGATCGGAACCGATGAACCACCATCTGCGCCGCGATCATCCTTCCAATGACGGCACCAAAGTGGACTGCGAGGTGATTTTCCTTGCGATCCCGGATGCAGATGTGGCCGAACAGGTCTGCGCCTCCTACGAGATCACCGGTTTTTTCAAGAACGAAGGTCAGTTCACCGAGAAAGAGGTGATTGATGAACTGCTGTCCCGTTGTGGCCGCTACCCGTCGATGAAAAACGGCGCCGGTGCGACGTGGTTTGGTGGCTGGATGGACATGAACGCCCCGGTCGAAGGCCACTGGGTGCCATACATGCGCGGTGACATTCCCCTGCCGCCTGAGATGACCGAGGATGAAGCCCGCGCCTACGAGAAACCGGAAAACTGGTCGTTCTTGGTGCAGCCGCCCGGGTTGCTGGAGAAAATGGTCGAGGGCAAGCCGGTTTATGAGCCGAACCCTCTGGCCGAAAACCAGCGATGGTTGCGCGAAACCTATATGGAGAAGATCCAAGGGAAAAAGAAAAGCTGGATTGATCGACGCGTTCTCAACAAGGTCGGCCTCCATCTTCACGGCAAGGCCGTCTACCCAACGTTTTCGGAGGTTGATCACGTCCATGACCGGGATCACGAACCGGTGCCGGGATTACCCATCATCGTAGGACTGGATGGGGGCCGGGATCCTGCGGCCGCATTTCTTCAGAACGTCAACGGCTGCTGGCGGGTACTATCAGAGCTGATCGGTGACAACGAGAGCGCCGCACTCTTTGCCCCCCGCGTTCGCCGCCATCTCTCTCAGAAATATCCCGGCATGGGTGCCGAGTTCTGGGGGGATCCGCGGATGCTGGATCGAACTCAGGCCAGTGAGATCACCGCGGGCGACGTATTCTTCAATCTGGGAATGGAAATCCTGCCGTCGACCTCGGACAATGATCCCGACACACGGCGATCCACCGTGGAAAGCGTCCTCGACAGGCGCAACGGATTTCTGGTGAACAAGAGCTGCCTGATGGTCAAGCGCGCGTTGGCGGGCGGTTACCACTACGCCAAAATCAAAGGGGTTGCCGGCATGTATTCACCACGGCCCGTCAAAAATGGATACTCCCACATCGCAGAGGCGGTTGAGAACGCACTGATCGGCGGCGGCGAAGGTTTCGCATTAATCCAGAACCCGACGCGCGAGAAACCTCGGCCATCCCCCGTGAAAAAGCGCAAAGTGAGCCTTCGCCGTGGACGTCGCTAAGATCTACTTCGCGTTTCACCGGCCAGCGACGTTGCGCGAACTGCTGACCGGCGCCGAGAAGTGGTCATCCGCCTTTGGCCACGTCGAGGCATTCGGGTTCACCATTGACGAAACGTGGTTCTTCTTCGACCCGGGACGGCACCTCACCAATCTCAAAATCACCCACTTGCATGACGAGGTAAATCAGCTTCTCGCCGAGCGATACCAGCGATCTTCGATCATCTACCGGATGACCTATGAGCCCGCCGAGTTCGCGGTTCCAATTCACGGTCCCATGAACTGTGTCACCCAATGTGCCGCGCTGATCGGCAAACGTGCATATACGCCAGACGGGTTTCGCCGGATTTTGCAGCAGTGCAATGCAGAGGTGATCCATGAAGTCGAACAAGGAAAATCCAGAGGATCGGAAGGCGCGCACCCGTGATCGTCGTATTTCTCTTCTGGAAAACCGCCGCGCCGCCCAGGGCACCGCTGAAGGTCTGACCACAGATCTTGGTGGCGTCTATGGCCTGCAATCCCTCTCAATGTTTGGGCGGCCCGGTACAGGCGGGACGCCGACACCCCAACCCAAGGCTGTGACCAAGCCCAACCGGGAACGGTGAACCCTTGTCAGCACAATTCAAACCGACAAAAGAATTCAGTACCCGATACGCTGCTGCCAAGAAATGGCGGGATGCAGCGCGGCCGTTGATCGAGGAGATCTACTCCTTCATCTGCCCTGGTCGTGAGAAGGACTTCTCGCGGACACCCTTCTCTGTAACTGAAGACGAGCCGGAGACCTTTATCTCTCTACCTGAAGAACTGGCGACGGACTTTGCATCTGATCTCGTCACATACTTCACGCCCTCAGAGACACGATGGACGGATTACCTTGTCACCGCGCCGGTGCCAGAGGATGCCGCAAAGCAGGTGTTGGAGTTGGTCTCAGAGCGGGAAGAGACGATCTTTGATCTGATCCAAGGCTCGAACTACAATGACATTTCACCTCAGGTTATGTTCGAGGCGAACCATGGCACCGTCGCGATGTGGGTGGAAAAGGGGCATCTCGCTCAGCCTCTGTTTGTAGAAACTGTGCCCCCTGACGAACTTCTGATTGTTCAAGGCCATCTCGGGATCTTGGACCGTTTCAGAGAGAAAATGGTTGCCGCGTCCACACTTCCCGCGTTGTTCAATGGGTGGGAAGATATTTCGTTGGAACAGCCGAAGCTGAAGGACAAGATCAAAAAGCCTGGTGCGATGTGCAAGGTGTGCTGGGGGTTCTGGGTCGACTGGGAAGATCCCGGAAACCCAAGGTGGCGATGCGAAGTGACCATTGATGGAAATCGGGTTTCACCGCCTACCGCTATCGAACTTGGCCCGCTGGCCGGGTCCTGCCCATTGCTCGTCGGGCGCTTTAATCCGCAACCAAAGCGCCCTTGGGGGCGCGGGCCTGGCTGGAAAGCACTCCCAGATATGCGGGTCTACAATGCCGTGGATGAAGCCGTGTTGGATGGGCTTGATCAATCCCTTAAGAACACGCTGATCTATGCTGACGACGGGTTCATTGATATGTCGGAGGGTGTTGAAGCAGGCCGTGCCTATCCTGCGGCAAGAGGGTTCACCAGAGAGCAGATTTTTGAACTTCAGCGCGGCGTGAACCTCGATATGGGGTTCTTCTCTGAAGACCGCCTGGAAGAGCGTCTTCGCGAGAGGTTTTACCAAGATGGCCCGCGTCAGCGCGGCGATACCCCGCCCACAGCGTCGCAGTGGATTGACGAGCGGCGCAGGGTTCAGGTGCGGATCGGAAAGCCCTCTGCACCTCTGTGGAAAGAGTTCTTTCTCCCCTTCATCCAGCGCGTTGAAAAAATCGCTGTGGATGACGGTAAGCTGGATGCCGAGCTAACCCACAACGAGGACGTCATCTCAGTTCAACCGGTTTCGCCGCTTCAAAAAGCCCAGAACCAAGACAAAGTGATGGTTTCGAAGTCAAATCTGGACACCGGATTTGCAGTCTTCGGTGAAGCGATGGGTGAGTATGTCGACGTTCCAGCAACTCTTAGGAACCATATCCGAGTTTCTGGTGATGAGTTGACTGTATTGAAGGAGGGGCCCGCAGATGGTACTACCACGCAGGATCAGTGAGCCTGGGCCGATCATCGACTACATCAACATGCTGCTTCGTCTCGGCCGCAGAGATCTTGCCAGCGAAGCCGTTCAAGCGGTTCGTGCAGTATTTCGAACCGATGAAGGTGCTATAGTTCTGGAATTGCTGGAAAAATCCACCCTAGAACGAACATTTCCTGTGGACAATGATCTAGGTGCATTGGCTGCAAGCAACGCTCAAAGTTTTATTCCTCTCGATCTTAGGAGGATCTTGAGCGATGAAATTGATGCAGCATTGGAAGCACATTCGACCGACACTGGCACCAGCCGACGAGGGCGCCCCCGCGGGTGATCCTCCGGCCGGAAACCCGCCTGCCGGTGATCCGCCAGCGGGGGCGCCCTCGTCGGCTCAACCTGACTTTTCATTCATTCCTGAACAGTTTCGCGGCGACGGCGGTCCTGACTTCGAGGGTTTCGGCGCTCATTACGAAGAGATGGCGTCCGCGCAAGCCATCCATCAGGAAGCCTTGGCCGACGTTCCTGAGGATGCCACAGGATACGAATTCGCCGTACCCGACGAAATCGACTTTGGCGAACTGGAATTGCCCGATGATTTCAAGTTCGAGCTGAAGACAGACGATCCGGATCTTGCCCCAGTTTTTGAGGAGCTGGGCGGCATGATGCACAAGCACAACCTACCCAAAAGCGCTGCCGGGGATTTGCTCAGTGTGCTGGCAAAATATCAGGCCACCGAGTTTTCCAAGATCTACTCAGCCTCGATCTCTGAACATAAATCATTGGGTCCGAGTGCTGACGCTCGCATCTCAAACATTTCCCGAGCCATCGATTCAAAACTGCCGGCCGATCAGGCCAGCGCTTTGAAAGCCGCCACTACCACCGCCGCAGGAGTCAAAGCCCTTGAGACATTGCTCCGCCCGCGCGGCCCCTCAACTACTCCCGCCCAACCAACAGGCGCAGACACCGAAAACATGTCTCCGTTTGAGCGGTTGAAAATGGCCAATCAGCAGGCCGAAAAGTAACCAGGAGACCTCTGAATGACTGTTCACACCCTTCCCGAATACGCAAAGGGGCAAGAGGATCTGAAGGTCCGCGCAACCATCGAGCTGTTTCCTGAAGCAGTCGATTTCATGGGCGTTATCCCCTTCAAATCTGCACCATCCGGCGCATATCGCTATCAGGAAGAAGCGTCCCTTCCTGAGAATATGGGCTTTCGCGCTCTGAACGAAGAACCTACCGCTGGCTACGGTCTGCTGGTTGATCGGGTAGAACAAACCTACCCAATTGCGGGCAACATTGATGTTGATCGCCGCCTGATCGCCCGTCACGGCACCGACCGTCGCTCCACTGAAGAGCGGATGCAGATCAAAAAGAAGGCGTCGATCTGGGCCAATACTTTCATGTTTGGTGACAACCAGTCGCAGCCGCGTGAGTTTACCGGCCTCAAGGCGCGCCTGCGCCCCGTTGGAACCGGTAGCGCCTCGGTAGATGGCAGCAACTACATGAGCCGTGTCGTTGCAAACTCTCAGGCTTCAGGCGGCGGCGCGCTGTCTCTCTCTCAGCTGGACCGTGCGATTGGTTTGGTCGAAGGCTGTAACGCGCTGATCATGCCAAAAGCAATCAAGGACCGCTTCCCGGCCGCCCAGCGTGACACCAATGTTGGCGGATATATTCAGGTCAAGCCGCAGGAATTTGGCGAAGAGCAGGTCTATTACCGCGGCATCCGTATTTTCACCGGATATGGCGTCTCAAAGTTTGGCGAATTCCTGCCCTTCAATGAGGTCGGGTTCGGCGGCGGCGCTGCTGCTACTTCTTCGATCTATCCGGTTCGCTTTGATGAAACGGGTGTTTGCGCCATCGAACAAAGCCCGATGGAAGTCCAAGATATGGGCCTCACCGAGGGTGGTGTCTGGTACCGGACAAACATCGAGCATGACGTCGGCATGACTGTGGAGGATCCCTTCGGCGCTCTGCGTCTCTCTTCCATCGCAAATGCGCCTATCGTGAAATAAGGAGCAGAATGATGACGATGAAAATGTTCGCAATCGACGCGGCCCCAGGTCTTATCAAGCGTGAGCTTGGTGAAGCAGCTGTAACCGCTGATGGCTATATCGGTGTTCAGTGGGACCAAGGTGGCGCGGCCGCCACGGATTTCATCTGCGTGATCAACATCGAAAGCTGCAAGGTTTCGGCAGGTAACGAATCCTATACCTATCGCCTGATTGGGTCCAACCAGGCTGATCGTTCTGACGGTGTGATCCTCGACACATTGGAACTCGGTGATGCAGGCACCGTACCGGTTGAGACCGTGGACACGGTTGCTGGAGACCAGCTGGTGATGCGCGCTCGGTCTGAGAAAAACCGGATGCAGTTCCAGTACATCGACCTGCACTTGGATGTGTCGGGAACGTCGCCGTCTATTGGGTTTGGCGCCCATATTTCGAAGGAGTTTTAAGCAATGCCCAAGATGGTCAAAATTGGCTCCAACCCCGACTGGCGCGCGAAGGGGGAAGCCGCGACCCACAGTGAACAGCGCGAGAACTTCAAAGCGATCAAGGCTGCTGGCGCCCTTGAGGTTTCATATCAAACAGCCTTGGAGAACATCCGGCAATCTGGTGGCATGTATCGGATCCTGCCCGATCAAGAGCCGCAGAAGGTGAAGGTAGAAACTGACCTGTCTGATCTTTCGATGCAGGAGCTCAAGGTCATGATGCTGAACCTGGGGGTGAAAACCCAAAAACAGATGAAGCGTTCCGAGGTGATCGAACTCATCGAGCGGAAGCTTGATGAAGTGGAGATCCTCGACGACGAGGATTGATCCTCCACTTCTGAACTCCTCCAAAGGTCAGGAGGATCATGCGAGGGGCTGCCTTTTGGTGGCCCCTTTTGCAATTGTGCATTTGGTGGCCGACAGGCGATGCGGAATATCCGCCCATGTCGCACCAATATTCCATGCTCGAAATCATGAATGCCGCGCTCTTGGCCCAAGGGCAGGAGGAGATCGTTGTCGAGAATGACGGCTCTCTTGAATTTCAGACCCTTGCCCGCAACTGGCCGGGTATCGTTGAGTCTGAGCTGGAGGATGGAAACTACTATTTCACCAGGAAGCAGGCCACGCTGATCACCCGAAAAGATGGCCTCTTCGGGTATGATGACGGCTTCTTGATCCCATCCGACGCACTGCACGTGCGCCGCCTCTGGCTGCAAGATCCAACCTGCGGCCGCGTCGAAGTCCCATGGGTTCAGGATGGCGCCTATGTCTATCTCAACAGCCCTGATGGGTGCGTGATCGAGTATGTCGATGCCCCTGGGCAAGATCTCTGGTCGGCCAACTTTTCTCGGGGCGTCCAGAAGAAACTGGAGGCGGTGATTTCCCGCGCGATCAAGGAAGAATACGGAGACGCCGCGGTGCTGGAGCAAGAGGCGGAAACCTACTTCCAGCGGGCGCGTACCAATTCATCAAAGGCCCGCTCGGCTCAACCGCCCTACAAGAAAGGCCCGATCGCGTTGGCCCGGAGAGGTCGCCGTGGCTAGGCTGAAACAGACAATCATGCAGCGGAGCTTCACCTATATGGAGGTCCGCGAGGATTTCCTTGAAGGTGATGATCTGGAGCTGCGCCAGCAGTCGGTCCGGTCGGCGTTGAACATGAAGGGGTTGGCATCTCGTACAGCTGAGGCTCGCCCCGGCACCTTCTTTGAACGGATGCTCAGCACAGCCGAAAATGTCGAGGAGATCCGGCCGGAAAGCGGTCTGCGGTTCGGCCTTATCGTCAACGACGACTCTCTTGAGATCGTGGATGACCGCGCGGACTTGGTCCACACGGTTTCTCCTGTCCCTTGGACGGTCGGCAAAGAGGTCTGGATCAGCCCGTTTCGGAACAAGGTCGTTTTAGGCCACAGAACCGATGGGGTCTGGATCCTTTCATATGACGACGGCGCATGGGCGTTCTCGGATTTTGCGTTCACAGAAACTGCGGGCGGGGAGCTTGCGCAGCCGTATTGGGCGTATGTGCAAGACGCGCCAATCCAGCCCTCAGCTGCAACCGGAAATATCACCATCCGGGCTGCAAAGCCGATCTGGACCAATGCCTACATCGGCCAGCGCATCCGCTACGGTTCACGTGAAATCGAAATCACCGGTCGCACGAATGCCTCAGTGCTGAGGGGCACGGTGGTGAGCCAGCTGCCCCCCAGCTTCGAAATCGGCGTTGACGATGCAACCGTGTTTCGCGTCGGCGAAGCGGTGACCGGCAATGATACCAATTTTCAGGGGCTGATCGTCGGGTTCAATGGGAACCTGCTTCAGGTGGTCACCACCACGTTCTTTGAAGGGCCAGACGTGGGCGAGGAATTGTCTGGCCCTGCTGGAGCGTCGGTGATCACGACAAAGGCGGATGCAGCGCCATTTCCCTCACCCGTTTGGGATGAACCGCTGATGTCTCCGTTGCGGGGCTACCCTGGGTCTGCCGGGCAGGTCGCCGGGCGGCTGGTGTTTCTCGATTTTCCGCAAGTCCCTGACGCGGTTGGCCTGTCCTCTACACGACGGATCGAGGACTGGAACGTAGGCGCCAAGGATGATGACGCAATCCTGCGGCAGGTCGGCGATGGCGCGCCCCGGTGGCTTCATGCCGTCAATATGGGTGACCTGATCCTGTTCTCGGACAGTGGTGTCTACAATGTGCCGGCGCGGGACAACGGGGTGATTTCTCCTAGCACCTTCAACCCGGTTCTGGTGGATGACACCGGCTGCAATGAGATCAAACCCGTGAAGGTCGAAGACGGCATCATGTTTGTGGATGCGTCGGGCGAGGGGATCTCCGCCGCATTTCTGGATGGTAACGTGTATCTGAAATGGTCGGTCAAACGGATGACCACCTATCATGATCACCTAATCAAAACACCGCGCGCGCTCTGTGGCCCCGCTCTTCGCTCTCCAGCTGCGGAAAAATTCATGTTTGTGGTCAACGCAGACGGCACAGTCGCGGCGGTGTCCTGGCAGCAGAGCATCAGGGATGAGGCAGTGGGCTTTGCCCCGTGGGTCACAAATGGCCGTTTCGTCAATGTTGCCCCGCTTTTTGGCGGCTATTGGGCCATCGTTGACCGCGACGTCGGCGGCACAACATCACGCTTTCTGGAGCGCTTTTCTGACGACGCATTCCTTGATTGCGCGACCACGACCGATGACACGACCGATGCACAGTTGCTGACCGTAAATGGTCAGAACCTCACCGCGAACGGTGAAACCATCATCGTCTCATCCCCATCAGCGGCCCATCTGATCGGTGAAACCATCTCCTATTATGCTGAGGGGTGGGATTTCGGCGACTTCGTGGTTCAGCCCGACGGCACGGTAGATCCCGGCGCTTCCGTTGTTGGTGAACGCCAGATCGGCTTCAATTTCGAATGTGAGCTGGCGCCTTGGCCAGTTGAGAGCATTGAGAGTCCTCGGATCGGAACGCTGACCGCGCGCGTCCTGCAATTCATCGTCTCAGTCCAGGGCACCCTCAGCTACGAGGTCACTTGCAACAGCAAGACCAAGACGGTGCAGGCGTATCGGATTGGTGACGACCTTGACAAGCCTCCCACGCCGCGGACTGAGATCAGGCGTTTCGCGATTTACGGCAACAGAGATCACCCGTTCATTCAGGTGGCAAAACGTCGGCCCGGCCCATTTCGGGTGCTGGCCACAGGTCAGAGGGTGCAAGCGTAATGGATCCAGTATCAGCAACACTGGCGCTTAGCGCTGCATCAGCGGGTGCCACAGGTCTCGCTGGCTATCAGCAGGCAAAGGGTGAGCAGGAACACGCGCGCATCAATTCATACATCGGGCGGACACGCGCCTTGCAGGAGGACACCGGCCACAGGGAAGGCCTGGACGGCGAATTGGGCTCAATGCGGGCAACCTTCGGGGCGAACCAACAACGGCCCAATGTCGGCACCCTTGAGGTGGTGAACGAGTTGCGCCGTGTCCGAGACAGCGAGCGCAGGGTTGGTTTTGGCAACCGCAATTCGGAGGCCGCTGATTGGAGCCTGCGCGGACGTAATGCAGGGAGTGCAGCGCGCGCATCCCTTTGGAAGGGGGGCTTTAAAGCGGGTGGATCGCTTTTTGACCTCCACGATTACCGAACAAACCGAGGTGGCGGATAATGGCTCAAATCAAGAAGATCGTTCGCAGCAATCCAATCTCTCAGTTTCGACAGGTCGCGCCAGATGGAGGCGCGACTTTCCGCGTTTTGGCAGATGGGTTGAATGACCTCTACGACCGGACAGCACCAGTTGCCGTCGAGCAGATGGAACGCGAGGGAAAAGAGCTGGGGCGCCAACGCGCGCGTCAGGACTTCGGGAACGGGTCAGTTTCCGGCGGAGGCGGTGATGACCGGTTGCAGGGCGGTAACTACCGTGATGCGATTGCGTCGATCGAAAGCCGAGGTAGTGGCGATTATCAGGCGATCGGTCCCACACATCCGAAACTGGGTCGCGCGCTAGGCCGATACCAGATTATGGAGGCCAACATTGGCCCGTGGTCTAAGGCTGCTTTAGGCCGAGAGGTCTCCGCCGATGAGTTTCTCTCCAAAGGGGAAATTCAAGATCAGATTTTTGATCATCGGTTCGGTGGCTATGTCGCAAAATACGGAGAAAGAGGTGCGGCTCAGGCATGGTTTGCCGGTCCCGGCGGCGTAGGAAAAGAGGAGCGCAAAGATGTTCTCGGTACAACTGTTGGGGGGTATGGCGATCGCTTCGTTGCAGCACTGAGGGGCGGCAAGGGTGATGAAGCTTTGGCAGGGGGCGAAACCGGCGTCTCGATCAGAGCGCGCGACGGCTCAGTTCAGCTACGCAGGTTCTCACCCTATGCAGGCCCCATCCTTCAGGCACATGACGCCGCTGCTCGTGTTGCATATCAAGCTGAAACCATCAATCAGGCGTCCATTGCGCTGAACGATATAGGCAACCAGTACGAGTACGACCCTGAGGGCTATACAGAGGCCGCGCAGGCCTACATTGATGAGGTGGTCAAAGGAGCCGCACCAGAGGTAGCCGGCGATCTGCGGGATGTCCTTTCAGATGCTGCCCGCAAAACCAGTCTCGGTATCATGGACGCAAAGCACACCGAGACCCGGGCGCGCGCCAACAATTCGTCCCGTGCGTTGATGGAGCGTTGGTCTGGCGAATATGCGGAGGCAATTGCTTCCGGCGACCCATCTGAGATTGATGCCGCTCAGCGGCGTCTGGACAACGTATTACAGGCCCGCGAGGCACTACCGGGCGTAGCGTGGACCCCAGAGCAATCCGCAAATGTGTTCCTCAAGGCTGAGGATACGGCTCAGGCGCTAATTAAGCGGCGGAGAGATGCCCGCAACAGCGAGGTCAAAGACACTCTCAACCTGATTACTGACGCCGCCAAGGCAGGGCGTCAGGCCGAAGGGGAGGAAATCCTGTCTGACCCGGCAGCTGTGGCGGCACACCCGGAACTGGCCCGTGAGGCAAAGGCATTCGTGGCTCTCAGGGACAACACCCCTGGGTTTCTGCAAATGACACCGGATCAGCAGGCGCAAGAAATCGCCCGTATCATGGAGGGGCCAGTTGGCGAAAAATGGGAAATCGACGTTGCCGATGCAGCTGCAAAAATGGCGAAGGAAAACCGGAAGGCTTGGGCCGATGATCCTGTCAAACGTGCCTCCGAAGTTCTGGAAACGCCGCCGCCGCCGCTCCCGGACCTGACACCAGAGGATCCCGGAAAATTCGTGGACGCTCTTTCTGCGCGGCGGGAATACATGAACCGGCTACGTGCTGCTGGATACACGGACACCAATTCATTTCTGAGCGAGGAAGAAGCCAATCAGCTGGGTGTGCTGATGGGCAAGGGCACGGACCCGGCAATCGTGGCTGCGATGTCAGGGGCGATTGTTGCCGGGTTCGGGCAGGATGCAGTTCGTGTGTTCGATGAAATCGGCGGCGACCGAGTGACGATGTTCGCGGGCAAAATGCAGGCTTTAGGGGGGCGGCCCGAAGTGGCGCAAGCTATTCTCCAAGGTCAGCAAATGATCGCCGAAAACATGGTTCAACTGCCGCCGAAATCGGACAGTATTACAGCTTTTGACGGCCAGGTTGCTACAGCATTTCAGGGTATCTCAGGCGGGATAGAAGCACAGGCGGAATTGATGGAAGCGGCCAAGGCTCTCTACGCTTCTCAGGCTCAGGGGATCGACCCGACCTCCGATGCCGCAAGCGATCTCATGAAACAGTCGATCCAGACCGTTCTTGGACAATCGAAAAACAAGCGTGGCGAGGTCACGGGTGGTGTTCAGGCCGTCATGGGGCACCAGACGCTCCTACCGGTAGGAGTTGCTGGCAAGAAAGTGGACAGTGCGCTGCGTTTGGCTCTCGGCGGCAGCCCTACCGATGGCAGCTTTGGCGGTGGAATGGCGCTGCTCGGAGCAGCCCTGTTTGGAGGTCTTCCCGAGGAAAGCAATGCATCTGCTCTGTGGCTCGCATCAGCAGCTAGAAGTGGCCCATTGAATTCCGGCACGACGACCCAGGACGGGCGTCCGATCTGGTACCACAACGGCGAAACGTACTCCGAAAAGACAATAACCGAACAGGGGCCGGACGGGCGGTTCTACAATGTCCCGACAGTCGGAGAGGGTGGGACAATCCTTGGCGATGATGCTGCGCTAGAGGCCGCTTTTGGTAGCGGCCAAGCAATCGACCCGATCACTCGTAAGGGCTTGCCGTCCTATGGAAGCATTGAAGAAGCAGTCACGGCAGCAGAACAGAGAACGGCGGATATGCCCGCCGTTGACTTCCGTCCGCGCATCAACGGCCAACCGATCCCCAGCAGGTACGTCGACAACGACATGGTGCGCCCTGTCTCGATTGGCGGAAACCTGTATCGTCTGGAGGTCACCAACGGCGCGGCAAAGCTGGATGTTGAGGATGGCAATGGGAACGTTCTGATCTTTGATCTCCAAAAGTTCATGGAGGCCAGCGAGTGACCTTCTTTCTCAACCAGCCGACTGAAGCGCCGACCATCAAAGCCAGAAACGACGACGTTGATCTGGCGTCAGGTTTCTCAGATGGCCTTGGCGCCGCTATCACCGTGGCCAGTCTTGAAAACGATGCCAATTTCATCGCCCGCAGAACGACGGTGAAAACCCGTGCATCAAAGGGCTGGGAGCTGGCTGATCGTCTTGGTGCCGAAGCGATAGAGCAACGCGCGCGGGATCAGGGCATATCTGAGCAGTCGATTTCAATATTCACGCGGATGATGGACCGGCGCCCGTCTCATATGCCTGACTACATGGAGGCAGTAGTGTTTGAGCTGGCTGGCGAGGCGTCAGCTGATCAACCCGAAGCCTGGGCAGATGTTGAATTCTCGGATGACGTGATCACCGCAGAGGCGAATGCGGAGCTTCAGGCCGAATACGAGGATGCGCGCGCAACGCTGGATATGATGCCTGGCGGATCTGGCGTCGTCAGCTTTCTAGGCAGCATGATCGGGATCACCGCGGATGTGAAAAACCTTCCCTTTCTTGCCCTGGGCGGTGGTGGCGGTTCGATTTGGCGGACGATTGGTCAGGAAGCGATGATCAACACCGCAGCTGAAGCCGCATTTCTGCCGTCACAGTTCGAAATGGCGGAGCGGCTGGATATCCCGGATCCTGATGTTGTGACCCAGCTGAGCCTCGCCGCTGTGGCTGGTGGTGCCCTTGGAGGGCTGGTTGAGGGTGGTGCCCGTGGCATCAGCTATTTCCAGATGCGCAACCGGGTGCCAGAAATCCCCGGCTATGACGAATTTAGCGCACGGGCGATGGTTGATCAGGTCGAGGACATTCTGACCAGCGACACACCGCAGCCATTCGAACAGATCCGGCAGTTGCAAGACGAGGCGCAGGCGGCACCGTACTTGCTGGAAAACCCGATTAACCCGAAACGCCCCCCGCTGATCCAAGATGCTGCCCCATCAGCGCCACAGGAAGAGCCTGATCTTCTCTCTGGTCTGCAATCAGCTGTCGATGAGGCAAGGGCAGCGGACCGGAGTGCGGCCCGACCCCTGGCGCAGTTTCTTCGCGACAATCACAAGGGTGGCGGGGAAAACCTCCAAATTCATCCAGAGGGTATGGCCGCAGATGAATTGCGGGCTAGCGGCATCACGCCGAAGACAATGCCCGGTCTGTTCTCTCGCAACGGCCGCAAGGATTTCGACAATCTGGTGGCTGATGAGCTGGAGGCAGAATTCCCAGGCATCATTGAGGCTACAGGCACTCAGCGAGGCTCACCATATCTGGATCGGGATGGTTTCCTTGAAGTGCTTGGTCGAGATCTTGATCGGGACAGCAGCTGGTTGCAGTCCCGGGCCGAGGTCGAGGCAAGAGAGGCGGATCTGGAGGCTTATCTGCGGGAAGGTGATGGCAACCCCGCTGATGACTACACCGCCGGTGCTGAGGCCGAAGGCGGGATGTTCGTTGATCTCAATGAATATGAGTTTGTCCACGGCAACAACGCGGGCTTGGAGATTGAGCAAGACCTCGACAGGTATCTGGAACGCAACGGTCTGACCTTCCTTACAAAGGAGGAGCGGGCCGAAATCCTTGATCAACTGCAAACCCGTGGTGGCGAGGCTGAATATCTGGTAGAACGTATCGCAGAACGCGAGATTGAGCTCGCCACTGCACCGCTGCCAGAGGACGCCTTTGATGAAATCCCCTTCCCAGATGCGCCCGAGGCGCCGCGCAATGATGGACAAGGCACAGACGGTGCTGGACGATCCAACAGCGACACCGGCACAGAAGGCACGAGCGGAACGCGGACAGAAGATCCTCCAGAAACTCGAACAGAGCAAACAGCCGCCGGGGAGCAAGTCGTCGCCACCGGCATCGAGCCGCTAAGCCAACGCCAACAACTTGAGGCACGGCAGGGCGCGCCGATGCGCGGTGGCGATGCCGCTGCCGATAATGGGCTTTTCGATCTGGGAGCGCGGGCCCAGACTGATATGTTCGATGATCCTGCCAGCCCGGAAGCCCGCACTATTCAGCAAAATGTCGCGTCTTCGTTCCGTGATGAGATCGAGTCAAACGGGCCGACCGTGGTTGATATGTTGACCGAGGATGGCCGTGTGTTGCGGACTGATCAGGACGTCTTGGATTATCTGGACGAGGGCGACCAATTCAGCAGCCGTATTGATCTTTGTGGCATGGCACCTGGAGGGGAAACATGAGTTTCTGGGATTGTGTAAAGGACGCCATTGACGAGGGCAGTGCTGATCGTGAACGCGGCGAGCGCGCCCAGCGGATGTGGGAGGATCTGCGGGACCGGTACGAGCGCCAAGGCCATAGTCGCAACAATGCCGAGGCAATGGCAGCAGAAGATGTGAAAGAGGCATTCCGGCGCGAGGCGGGCGAGACACGTCACGTTTTTCAGGCGAAAATGGCGAATAACCGAAAGCTCCAGCAAGGCGTATCTTCGGCCCCGGATCTGGCCAAGCACCAAACCCGCACCGTCGAGGATCTGGATTACAAGGCGCGAGGCCTCGTTCGTCGCTTCAACGGGCGTCTGGCCTCATTCCTTCGAGATCATCACCGTGACCTGTTGGGCAATGTGACCAAACCGGCTCAAATGCGGAACCTCTTGGCTGAGCTGCATGGGGAAAGCACTGGCGATGCTGCGGCGGCAGCGCTGGCAAAAGGCGTGGGTGAGGCGCTGGAGGATATGCGGCTCATGTTCAACGAGGCCGGTGGCATTATCGGCAAGCTGGACAACTACGGCATCCCTCATAGCCACAGCCGTCGCGCTGTCACGAAGGCTGGGTTCGACCGATGGTTTTCAGATATCCATCAGGGCATCGAGTGGACACGCATCGAAGATCACCTGACCGGCCGTCCGTTTCAGGCCGAAGGTGGACCGGCGCCGGATCTGAAAACTCAGGAGCGTTTCCTTCGCGAGATCTACGACAATATCGCCTATGGCCGTGAAAGCCGTGAGGCCGTCTATGGGCGACCAAAGGGTTCTGCGCTCTACCGGCGCCGCGCGGAAAGCCGTGTCCTGCATTTCAAAACCTCTGACGACTGGATCGCCTACAACAAGGCATACGGCACGGGTGATCCGTTCAAGAGCCTGATGGGGCATGTCCACAAGATGAGCCGGGATATTGTGGCGATGCGCGAGTTTGGGCCAAACCCTGGCCTCGGTGTCGAGTACCAGCAGCAGCTGGCGATGAAGCGCGCACGTGACGAAGGGCTGGACCCACAGAAGGTCGAAGGCAACGGTAACCATGCGCGACGCATGTTCGCAGTCGAGAGCGGCGGCGGAATGCCAGAGACTCTGTTTCAGGACTATGTGTCGACTTTCATGAGCAGCGCCCGCCACGTGATGACGTCGGCATTTCTCGATCGCGCAATCATCTCTTCGGTCTCGGACCTGAACACTATGCGGTTGGCGGCCCAAGCTGTCGGCGCAAGCCCAACCAATGTCATGCGCCGGCATGTTGAGATCATGGCCAACGAACTATCAGGAGGAGAGGCACTGCGCGCGCATTGGGTAGCGGACACGCTGGCAGATCCCGGTATTGCCTTGGCACGGTTCCAGAGCGAGGTTCCGCCCTCAGAGATCGCAGAGCGCCTTTCCAGCGCCTCGATGCGCATTCAGGGGCTTTCTGGCTGGACCGATTCCGCTCGTATGGCATTCCAGTGGGAGATGGGCGGAGTGATGGCGGGGCAGGCGGGAAAGAAACTCGCCGATATTGATCATCCGATTGGGAAATTCCTGCGGGATTCCGGGCTGACAGAAGGCGAATGGGGCGCGCTGACTGCCCCAGAGGCGATGTTCACTGCCGGAAATGGTGCCACCTTTGTTGATCCGCTGTACTGGCGAGAAGCCACGGACCTTCCCCGCGATCGAGCTGACGAGATCTTCTTCAAAGTCCAAGGCATGATCGAGGAACAGACTGAGTTCGCCGTACCCACCCAGAGCCTCTTGGCGCGAGGGATGCTGGACCCAGGCTCGACAGACTTGCCCCCAGGAACATTGCCTTACGAGATCTGGAAATCAGGTCTGATGTTCAAGAGCTTTGCGATGACATTCACCGTCAACCAGTTCCGGCGCACGATGGCTCAGCCAACGCTCAGCGGTAAAATTGGGTATGCGATGAACCTTGCTGCTGGAGCAACCGTCATGGGCGGGATTGCTCTCCAGCTGAGCGAGATCATCAAAGGCAATGATCCGATGGATATGACCAGTCCGGCATTCTGGGGGAAGGCGACTCTCAAGGGCGGCGGTTTAGGTATCATCGGCGATATTGTGTCGACAGGTCAGGCGTCTTGGGGAGGGGGCTTCCCGGCCTATGTCGCGGGTCCGGTCCCGCAGACTATTGGTGACGTCTGGAACCTGACCATCAAAAACGCCTGGGAGTTTGCAACAGGCCAAGACACCAACTTTGCCAAGGAACTCACGGATATCGGGCGCAGATATACGCCAATGGGGCAGACCCCGGCTATCGGCCCTGCCATGGACCGGTTGCTATGGGATCAGTTGCAGATGCTCTTGGATCCTGAAAGCGCGGCCAAGATCAAGAAACGGGCTCAAGCGCGTGAAAACCGGGACGGAAACTCCTCGTGGTGGATGCCCGGAAGCCCGACGCCTGACCGCGCCCCAGATATCTCAGGTATTCTCGGTGGCTGATGTGCATTGGGTGGCGCGGCGTCCTGACGGATTGTCGCGTCATTCAATGAGGTCACCATGTCAACAGAGATCACAGGGCTAAACGAGCTTTCAGAGGCAGATATCAGCGACAATGACGAGCTGGTGATCTACGACGTTTCCGCCGGCACCAACCCCAGCAAAAAAGCCAAGCGTTCGACGCTGCTCAAAGGCGTTGCCAAGGACGGCGGCGACCACAATTTCGGCACAAGCGAGATTGAGAACCTCACTGCTCTCGACGCTACCATTGGATTTGATGGCGGGGCCACGCTAGAGAGCGTACTGCATGGCGAGGTGAGCCTTTCGCCTATCTCGATTGCAGCAGGTGCCTCTGAGGTTGTGACAGCAACCCTTGCGGATGCGGCAGTCACGGATCAGCTGGTGTGGGCGCTCACGGGCGAACTGGCGCATGGTCTGACATGTCAGGCTTGGATTTCAGCCGCCAACACCGTGTCGTTCAAGTTCTACAACACCACCAATGGAAGCGTCGCCGGAGCAACCTATGGCGCTCGTGTGACGGCTCTCCGGCTCTCCTAAAGCCACATGTGCATTTGTTAGGCAGTCATGGCGGGCAAAGTCTCGCTCATGGCTACCGTTGCAAAATCCGATCGTTCCACGACCATCACACTGGCCTCTGCGAGCGCGGGCCCGTTTGATCTCGATTTCCGTCTGTTCGATACAGACGGGCTGGCTGTCTACGTCAATGATGCGCCGCGGGAGGATTGGACGCTCTCAACCAGTTTCAACGACGGGTTTGACGACAACGCGACGCTCACGTTCGATGCCCCCTTGGGCGAAGGCTCAATCATTATCATTGATGGTGCGCTCACACCTTGGCGCCAGCAGAATTACCTGAACAGCGGTCAACTCGTTCAGAAGTTCAATGTCGAACTGGGGCGGATCTGGTCGGTTCTGGCTGAGCTGTTCCGCAACAGCCGCCGGAGCCTTCGCTTCTTCAAAGCCATCGACCCGGTTCCACTGACGGCTGGCAAGGTTCTGGCAATCAATGCTGAAGGAACAGGTATCCAGCTGGTCGAGCCGCGTGATGCGGGGGTGCCAGACGACGAACTGACCATGATCAAGGCGTTTCGCACCGGTCAGGCACTATTGGCTGATCCGACTGAGAGCTACACCGTTGGCACGATCCTTTCACCGGAAACTGAGAACACCCGTTACATCGTTGCCCATCCCACTGAGACTGACCCGGATATTGTGACCGCTGGCGGGGTCAAAGCGTTCGAGATCGGGCCGGAGTTCTCCGATATCTACAAGCTGCGCGCCGCGATCCTGCGGGGCGATCTGCGCGACGGTCAGTGGGTGTCCTGCTATGGTCAGAGCTATACGATTGATGCCACGGCGACGGGCCTTGAGAGCGCGTTTTGGCGGTTCGGTGTCGACGGTCTGCGCCTCTTAGGAGACTTCCCGGATAACCTTTTCGTGGGAACATTCTTCAAAAACCAGACGGAGACGGAGCAGCAGCTTTTCATCGGTCGGGACAGCAGCATCATGCGGCGTCTGAACCAATTCCCGATTCCGCGCGGGGCTGGTGGGGCGAAAACAGGCGGGCGAGATGCGCAGCCGTTCTGGTCACGGCAGGAAGGGCAGTTCATGGTGCCGGTGACGGCTGGCGACGGGGAACCCTATGACTTCTCGTTCTACTTCATGAACGGTCTAGGCGAGCCTGAAATCATCAACTGTCAGATTACGGGCAGCAACCAGTACGGGGGCGTCCGAGGGACCACAATCCCCGGCGCTGCACAGCCTGTCGGCGTTATTTGGGGGCCTCGTTTCCACAATATCGGCGATGCGGTATGGATGACGGCCAGCCTCGGAACGCAGCTGCCTGATGAGCCAACAAACGGCACCCCGGTGACAATGCGCCCGCATATCTGCGAGGTGCTGAGCATCACCAGTACACCCGGCGCGCAGGCCATGGTGGTCGGCCCGCCGATTGCCATGAATGTTGGGGCAAGCACGACGCCGATGCTGGAGCCTGATCTTATGCAGGCACAAGACGGCACGTGGTACATGTGCATCAAGAACAGCAGAAACCGGGATATCGAGATCCACTCAGCCACTGACCCCATCAACGGCGCATGGACCTACGTGACCACTCTGGATCTGGATGCAACTTCGAACAGCCTTGAAGGTCCGGTATGGGTCGAGAGCGTTTACTATGACGCGGCAACCGGCCAGAAAGAGCTCCAAATTCGCGTCCATGCCGCCAACAACCGGAATGCCGACGACGAACTGCGCGGCGTACCTGTCGAGTTCATCAGCACCGGCGGGCCTGAGGGGCCATATGGCGCGGCGCAGGATGTGAACAACAGCCACCAAATGCGCAACGGCGACCTATTCAGTGCCTCGCTTGAGCCTGATCCGCGGGCGATGGCCTCTCTGCTTCGTGCTGCCGCTTCATATTCCGGCGAATATCCCGTTGGTGTTGATTCCACGATCCGGCTGCCTGATGAGCCGCACAACTTCACCCCGCAACAAGACTGCCTGTATTACGTCAACACTGCCGGATACGCCTGCACCCTGACTGTGGAGAAGATGGAAGCGCGGCGTTTCTGGCTGGCCTGCCTAAGCTCGGATGCCGGCACAAAGATCGACGTGGTGAACAGTCCACTTTGTGTGGGGCCTTTGACCATCGGGGCGGGGGCGTTCCAGATCACGGAATTCCTGTGGGTCGATGTTCTGGATAAATACGTTGCTGTGGCAAATTATGGCGGAGGTGGAGGCGGCGGATCTGATGGTGTTGCAGATGGCCTGACGTTTGATGCCGCGACAAATGTCCTGACCGTCAGCCGATCCGTGGGTGATAATCTCACCGTTGACCTCTCCGACTTGGATGGCGGCACCAATTTAGGCGATTGGGTTGTCGACGGCAGCGGAAATCTTTCGCCCGGGAAGAACAACGCGGCAGACGCGACTGTTGGCACCGTCGCCGATCCTGTCGCCGGGATCGTGTTGCGTGGCAGGTCTCCTGACGGGACCAACGATGGGAACAATACGCCCTTGCTACAGGCATCAAACGGAGGCGGCTTGCTTGTGGACGGTGCGGACGGACACGCGCGATCGACAATCGAAGACTTGTCCTCGTTTTCCGGCGCTCATGTTTGGGATCGGACCAACGGTATTTCCGTCAAGATCGTGAAAACCGGGGATGTCAGCTTCAACATGAGCGCGATCAACAATGGTGAGGTGTGTCGGCTGCTGCTGGTCGACGGCCATCTGCACAACCTCACTCTGACGGTGCGCGGCACGATGTATTGGTCGGAAACAGATTACGGCGGCGCGGGCGCGACTGCCATCCCCGCTGGCACCTTCTGGGATCGTACCGAGCTGATGTTTGAGTATCAGGACGGGATCACAGTCATCACGGCATCCAAAGCCGTGGCGGCAACATAGGGGGCTGGTATGGCGCTGTTAAAACGAAGGGCGTTGTTGGCTGCGGCGAGCCAGGGCGGGGGTGGTACTCCGGCTAGATATTGGCGTGTCGTATCCGGCGCGATGACATCCGCAGCAGATAACAGTGGCGTCCGCGCATCAAATCTCGAGTTGCGCGGGACTGCCGGTGGCGCTGATTTAACCGACCCCAGTTTAGCCACAGCGCGCGGGTTTGCTTCTTCTGAGCTAGGCTCGTCTTTCGTGTACGAAAACGCCTTCGACGCGAGCGGATCTTCTCAGTGGATTGCTCAATACACAAATACCGTACCTGACAGCCCCGTCGCGAACAGCCGAGGTATGATCGGGTGGGACTTCCAAACCCCTCTGTCAATTAACGAGTTTGTTTGGGCGTGCCCTCAAACTGCCTACGCACCCGCAGAGGTCTTTTTCCAGAGCAGTGGCGATAACCTATCATGGACAACAGAATGGCAGGTCAGCGGCCTTACGGGTTCGGACTATTTGCAACCGATAGTGTTCACTCGGCCCTAACCATGGACCTCACAGCAATCATCAAGCAGCAAGGTGGCGCATGACCGAAGATGAATGGCGACGTGTCATCGAACGTCGATTGCAAGCGCTTGAGATGAGCAACGCCGTGGATGAGGTCCATCGCACCAATGTGGAGAAGCGCCTCGATTCAATCGAAGATATCCTCCGGTGGCTGGTCAGGCTTGTTGTCGGCGCGATGATCATGGGTGCGATCGCGTATGCGCTCAAAGGAGGGTTCAGCATTGACTAAGAACGCGCTCATCGCCGCCTTTGCTATGGCCGTTGCTGTGTTTGGGTCAGCTGTCGGTGGGCAGGTCGAAGGCTACCTTTTCCCTGTGGCAGGCGAAACCAGCTTTGATAAGATCACACCCAGCGGCCCAACTTATGTGAGGATAACAGGGCGCAGTGTGAAACTGCGGGATTGCACTTTCTCTGGTATCGAATTTCGCACCGAGATAGGCACGGTCGCAGCCATCACATTCGAGGAAGGCACTCGGGATCGCGGAGCGGGTGTATTCGAGTTCGGGCCTTGGCTGGTACAACTGACAGCCGAACAACTCGAAATGTCTAATGTGGTTGTCTTCCATCGGTGCCACCCACTGTGGGCGACCGAAACGCGCTGGTATCCCTAGCGCTCAGCCCCGGTAACGGCCAAGCATGTTCCTAAATTGCGCGGCTTTCTTGCGGATAAACCCGCCATTGGGCCGCGCTCGTTCTGCCAGCGCCATCAGGTCAGCGGCTTGTACCAGATCAGGCGTCCCACCTTTTTCAAACATCATGGCCACATCCCGCAAAACATCTGCATCCTCGACACCAAGGCTCCGGTCGGCCATGTGAGCGCAGACGTTGCGGATGATCACTTCAAGCTGATCGTGGGTCAGGGTAACGGTGTTGTTGGGCGCAGCATCAGCAGGCGCATATTTCTCGTACGGCTCAATCTCGATCCGGTCTTCTTCCGCGACAAACTCGTTCACCTCAGCGATGGTGCCGGAGATCTGGCCGCGCACGGCATCATAGGCCGCTTCTGAAAACACCGCCTTGCCAGCACGGATATCAGGCAGTTCATGCACAAGCGGGTAGCTGATCAGCCGCCGCGAGCGCTTGCCCATGTATCGGTTGAATAGCAGCTGCACTTGGGTCTCGGATTCAGTGAGGGACCGGTTCACCGGCGACCTCACGTCCGACACATTCGCTGACGTCGCAAATTCCGGGCCAAAGCAAGTGGTAAGGAAGTCGCGGATGATATCGCTCTTGCGGGCGGAATAGTTCCTGATGCTGAGTTTGAACCCGTCCGATGCCGCCGCGTTGATCCAAAACGGGATCGTGCTGTAGTGATCATCCTCGTAGCCCAGTAGGTAGCTGTCGAGATCCTCAGGAAGGCCGGCGGTCTTCACCTTCTGCCCCCATGACGACACCAAGTATTCAAAGACATTCCGCGTATACAGGACCACATGCAGATCCGGTGCACGTCGACTGATCATCTCGTCCAGTGCGCCGTCTTGCGAGAGCGTCATAAACAGCCCCTCGTTGGATAGCAGCGTGTCTGTTTTCAGCGTGAAGCCAGGATCAAAGATCAATCGGCCATTGCCTTGCGTCACGTGCCCTTTCTGGGCCTCACCAAACGATCCGTGTTCCGGGTAAGCAAAGCCCGCGTCCCTGAGTTTGGCGCCATTGACGGCCAACCAGCTTTGGATAGCGCTGGATCCGGTTTTTCTGTGACCGATGTGCAGGATCAGTTTCGCCACGTCTCACCTCATCTCTACCGCTCGGCTCGTGCCAAGTCCTTTTCGCGGAACTGCTTCCCGAAATCGCGAGACCAAAAGCTGACCTCATCTTTGATCTCGGTGTCGGACGGCTGGGGCCAATCTGTGCCCGATATGAACCCCGCGCTGCGCAGCCCCTCCGACAGCGCGGTCATGTCCAGCAACGACAGATCTTTTAGCGGGTTGTCCTCCGCACCGACCTGGCACCACTGACGCACGATCTGCCGGAAGGGAAACACCTCGCACCCGGCCAGCAGGCGAAACATCTGCTCCAGGCTGTAGGTGGCGCCAATGAGCCGTCGATTGATGATCCCGACCTGACAGCCCCGCGGCACAGCGAACCCCGCCAGAAACATCGCTGAGCAATCGCTGGCGACCACATGACTTGCCGTGCGGTAGGCCTCGATCTGTTCACTCATGCTGTGTTCTTGGGGGTGAAAGATCAGATAGCCCTCTGCCGCCAGATACTGCTCGATACGATCCTCGAACAGGAACCGGCCGTTTTTTGGGAAGCGACTGCGGGAAATGTAGATCTTGCGCTGCGGGTTGGAGGGCAGGCGTACCCCGCGATCGACAAAGGCGGCGAACTCCGGCGTTCCAGCGGCCATGTCCTTTAGGCCGAAGCCCTGTTCCGGGATCACCAGCTGATCAACCGTCGCAGGTTCCGTCACGATCTCAACACGGCGCCCTTGCGTAAAAGTCTCCAACACCGCCTTGGCCGGATTTATCAAACGGGGCCGCGCTGCTTTCACGTCCCGCGCAAAGAACAGGATGCCGTCAATATCGCCTGCCTGATCGAGCGCCCATAGCCGCCCGGTGCTTTCCGCGAGGGTGTGGCCGAAGTGGGGCTGCAATATCCCCCCGAACAGGTAGCGGCCAGCCAAGTGCGTTGCGGGATCTGGCAGGACGTCAGGAAGGGCAGAGCGCGCTTCACCTGGTTCCTTCCACGACACCGCCTCAGAACACAGCGTCCCGTCAGCACCGAACACTGTGGCAGATCGTTCGGAACGCGTGGCATCCGTCCACGGCACCAGCAGCGGGTTTTTCAGCTCAATAATCTGATCGGTCGATCGGGAAAATACTCCGGGCATTTGTGACCTCTACCCAACACCCAATGATTGCACAAGTTCACAAGCGCACCCGTTAGCGCACCACCAGAGGAAGAAAATGAAACTGACGCACGATTGGCAAAAGATTGCCCTCGAAGCTTGGTCCATGTGGGGCCTCTACCTGA
Organism: Phaeobacter sp. JH20_02; assembly: GCF_048056915.1. Taxonomy (NCBI): domain Bacteria; kingdom Pseudomonadati; phylum Pseudomonadota; class Alphaproteobacteria; order Rhodobacterales; family Roseobacteraceae; genus Phaeobacter; species Phaeobacter sp. JH20_02. The sequence goes on along the minus strand of NZ_JAYMVP010000028.1, from coordinate 34,761 downwards.
TGATCGCTCTCAGCGTGGTTCAGGCGGTTCTGCCGTTCTTCGAGGCCGGGATCCCGTCTCAGATCTATTCCGGCTTGATGATTGCGCTGGCCGGTTTGACTGCCGTGGCCCGGGTTATGACCCAGTGGGGTGCCTACCGTGGGTAAGGCGCGCAAAACAGTCATGGGAGCCGCAGCAAGTGCTGCTCTGGCGACCGCATTCATCGGCGGGTGGGAAGGCCTTCGGACGGAGGCATATCGCGATGCCGTGGGCGTCTGGACCGTCTGCTACGGCGAAACCAAAGGCGTGGCCCCCGGAGATAGCTACAGCAAAGCAGAGTGTGACGCGATGTTCGCGTTGGAACTCCGCAGCTATGAGGCCCAGCTGGACCGCTGTCTGAAGGCCGATGTTCCGACCGGCGCCAAGATCGCGTTTCTGTCCTGGACCTACAATGTCGGGGCAGGGGCGGCCTGTCGGTCAACGCTCGTGCGCAAGGCCAACGCCGGGGATCTGGTCGGTGCCTGCAAAGAACTGCCGCGCTGGAACCGAGCCGGGGGTCGTGTGCTGCGGGGTCTCACCAACCGCCGGATCAGCGAGCGCTCGATGTGCCTCAAGGCGGTGAACGGGTGATCCGCAACGCTCTGACCATCACTGCCCTTATCGCCGCCCTGGCCGCAACTGGCTGGGGCTGGTGGCAGTCCGGGCGCCGTGCCGCGGTACAGGACGAACTGGACGCAGCCAAGCGCCGCCTTTGGGTCACCGAACGGCAGGTCGAGGATGCGCGGCAGGCGGCTGATGTGTTGGACGCCCACATCAAGCGGATGCAGAGCGAACAGCGCCAACTGGATGCGGACCTGCGCCGCCTGCGCGAAATGGAGGGGTATGATGCGCCACTGTCTGATTTTCTCGGCGATGCTTTTGACCGCCTGTAGCCAGCCCGAACCGGTGCCTGTCTATGTCGAGCGCCCGATACCGGCTGAGCTGACCACGCCCTGCTCTGAACCGGTGAAGGGCGCACGATCAGAGGGCGGGCTGATAGAGCTGACCTATGGTTGGCGCGCGACCGCCCGATGCAATGCCGGGAAGCTGAAGGATATCGCAGAGCTGACCGGGCCGCACTGATGCACAAATTGGTGTGTTTCGGGGTTGGGTACCGGACGGCATCACATCGACGCCGCCCAGCTTTTCCTGAGTACAACCACCTTGATTTTGAAGAATAACTTCGGAATTCAAAATCCCCCGCCTTTGCGGGCGTGCCGGTTCGAGTCCGGCCTTGGGTACCATGAAAAGCAGAGAGCGCGATTGCTGCCTCTCTGCTTTTTTGTTGTCTCCAGCGCCGTTTTGCCTGCATCCGGTGGACTGCTGACAAACCCCAGATAAGCATCTGGGGCGCTAGAGTTTTGGTGAGAATGGCCGCTCTTCGCGGGCAGGCCAGGGGCTGGCGGCTATGGCATCCTTCAGGGCGTGATATATCGCCGGATCTATGGCCGTTCCCTGCATATCATCCATTATCTCAAAGGCCTTTTCCAGCGGCAGTGCCGAGCGATAGGGCCGGTCCGCGGTCAGCGCGTCAAAGATGTCAGCAACCGTCAGCACGCGCATGTCGGTGGTGAGATCGGCGGCTGCAAGCCCATGCGGGTAGCCTTTCCCATCGAGCCGTTCATGATGGGCCGCTGCCACCTCCGCCACGTCTTCAAAGACTGAAATCCGCCGCAGAACGTCGTGTCCCAGCACGGGATGCAGCTTCATGCAGGCGAACTCTTCCTCCGTAAGCTTGCCCGGTTTGTCGAGGATTGCATTGGATACCCCCAGCTTTCCCAAATCATGCAGAAGTCCGGCCCGCACCATCCAGCGACGATGCACCAGATCATGGCCCAACTGTTCACAGATCATGTCCGTGTAATGGGCGACCCGTTCGGAATGGCCGTAGGTAAAGGGGCTTTTTGCGTCGATAACCTTTGAAAAAGCGTAGGAAATTTCATCGAGATAGGTTTCATCAACCGTGAGGGTCGCCCGGGCGGAGCGATCCGAGAACACGCTCGCTTCCAGTCGACTGCTGGTCAATGCGTCATAGAAACCGGGGGACCGGATCACCCGGGTAAACACTGGAACAAGATCGGGATCGAACCAGCTTCCGGCACGCTCCTCCAGCTCGGTAGCGGCGGCTTTTGAGCCCATCTGCAGCGTGAACACATCGGTGACCTGAGCCATCAGCGCAATGCGCGAGAACAGCGGAATCTCGTCACCGCTGATGCCGGCCGGGTGGCCGCCGCCGTTCCAATGCTCGTCCAGCCCTGCGATCCCTTCTGCGACCTGTTCGGAGAACCGCATCAGCCGGGCGATCTCCGCGCCGCGATCGCAGCGGGTCTGGATCAGCTCAGTCGCCAGACTGCCGCTGCGGCCAATCACGCCGGTCACTGTTTTCAACCGCTTCAACCGGCTGTCGCCCTGGCCGGTATGGCGCAGGACAAATTCGAGCTTCTGCCGGGTGGTTCCGTCTACGAATTTGAAATTGCGTTTGAAGGTCAGATCATCCGTGCGGTAGAGCGCGCAGATGCGGGCGGCGTTAGAGCTACAGCCGAGATCCTTCAGAAGCAGGGTAAAGTAGAGATCAGCGCGATCCTCCTGCGACAGATCGAGGTAATCGGCGACCTGCATGCCGATCCAGCAGCATCTTACGCAATGACCCTCTGGCTGGCCTTCTGTAAGATCAAGCGCATGGCTGAGCGCGCCGAGGAGTTCGCCCAGCTGGACGGTCTGGCCGCCAACCTTTGGGTAGGTCACGCCATGCAGGACACCAGAGGAGACGGTCGCAACCGTCATCCCCGGACCCGGTCCGGACAGCGAATAGGGGGTCGGCGTGGCCACCATGACACGCATCCTTGTTCAAACGCGCGTCAAGCCTACTATCTTGGCCTTAATCTCAGGTTACCGTCCCGTGCGCGGCGCATTCCGAGGGGCGTCGCCCGCTTGGCAGCTCTCTGTCAGACCCCTGACAGCCCCATTTCAGGCCACCCGATTGGCGGAGGCCCGCAGCAGCGTTTGTGTATAGGGGTGCTGTGTCTGCCCGGCGCGCATGGCATCAATGCTGAGCACCTCTACAATCTCGCCATGCTGCATCACCGCCGCCGCATCACACATATGCGCAACGACCGCGAGGTCATGAGACACCATCACAAAGGTCAGCCCATGCGCGGCACGTAAATCGCTGAGAAGGTTCAGGATCTCCGCTTGTACCGAGACATCCAGCGCCGAGGTCGGCTCGTCCAGCAGCAGGATATCCGGCCGTGGGGCCAGCGCGCGGGCGATGGCGACGCGCTGCCGCTGACCACCGGACAGCTGGTGCGGATAGCGAAAGCGGAACGACGGCCCAAGGCCGACATCCTGCAGCAGCTGTTCCACCCGTGCATCGATGTCGCGGAACCCGTGCAGATGCAGTGTCTCCGACAGCACCTGATCCACGGATTGACGCGGGTGCAGCGAGGCATAGGGATCCTGAAACACCATCTGAACGGTCTTGTAAAATGCGCGGTCACGGGTCGGTCCAAGCCGTTTGCCCTCAACCGATATCTCACCATTCCACTGCGGCGCGAGACCGGTGATGGCTTTCAGGATAGTGGATTTTCCTGAGCCGCTTTCGCCGACGAGGCCGAAACTGGCGCCGATCTCGACCGCCAGAGACGCCGATTTCACGGCATGGACCAATGCGCCACGGTCGCCGAAATAGACGTTTAAGTTATTGATTTCCAGCGCCATTGTCATCTGCGACCCTCCACGCTGGGCGCATCCCGCCAGGCGGGATCACGTTGCAGCACCTCAAGCCGAGGACGCGGAGCATCAAATCGGGGCAGGCTGCCGAGCAGACCTCGTGTATAAGGGTGCTGCGCTTCGTGCAGCTGATCGGCGTCGCAGACCTCGACGATGCGGCCTGCATACATGATCAGCACCCGATCACAGAACTGCGACACCAGATTGAGATCGTGGCTGATAAAGATCAGCCCCATGCCGCGTTCCTTCACCAGCCGATCCATGATCGACAGCACCTGTCCCTGCACCGAGACATCCAGCGCCGAGGTCGGCTCATCCGCGATCAGGATTTCCGGGTTTGGGATCAGCATCATGGCAATCATGATCCGTTGCCCCATGCCACCCGACATCTCATGCGGGTAGGCGGTCATCACGCGCTCCGGGTCGCGGATCGACACAGCCTCCAGCATTTCCAAGGCCTTGGCATAGGCCTCGGTCTTGGTGGATTTGCTGTGCAGGCGGTGGGCTTCGATCAGTTGATCGCCGATGGTCATCACCGGGTTGAGCGAGAATTTGGGATCCTGCATCACCATGGAGATCTGTTCGCCGCGAACCTTGCGCATCTCGCGCTCCGATTTTGCCAGCAGGTTCTCGCCGTGCAGATTGATGTGATCCGCTTCGACGATGCCGGGAGGCCGGATCAGTCGTAGGATGGCGCGACCGGTCATTGACTTGCCGGAGCCGCTTTCCCCAACGATGCCGAGCCGTTCACGGCCGAGCGAGAAGGACACACCGCGCACTGCGTCAAAGATGCCATTGCGGGTGGGAAATCGCACCCAGAGGTTTTCGATATCCAGAAGCGGGCTCATGAGGCGCTGTCCTTTGGGTCCAATACGTCGCGCAGGCCATCTCCGAGCAGGTTGAACGCCAGCGAAACGGCAAAAATGGCAAGACCGGGCATGGTGGCCACCCACCAGTGATCGAGGATGAACCGGCGCCCTTCGGAGATCATCGCGCCCCATTCCGGGCTTGGTGGCTGGGCGCCAAGGCCGAGGAAGCCCAGACCGGCGGCGGCCAGAATGATGCCTGCCATATCGAGCGTCACCCGAACGATCAGCGAGGAGATGCAGAGTGGCCAGATATGTTTGATGATGATCCTGAGCGGGCCTGCGCCTTGCAGGCGGATCGCGCTGATATAGTCGGAGGAGCGGATCGTCAGTGTCTCGGCCCGCGCCATCCGTGCATAGGGCGGCCAGGCAGTGAGCGAGATCGCCAGTACCGCGTTTTCAATCCCGGCGCCAAGAGCAGCGACAAAGGCCAGCGCCAGCACCAGCCGTGGAAACGCCAGGAAAATATCGGTGATCCGCATCAGAATGATATCGGCCCAGCCGCCGACGTAGCCGGAGACGGTGCCAACAAGAAGGCCCGCAACCGGTGCAATCAGCGCCACCAGCGCCACGATATAGAGGGTGATGCGGGCACCATGGATCAACCGGCTGAGGATATCACGACCAAGGGAATCCGTGCCCAGAATATGCCCCTCGCTGCCCAACGGTTGCAGCCGATTGGCGAGATTCTGCACATATGGGTCATGGGGCGCGATCATCGGCGCCAGCAGCGCGATGGAGATCAACAAAATCAGGATGGCCAGCCCGACCATCGCCATATGGTTCTGCTTGAGCGACAGCCAGCCCTGATAGAGCGCCGCCAGCCGGGCCTGACGCCGCGATCTCGGCGTGTCGGTCAGCAGCCAGGCGCGCAGGCCCTGCTGAGGGGCCGGGGTTTGCGATGACAGGCTCATTTCGACCTCGGATCAAAGACTTTGTAGAGAAGATCGGAGAAGATATTGAGGCAGATGAACACGAGCCCCACAACAACTGTACCGCCCAGTACCGCATTCATGTCAGCCGACAAAAGTGCGGTGGTGATATAGCTGCCGATCCCCGGCCAGGAAAAGATGATTTCGGTCAGAACCGATCCCTCAAGCAGATTGGCATAGCTGAGGGCGATCACGGTGATCAGCTGCACGCGGATATTGCGAAATGCGTGCGTCCAGACCACGGCCCATTCACTCATGCCTTTGACGCGGGCGGTGGTGATATATTCCGCCGAGAGCTGTTCGAGCATGAACGAGCGCGTCATGCGGCTGATATAGGCAAGGCTGTAATAGCCGAGCAGCGCGGCGGGCAGCACGATATGAGAAAACGCGTCGCGAAACGCGCCCCAATCACCTGCAATCAGCGAGTCCACCAGGATCATGCCTGTGACCGACGGGATCATATCCTCGTAGAAAATACCCTGACGTCCGGGGCCGCCGACCCAGCCCAGAATGCCGTAGAACAGCAAGAGCCCCATCAGGCCGAGCCAGAAGATCGGCATGGAATAGCCCACAAGTGCAATCACGCGGGCAATCTGGTCGATCCAGCTGCCCCGGCGTACGGCGGCGATGACCCCCAGCGGCACGCCCAGAATGCAGCCAAAGAGAATGCCAATAGTGGCAAGTTCAAAGGTCGCCGGAAACACGCGTGCGATATCGGAGGAGACATCCCGCGCGGTCAGCAGCGAGGTTCCGAAATCACCGCGCAGCACATCGGTGACATAGTAGAAAAACTGAATAGCCAGCGACCGGTCCAGACCCAGCTCACGGTAGGCGGCATTATACTGCTCCTCGGTGGCGCGTTCCCCCACGATGGCCAGCACCGGATCAATGGGCATCACCCGACCAATCAGGAAGGTCACGAACAAGAGGCCCAGCATGGTGACTGCGATGGACGACAGCGTCACCAGTGTGCCGCGCGCCCAAGGGGGGAGGGGCAGCCAGGGCCGCCGCTCCGTTTCTGTTGCGAAATTCGCCATTTTACTTGGTCACGTCCCAGTAGGCGACAGAGGTGATCGCCCCGCCGAGGCTCAGCCCTTCGACATTGTCGGCCATGCCAGCCTGTTCGATCAGCTGGAACATGATGGCAAAGGGGGCTGTGTCGCGGAACTCTGCCTGAATTTCGTGGTACATCTCGGCGCGCTTGTCGGTGTCGCCCTCGACCACGGCGGCGGCAACCTTTTCCGTCAGCCCGCCGGTGTCCCAGCCGTTGCGCCAGGCCAGAAGACCGGTTGCATTGGCTTCGTCCGAGTTATCCGGGTTATAGGCAAAGGTCCCCGCATTGGTATGCGGATCAGGATAGTCCGGGCCCCATGCGCCCAGATAGATATCCAACTCGCGTGCGCGGTATTTGCCCAGGATCTGTTTGCCAGTGCCAACCTCAAGGTTCAGCGTGATCCCGGCCTGTGCAAAGGTGTTTTGCAACGACTGTGCAATTTCCAGCCGTTCCTGCGCTTCGCGTACGCCGACGGTCAGCTCCAGATTTTCGACACCGGCCTCTGCCAGCAGCGCCTTGGCCTTTTCGACATCGAGCGAGAAGGGGTTTTCGTCCACAGCGCCCAGATAGGTCTTCGGCAGGAAGTTCTGGTGGCCGACATACCAGTTCTTCAGGAAGCTGTTTTCCATACCGTCATAGTCGATGAGATATTTCAGCGCCTGACGGACCTGCGGCTTCGACAGTTCCGGGTGTTTCTGGTTGAAGGAGACATACATCAGGCGGCCGCGCATTTCGCGCAGCACCTCGACACCCTCAACACCGGCCAGACCGTCCACATCCGAGGGCGTCAGATCGCGGGCCACATCGATATCACCGCGTTCCAGCATCAGGCGCTGGGTTGCGCTTTCCTGAACGTGGCGCACGATGACGCGCTTCATTTCTGGCTCACCGCCATAATACGAGGGGTTTGCGCTCAGGGTGACACTTTCCTTCGGCTTCCAGCTGGCCAGGCTGTAGGGGCCGGAGCCTGCCGAATTGGTGGTCAGCCAATTGTTGCCCATATCGCCATCGACCTCATTGGCCATGACCAGTTCCTTGTCGACGATGGCGCCGATGGTCGCCGTGAGGCAGTTCAGAACAAAGGAGGTCGCATAGCGTTTGTCGGTGGTGATAGACAGCGTATTGCCATCAACCTTGATGGTTTCATCGACGTTTTCGGGCGTAAAGCCAAACTGCGTGATGATGAAGGACGGCGTCTTGTTCAGAATGACCGCGCGCTTCAGCGAAAACGCCGCATCCTCGGCCCGGACCGGGTTGCCGGACTGGAAGGTCACGCCTTCGCGCATGGTAAAGGTGATGGTGCGGCCATCCTCGGAGACTGTCCAGCTTTCGGCCAGATCGGGCTGATAGCCTGCATCCAGATCGGAGGGGTCAAAGTTGACCAGCTTGCCATAGATGTTGCGGATCACATCGGCACCCGCAAATTCAAAGCTCTGCGCCGGATCCAGCGTGGTGATATCGTCAATGCGGTTGGCAATAACCAGCATATTGGCGGGCGTCTCAGCCATGGTCGCCATCGGAGTGAGGCCAATCGCCAGCCCCAGCGCGGCGGTGCCAAGAAGGGTATGAATGGTTTTCATCTTTAACTCCCTATTGTGTTTTTGATCTTGGAATATCGCGCTGTTGTCAGCGTCTTGTTGTTGTGTGGGTCTGAACCGGAGCGCGCACCGGTCAGCTGCGCGCCTCCGTTTTCGGGCTGCGCCAGGTGGCATCCAGAACCCGCAGCCAGTTGTCGTGACATAGTTTTTTCATCAACGTCTCATCCACACCGTGGTGACGCAGAGCGGCGCGAAGCGCGGGCAGGCCTGCAACGGTCCTGATCTCCCGCGGCACGGTGGCCCCGTCGAAATCCGAGCCGAAACCAACCCGATCCTCGCCGAGCTGGCTGATCAGGTGGTCGATATGGCGCAGCATCCGGTCAATCGGGGTGTTTTCGTCCATCCGGCCATCTTCGCGCAGAAAGGCGACCGCAAAGTTCAGGCCGACCATCCCGTCACTGTCGCGGATCGCGTGCAGCTGGCGGTCGGTGAGGTTGCGGCTGTGCGGCGTCAGCGCATGGGCATTGGAATGGGTGGCCACCAGCGGCGCTGCGCTCAGCCTGGCCACATCCCAGAAACCGGCCTCGTTCAGATGCGACAGGTCGATCATAACACCCAGATCATTGCAGCGCCGGATCAGCCGTTTGCCATCCTCCGTCAGCCCCGGACCGGTATCGGGTGATCCCGGAAACCGGAAGGGCACGCCATGGCCGAACCTTGTCGGGCGGCTCCACACCGGACCGATTGAGCGAAGCCCGGCCTGATAAAGCAGGTCGAGCATGTGGAAATCCGGATCAATTGCCTCCGCGCCCTCCATATGCAGCACCGCCGCCATCATCCCGGTCGAGAGGCAGTCGCGAATATCTTCGGTTGTGCGGCAGACCTTCAGCGCGCCGTCGCTTTCCAGCTGAAACAGCAGGGACGCCTGCGACAGCGCGACAGGGGCGGCATCGGGCCAGCTGATCGCCGCCGACAGCGGCATATCATAGCTGTCTGCCATCATCTCGTCTTCGCTATCCAGACTGTGGCCATCCGGAATATAGATCGCAAAGAAGCCGCCGCCAAAGCCGCCCGTGCGCGCTTTGGCCAGATCAATCTGGCGCCCGCCGTTGCCTTGGAACCCGTCCACGCCGGATGAAATATCGCGATTGTGCAATCGCAGCAAAACATCGTTGTGGCCGTCGAAAATCAGAGGGTCAGTCATATTTCTTCCTAATTCCCTGATATGAGGTCGTATCTTTTGCGCTAACGCAAGGGAATTTACGCCCGTTTCCGGGATAAGACGGACGAAGGCCCAAAAACTGCCATCTAACTGGGAGGAATGGCGTGACAGCGGTCATCTTGCCCGCTGGTCGTTCGACCGGGCCGGGAAGATGTTCGATTATCGCGCAATGGCGACTCGGCTGGTCAGGCCTGTTTCAGCCCGTAGGTGGCGAAGGCAGCAAGCGCCTCCTCCATCTGCGCCGTGCTTAGCAGTTTTGGTGTGCCGATGCTGCGGGCCAGTATGTACGTCCGCGCCAAACTCTCCAGCTCCACCATGCGCCACATCGCCCGCGCCAGCGTATCACCGGTCACAAGGGCCCCATGGTTTGCCATCAGGCAGGCGTGGCGGTCGGCCATGGCGTGGACGACATGATCCGACAATTCAGCCGTACCGAACAGCGCGTAATCCGCCAGCGGCACGTCATCTCCGCCAAAGGCCGCGACCATATAGTGGCAGGCCGGGATCGTCATGTGGTTCACGGCGAGAGCGCAGCAATGCGCCGGATGGGCATGGACGACCGCCATCGCCTCCGGCCTCGCCGCAAGCAGCGCCTGATGAAACTGCCACTCCGACGACGGGGCCGGCTGTGCATCCTCGGGATCAGGCCCGCCCGCAAGCGGCATTCGGACGATCATCTCCGGGCTCATCGCCTCATAAGGGATGCCGGACGGGGTGATCAGCATGTCACCCCCGGCGATCCGCAGGGAGATATTGCCGGAGGTGCCCTGATTGATGCCGGTCCGGTTCATCTCCAGGCAAGCATCAATGATGGACTGACGCAGGGCGCGGCTGTCATCCGGGGCGGGTCTGATCATGGCGCGGTCACCCGGCCTTGCGGATAAGATCGGGGAACAGCGCCGCCAGCCCGTCGGCAGAGGCATCGCAGATGCCGCGCTCTGTGATCAGCCCGGTGACCAGCCGATTGGGGGTCACGTCAAAGGCCGGGTTGCCGCAGACCGTGCCGTCCGGTGTCACACGCGCAAGCCCGATGTCGCCGCTATCAAGCACGCCCTGCACATGGCTTACCTCGCGGCTGTCGCGGTCCTCGATTGGGATCTCGGCAACGCCATCGGTCACCGTCCAGTCGATGGTCGGCGAGGGCAGGGCGACATAGAAGGGCACCCCGTTGTCATGGGCTGCCAGTGCCTTCAGATAGGTGCCGATCTTGTTGCAGACATCACCCTGACGCGTGGTGCGGTCGGTGCCGGTGATCACCAGGTCGACCTGTCCGTGCTGCATCAGATGACCGCCGGCATTGTCGGTGATGTAGCTGTGGCTAATACCATGGCTGCCCAGTTCCCAGGCGGTCAGCGCGCCCTGATTGCGCGGGCGGGTCTCATCGACCCAGACATGGATCGGAATTCCGGCATCATGGGCCTGATACATCGGGCTGGTGGCGGTGCCCCAGTCAACCGTGGCGATCCAGCCTGCATTGCAATGGGTGAGCAGCCGCACCGGCTCACCTGCGGGTTTCTTCTGTGCGATCTCACGGATCAGGGTCAGCCCGTAAGTGCCGATGCGCCGGTTGATTTCAACATCCTCATCGGCGATTGCATGGGCCAGTTTCAGTGCGGCGTCAGCACGCTCATCCTCGGGCAGGGGACTCAGGACCTCCATGCAGCGGTTTAGCGCCCAGCGCAGGTTGATCGCAGTGGGGCGGGTCGCATTGAGCTGCTCCCAAGCGGCCTCCAGCGCACCGTCCGAAGGATCAAGCTCGGCCGCCAGCGCCATGCCATAGGCAGCGGTGGCTCCGATCAGCGGCGCGCCACGCACCCGCATCTCGACGATGGCGGTCGCGAAATCATCCAGTGTTGCAACCGGCTGAATGCGAAACTCATGGGGCAGCCAACGCTGGTCGATAATCATCAGAACCGATTGATCCTCGTCCCACCAGAGCGAGCGATAATGTGTGCCGTTGACCTTCACTGCGGTGTCCTCCGTTGATGGCTGGCCCAGCGCCGCCGCTGATGCCGTCCTAGCGCATTGGCGGTAAAGTGCAATCCTCTTGCGCAGCTAGCCGCCGCGCAACCTCTGCATGAGGTAGATTTCATTCTGGGGCCGGAGCGGTTCATCAAGACTGGCAGCAATGATCCGGCCGTCCACGGCAACGGATACGCCTGCGTCGAGAGCCGGTGCAAGTGCGGGATAGGCAGATTTGAGCGCTGCGATCATCGCGCCGATTGTGGTGGCCTGAACCTCCACAGCGTCCTGCCCATCTGCAAACCGTCGCAGGCCCGACCAGAGGTGTACGGTCAGGCGCGGCGTGCCCGCGCCCTGACCTGTGGCGCTGTACTCAGGTGCCATTGCGGCGCCTCAGCCCGTCTTGGCGCGCTGCTGATCCAGGGCGGCCAGAATCCGTGGTGGCGACATCGGCAGCGCATGCAACCGCACCCCCGCCGCCGCAGAGACTGCATTGGCGATGGCCGCGAGAGGCGGACAGATCGAGGTTTCGCCGACACCGCGCACGCCGAAGGGATGACCGGGGTTCGGCACCTCGACAATCACCGTGTCGATCATTGGCAGGTCCGAGGCGACGGGGATCCGATAGTCGAGGAATACTGCATTCTGCAACCGCCCGTCCTCGCCGTAGATATATTCCTCATTCAGCGCCCAGCCGATGCCCTGTGCGGCACCGCCCTGAAACTGACCTTCGACATAGGTGGGATGGATCGCCTTGCCCGCATCCTGAATGACCGTATAGCGCGTCACAGCGGTCTTGCCGGTTTCGGGATCCACCTCCGCATCGACGATATGGGTGGCAAAGGAGACGCCGGCCCCTTCGGGCGTCGCCTCGAAATGGCCCGAGATCGGTCCACCGGTCTTGCCCATGTCGCGGGTAATCTCCGCCAGCGGCATCGGGTCGAAGTTGCCCGCATTGGGACCGGAGGGCACGGCATGGCCGTCCTCCCATTTCACAGCATCCTCGGGGATACCCCATTTGGCCGCGGCGCGTTTGCTGAGCTTGGCCACGGCATCCTCTGCCGCCTTGATCGTGGCAAGGCCGCTGGCATAGGTCACCCGGCTGCCGTGGGAGACGTCATTATAACCAAGCGTGGCAGTATCGGCGATGGTGACGCGGATGCTCTCATAGGGAATGCCCAGAACCTCTGCCGCCATCAGCGCCATGGAGGCGCGGGAGCCGCCGATATCGGGCGTGCCAACAGAAATCTGACAGGTGCCATCCTCTGACAGCGACAATGACACCGAGGTTTCGCCACCATGGTTAAACCAGAAGCCGCAGGAGATCCCGCGCCCCTGACCGGGTTTCAGCGGGGCACTGTAGTGCGGATGTGCCTTGGCGGCCTCCAGCGTTTCGACCAGACCAATACGTTCGAACTTTGGCCCGTAGGAGGCTTTGGTGCCCTCGCGCGCGGCATTTTTCAAGCGCACTTCGATTGGGTCGAGATCCAGTTTACGGCAGAGCTCGTCAATCACAGATTCCACCGCATAAGCCGCCATCGGAGAGCCGGGCGCGCGATAGGCCGCCTGTTTGGGGCGGTTGCTCATGACGTCATAGCCAATCTGCTGGACGTTCTTCAGATCATAGGGCGCAAAGGCACACATTGCGGTCATATCCGCAGGCGCACCCGGAAAGGCACCGCCCTGTAGGCGGAAGGTGCCCTGTGCTGCGGTAATGATACCATCAGCGGTCATGCCGATCTTGATATCCATGGAGGTCGAGGCGGTGGGGCCGGTGGCGCGGAACACCTCGGGGCGGCTCATCACCAGTTTGACCGGGCGATTGGACTTGCGCGACAGGGCCAGTGCGACAGGTTCGATGAACACCGTGGTCTTGCCGCCAAAGCCACCGCCGATTTCCGAGGCGGTGACGCGCAGCTGCGATGTCTCAATCCCCAACAGCGCCGCGCAGTTCTTCTGCACATACCAGTGGCCCTGCGTACAGCACCACAGTTCACCCTTGCCGTCCTGTCCCAGCTGGGCAAGGCAGGCATGGGGTTCGATATAGCCCTGATGCGTGGCCTCGGTGACAAAATGCTCCTCGACCACCAGATCGGCCTTGGCAAAGCCCGCCTCGACATCGCCATGGCCGCTTTCGTGGTAGCGCACCACGTTTGGGTGCATCCCCTCCGGCACAGAGTAATCGGCAGCGCCCTCGCGGATCACCGGTGCATCCTTGGCCATCGCCTTATCGACATCGGTCACATGGGGCAGCACCTCATACTCGACCTCGATCAGCTTCAGCGCGTCACGTGCGGCGAGGGCCGAGGTGGCTGCCACAGCCGCGATGGCATGGCCATCATAGAGCGCGGTATCGCCCGCCATCACGTTTTCCAGCACATTCCATTGTTCGCCTTCCAGCCCCGGCGCGGGTTTGATGGCGTCCGAGAAATCGGCACGGGTGACAATCGCCTTCACATCGCTCAGCGCCTCGGCCTTGCTGGTGTCGATATGTTTGATCCGGGCATGGGCGTGAGGGCTGCGCAGGATGGCCCCGAAGAGCATTCCCGGTGCCGTGATATCGGCGCCAAAGCGCGCCTTGCCCGTGACCTTGTCCAGACCATCGGGGCGGTTGGGACGGGTGCCCACCTGGGTGAAATCGGTCTTGCGTTGATCCAGAGCCATTATGATGCCTCCCGCATCTCTGCCGCCGCGTCCATGACGGCGCGAATGATCTTGTCATAGCCGGTACAGCGGCACAGATTGCCCGCCAGCCAATAGCGCACTTCGGTCTCGCTGGGGTCGGGGTTCTTCTCCAGCAGCGCCTTGGCCGCGACCAGAATGCCCGGCGTGCAGATACCGCATTGCAGCGCGGCGTGGTCGATGAACTTCTGTTGCAGCGGATGCAGTGTTTCGCCAGCAGCGATGCCTTCGACGGTGGCGATTTCCTGGCCTGCGGCTTCGACGCCGAGCACCAGACAGGAACAGACCAGCCGCCCGTTGAGAGTGATCGAACAGGCGCCACAGTCGCCGGTGCCGCAGCCTTCCTTGGCACCGGTAAGGTTCAAACGGTCGCGCAGCACATCAAGCAGCGTTTCGCGCGGATCGCAGAGGTAATCGACGGCATCGCCGTTGACGGTGGCCGAGACGTGGATCTTCGTGCTCATGCTTTGTCTCCCTTGGCGCGGGCATAGGCGGTTTCTGCGGCGCGGCGGGCCATTACGCCCGCCACCTGCGTGCGAAAGGCAATGGTGCCGCGTTTGTCGGTGATCGGTGAGCAGGCATCAGAGGCAGCGGTGGCCAGTCGCCCCAAGGCCGCGTCGTCCAGCCTGGAGCCGATCAGGGCATCGGCACAGGCCTGCACCAGCAGTACCGTGGGCGCGACAGCTCCGAGGGCAACGCGGGCATCCGCGACGGTGTCGCCCTCCAGCCGAAGCCAGACACCACAGCCGACCACGGCGATGTCCATCTCGGTTCGCGGGATAAACCGCAGATAGGCGTCGCCCTGACCGGGCACGGCGGGCGGCAGATGCACCGCCGTGATCAACTCGCCGGGCTTCAGCGTGGTCTTGCCGGGAGCTGCCGGAATATCCACGACCGCGGCGCGGCGATTGCCGTCAGGTCCGGTGATGCTGACCGATGCACCTGCCGCAACCATAGCCGGCACGCTGTCGGCGGCAGGGGAGGCATTGCAGAGGTTGCCGACAAGCGTGGCCCGGCCCTGAACCTGGGTGGATCCGATCAGGTCCATCGCCTCGACCACGCCCGGCCATGCGGCGGACAGGTCATCATGTTCGGACATTTCGGCTCCGGCCACCGCGGCGCCGATGGTCCAGCTGCCATCGCTTTCCTTGCGGATGTCGCGGACGCCATCAATCGCCTTGATGTCGATCAGCGTATCCGGCGTGACGATATCGGCGCGCATCTGCACCAGCACATCGGTGCCGCCGGCCAGAACACGGGTAACTCCCGATGCTGAAGCCGCCAGCTCCGCCGCTTCGGCAAAGCTGGTTGGTCGGTGATAGTTCATTGGGACTGTCCTTTTGCTGGCCTGCTGCAGGTGGCTGATGGGTGGGTCCGGATGTCCGGGGCATGGAATGCGCTGCGGGCTGTCTCGACGCATATGCCTGGCCGCGGGCCAAGGCGGTGCGCTCTGCGGTATCTTGCGTCCTTGCGCAGTCTTCGGCAAGCCGCCATCGCAGCCGGTTTCGGACATAGGCGTGAAATCTCACGCTCGCAAAGCACAATCGGCAGTGATGTTCACATACCGCACCGGGCAACGACCGAAGGCACGCTTAGGTGGCAGGGGCACATAAACGGGGAGGGTATTACGCTTTTGCCCCTTGCGGTGTCGGATCCAGTCTTTTATGGCGGCGGCAATTCCAGAAATCTTCTAGAAAATATCGTCATCAAAGGGGTTTGAATGGCGAAGTTGGGTTGCACATAGGTGTGACAATCTGCCACAGTGCGCCGAATCCAATGGATGTGGATGCGGGGGAATATTCCGGGATTGGTATCAGATACGCTGAAACCTCGTGCCTGCGGGACCACGGGCAGATCGTAAGCCTTGACTTGGTCTGATGCGCCTGAAACGCTTTAACCGCTGGACCTGCCGGAAATTGTTGCCAGAACGCGCGACAAAACACACCTGGCGTCTACATGTCCCCAAGGGTTCAACGACCCCAGCCGCGCCGTGTGCGGCTCTACGGTTTCGAAGACAAAAACGTGGGAGAACACTACATATGACCAACACCAAGCTGGCCGTTAGCGCCCTTGTGGCTACCGCCTTCATGGCACCTGCCGCGATGGCAGAAGAATTCATCACAATCGGTACCGGCGGTGTGACCGGCGTGTACTACCCGACCGGTGGCGCGATCTGCCGTCTGGTCAACAAGACCCGCAAAGAGCACGGTATCCGCTGCTCCGTGGAATCCACCGGTGGCTCCGTCTACAACATCAACACCATCCGTGATGGTGAGCTGGAATTCGGTGTGGCGCAGTCCGACTGGCAGTACCACGCCTATAACGGCACCTCCAAATTCGAAGAGCAGGGCGCCTTTGAAGGTCTGCGTGCCGTGTTCTCCGTTCACCCGGAGCCCTTTACCGTTGTGGCGCGTGCCGATGCCGGCATCACCAATTTCGACGACCTCCAGGGCAAGCGCGTCAACATCGGCAACCCCGGTTCCGGTCAGCGCGGCACCATGGAAGTGCTGCTGGAAGCCAAAGGCTGGGGCATGGACAGCTTTGCGCTAGCAACCGAGCTGAAGGCCGCCGAACAATCCGCAGCGCTCTGCGACAACCAGATCGACGCCATGGTCTACACCGTTGGCCACCCCTCCGGCTCGATCCAGGAAGCCACCACCGCCTGCGACTCCGTCCTGGTGACCGTGGATGGCGAAGCGGTTGAAAAGCTGATCGCTGACAACTCCTTCTACCGGACTGCAACCATTCCCGGCGGCATGTACCGTGGCTCCGACGCGGATGTGAGCACATTCGGCGTTGGCGCGACCTTCGTGACCTCTGATCAGGTCTCGGACGAGGCGGTCTACACCGTGGTGAAAGCGGTCTTTGAAAACTTCGAAGACTTCAAAAAACTGCACCCGGCCTTCGCCAACCTGAAGCCTGAGGAAATGGCAACTGCGGGCCTGTCCGCACCGCTGCATCCCGGCGCGGCGAAGTACTACAAAGAACAGGGCTGGGTTGAATAACCAGACCGATTGATCGAACGGGGCGCCATGGCGCCCCGTTTTGCACCTGCGGTCTCCACGTCCGCTGACCGGGGTGTCAAGAACAAGTGGAGCAGTACCTGCACCCAAGCGGTACGAGCTTTCGAGGGGAACCATCATGACAAGTGAAACACAGGGCAAAGGTCCGCTGTCGGAGGAAGAGCTTCAGGCTCTTGTTGCCTCATCAGACTCCGGCGCCCGCAACCCGATTGGCAGCGTAGGGCTGTTCCTGGCCATTGTGGCCTGCATCTGGTCGGTCTTTCAGGTGCTGCTGGCCTCTCCGGTTGCCAATCTCGTGCTACCGGGCAGCGTCGTAAACAATGCGCGCCAGATCCATCTGGCCTTTGCCATTTTTCTCGCCTATGCGGCCTATCCCGCGCTGAAGAGCAGCCCGACGGACCGGATCCCGGTTCAGGACTGGATCCTGGCGCTGATGGGCACATTTACCGCACTTTATGGCTATATCTTCTACGAGAAGATCGTGAATGCCGGTGGCAAGGGTGATGACATCGACACGGTCTTTGCTGCGATCGGTCTTGTGCTGCTGTTTGAGGGCGCGCGCCGCGCCCTTGGCCCGGCGATGGCAATCGTGGCCTCTGTGTTCCTGCTGTATGTTTTCTTCGGCTCATCCGAGCTGGTCCCCGATGTGATCCGCTGGAAAGGCGCATCGCTGGACCGCGCGATGGAGCAGATGTGGATCACCTCGGAAGGTGTGTTTGGCATCGCGCTGGGGGTGTCGACGAAATTCGTGTTTCTCTTCGTGCTGTTCGGTGCACTTCTGGATAAGGCGGGTGCGGGCAATTACTTTATCAAGATGGCCTTTGGCGCGCTTGGTCACCTGCGCGGCGGCCCGGCAAAGGCGGCGGTGGTCGGCTCGGCCGCAACCGGTCTGATCTCCGGCTCCTCGATTGCCAATGTCGTGACCACCGGGACCTTCACCATTCCGCTGATGAAGCGGGTTGGCTTCACCTCGGAGCAGGCCGGTTCGGTAGAGGTTGCCTCCTCTGTCAATGGCCAGATCATGCCGCCGGTTATGGGCGCGGCTGCGTTTCTCATGGTGGAATATGTCGGTATTTCTTATGTCGAGGTGATCACCCATGCGTTCCTGCCGGCGACGATCTCCTATATCGCGCTGATCTACATCGTGCATCTGGAAGCGGTAAAGCGGAAGATGCCGACCCTGGGCAACCGCGAAGTAAACCTGATGCGCACGGCGCTGGGGATGCTGAGCTTCTTCCTGGTGTTTGCGGGGCTGTGCTATGGCACCCAATTCCCGGTTGATGCGATCGAAGCCGTCGCTCCAAGCGCAGCCGGCCTGATCATCACCTGTCTGGTTGCATTGGTCTATGTCGCGCTGGTCTATATGGCAGCGCAGGTTCCCGACCTTGAACCCGATGACCCCAACGCCAAGGACATCGAACTGCCCGAGGTTGGCGAGATCTACAAGGCCGGTCTGCATTACCTGCTGCCGATCATCGTGCTGGTCTACTTCCTGATGATCGAACAGAAATCGCCGGGACTGTCGGCTTTCTGGGCGACCGCCTTGCTATTCGTGATCCTGCTCACCCAGAAACCGCTGAAGGCGCTGTTCCGCGGACAGAGCAACCTGCTGCACAACTTCATGGATGGGCTCAACGACCTGTGGCACGGCATGGTAGATGGTGCGCGCAACATGATCGGTATCGCGCTGGCAACAGCAACAGCCGGCGTGATCGTAGGCACGGTGACCCTCACCGGCGTTGGTCAGGTCATGGCCGATCTGGTTGAGTTCCTGTCGGGCGGCAACCTGATCCTGATGCTGGTGATGGTAGGGCTGTTGTCCCTGATCCTCGGCATGGGTTTGCCCACGACGGCGAACTACATCGTTGTCAGCTCGCTGATGGCGGGCGTTGTGGTGGAACTGGGGGCGCAATCCGGTCTGATCGTGCCGCTGATCGCGGTGCATCTATTTGTGTTCTACTTCGGCATCATGGCGGATGTGACACCGCCTGTGGGCCTTGCGAGCTTTGCCGCGGCGGCTGTCTCCGGGGGCGATGCGATCCGTACCGGCTTCATCGCCTTCTTCTACAGCCTGCGCACCGTGGCGCTGCCGTTTGTGTTCATCTTCAACACCGATCTTCTGCTGATTGATGTCACCTGGGCCGAGGGGATACTGGTTGCGGTGACCGCCACCATTGCAATCCTTGTCTTTACTGCCGGCACCATGGGATATTTCCTGACCCGCAGCCGGATCTATGAAAGCGTGGCGCTGGTGGCGATTGCCTTTGCAATCTTCCGTCCCGGCTTCTTCATGGATTACATCCAGCCGCCGTTCACGCAGGTGGAGCCGGCCGAACTGGTCACCGCGCTCGACGATGTCCCCGAAGGCACCGAAGTGCGCGTGAAAGTGGCGGGTCCCGATTTCGACACTGGCGAGATGACCGAAACCACTTTGGTTCTGACCGTCGGCGCAGAGGGCGGGCAGACAAGCCTCGATCAGTTCGGACTGCTGCCGCTGGAAGAAGACGGCATTGTCAAACTGGAAGAGCCGATGTTCGGCACCCCGGCGCAGCCGATGCTGGACGGGTTTGATTTCTATCTGGATGACCCGGTATCCTTGACCTCGGTGCAGGTGCCGTCGGATCAGCTGCCCAAGGAGCTGATCTTTATCCCGGCGCTGCTGCTGCTGGGGCTTGTTGCCCTGATGCAGACGGGCCGTGCCCGCAAAGAGGAGGCTATGGCATGAGTAAATCTGTTCTCTGCGCGCTGGAACTGAACGGCGACACGACGGACCGCAAGGTGCTGGCAGAGGCGGCCCGACTGGCCGATCTGGATGGCGCGCAGCTGGATGTCGTCAATGTGCTGCCCGATTTTGGCGAAAGCTGGGTCTCGGGGTTCTTCGAAGAGCACCACCATGAACGCGCGGTAAAGGAAACCGCAGATCATCTGGGCAAACTCTGCGAGGAGGTCCTCGGCGCCGAACGCAACGCCAAGGTGCGGCATCTGGTGGCCACCGGCAAAGCCTATCAGGAAATCCTGAAGGTCGCGGACAAGGCGGGAACCGATCTGATCGTGATCGGCGCGCATAAGCCGGAGCTGTCGGATTATCTGCTGGGACCCAATGCGGCGCGGGTGATCCGCCATTCCACCTGTTCGGTCTATGTGGTGCGCTGATCCGCAGGCATTCTAACCGCATATCTCCGTATTTAAGGGGCGCCCGATCGGGCGCCCCTTTTTCCGTCGCCCATGCGCCCGGTCTGCCTTTAGTCGGGAGGCGGCGCGTAACCTGTCATCTCCAGATATCCCTTACCGCTGTGGCTGCCGGTGATCCGCACCGGTCCCTCCCAATAGGGAAAGGACATCGCCATCCAGGCCTGCGGGTTCAGCGCGGTGACTTCGATATCGAGGCTGCGTTCGGGCAGGCGCAGGTTCCACTCCGTTGGGACCGCGCGACCGGCAACCTGTGTCAGCCCGCGCGGCGTCGCCTGAAGATGCCCCGGCTCCAGCGGAGAGGGCGTGCCATCGGCTGCGATCCATGTGCCTGAGGTGAACAGGCTGCTGCCCCGCAACTGAAACCCCATCAGCTTTTCGCCACTATCAAAGCGCAGCGAAAACCAGTCCCAGCCGCTCTGATCCTCAGACAGGGGCTGGCTTGACCATTCACGGTCCAGCCAGCCTTCTCCGGTCACCTGCACCGGGCCGCCGGGCAGCTGCAATGTGCCGCTCAGCTGATAGTGCGGCTGGGAATAATAGTAGCTGGCCTGTCCATCCGCCGATTTCACCGAATAGCCGCCATCCCCCTGCAAGACCAAGGGACCATTGGCTGTGAGAGAGAGATCATAGCGAAAATCCTGCCCGGTCGCGCGCAGGCTCAGCGCATCCAGACCGGCATCGCGGCCGCGCATGAACCAATCGTCGATATAGGCCTCAAACGGAGCGGTGGTGACACCGGCCTGCCCAATGCCACCCCGCGCCAGCCGCTCGGCGTGAAAATGGGCGTCGGGCGTCGTCAGACCGGCGTGGCCCATCCAGATCTGGGGGTCTTCCCAGGCGGATGCGGTCGGCATCGAACGGGCATCACCCGGTTGCAGGGCAGACCGGAACAGCGTCCACTGAACCCCGTAGTCACGCCCGTCATCTCCGGTCAGATTGGCGGTCAGATACCACCACTCGATGCGGAACTCGGGGTGGGCGCCGTGATCACGCGGAAAAATCAGCTGGGTGCCGCGTGCAGGTACTGCAAACCCGTCCACCTCGGTTCCGAGCCCGGCATACCCCTGCGCCGCAGCCGGACCGGCAAGCCGGATGACCAGCACCAGCACCGCGACAAGGCCGCAGAAAATCGCTTGGAGAGCAGGCTTAGCGTTCATTGGCAAAGACCCTCAGCAGATCGGCGGGTTTCAGCTTTGACAGCCGCCGTGCCGGCAGGGCCGCCGCCAGCGCGGCCGCCGCCAGCGCCATCAGGAACAGCCTTAGCCAGTCCAGCGGAAACAGAAACATCGGCAGGCGCCAGCCGAAGGCTTCGACATTGACAACCGCGAGCAATGCCCAGCCCAGCAGCAGGCCGAGAGGCAGGGCAAGCAGGGCCGTCAGCCCGGCCAGGATCACGCTGCGCAGAAGTTCATATCTGGCCAGTTGACGGCGTGTCAGCCCCATCGCCCAGATCGGCGCCAGCTGCGGCAGACGTTGACTCCAGAGCGTCAGCAGGCTGGTCAGCATTGCAAAGCCAGCGACGCCGAAAGTCAGCAGGTTCAGCGCTCCGGTCACGACAAAAGTACGGTCAAAAATCGCCAGCGACTGCCGTTTAAGCGCGCTCTGGTCGATGAAGGCACTGGGCGGCAGATCGAAATCCTGTTGCAGCTGACGGCGCAGGCGCGCCACGTCCTCAACCGGCAGACGCAGGCCGAAACGGCGATTCTCGATCAGCGGGCGATGCTCCAGCAGGGTGGCGAGACCGACAATCGCCTGCGGGTTGGGGTTGCCATAGTCGGAATAGACGCCTGCTATCCGCATGTTCCAATCCGGTGCAATCTGCAGCAGATCTCCGGTTTCCAGGTCGCCACGGCGCGCCAGCTGTTCGTTGATCAGCGCACCGCTGCCGTCGGCCACCTGCTGCCAGACGGTTGCGTCGGCCTGCAACAGCGGCCAGTTGTCGCGATAGGTGGCATCATCGACCACACCGTAAACGTCCATCGGGGCGCCGCTGTAGCGCTCATCACTGTGGCGGATTGGGAGGGCGCGGATGCCCCTCTCCGCCAGCCAGGGCAGCACCTCATCGGCCATCTCGTCGCGCGGAAGCGTCATATAGAGCTCTGAGGCCAGCCGTTGATCTAACCAGCCAAGGAAGGTGAGGCGAAAGCTGGAAACCATTGTGCCAACACCGATATTTGTCGCCAGCGCCAGAAGGAGTGCCATCAGCGCCAGCGACAGACCCGGCAGCTGCGCGCGCATGTCCGCCCATAACCAGAGCGTCACCGGGCCACGCGCCATTCGGGTTCCGACCAAGGCCAGCCGCGATAGCGCCAGCGGCAGCAGCAGCGCGGCCCCCAGCATCAGACAGCCGAGAAAGACAAAGCCAGCCAGCAGCCCGTCGAACAGCACCGGTATTGCTGCCGCCGCCAGCACCATCAGCGCACCGGTCGCAGCAGAGAGCCGATGGCCACGCAGCGCCTGCTGACCGCGCGCGGTTGCAGCTGGCGCTGCAAGAATGGGCAATCGCGACAGGCTGTACCAGCTTTGACCACCGGCCAGCATCATGCCTGCCAAGGCCATCGCAAGGCCAGAAAGCACCCAGCCCGGACGAAGGTTCAGGCTGCCATCGACCGAGGCGCCATACAGCCCCGAAAGGGTTGCGCTGACACCGGGAAGGAGAGCCGCCGCGATCAGATAGCCAAGGATCAGGCCAAGCAACGCCGCCACAAGCGTGATTGCCAATAGTTCAGCAAAAACAAGCCAGACCAGAGTGTTGAGCGGTAACCCTAAACTGCGCAGGCTGCGGAACATGCCGCGTCTCTGCTCAACCCCCAATGCGATGGTGCCCTGTACGATGAACAGGCCCACCGCAAAGGACAGCAGCCCAAAGGCGGTGAGGTTGAGGTGAAAACTGCGGGTGAGCTGCGCCGTATCCGCGCCGGTTGATGCGCTCTGCAAACGCAGGTCAGGTACCAGTTCGCCCAGCGATCTGAGCCCGCCGGGTTGCGCATCCAGCACCATCAGGCGGCTGATCGCATCCGGTCGCGCGAGCAGTCGCGCCGCAGTCGCTATGTCACTGATCAAAACGTCTCGGGGGACCGCTGTGCTGCGCGTTGTCGGAGGCAGATCAAGATCGAGGCCGGTCATATCCGTCTCGGGATGCAAGAACAGGTGACCGGGTGCCAGCAGCAGATCCGCCGGGGAAAGCGCCACGGATGTGTCGCCGTCGGATTCCGTCGCGGTTCCGGCTTCGCTCAGCCGTTCCATCATCGGATGCGAGAGGATATCAATGCCCACCATCTCAAGGCGCCTTCGGTCGGGGCCTTTTTGTTGGTTTGTGAGGTAACCGATCAGTATCGGCGAGAGCTGCCAACCTTCACGTCGCAGCGCAACATATTGGGAAATATTAATATCTCCCACTGGATTCACGAGATAGCTTTGTCCGGATGGGGAGATGCGCGCTGCGGCTTCGGCATAGCTTGCACGCGCCTCGGCATTGATCGCCTGCACCGCAGACCAGAGCGCGGTGGCCAGCGCAAGACCGGTGATCAGCATGGCCAATTGCAGCGGGTGCTGGCGCCAGTGAGACAGGATCGCGGAGAATGCAGCCGCTCTCATGTCCCGGCCTCACGCAGGCGGCCATTGCTGAGGTGGATTTGCCTGTCTAGCAAGCCCGCAATGGCCTGCGAATGGGTGACGAGCAGCAGCGCCGCGCCAGTTTCCCGCACGAGATCCAGCATCAGCTCCATGACCGAAGCACTTGACGTTTCGTCCAGATTACCGGTCGGCTCATCCGCCAGCAGCAGCTTTGGGCGCAGCGCCAGCGCGCGGGCAATAGCGACCCGCTGCTGCTGTCCGCCAGACAGCTGTTCGGGGTAGCGCCCCTGTAGTTCGGCCAGCCCCAGCCGACGGGTCAATGCCTCGATCCAAGGGGCATCAACCGTGTCGGCCAGCCGGGCATGCAGGCTGATGTTCTGACCAACGGTCAGGGCCGGGATCAGGTTGAACTGCTGAAACACAAGGGACACATGTCGTCGCCGCAGCGCCGCGCGCCCGGTGTCATCCAGCCCGGCGAGGGACACATCATCCACCACTATGCGGCCGCGGTCGAACTGATCCAGCGCGGCCGCCAGATGCAGCAACGTGCTTTTGCCGGATCCGCTGTCTCCGGTGAGTGCGAGGCTGCACCCGGCGGCCAGATCCAGCGAGACACGGTCCAAAACCGGAACAGCGCCGGACGGCCCCGAATAGGACTTGCTGACCTCCTCAATGATTAGCATCGGCGTATAACCTTTTGCGGTTGTTATGGTTTGTCCGACTGCGCCGCGATACATCCCGCGACCAGACAGGCTGATCTTGCAGGCTGACCTTTCCGGGGATCCCGGCCCAAGACAACAGATAACATTGACGCGCCCTGATGTAGGCCCCATTTGAAGCTTGCCCATGCAATAATGGGGTTGGGCTCAACAAAGGCTACGCCATGTCGCTGTTCTCACTGCCATTCCGCTGGTCATCGCGAGGTCTGGCACCTGCCATTCTGGCCGCTCTGGCAGCGGTCCCGCTGACGGAGGTCGCCGTGGCGCAAACGGCGTCCGGCAGCCGCGAAGCGCTCTGCCGCAGCCGGGCGGAGGCCTACGCCGGCGCGCCGCGCAGTGATGCCCCTGACGGTCTGCGGCTGGGCAATGATCGCGCCGGGATCACTTTCTCCGGGACAGTTCGGATCGGGATCAGTGTGCAGGAGGGCAAGCTGCGCCGCGCGAGATCACGCAGCGGTTCCGAAGCCGAGGACCGCGATGATTACTTCAACACGCCCGAGGCGCAGCGCAAGCGGCTGGTCAAACAGTACTATCGCGATTGCATGTCGCAGCGCTGATTTCGTAGACTGCGCCAAAATCGGAGCCGTGAGCCGAGCCGATCGCGGCTGATCGACAGATCCATCGGCGCAAGGTCAACGAATGAGGGCAGGGATATGACACTCATCCAGCAGCTGCTGCTCGGCAGCCTGTACCTCGGGATCTGCCTTGTCGTGGAGGCTGGATTGCTGGTGTTCTGCATCCATGTTCTGCGCAGACGGCTTGGCGTGCTGCAACGTGGGCGGCGCTTTGTGCAGATGAGCGCAGTGCTGGCGGTTGCGATCGGGCTGATCGTCTTTGCCCATACGCTGCAGGTCTGGATCTGGGCCACGGCGCTGATTTTCTCTGGTGCCATAGGTGACTGGAATACTGCGATTTATTTCTCGCTCGCGACCTATACCACCCTCGGCTACGGCGATATCGTCCTTGGCGAGGGGATGCGGATCTTTGCCGCGTTCGGCGCGGTTACCGGGCTCTTTGCCTTTGGCATCAGCACGGCGTTTCTGGTGGCTGCATTGCGAGAGGTGTTTCTGCTGGAAGATACCGCGCCGGTGAGAGTACGCTGACCCGTCGCCTCCGGCATGGTGCCCTATAGGATTGGCGCCAGCAGGCGCGCGACAGGCGCACCAAAGCGGATGGTCACCGGTTGCGCGTCCAGATCCGTCTCCAGCAGCATTGACGATGCCATGTCCTCATCCAGCATCTGCGCCACCTGTTCTGCCGTTTCCGCATCAAAGCACAGCGCCATACTCTCAAAATTCAGCCGGAAAGAACGGTTGTCGAGGTTCATCGTGCCCACCGCCGCAATGGTATCATCCACGACAAAAACCTTCTGGTGCACAAATCCGGCCTGATACCGATAGATTTTGACACCAACCTCGCGCAGGTCGTCAAAATAAGCGTAGGCAGCCAGCCAGGGTGCGTAATGATCCGCAGTCTCGGGCAAGAGGATGCGCACATCGACCCCGCGCATGGCAGCGTTCTTCAACGCAGCCACAACATCCTGATCCGGCACGAAATAAGGCGAGGCAAGCCAGATCCGGGAACGCGCTGCGGAGATGGCAGAGAAATACAGCATCGAGCCGTTGATCGTACTGTCTCCCGGCCCGGTTTCGACCACCAGCGCGGGTTTGCCTGTGCCCTCAACCGGGGCGCAGTCCCAGGTCAGCAGGTCAAGGATCGGATCCTCGGTCAACCAGAACCAATCCTCCGCATAGCCCAGCTGTAGCTGCTGCACGACCGGGCCGGTCAACCGCACCTGCGTATCGCGCCAAGCGCCAAAGGTCGGGTCGCGCCCCATGTATTCATCGCCGATATTCATTCCGCCCGTAAAGCCGACACGCCCGTCGACGATGACCGTCTTGCGATGGTTCCTGAAGTTCAGGTGAAACCGATGTTTCGGGCCGGGGCGGGTGCTGGGGTCAACCTGATTGACACCTGCCGCCTCCAACGCCTCGCGGTATCGGTTTGACAGCCCGTGACTGCCCACCGCATCCGTCATGAACCAGACAGCAACGCCGCGCGCGCGTGCGTCAAGCAAGGCGGTCTTGAACCGCTGTCCGATCTTGTCATCGCGCACGATGTAGAAATGGACCAGAACGTAATCCTCTGCCGCATCAATGGCCTCGATAATCGTATCGGCGATTTCAGCGCCGTTTTTGAGCAGCTCAAACCCGTTGCCCCGGCAAACCGGATAACCGGCCAGCCGTTCGAAGGGGGCCTGGTTCGCGGCCAGTTGATCGCGGTCCTGTGTGTGAAGATCTGAGTAGACGCGCAGCGCGTTCAGGACCCGCTCCGCCTCGCGCCGGGTGGCGCGATACCTCGAAAACCGGCGTTGCCCGAAAAACAGATAGAGCGGCAGCGCCACAAGCGGAGCGGACAGCAAAAATACCACCCAGCCGATAGCCCCTTGCGGCGTGCGGGCGGTGCGGGCCGCCTTCAGAGAGGCCAGACCCGCAAGCACCCACATCATCAGCACTGCCGATGTGCTTATCGCAATCCAGGCCATCGCCGCGCTCCCTGTCGCATATCTTCTGGCCAAACCTACATCCGGCGGATGGGCTTGGCTATATCTCCCTGAAAGGGCTGGTTTTTAGACGCGAGCTATGAGACCGTCAGGCCATGAGCATGCGACCCTATGTGAAACCCGGCGCCTATGCGTTGTATCTGGCCGCCAAGCGGTTCAACGACAAGAACGGCTGGGTGCTGAGCAGCCATATCGCCATGTCACTGATGCTCGCCTTGTTTCCCTTTATCCTTTTTACCGTGGCGCTCACCGGTGCGGTGGCGGGGTCACTGTCGGGCGGGGTTGATCTGGAAAACCTGGTGGAGCTGGTCTTTGGCTCCTGGCCGGAAAGCGTCTCGGATCCCATCGTGCGGGAGGTCTACTCGGTGCTTGCCACATCTTCCACCGGGGTGGTCACGCTGGGTGGTGTCATCGCTATCTACTTTGCCTCCAACGGGGTGGATGCGGTGCGTCTGGCAATGGTGCAGGCCTATCATGAACGCGATACCAGGCCGTTCTGGAAGACCCGGGGCCTGTGCATTGGTCTGGTGATCCTGGGGGGCGCGGGCATTATGGCGGCGGCGGTGTTTGAGCTGATCCTGCCGCTTTATGCGCGCCATCTGGCCAGTTTCTTCCCGCAAGTCCCGCTGAGAGGCAACTGGGAGGGCGGTCTGAACGGGGTTCTGGTTGCGGTGATCCCGCTCGTTGCTGTGTTTGCCTTCCACATGCTGCTCCCGGCGAAGCGTCACCGGCTCTCACAGGTGCTGCCGGGGGTGCTGCTGACAGTGGTGCTGTGGTGGGCGGCCGGCCTCGCCTTTGCCATCTACATCAGCAGTTTTGCGGCCTATTCGGCCACCTATGCAGGGCTGGCGGGGGCTATGGCGGCGCTGATCTTTCTCTATCTGAACTCAGCCATTCTGATCCTTGGCGCGGAACTCAACGGGGTGCTGCTGCATCCAACCTCCTGACCTGTCGCAGGCGTTTGCAACCGTCCGAGTGCACCAGCCCGTGCCTGAAGTGAAATTGTTTCGAAAATCGCAACAATAAGGCAGTTCTGCCACAATTGAGCCACGATGCTGGCCCAGTGGCCGGTCTATTCTTCGATGAGAACAGCCCGAACGTTCATACGGTACGAGGAACAGATGCGTCTTTTGCAAAGCAAACTTCCGCCCCGCCAATTGGTGCAACGCCTGCTGAAACAGCCTGTCGCGGCGCCTCATTGCATCGAGAAGGACAGCCCGCGCGTGACGCTGCGCGCTGAAGGCACCTCACTGGAAACCATCGCCTTGCAGGCGCTGGCGCTGCGGTCGTTTTCCAGCACCGCTCAGCGCGGGAGCTGATCGCCCAGACCTGAAAGCCGGGGCAGGGCGGCGGTTGCCATGCGCCCGGCCACAGCCCGGTTAGAGATCAATCGTCAGACGCATCCGAAGGCTCACCGCGAAACCCGGTTGCAACCACGAATTTTTCCGAACTGTCCGAACGTGACGATGGCGGTTTGACGTGGAAAACCTTGGTGAATTTCTGCTTCAGCAGCTTTTGCAGATCACCCTCGGCCCCGCCGGCCAATACCTTGGCCACGAAGGTACCGCCTTCTTCCAGAACGTCGAAGGCAAAATAGGCCGCGGTTTCACAAAGCGAGATAATCCGCAAATGGTCGGTCTGCTTGTGACCGGAACTGGCAGCTGCCATATCCGACATCACCACATCTGCCTTGCCACCAAGCCATTCCTTGACCTTGTCGTCGGCCCCTTCGTCCATGAAATCCAGCTGGTGGAACTCGGCACCCGCCAGCGGCTCGACCTCCTGCAGATCAACGCCGATGATGCGGCCTACAGCCTTACCCGGCTTTTCCCCCAGCGCATTGATCCGCTTCACCGCTACCTGCGCCCAGCCGCCCGGGGCGCAGCCCAGATCGACCACCCGCGCGCCATTCACAAGGAAGCGGAATTTATCGTCGACTTCCATGATCTTATAGGCCGCGCGCCCACGGTAGCCTTCTGCCTGGGCGCGTTTCACATAAGGGTCGTTCAACTGCCGCTGCAACCAGCGGGTGGAGCTGAGTTTACGCCCACGGGCAGTCTTGACCTTGACCTTCAGGTCACGCTGTCCGCGCCCGGAGGTGTTCTTGCCAGTGGGTGTTTTTCCCGTGGGTGTCTTTGCCATATTTGCTGTTCCCTGTCGTCCGTGGCCGCATCGGGGCCAACTGTCGGACGCTCATATCCTGTGTGTGGCCGTCAGAACGGCCCGTCTTCCAGAACGCCGTCGGCGCTCATCTGTGCATAAAGCAGGCCTTCGCGCAGGCCCCGGTCCGCAACGGACAACCTGTCCGTCGGCCAGCACCGCAAGAGCGCCTGTAGAATTGCCGCCCCCGACATGATCAGCGCCTGACGGTCTTCGCCAATACGCGGGTCGCTGCGGCGCCCCTGAGGGCCGAGTTCTAAATAAGAGCGGATAACCTTGTCAATCTGATCGCTGGTCATGCGCAGCCCGTCCACCTTGGTCCGGTCATAGCGTTTCAGCCCCAGATGCGAGGCGGCAACGGTGGTGACGGTGCCAGAGGTGCCAACGATCTGAAAGCCCTGTCGGGTCTGCTCGTCCTTATAGGGCGCAAAATCGGCGAGGTTCTCTTCAAAGAACCAGCTCATCAGGGCAAAACGGGCCGCGTCATCCTCGACGTCGTGGAACTGATCGCGCAGCGTCGCGACCCCAAGTGGTACTGAGATCCAGTCAACAACCTTGGCCGCGGGAAAGGGGCTTTCAACGGGATGAAACCCTGCGTGCAGCCGCATGATGGCGGATGGCCGGTCGCGGCGCGGGATCGAGGAGATGTCGATCCAGACCAGTTCGGTGGAGCCGCCGCCAATATCGACCACCAGCAGCTGATCCGTCTTGGTCGACACCAACGGCGCGCAGGAAATCACTGCCAGACGCGCTTCTTCCTCGGGTTGGATGATCTCCAGCGTCAGACCGGTCTCGCGGCGCACCTGACGAATGAACTCTCGCGCGTTCTTCGCCCGACGACAGGCCTCAGTCGCGACCAGCCGCATCCGTTTCACCCGGTTACGTTTGAGCTTTTGCTGACAGATACGCAGAGCCTGGATAGTGCGCGCCATCGACGCGCGCGACAAGCGCCCGGTCCGCTCCAAACCGGCGCCAAGCTGCACCGATTTTGAAAAGCTGTCCACCACATGGAAGCCGCTGCCCTTGGGTTGGGCAATCAGCATCCGGCAGCTATTTGTCCCCAGATCGAGCGCCGCATAGAGCGCATCAGGATCTGGGCGGGCCGGTGCAGGGCTCTCTACCACTCGGGGAAATGCGCCCGCACCTTTGGAACGCCTGGGCGCCATGATTCACGCCCTCCGATAATCGTGTTGATCCAAGCATATGTGGGCTGACCGCCACGTGCAAGGTGGCCCGAATGCCCCGATGACGATTTGCCGATTGACGAATTGACGTTTCTTGAACGGTTTTGAGCGCTTTGCCGATCAAATTCATAAAGCTGTTGAATATTATGAGGGCGCTGCCCGGTAGCCAGCCCGGCCCGCCGTTGCTATCCAGAAGCGACCCGGAAAAGGTCGCTCAGAACCAATGTCAGGTCGAAATCCGACGAACGCGCCCGGCGATGCCACACTAGAAACGCAACTACACAGACGCAAAGGAAGCTCAGGCAATGCCCGACGTCACCATCGTATATTGGCGCGACATCCCAGCACAGATCATCGTCGGCAAAGGCCGTCGCGGGGCCAAACGCCAATTGGAAGAGCGGTTTGAACAAGCCATCGACCGTGCGGCAATGAAGGTGAACGCGAAGGACGCCGACGCCTATCTCGCGGAATGGCGCAAGGCTGCGCCCTACGCCATGGATGGTGAACCGGCCGATATCGCCGAGGCCGAGGCCAAGCGTCTGGAAGCGGATTATGATCAGGACCGGCTCAAGACACTGATCGCTAACGACGGATGGGCATGAGCCTGACATCTTTTTGGGAGGCCACGATGGCTTTGTTGAACTTCAAGAAACGCGATGCTGGCGTAGCGCAGCCCAGCAGCCCCGAGGTCGAGGCCTTTCTGGAAAACTACTCGATCGAGGTGATGCCCCGCACCGCGGCCAAGGTCGAGAGCTTCCGCGATCTGCTGCCCGCAGGCACCCGCGTCTACATCGCCCATATCGAAGGTACGCCGATCGAGGAAATGGTGGAAACCGCCAAGCGGCTCAATGCCGAAGGCTACCCGGTGATGCCGCATTTTCCCGCGCGGATCATCCAGGACGAAGCCACGCTGGCCGACTGGATCGCCCGCTATCAGGGGGAGGCCGATGTCAAGCAGGCGCTGCTGCTGGCCGGTGGTGTTGCCAAACCTCATGGTGCCTTTGACAGCTCCATGCAGCTCTTGGAAACCGGATTGTTCGACAAGGCCGGGTTCACCAATCTGCATGTTGCGGGCCACCCCGAAGGCAACAAGGATATCGATCCTGACGGCAGCATGAAGAACGTCTCGGATGCGCTTCTGTGGAAACAGAAATTCTCCGAACGCACCGATGCGAAGATGGCGCTGGCAACCCAGTTCGCCTTTGAGGCGAAGCCGATCATCGAATGGGCCGACAGCATCAAGGCTGCAGGCGTAGATCTACCGATCCATATCGGCATTGCCGGCCCGGCCAAACTGCAGACGCTGATCAAATTCGCCATCGCCTGCGGTGTTGGTCCGTCCCTCAAGGTGCTGCAAAAGCGCGCGATGGATGTCTCCAAGCTGCTGCTGCCCTATGAGCCGACAGATGTGATTGCCGAGCTGGCTGCCCACAAGGCCGCCAACCCCGATTTCAACATCACCAATGTGCATTTCTTCCCGCTGGGTGGCATCAAGACCAACGCCACCTGGGCCATCAACAACGGCGGCGCAGCAGCGCAGCCGGTCAATTCCCAAGGATAAAAAATGACCCGTACCGTCGTAGAATCTAAGACAAAAACCGCAATCCTGGGATTTGATGAGCCGTTCTGTGTGATCGGCGAACGGATCAACCCCACAGGCCGCAAGAAACTCGCGGCCGAGTTGGAAGCCGGCGATTTCTCCACCGTTGAACAAGACGCGATTGCGCAGGTGATGGCCGGCGCCAACATCCTCGATATCAACGCGGGCGTTGTCTACAACTCCAACCCGAACCCGAACGAGACCGAGCCGCCGCTGATGACCAAGATCGTCCAGCTGGTGCAAGGTCTTACCGACACGCCGCTCTGCATCGACTCCTCGGTGCCCGGCGCGCTTGAAGCCGGTCTGCAGGCCGCCGAGGGCCGTCCGCTGCTGAACTCGGTCACCGGCGAAGAAGAGCGCCTGGAGCACGTGCTGCCGCTGGTCAAAAAGTACAACGTGCCGGTCGTGGCCATTTCCAACGACGACACCGGCATCTCCGAAGATCCCGACGTCCGCTTTGCCGTCGCCAAGAAGATCGTCGAGCGCGCCGCAGATTTCGGCATTCCTGCGCATGACATCGTGGTTGACCCGCTGGTGATGCCGATTGGCGCGATGGCGACCGCAGGCCAGCAGGTCTTTGCACTGGTTCGCCGTCTGCGCGAAGAACTGGGCGTGAACACCACCTGTGGTGCCTCGAACGTCTCCTTTGGCCTGCCGAACCGTCACGGCATCAATAATGCTTTCCTGCCGATGGCGATGGGCGCGGGGATGACCTCTGCGATCATGAACCCGGTGGCACTGCCGGTAACCCAGAAGAAGATTGCCGAAAAGAGAGCCGAAGTGGAGGCCGCCGGGATCATCCTGCCCGAGGGCATGGAAGACGAGGCCTTTGTTCAGATGTTCGGTCTTGGATCCACCAAGCCACGTCCGGGCAAGGAGATGGAAGCGATCCGCGCCGCCAACCTGCTGACCAACAACGATCCTCACGGTGGTGAATGGATCAAGGCCAACAAAGAGCCCGCAAAAGAGGGCGAGGAAAGCCGCGGTCGTGGTGGTCGCGCCGGCAGCCGTCGCCGTCGCGCCTGACTCGCCGCCCATACAAGCTATAAGAGGTCAGACCACTGGTCTGGCCTCTTTTTTTGCCTGGAAATCCAGTTGTTTCGCAAGCTGTCTGGCGCGGGGCTGCGGCGTCCCGATTGGCGCTAAAACGAGCGACCCACGGGTAAAACCATTCCTGAATGGACGCAGGCCGCTCTCTCCCGCCCCGGATTTGTCGGGATTAACCAATAATAGTGCGAGGGCGCAACAGCGTCCACTTATGGCCCTTGGACCGGCAAGCCCTTGCCACACAGCCCGCGCAACACAAGCACAGCACACAGTCGCCAGCGGCATCGTTGCATATGCGAAATATGGTGTGAGAGATGGCGCACCTGAGAGGATTCGAACCTCTGGCCTCTGCCTTCGGAGGGCAGCGCCAGAGCCAGTATTCATGTTTTATTCCCGTTTTGCCTACGTTTTGTTTACAGTCTGGATGTGTTCGAAATGGATGTAACTGTTACGCGTAACAGAAACTAACGCCGCTCTACGGCACGCAGGACGCTTTCTTGGTGGTGTGGCGAATGGTGCCCATAAACTTTTTCGATGGTCTCGGCGCTGGTCGCAAAGAAACCGGCAGCATCCCAGACACTTGCACCGTTTTGAAGCGCCCAGGTGATCGCAGTGTGTTTTAACGTATGTGGGGAACAAGGGGTAACATCGGCGGATTGCACGGCTTTTGCAAAGGCTCGCTTTATGTCGCCGACACGTGCGCCCTGATATTCGACAGCCCACTTGCTTCCGCTATCACGCCAGCGCCTCAGGTGGGCCGCCAGCTGGCGGGGGATGCGTGCTGGTGTGCGCCGCTTGTTGGTTTGCCGCTCTGAATCACTGCGCCTGAACATGATGCCCCGGTCCAGATCAAACCAACCTCCAACGGTGTTTGGCTCAAAACCCATCCGCAAAATGGCGTCCTTGCGAGTTCCAGTGTAGATCGCAATCAGGATAAAACGGGCGAGGTGGGAAGCCTTGTGGCCCCGGTAGGCCGCCCAGAGAAGCTTGGCAGCCTCATCACGGGACAGCCAGCGTTCAGTCGCCTCTGGCTTACCCGGCAGTGTGACGGCTGGTGCAGAAGTAATATAGCCCTCAGCATGGGCGTAGTTGATAGCCCGTTGCAGAACTCCTAACTCACGGCGCACTGTCCCTGGCGAGATAGGAGCGTATTCGATGGGTTCTTTGGTGTCCGGATCACGTTTGACAACCTTCTTTCGGGTCTTTGCGTACCGCCTACACGTTTCGCCCTTCACATGGCTCAGTTTCAGCCCATCCCAAAATGGGATCAGGGCATCGATCGCATATCCGACCCTCTCTGGCGCCGCGACGGTCGGGGCATATTCCTCAGCGTAGATTGCGAGAACCTCCCCACAGGTTACGTTGGCGGGCTCATTCGCAGAACCTTCCCGTCCTTTGGTCGCGATGTAGGCAGCGAGCGCTTTTTCAGCATCTGCGCGGCTTGTGCAGCCCGTTGACTGGTCTGGCCTTCCGGTGTCCCGGATGTACCAGTACGGCCGGTGTTTGAATTTGTGCAGGCGGGCGCCCTTGCTTGGTCTTGGCATGCTTTCACCAATTTCGGAAAATCGTTTCTATCAATGCGAGTGGCACGGCCCATCTTGACGAGGAACCCATGCTCTTGGGCGGCGGTTTTTAGCGATCCTTTAGGTACACCCAATTCCTCCGCCGCCGCGTCAATGGTCAATAGCTGTGGA